>NZ_PTIR01000014.1 GCF_002934455.1 Trinickia symbiotica | reverse complement strand
TCGCCCGCGACACCCTTGCCTCCGGCTAACACTTCCCCTTGCCGGGCGTGTAGAGGACTTTCACCTCCAAGTGAATGCGCCCTGCCGGGCGCACGACGAAAAAAAACCGCTTGGCACCCAAGCGGTCTTTTTTCAACTGCTACGAAAAAGCAGCGGCTACACGTCCCTTCAAACCACGACCGTCTGCGCCTCGCCCTCGTGCCGCGGGCGCACCTTGCCGATCTTCCAGACCTGCTCGCCGGCCGCGGTGAGCTCGCGCATGGCTTCGTCGGCATCGGCCGCCGCCACAATGACGGCCATCCCGATGCCGCAGTTGAACACGCGGTGCATTTCGGCGTCGGCCACGCCGCCATGCTGCTGGAGCCAAGAGAAGAGCGGCGGCATCGGCCACGCGTCCTTGTCGAGCTCGGCCGTGAGATCGTCGCGCAGCACGCGCGGGATGTTCTCGACGAGCCCGCCGCCCGTGATGTGCGCCATGCCCTTGACCGCGAGCTTTTCCATCAACGCCAACAGCGGCTTCACGTAAATCCGCGTCGGCGCCATCAGTGCATCGGCGAGCGAACGACCGTGAAAATCGGCCGACAGATCGGGGTTCGCGCGCTCGATGATTTTGCGCACGAGCGAAAAGCCGTTCGAATGAATGCCGCTCGAGGCGAGCCCGAGCACGGCGTCGCCCGGAACGATCGTGCTGCCGTCGATGATCTTGCTCTTCTCGACGGCGCCCACGGCGAAGCCGGCGAGGTCATACTCGCCGTCCGGATACATACCGGGCATTTCGGCCGTCTCGCCGCCGATCAACGCACAGCCGGCGAGCTCGCAGCCGTGAGCGATGCCCTTCACGACGGTCGCCGCCGTGCCGACCTCGAGCTTGCCGCACGCAAAGTAATCAAGAAAGAAAAGCGGCTCGGCGCCTTGCACGAGGATATCGTTCACGCTCATCGCGACGAGATCCTGGCCGACCGTATCGTGTTTGTTCAGATGGAACGCGAGCTTGAGCTTCGTGCCGACGCCGTCCGTGCCCGAAACGAGCACGGGCTCGCGATACTTCTTCGGCACCTCGAAAAGCGCGCCGAATCCGCCGATGCCGCCGAGCACGCCCTCACGCAGCGTCTTCTTCGCAAACGGCTTGATGGCGTCGACGAGCGCATCGCCGGCATCGATGTCGACGCCCGCGTCGCGGTACGAAAGGCCTTGCGCCGAACGAGCCGGAGTCTCACCATCCGGAGCGGATTTCGGTTGATTCATGGGGAAGTGCGAGAAGGTCGGTAAAATGCGATTTTACCCGATGCGCGCCGGCCCGCTCGATTTACCCTCTCCGACCACACTTGGGAAAACTCTTGTCGCACAACGCCCCGTTTCTCACGCCGTACCAACGCCAGGCCCTTTTCTGGAGCGCCGTCGCGCTCGGCCTCGGCATGCTGCTCTGGCTGCTGAGGCCCGTGCTCACCCCGTTCCTGCTCGGCGCGATCATCGCCTACATCCTGCAGCCCGGCGTCGCCTGGCTCGTGCGCAGGCGCGTGCCGCGCGGCCTCGCCGCGCTCGTCATGATGCTGTTCTTCGCGATCATCGTGTCGCTGCTCGCGCTGCTTGTGTTCGCCGTCGTGCAGCGCGAACTGCCGCAGCTCAAGCTGCAGGTCCCCATTTTCATCGCTCGCTTGCACGACTGGGCACAGCCGAAGCTCACCTACCTCGGCTATGGCGACCTCTTCGACTTCGCGAGCCTGCGCGACATGCTCACGAGCAAGATCGAAAGCAGCGGACAAGCCGTCGCCGTCGCGGCGTGGAAGTCCCTGCGCACAGGCGGCAACGTCATGTTCACGCTGATCGGCGATCTCGTCATGGTCCCGCTCGTGCTGTTTTATCTACTGTACGACTGGAACTCGATGCTCGCCCGGCTCGCATTGTTCGTGCCGCGCCGCTGGCTCGCGAAAACGGTCTCCCTCGTGCGGGAAATGGACCTCTCGCTCTCGCAATATCTGCGCGGCCAAGTGCTCGTCATGGGCGTGCTCGCGGTGTTCTACGGCCTCGCGCTCACGATCGCCGGATTCGAGATCGCGCTGCCCATCGGCGTGTTCACGGGCCTGGCGGTCTTCATCCCATACGTCGGCTACGCCACGGGTCTCGCGCTCGCCCTGATCGCCGCGCTGCTCCAGTTCGGAAACTTCTACGGCTTCGTAGCGGTTGCGGTCGTCTACGGCGTCGGCCAGATCCTCGAAAGTTTCATCCTGACGCCGCGGCTCGTCGGCGAGCGCATCGGCCTTCACCCGCTCACCGTCATCTTCGCGTTGCTGGCGTTCGGGCAATTGTTCGGGTTCTTCGGCGTGCTGCTCGCATTGCCCGTCAGCGCGATTCTGTCGACGGCCGTGCGCGAGCTGCGCCGCAGCTATCTCGAGAGCCGGTTTTACCTCGACGCGCGCAAATCGTCTCCCCCCGTCGTCGAGGGGGAAGAACGATGATCACGGGCGCCGCCGCGTCAGTGACAACATCCGCCTGCTTCATGCCGCCCCCACCGTGTCCGTGCAACGCCAACTGACGCTCGACCTCGGCACCCCGCCGCCCTCGACATTCGACAATTTCTTCGCCGGCGCCAATGCCGAGCTCGTCGCCCGCCTGGCCGGGCTCGACAATGCGCTCGCCGCGGGCCCGCTCGCCGATCGCACCTTCTACGTCTGGGGCGAGCCAGGCAGCGGACGCAGCCACTTGCTCGCCGCGCTCGTACACAGCGCGGGGCCGGCGCGCTCGCGCTTTCTCGGTCCCCAAAGCGCGCTCGCCGCATTCGCTTTCGATCCGCACGTGCCGATCTATGTCGTGGACGATTGCGACAAGCTCGCCAGCGCGCAACAGATCGCGCTCTTCAACCTCTTCAACGAGGTGCGCGCGCATCCGTCGGCCGCGCTCGTCGCCACGGGCAACGCCGCCCCGATCGCGCTCGCCGTGCGCGAGGACCTGCGCACGCGTCTCGGCTGGGGGCTCGTCTATCATCTCGCGCCGCTGCCCGACGACCGCAAGATCGCCGTTCTCAAGCACGCGGCGAAGGAGCGCGGCATTGCGCTCGCCGATGACGTTCCCGCCTATCTGCTCACCCACTTCAGGCGCGACATGCCGAGCCTGATGGCGTTGCTCGACGCGCTGGACCGTTTCTCGCTCGAGCAAAAGCGCGCGATCACGCTGCCGCTCCTGCGCACGATGCTTGCGCGGCCGGCAGGCGATGCGCCCCCGGAAAGCGCGAGCGAGCCGGATGCCACGCCGGAAAACCCACCGGGCGACGCCCCGCCGGCCGCCTGCGGCCGCTTGAAGTAAAATGCGGCCTCATGACGAATCTCGCTCTCTTCGACCTCGATCACACGCTCATTCCCACCGACAGCGACCACGAATGGGGCCGCTTCATGGTGAAGCTCGGCATCGTCGACGGGCCGACCTTCATGCGCGATGTCGACCGTTTCTACGCCGACTACAAGGCGGGCCAGCTCGACATCCACGCTTATCTCGAAGCGATGCTGACGCCGCTCGCCCAATATTCACGCGCGCAGCTCGCGGCCTGGCATGAGAAGTTCATGCACGAGGTGATCCGGCCGGCGCTCGTGCCGGCGGCGCTCGAGCTCGTGCGCGGCCACCAGGAGAAGGGCGACCTCTGCTGTATCGTCACCGCGACGAACGAGTTCATCACGCGCCCAATCGCCGACGCGTTCGGCGTCGAGATGCTGATCGCCTGCGAAGTCGAGACGATCGACGGCAAGCCGCACTCGCCGTTCACCGGCCGCGGCACGGGCACGCCGAGCTACCGCGAGGGCAAGATCGTGCGCGTGGAGAGCTGGCTCGCCTCGCTCGGCAAGTCCATCGGCGACTTCCCGAAGAGTTGGTTCTATAGCGACTCGCACAACGACATTCCGCTGCTCGAGAAAGTCACCGATCCGATCGCGACCAACCCCGACGCCACGCTGCGTGCCCATGCCGAGGCGAAGGGCTGGCGCATCCTCGATCTGTTCCAACCGTCGTGATCAAGAAACTCATCCGCAAGCTGTTCGGCCAGAGCACGGCCAACCCGGACGCCTCCTTCGAGAGCGCCCCGCAAGTCGTCCCTCCTGGGAGTCGAGACGAACCGCCCGCCCCCGGCAGCCAGCGAAACGCGCCAGCCGATGCTCCTGCGGGCGCCGCGACCGGGAAACCCGCGAAGCCGCGCCGCAAGAGCCCGCAAACGGCGAAGGGGGCTGCCGCGGCATCGACCGGGGGGAGTTCATCGGCGGCGCGCGAGCCCGATGCCCCGGTCATTCTGTCGTCGGAGATGCATGGGATCAATCCCGCCCTGATCTCGCGCAATGCGGTGCGAGTGACCGAAACGCTGCAACAGGCGGGCTTCAGGGCGTTCATCGTCGGCGGCGCCGTGCGCGACCTGCTGCTCGGCATCGCGCCGAAAGACTTCGACGTGGCGACGGACGCGACGCCCGAGGAAGTCCAGCGGCTCTTTCGCCGCGCCCGGCTGATCGGCCGGCGCTTTCAGATCGTCCATGTGCAGTTCGGCCAGGAAATCATCGAAGTCTCGACGTTCCGGGCGCTCGTCGATCCGCCTGCGGCCGAAGCCGCGCCCGCGCGGCGCCTGCGCCGCGACGAGCTCGACCGCCGTACCCACGCTGTCGACGCGAGCGGCCGCGTGCTGCGCGACAACGTCTGGGGCGAGCAGCACGAAGATGCAACGCGGCGGGACTTCACGATCAACGCGATGTACTACGATCCGGCGACGGAGACGGTGCTCGACTATCACGACGGCATCGCCGACATCCGTGCACGCATGCTGCGCATGATCGGCGACCCCACCACGCGCTACCGGGAAGACCCCGTGCGGATGCTGCGCGTTGTACGCTTTGCCGCGAAGCTCGGTTTCGAGATCGACGACGCGACGCGTGCGCCGATCAAGCCGCTCGCCGATCTGATCCACAACGTGCCGGCCGCGCGACTCTTCGACGAGATGCTGAAGCTGCTGCTCTCGGGCCATGCCCTTGCGTGCCTGAAGCAGCTGCGCAAGGAAGGCCTTCACCATGGCCTTCTGCCGTTGCTCGACGTGGTGCTCGAACAGCCGCACGGCGAATCGTTCATCACGCTCTCGCTCAACAACACCGATGCGCGCGTGCGTGCCGGCAAGCCCGTCTCGCCCGGCTTCCTCTTCGCGACCCTCCTCTGGCATGACGTGCAGCAACGCGCGCAAGCGTTCGAGAGCAACGGCGAGTACCCGGTTCCCGCCTTGCACCGCGCGATGGACGACGTCATCGAGACGCAGACGGGCAAGCTCGCGATCCACAAGCGCTTTGCGGCCGACATGCGCGAGATCTGGGGGCTGCAGTCGCGCCTCGAAAAGCGTTCCGGCCGCAGCGCGTTGAAGCTGATCGAACACCAAAGATTTAGAGCGGGTTATGATTTCCTCCTGTTGCGCTGCGAGTCGGGCGAGCTGGACCCCGCGATCGGCCATTGGTGGACGGCCTTCATCGAAGGCGATGCCGCCGCGCGCGAAGCGCTTCTCGCGGAAGGTGGCAAGGAACGGACGCCGCGCAAGCGCCGGCGGCGCGGCGGCCGCGGCCGGAAGCCGGCCGAGGGCGCCACGCCCGGCGAGTCGGCCGATCAGGCCGATGACGCGCGCGACGGCGGCTCGACGAACGCCGCCGCCACGCATGATGCACACGAGGATTGATGCGGCGGCGCCAGCCGCCGAAGAAGTGGTGAAGTCGTGAAGTCGTAGGAAGCCATGTCATGACGGTTGCTTATCTCGGTCTTGGCGCGAACCTCGGGGATGCTCGCCAGTCCCTGAAGGACGCGGTCGTTTGCCTTGCGCAGCAGCACTGCGTCACCGTGCTCGCCAAGTCGAGCCTCTACCGGACCGAGCCGATCGACGCCGAAGGCGACGACTACTACAACCTTGTCGTCAAGATCGAAACCGCGCTCACCGCGCGCACGCTGCTCGCGTTGTGCCAGCGCATCGAGCATCACTTCGGGCGCGAGCGGCCGTACCCCAACGCGCCGCGCACGCTCGACATCGATATCGTGCTATTCGGCGACGAACGCATCGACGAGCCCGATCTGATCGTCCCGCACCCGCGCGCCGTCGAGCGCGCATTCGTTCTCGTGCCGCTCGTCGAAATCGATGGCGATGTCACGATTCCCGGCATCGGCCGCGCCGATGCGCTGATCGAAGGCGTCGCGCATCAACGCATCGAAAAAGTGCAAACCTGCGGCTGCGCCATGCTCGCCGCGTTGCGCGGCAAATCGCGATGACCTCCCCCGCACTCACCGTCACCCCTCCCGTACGGCACGCGCCGTATCGCTACCTCGCGATCGAAGGGCCGATCGGCGTGGGCAAGACGTCGCTTGCGCAACGACTGGCCGAGCGCTGGTCGATGCGGACGTTGCTCGAGCGCGCGGCCGACAATCCGTTTCTAGATCGTTTTTACGCCGACATGGCGCGTTACGCGTTGCCGGCACAGCTGCACTTCGCGTTGCAACGCGTGGAGCAGGCCCGTGAGGCGGGCGAGGCGCTCGCGAGCGGCGCGCCGCTCGTGGCGGACTTCATCGCGCAAAAGAACGACGTCTTTGCGCGGCTCACACTTCCCGACGACGAACGGCGGCTCTATCGATCGCTCGCCGCGCATCTGCCGGCGGGCGCCCCCGCGCCCGATTTCGTCGTCCATCTGCAGGCGAGCCCGCATACGCTGCTCTCACGCATCCAGAAACGCGCGCGAGCCGCCGAGGGTCTCATCACTGAGACTTATCTGCGCAAGCTCTGCGAAGCGTACGATCAGTTCTTTTACCACTACGACGCGAGCCCCGTGCTGACGATCAACACCGAGCATCTGAATCCGCTCGAATCGCAAGCGGACTTCGCGCTCGTCGTCGAACAGATCGAAACGATGCGCGGCCGCAAGGCGAGCTTCGTAAAAGCGCAGTAAGATTCGCGCGGCCGGCAACGCCTGATGCGCGCCGATCATTCTTAGAGACGAGACACGCGATGACCTACCTGCAGGAAACGAGCCGGCCGAAGGTGACGGTGCCGAAGCTCCAGTCGATGCGCGAGGCCGGCGAAAAAATTGTAATGCTGACCGCCTACGACGCGAGCTTCGCGTCGCTTTCCGACCGCGCAGGCGTCGATGTTCTGCTGATCGGCGACTCGCTCGGCAATGTCTTGCAAGGTCACTCGACCACGCTGCCCGTCACGCTCGACGACATCGCCTACCACACGGCCTGTGTCGCGCGGGCGCAACCGCGCGCGCTCGTCGTCGCCGACCTGCCGTTCGGCACCTACGGCACGGCGACGCAAGCCTTCGAGAGCGCCGTCAAGGTCATGCGCGCGGGCGCGCAGATGGTCAAGATCGAGGGGGGCGAGTGGCTCGCCGAAACCGTCCGCTTTCTTGTCGAACGTTCCGTGCCGGTGTGCGCGCATATCGGGCTCACGCCGCAATCGGTTCACGCGTTCGGCGGCTTCAAGGTGCAGGGTAGAAGCGAAGCCGGCGCGGCACAGCTCGTGCGCGATTCGCGCGCCGTTCAGGACGCGGGCGCACAGCTCATCGTCCTCGAGGCGATTCCTTCGGCCGTCGCGGCCGGCGTCACGAACGAGCTGAGGATTCCGACGATCGGCATCGGTGCGGGAATCGGCTGCTCGGGCCAGGTGCTCGTCCTTCACGACATGTTAGGTATCTTCCCGGGCAAGCCGCCGCGCTTCGTGAAGAACTTCATGGAAGGCGCGCCGAATATTCAGGCGGCCGTGGAAGCCTATGTCAAAGCCGTCAGGGAAGGCTCGTTTCCGGGCCCCGAGCACGAGTTCTGAAGGAAGCCGAAACGGGCAGCCGTCCAGGGCTGGCTTACGCTGATATTGGATCTTCCGCCTATGCGGTGCCGCTGACCGCGGCTCCGGCTGGAAGAATCCGCGCCGCGAGCGCGCCGCGCAACGCATTGCAGACAAGCAGCGCCTCGGCGTTGCGCACGTCCGCAAGCGTCAGCACGCGTTCATGAGCGCCAAGCTGCGGGTCTTCGAGCAACAATTGGCGCATGATGCCGGGCAGCAGCCCGCCCTCCAGAGGCGGCGTCCACCACCGGCCCTCGAGCTTGACGAACACGTTCGAGCGGCCGCCCTCCGTCAGCTCTCCGCGCTCGTTGAAGAACAACGTGTCGAAGCCGCCTCGCGCTTCGGCCTCGCGCCAGCCGCGGTCGAATTCGGCGCGGTGCGTGGTCTTGTGGCGCAGCAGAAAATCGTTCGAACGCCTGGGTGTGAACCCATGCTCGGGGGCGAGCAGCACACCGACGAATGAAGCTTCATCCATTTTCACGGGTCCGAGCGGCGCTGTCGCGATCGCTACCGTTCCGTCCTTGCCGATCGCAAGCCTGAAGCGATGCTCCCCCGGTTCGGCCAATTGCTCGCACCGCTCCGCAATCTGCCGACGCACCGAGCCTTCGTCGAACGCGAAGTCGAGCTGAGCGGCGCTGCCCGCAAGGCGCGCCAAGTGCCGGTCCAGATGGGCAACGCCCGCTGTCCGCGTGGCCCTCATCGTCTCGAAGAGCTGAAAGCCCGGGTCGGCCCCCGTCAGAAACCTTGCCTTCAGACGGCATTCGGCGTATTCGTCGGCGGCCACGCTATCGAGCACGATTCCACCGCCAATCCCCATCGAGCCACGCAGCAGACCGGGGGGGTGGCCGCGGCGCAAGTCGCCATCGTGCCGAGCAGGTGCGGCGTCCGGCGCCGCGAGCGTCAGCGTCCGAATCGCGACCGAGAGACAAAACTCCCCGCACGGCTCGGACATGCGCACGCCCTCGCTTGTTGTCGCGCCGCTCCCGGGGCCCGGCGCGTCGTACCAGCCGATCGTGCCGGTGTAGAGGCCGCGCGGCGTCGTCTCGATCTCGTCGATGAGCTGCATCGTCCGATGCTTCGGTGCCCCCGTGATGGAACCGCAGGGAAACAGCGCACGCAACACGTCGGCGAACGAAACGCCGGCGGCAAGCTCCGCCTCGATGGTCGAGGTCATCGCCCAGATCGACGGGTAAGGCTCCACCGAAAACAATGCGGGCACGCGAACGGAGCCCGTCCGCGCCACACGCGACAGGTCGTTGCGCAGCAGATCGACGATCATCAGGTTCTCTGCGCGATTCTTGACGTCGTTGTGCAGGAACGCTCGCGCTCGTGCATCGTCCTCGGGCGTGCGGCCGCGTGCCGTCGTACCCTTCATCGGGCGCGTGCGCAGACGCGCTCCCTTCTTTTCGACAAAAAGCTCCGGCGAGCAAGAAAGAACCCACTCGCCCGCCGGCAGCGCAATCAGCGCGCCGTAGTGCACGGGCTGACGGGCGCGCAGCCGTCGATAGAACGCTATCGGGGAGCCGAATACGTCGAAGGCTAGCCGGTACGTGTAGTTGATCTCGTACGAGTCGCCGGCGACGAGCGCCGCATGCACGGCCGCGATCGCGGCGTCGTATTCTTCGCGCGTCACGCTCTCGACAACGTTGGCAGCGCCCGCCGCCGACGGCTCGCTCGCGTTACCGTCCATCGAAATGAGCCATGCGTCGGTGTCGTCACGCGAAAGACTCGCGCAGCGTTCGAACAACAAAAAACGCAGCGAGGCGGTCTCTCGCTGCGTCGAATCGCCGCCTTTCGGTGGATCGCCGAGATGGAGATCGCGGCCGAACTCGTAATCGCCGAGCACGACCGCATGCAGCCCCGAGGCGGCATCCGCCGCGGCCGCCGCGCAAACCGCATCGAGCCCGGCTGCATCGGTTGCGACGTGCTCGCGCACGAACCCCGTGTACAAGCGGCTCGAGCGGCGCGCGGCGCTTGCATCGCAATCGTCGAGCAGCGCGAAGACGTCGCTGCGCTCGTCAGTCTTCATCGGCTTCACTCGCGCTCGCCGCTTCTTTGAGCTCGAGCTGGATGGGTCTCAGTCAAAAAAGCTCTTCACCCGGTCGAACCAGCTTTTGCTCTGGGGGCTGTGACGCGGCCCCCCCTCCACGAGCGATTTCTCGAATTGCTTGAGCAACTCGCGCTGCGGTTCCGTCAGTTTCACCGGTGTCTCGACTTGCACATGCACGTAGAGATCGCCGGGCACGCTCGAGCGCAGTCCCTTGATGCCCTTGCCCCGCAGCCGGAACGTCCGGCCCGATTGCGTGCCCTCCGGCACCGTGAACGTCGCGCGTCCCGCGAGCGTCGGCACCTCGATTTCACCGCCCAACGCCGCCGTCGTAAAGGGAATCGGCATCTGACAATGCAGATCGTCGCCGTCGCGCTCGAAGACGGAATGCGGCTTGATGTGAATTTCGACGTAGAGGTCGCCCGGCGGCCCGCCGTTGACGCCCGGCTCGCCGTTGCCGGACGAGCGAATCCGCATGCCGTCGTCGATGCCGGCCGGAATCTTGACCTCGAGCGTCTTCGTTTCCTTCACCTTGCCGGCGCCGTGGCAATGCAGGCACGGATCGGGAATGTACGTGCCGCTGCCGTGACACTTCGGGCAAGTCTGCTGAATGCTGAAGAATCCCTGCGACATGCGCACGGCCCCGGACCCATGACAGGTGGGACAGGTCTCGGGCTTCGTGCCCGGCTTCGCCCCCGAGCCGTGACAGACCTCGCAGGAGACCCAGCTCGGCACGCGGATCTGCGTCTCGCAGCCGTGCGCCGCCTGCTCGAGCGTGACTTCCATGCTGTAGCGCAGATCGGCGCCGCGATAGACCTGCGGGCCGGCGCGACGGCCGCCGCCGCCCGCTGACTGGCCGAAGATATCGCCAAAAATGTCGCCGAACGCGTCCGCGAACCCGCCGAAGCCCTGTGCCGCCGCGCCCGCCATGTTCGGGTCGACGCCGGCATGGCCGTACTGGTCGTACGCCGCGCGTTTTTGCGAGTCCGAGAGCATCTCGTAGGCCTCCTTGGCCTCCTTGAAGCTTTCCTCGGCCTTTTTGTTGTCCGGATTGCGGTCGGGGTGGTACTTCATCGCGAGCTTGCGATAAGCCTTCTTGATCTCTTCGTCGCTCGCGTTTTTCGCAACGCCCAGGACCTCGTAGTAATCCCTTTTCGCCATCGGTTCACCGCCGGCCGCGCAACGTGCGCGGCCGCTCCTTTCGCATGCTGTGGAGTCTTCCGACCCGTCCGGCATGCTCGCCCCGGCCGCGCTCGACGGCCGAAGCAAGCATCCCGCCCATAAAGCAAATGTGCCCGGAGAACCCGAAAGTCCGCCAGGCGTCGTGCCGGCCGGCCGCCCCCGCTAGCCGCGAGGGTGCCAGCCGCCATTGCGATAGAGCGTTAAGCTCAGTCCTTCTTCACTTCCTTGAAGTCCGCATCGACCACGTCGTCTTCGGGCTTGCTCGCGCTTGCGCCCGAGCTCGCGCCGCCGGACGACGCGCCGCTCGCGGCACCGGCCGCCGCGCTTTGCGCCTGCATGTCGGCGTACATCTTCTCGCCGAGCTTTTGCGAGGCCGTAGCAACCGCTTCGATCTTCGCCTCGATGTCGGCCTTTTCGCTCGCGTTGCTCTTCAGCGCGTCCTCGAGCTCCTTCAGCGCCGACTCGATCTTCTCCTTCTCGCTCGAGTCCACTTTGTCGCCGTACTCGGCGAGCGCCTTCTTCGTGCTGTGCACCAGCGCGTCACCCTGGTTGCGGGCGTCGGCCAGCTCACGCAGGCGATGATCTTCGGCCGCGTTCAGCTCGGCGTCCTTGACCATCTTTTCGATCTCGGCTTCCGAGAGACCCGAATTCGCCTTGATGACGATCTTGTTCTCCTTGCCGGTGCCCTTGTCCTTCGCGCCCACGTGCAGAATACCGTTGGCGTCGATATCGAAGGTCACTTCGATCTGCGGCACGCCGCGCGGCGCGGGCGGGATGCCCTCGAGATTGAACTCACCGAGCAGCTTGTTGCCGGCCGCCATCTCGCGCTCGCCCTGATACACCTTGATCGTCACGGCCGACTGATTGTCGTCCGCCGTCGAGTACACCTGCTGGTGCTTCGTCGGGATCGTGGTGTTCTTGTTGATCATCTTCGTCATCACGCCGCCGAGCGTCTCGATGCCGAGAGACAACGGCGTCACGTCGAGCAGCAGCACGTCCTTGCGGTCGCCCGAGAGGACCTGCCCCTGGATCGCGGCGCCAACGGCCACGGCCTCGTCCGGGTTCACGTCGCGGCGCGGCTCTTTGCCGAAGAACTCCTTCACCGTTTCCTGGACCTTCGGCATACGCGTCATGCCGCCGACAAGGATCACGTCGTCGATGTCGCTCACCTTCACGCCGGCGTCCTTGATCGCGATCCGGCACGGCTCGACCGTGCGCTGGATCAACTCCTCGACGAGCGCTTCGAGCTTGGCGCGTGTGAGCTTCAAGTTCAGGTGCTTCGGACCCGATGCATCCGCCGTGATGTACGGCAGGTTGATCTCCGTCTGCTGGCTCGACGAGAGCTCGATCTTCGCCTTCTCGGCCGCTTCCTTCAAGCGCTGCAGCGCGAGCACGTCCTTCGACAGATCGACGCCCTGCTCCTTCTTGAACTCGCCGATGATGTAGTCGATGATGCGCTGGTCGAAGTCTTCCCCGCCGAGGAACGTATCGCCGTTCGTCGAGAGCACTTCGAACTGCTTTTCGCCGTCGACGTCCGCGATTTCGATGATCGAGATGTCGAACGTACCGCCGCCGAGGTCATAGACGGCGATCTTGCGATCGCCCTTTTCGGCCTTGTCGAGACCGAACGCGAGCGCGGCCGCCGTCGGCTCGTTGATGATCCGCTTGACTTCGAGGCCGGCGATGCGGCCCGCGTCTTTCGTCGCCTGACGCTGGCTGTCGTTGAAGTAGGCGGGCACCGTGATGACGGCTTCCGTGACCGGCTCGCCTAGGTAGTCTTCGGCCGTCTTCTTCATCTTGCGCAGCACTTCAGCCGAAATCTGCGGCGGCGCGAGCTTCTGGCCATGCGCTTCGACCCAGGCGTCTCCGTTATCGGCCTTGATGATCTTGTACGGCATCAGGCCGATGTCCTTCTGGACTTCCTTTTCTTCGAACCGGCGACCGATCAGGCGCTTCACCGCGAACAGCGTGTTCTTCGGGTTCGTCACCGACTGACGCTTGGCCGGCGCGCCGACGAGAATCTCGTTGTCGTCCATGTAGGCGATGATCGAGGGCGTCGTGCGGGCGCCCTCCGAGTTCTCGATCACTTTGATCGAGTTGCCTTCCATCAGCGCCACGCACGAGTTCGTGGTGCCGAGGTCGATGCCGATGATTTTGCCCATTTTGTTAAATCTCCTGACTTTTGATCGCTTTCGGACGCCGCAGCCTCACTGGCTCGACCATCCGCTCAATTCATACCTGCACACAACATAAGTGCGGCTGCATCGTTTTCAAGCCCCGAAGCCCCTGAAGTCGATGCAGTCTTTCAGTTTTTTCAATCGCCGCTGCGTCCCCCGCTCTGAATCGCCTGGCCGCCGGCCGCCCGCGCCTTGGCACGGGCCGCCTCGACGGCGGCCTCGAACTGCGCGAGGCCGTGCCAGCCCGTCGCCCGACCGAGCCGCTTGCCGCGGTGAAAGAAGAACCACGTCGGCACGCCGTGCAACGAAAACCGCTGCCCGAGCTCGCGATGCTCGTAGACGTTGGCATGAAACCACTTCAGCCCGAGCGCGCGGATCGCTTCGGGCTGTGCCAGCATCGCCTTCTTCGCAACTTCGCAGTTAAAGCAATCGACGCCCCAGAAAAAAACGACGGCAAGCGCATCCCCGGCCGAAGCGAGCGCCGCGTCGAAACTCGCGGCATTCACCTCCTCCATCTCGAATACAGAAAACGCCGTAGCGTCGACCGGATGGTCACTCATGCGCGCTCGCTGGTGCGGTGTGGGGCCTGGAGTGCGACCGACGTCACTTCGGTTGCGCGACCGTGACGAGCGCGGGCCGCAACACGCGATCGGCGATCACGTAGCCCTTCTGCAGCACGGACACGACGGTATTCGGTTCCTGATCGGCCGGCACCATTGAAATAGCCTGATGGCGATGCGGATCGAACTTCTGGCCCACGGGATTGACGGACACGACGTGGCCCTTCTCGAACGCGCTCGAGAGCTGGCGCAGCGTCAGCTCGACGCCCTCGCGAAACTTCGCGACGTCGCCCGACGAATCGGCGAGCGCCGCTTCGAGGCTGTCGATCACGGGCAGCAAATGCTCTGCAAAAGCTTCGATCGCGAACTTGCGCGCCTTCACGACGTCTTCGTGCGCACGCCGGCGCACGTTCTCCGTCTCGGCCTTCGCGCGAAGGAAGCTCTCGTTGAGCTCGGCGATCTTCGCCTTAGCCTCGGCCAGCGCCGCTTCGGGCGTCGGCTCGGGGGCAGGCTCGGCGGCGGCCGCCGCCGCCACTTGCTCCGCGACGTTCTCGGCAATGGGTTGCGCGGTGTCGTCGCCGGCAGGCTTCGAGTTCTGGCTGGCCGGGTTGTCTTGCGTATTTTCCATGTCGCTGAATCGTCCAATAAGTGAAATCAAAGCGCGGAAGGCGCATCCTCTTGCGTCCGTTGCGCCTGCCGCCACACATCGGCGGCAAATGGGGCTTGCCGCGAGGAATTCAAGGTCTCCCTCGCTGTTTTTTTGCACAAATTAAGTGCATCGAAACGAGCCGTAACAGGGATTACCTCGTCAAAACCGAAATCGCATTGAGCACTATTATGGTTTGCCCTAGACTGACCTTATGACTATCCGCGCATCGACCGTTCCTTGTCGCCGATGCGCATCGAAAGTCGGTCGCGGCGCCAGGTCCGTCGCCTATCAACCGGGAGCCCCAGCGGGGAAGTACAGTGAAACTGACCTTTGCCATCGCGGTGGTCGCGCTGATACTCGTTGCGGGGACCACGACCATCTGCATGTCCGGTGCGGTGACCGATACAACCACCGAATACGGCGTCGTTCATGCCACGTTCGAGCAGTTGTTCAACCCCCACCACCTGAAAGTTTGTCGATGATGCGCCTGTCGCGCTTGGTCGGCCTGCCCTGCAACGCGGCCGACGGCTCGCGGTACGTTCTGCGCCGCTCGGCTTCCGCCTCCCGCTTCGCGCGGCTCGCGGAAGTCTCCTCGTAGAGCGTCTGCGCCACGGCAGCCGGGCCGCGCACTTCGCACACGCCCATTACGCGCACCTCCCATACCATGCGGTCGATCTCGATTTCGACAAGATCGCCGACGCGCACATCCTTCGCCGGTTTCACGGCCATCCCGCCGATGCGCACGCGGCCCTTGTCCACGGCGTCCGCGGCGAGCGAGCGCGTCTTGAAGAAGCGCGCCGCCCAGAGCCACTTGTCGATGCGCAGGCGTGCGCCCGGTTCAGTCGAGATCTTGTAGTTCATCGGAGTGCCAGAAATTCGGATTGGCCGGCAATTGCCTGCCGTCGTGTGGCCAAGTACGCAAAAAAGCAACGATCTTGCCCGAGCGATCGGCGCGAGCGATCGAGCACGGCCTGCGACGGGCCCGGTTCGCGAGCGGCGGACTCACGCCGGCACGCTCGGCGATGCCGGCAGAGGTGACCGGGCGGGCCATCCCTGCAACTGTTGCGCGACGATTTCGGCGAGCGCGGCGATCCATGAGGACGATGCGTTGAGGCACGGGATGCGCTCGAATTGCTTGCCGCCCGCGCGGAGGAATTCGTCGCGAACTTCGAGACCGATCTCTTCGATCGTCTCGAGACAATCCGACGTAAACCCGGGACAAAAGACGTCGGCCCGCCGCACGCCGGCCGCGCCGAGCTCTCGCAACGTTGGCGCGGTGTAGGGCTGCAGCCACTCCGCCTTGCCGAAGCGCGACTGAAAAGTGACGAGGCACTCGGTCGAACTCAGCGCAAGCTGGTTCGCGAGCAGCGCCGCCGTCAGCCGGCATTGCTCGTGATAAGGGTCGCCGAGGTCGAGCGTGCGTTTCGGCACGCCGTGAAAGCTCAGCACGAGCTTGTCCCCGGCGGCAAAGTCGGGGCGGCCGCGCGCGGCCCAGTGCCGCAGCACCTGGTCGGCGAGCGCCCGAATATACGCCGGCTGATCGGCAAAGTGCCGGACCGTCCGGACTTCGAGCTGGTTGCGCATCCGCTTGAGGGCCGCGAACGCGGCGTCGAACGCCGTCGCCGTCGTCGATGCCGAGTATTGCGGATACATCGGCATCAGCAGCACGCGCTCGGCGCCAGCGAGCTTGAGCTGATTCAACATCGCGCCGATGCCTGGCGTTCCATAGCGCATCGCATAGTCGACGATGACCGGATACCCGTTCGAATGAAGCAGAGCCCGCAGCGCCTCGGTCTGCCTTTCTGTATAGACGCGCAGCGGCGAACCCTCCGGCATCCAGATCGACGCATATTTCTTGGCGACCTTCGCCGCGCGCAACGGCGCGATCAGCCCGCGCAGCAGCGGCTGCCAGACGAGCGCCGGAATTTCGACGACGCGCGGATCGGTCAGAAATTCGACGAGATAGCGACGCACCGCGCGCGCCGTCGGCGCATCCGGCGTGCCGAGGTTCATCAGCAAGACGGCAACTCGGTGTGACGCGGCAGGCTGCGACGGCAGCTCGAGATCGAAACGCATGGGCAATCGACAGGGCCGGGTGGGAGACCGTTTCCGTACAAGCCGGCCTCGGTTCAGTTCAACCGATTATAGCGAGGCCGGCGGCCACGGCGACTCGGCCATTCGGCCAATGGCGCGAATGCCGTGCGCGAAGGATCATGCAAGGGGCGTCGGCGTTCGCGAACGGAGCTCGCGGCGAGCGTCCGGAAACGCGTTCACTGTTGGCTCAAGGCCGTCGAAAGCAGCCGCGCGGTGATGTCGACGATTGGAATCACGCGGCTGTACGCCATGCGCGTCGGTCCGATCACACCGAGCGTGCCGACGATCTTGCCGTTGACTTCATAAGGCGCCGTCACGACGCTCATCTGTTCGATCGGCACCAGATTCGATTCACCGCCGATGAATATTTGTACGCCTTGCGCGTGGCTCGATACATCCAGCAATTGCAGGAGGCTCGTCTTTTGGTCGAATACATCGAAAAGCTTGCGCAGCCGCGCCATGTCGGACGACAGATCCGCCACCTCGAGCAGGTTGCGCTCGCCGGAAATCAGCACCGTCTCGCCCATCTCGCTTTCGTCGGTGCTGGCGGTCACCGCTGCCTGCATGAGCGCGGTCATGTCTCCGCGCAACTGGTCGATTTCCTCTCGCAGGCGCCGGCGAACTTCATCGAAGGAAAGTCCCGCGAAGTGCGCATTGATGTAGTTCGATGCCTCGATGAGCTGCGACGGCGTGTAGTCGCGCTGCGTGGCCATGATGCGGTTCTGCACGTCCCCTTCGGGGGTGACGATGATGAGCAGGATGCGCTTGTCCGACAGGCGCATAAACTCGATCTGCTTGAAGATATGGCTGCGGCGCGGCGTCAGGATGACGCCTGCGAACTGCGAAAGGTTCGAAAGCACGCTCGCCGCGGCCGCGATGACTTTCTGCGGCTCCCCGGGCGTCAGCGTCCTTTCCACGACGCGCGTGACCGCCTCCTCGTCCGCAACCGGCTCGACGGTCAGCATGGTATCGACGAACAGACGATAGCCGCGCGGCGTCGGCACCCTGCCAGCGGAAGTATGAGGGCTCGCTACGAGCCCGAGCTCCTCGAGGTCCGACATCACGTTGCGTATCGTCGCCGGGCTCAGTTCGAGCCCCGAATAGCGCGACAGCGTGCGCGAGCCGACCGGCTGACCTTCCGCGATATATCGCTCGATCAGGGTTTTCAGCAGAGTCTGAGCGCGTGGTTCTAGCATGACGCAAGATTTTAGACGAACGCCGATGGCCCCATGTCCGCGCCCCCGCGGACATGCTGGCCGCCTCCCGCCCGACGTGCCGCCGCGAGCGGCGCAGCGCCCGCAAGATCCGCGCCGGAAAGGCAGCCTGTCATCGGCACGACATCATTCTAGCGACAAATCAATGCGGAGGAACCTGCTCGGAACCCGCGCGCGTCGAGGCTAGGGTGATCGGGGCCCGCCCGAGCTCGCGAGGCGGTGCTTTTTCAACCCAGGGTCCGCTTACATACGAAACGCGTCCCGAGCAGCCGCTCCGGGCAACATGGCCAGCCTCCGTATGTAAACAGACCGTAGCTATGGTGTAATGCCGGCATGGAAATGGGTCACCAATTCAAGACGGTTGCGCTCGTCGGGCGCAGCAATACGCCCGGCATCGGCGAGCCGCTGATGGCGCTCGCCGGCTGCATCGCGAAACGCGGCTTCGAGGTCGTCTTCGAAGCCGACACCGCACGCGAGGTCGGCGCGACCGGCTATCCCGCGCTCACGCCCGCCGAAATCGGGGCGCGCGCCGATGTCGCGGTCGTTCTCGGCGGCGACGGCACCATGCTCGGCATCGGGCGTCAGCTCGCGCCCTACCGAACGCCGCTCATCGGCATCAACCAGGGGCGGCTCGGCTTCATCACGGACATACCCGTCGCGGAGATGCAGCAACGCGTGCCGCAGATGCTCGCGGGCAGTTATGAGCGCGAGGAGCGCACGCTGCTCGAGGCGCGCATCGTGCGCGCCGACGAGCCGATCTATCACGCGCTGGCGTTCAACGACGTCGTCGTCAACCGCAGCGGCTTTTCGGGAATGGCCGAGCTGCGTGTGTTCGTCGACGGCCGGTTCATGTACGACCAACGCTCGGACGGCCTGATCGTCGCCACGCCGACGGGCTCGACGGCCTACGCGCTGTCCTCCCAGGGCCCGATCCTGCACCCGCAACTGCAGGGCCTCGTGCTCGTGCCCATCGCGCCGCATGCGCTCTCGAACCGCCCGATCGTGATTCCGGACGACTGCAAGCTGCGCATCCAGATCATCGGCGGGCGCGACGTCAACGCGAACTTCGACATGCAATCGTTCACGGCGCTCGAACTCAACGACACGATCGAAGTGCGCCGCTCGCGTCATACCGTGCCGTTCCTGCATCCGGTCGGCTACAGCTACTACGCGACGCTGCGCAAGAAGCTTCATTGGAACGAGCATCCGTCGAGCGCCGCCGAAGAAGATGAAGACGACGATGCCTCGCTCTGATCGCATCGCCAGATCGATTTGCCCTGCTCCGTCCTTGGCGCCCGGCGCCCCTATGGCACGCACGTGCGGATATGCGACGCCGGTCCCGAGGCAAGGTTTGACCAAACCATAGCCGGCCGCGCATGGCCGCCCCACGAACCCGCAGTCAAAACGCTCCCATGCTCCGCCACCTTTCGATACGCGACTTCGTCATCGTCGCCGCGCTCGACCTCGAATTCGACCGCGGCTTCACGGTCTTTTCGGGTGAAACCGGCGCCGGCAAGTCGATCCTCATCGACGCGCTTGCGCTCGCGCTCGGCGCGCGCGCCGATGTCGACGTCGTCCGCACGGGCGCGACCCGAGCCGACATCACGGCTGAATTCTCGGCGAGCGCCGAGGTGTCGGGCTGGCTCGACGAGCAGGCCTTGGCGGGCGGCGAGCCCGACGGCGCCGAGGCCACGACGGTCCTCTTACGCCGCGTAGTGGACGCGAACGGCCGCTCGCGCGCGTTCATCAACGGCACGGCCGCTACGCTCGCGCAACTGCGCGAGATCGGCGAGATGCTCGTCGATATCCATGGCCAGCACGCGCACCAGTTGCTGATGCGCCCGGAAGCGCAGCGCACACTCTTCGATACCCACGCCGGTCTCACCGCGGCCGCCTCGAGCGTTGCACGAGCGCACCGCGCCTGGCGCGACGCCGCGCATGCGCTCGAACTCGCGAAGACGCGCGATCGTGAAATCCAACTCGAGCGCGAACGGCTCGTCTGGCAGCTCGCCGAACTGGACAAGCTCGCACCGCAGCGCGGCGAATGGGAGGAAATCGGCGCGGAGCATCGCCGGCTCGCGCATTCGGCGAACTTGATCGAGGGTGTGCGCGGCGCCCTCGATGCGCTTTCCGAAGCGGATGACGCGATGCTCGGTCAACTCGGCTCGATCGTCTCGAAGCTGCGCGATCTGGCCGAGATCGACCCGGCGCTCAACGACGCGCTCGCTGCGCTCGAGCCGGCTGAAATCCAGTTGCGTGAGGCTGCTTATTCGCTGACGCACTACGCGCAAAAGCTGGATCTCGATCCTGACCGCCTCGCCGAGGTCGAAGCGCGCCTCGATGCGCTGCATTCGGTAGCCCGCAAATTCCGCCTGCAGCCCGAAACGCTGCCGGACGAGCATGAAGCGCGCCGCGCACAGCTCGCCGCGCTCGACGCCGCGGCCGATCTCGACAAGCTCTCGGCCGCGGTCGAAGCCGCACACGAGGCTTACCTGCGCGAGGCAAAGCAATTGTCAAAGGCGCGTGCGAAGGCCGCCAAGGCACTTGGCGCAGCCGTGACCACGGGCATGCAGGAGCTCGCGATGGCGGGCGGCAGCTTCGAAGTCGCGCTCGTTCCGCTTGCCGAGGGCGGCGCGCATGGGCTCGAGCAGATCGAGTTCCGGGTCGCCGGCCACGCGGGCGTGCCGACTAAGCCGCTCGCCAAGGTTGCCTCCGGCGGCGAGCTCGCGCGTATCAGCCTTGCGCTGTCGGTGATTGCGAGCGCGGCGAGCCCAACGCCGACGCTGATCTTCGACGAAGTCGACACCGGTATCGGCGGCGGCGTAGCGGAAGTTGTCGGCCGCCTTTTGCATCAGCTCGGCCGCGACCGTCAGGTGCTCTGCGTCACGCATTTGCCGCAGGTCGCCGCGCGCGGCGATCATCACTTCCAGGTGGCGAAGGCAAGTACTGGCGACGGCGGCACGCTCTCGACCGTCACGGCCCTGGATCATGCGAGCCGTGTCGAGGAAGTCGCGCGCATGCTGGGGGGCCTCGAGATTACGGCCACTACGCGCCGTCACGCGAAGGAGATGCTGGCGGCTTGAGCAGTTGGCCCGCCCGCGTCACGATTTCTCGAGTGCATCGATGCAACGTGCTTTCACGTCTCGCAACCGCGGATCCGTTACGCTGCGTACGGCGCGGAGCGCTTTGACCTTGTAGCCGGCGGGAACTGTCTCGATAAAAGGGATGCCGCATACGCGTGAAACTTCGAGGATGTGACCATCACCTTCGAGTGGGTCCACAACATCCAGGACAGCCCGCGGATTCTTCGGCAGCGCATATGCGAGTTCGATGCCTAGTCCTTCGGCATTACCTGCGTCGGCGCCCTCAGCAAGCTTGGGGGCGAGCGAAACCCACTCGGATCGGCCCGAGCCGATTTTATCCATCAACCTATCGATATCGTCGGCGCTGAGAGACGCCAGGAATGTGGCCGCGCCTTGTTGCTCGATCGCGGCAGATACTTGCGCAGGCGATGTAATGGCGGAGCCGGCCCATGCTGAGCTACTGACGACAGCGGCGGCGGCGAATGCGCGGCATTTCATTATGCTTTGCTCCAAGAAAATCTCGGACTTCGGTCCGAGGACGAAAGGAGCGCCGCCGAAAGCGGCAATTCCCCAGTTAGCATCGGCGGCATGGTCTTCCTCTACCGCCGCCGCGTGAAATCCGCCAATGGCTCGCTCGACCCGCGACGCCGCGCGGTGAATTCGTCGTGCGGCCTACTGCTCTGAAAGCTATGCCGATATCCTGCTACTTCGTCTTGAACAATAGCCAGTTCTCCACGCTTTCGTGCGCCGGTGTGGGCGCGTTTACCGCTTTTTCGGGGAACGGCGAGGGACGCGACAATCCTGCCGCAGTCGATCAGCCGGATGTCGGTCCACTGCCGCCCGGCCGGTACTATATCGTCGACCGTGAGTCGGGTGGCCGGATGGGCAGTATCCGCGATTTCGTCCTTAAGCATTTCTACCGCACTGACCGGACCGCTTGGTTCTCGTTGTACCGCAACGACGACGTTATTGACGACTGGACTAGCGTGAACGGCATCCGTCGCGGCAACTTCAGGGTTCACCCTGTTGGACCGCGGCGGCTCAGCGATGGCTGCATCGCCCTTGTGAGTCCCAGCCAGTTCGAAATACTGCGCGATCGCCTCAAATCGGCTTCGACCATTTCGATTCCCGGAACTACAATGCGCGCCTATGGCACCGTGGACGTCCGATGAAACGCTTCAAATTTATCGCACTGAACTTGGCGGCCACCCTAGTCATTGCGCTAGGCGTCGCGCGCGTCCTCGGTTCTATCCCTTTTGCGCCCTGGGCGACGGAAGCGCTCGTCCGCTTCGCCGCATGGTTCGGCGCGTATGGCGACGAACATGTGGAGGACGTCTACGCGATAGCCAGTTCGCTCGCCGCTTTGATACTTGCCGGAACTCTCGTCTGGACCACCAGCCTGCTGCTGAGGCGACGCCGGGGCTAATCGTCCATGTTCGGCACATCGGCGCGCCGGCACCGCAATTGCCAAGGTTCGGCGCGTTGACGTCGACCGATTGTTCCCGGCCGACTACCGCCCGATGTGGTCGACGGTACTAACCCATTCCGGGCGGTCGCATCTGTCGAAAGCGTCTACTCACGGTTGGGTTTCTACTACGAACATTCGCGCTTGCTGAGCCTCCTGACGTTCTGCCTTTATCGGCGCATACCTCTCCGAGTTGTAGAAGGCTAGCGCTTGCGCGAGAGTCGGAAACTCGAACACGCCAGCCATCGGCAACGGCGCCTCATCCCCCTCCAGAACCTGCGCAACGGGGCCGAAATGAAGTATCCGTCCGCCCGCTTCTTCTAGGGCAACGTTAAAGCGTGGAGCGAGCCGCGCCTGCTTTGCTGAATCGATGACGCGCAAATTGACGTGTACGTATGCTGGCATTGTGCCCTCCTCAAATGGCCTGTGCGCATGTTCATGCAAGGATCAACCTCTCTTCCGCCCCGCAGTGTCTCACAGCCGCTTCGACGCGCGCGTGATGAACTTCCGTAGTCGACCCAAGCCGGACGCTGGACGTGCGCTACCTTGGTGGCGTTTTGATGAGCACAAAAGCCACACATACCTACTTCGTTTCGTAGACAGCTCTCGCTGGCGCTGCGACAAACCGATGGTTGTCTACGTATTCGGTCAACGTATTGAAAATGTGCTCAATCGTCTCAGAAACAATTTCCCAGTTCCGCTTCAGAACTGGCGACCGATTACCTGCGGCCACCTCGCTAGCGCTTTTACGCCCATGTGCGACTGCATTTCTCTTGTCCACGATCTCATCGATGTGACCGGCATATGCCATATCGGGGAGTGGGTCCGCGTCTATCCCAAGGCAATCAAACAACTCCGAAATAGTTTTGACCCAATATTTTGTACCCTTCCCGAAAACCGCAGTTCATCATCAACGACGCATCAACCAAACACACGCCGCCAAAGCCGCAGCACGGCTCCACGCTCCGCCCCAATGCTCTCCGGCGCCACCCGCGCAATCTCCATCCCGTCGAGCCGCAGGCGGTGCTGCAGCTTACGATAAGTGCGATACGCACCGCCGACCGTCTCAGCCTCTTCGGCGCTCATCAACCCAAAATGCGAGACCTCGCGCAACAGCGCGATATTGCCGGTATTGAGAACGAGCTCGGGATGCCGCGCCGCATGGAGCAGCACCCAATACTGAACAACGAATTCAATATCGACCATCCCGCCGCGATCGTGCTTCAGATCGAACAGCTCCGTGCGATTCGGATGGCCGGCAGCAACGCGCTCGCGCATCGCCACGATCTCCGCAGCAAGCGGCGCCGCCTCGCGCGGCGTCGTCAGCACCTGCTTGCGGATGGCCTCGAACTGCGCGCCGATCTCCGCGTCGCCAGCGCAAAACCGTGCGCGCGTGAGTGCCTGGTGCTCCCAGACCCAGGCTGCATTGGCCGCGTCGCCCTCGCGCAACTGATAACGACGGAATGCATCGAGATCGGTGATCAGCAGCCCCGACTCCCCGTTCGGCCGCAACCGCAAGTCGACATCGAACAGCGTACCGGCACCCGTCGAAGTCGTGAGCCAGGTGATGAGGCGACGCGCGAAAGTCGCATAGACCTCGGCCGCCGCTTCATCGGGATCGTCGTAAAGAAAGATGAGATCGAGATCCGACGCGTAGCCAAGCTCCTTGCCGCCGAGCTTCCCATAAGCAATGATCGAAAAGCGCGGCACCGCGCGATGCCGCTTCGGCAGGTGCCGCCAGACGGCCTCCATCGTCACGTCGAGGACCGAATCGGCCAGCTCGGAGAGCCGGTCGCTCACCTGCTCGACCGTCAGCTTGCCGGCCAGATCGATTAGCAGAATGCGGAAGACTTCCGCCTGATGAGCGTGGCGCAGCAAATCCATCTGCTGCTCCACGCCGTCGGCCGCGGCAAGCCGCGCCCGTAGCGACGCCCGGAACGCGCCCCAATCGAACGGGCTCGCGATTGCCTCGTCGTCGAGCAGCTCGTCGAGCAACTGCGGATGGCGCGTCAGATACCCGGCGGCCCAGCGCGAGGCCGCAAGCACCCCCATGACGCGTTCGAGCGCTGCCGGATACTCGTCGAGCAATGCGAGGTAGGCGCTGCGCCGGCTCACCGTTTCGAGCAGATCGAAAAGCCGCGTCAGCGTCGGCGCGCGGCTCATCGCCGGTTCCAGCCTCGCCGCGGCATCAAGCGCCCGGCGCGCGATCATATCGAAGCGCTCACGGCTGCGCTCGGGCAGGCCGAGATAGCGCGTCGAACGACGAACAGCGGTGAGCCGCGCGAGAAGCTCGCCCGCTCGCTCGCCGAAACCTTGCTCGGTCAGTCGGGCGGCCAGCGCTTCGCTAGCCGCATCGTCTTCCAGCGCACTTCCCCAGATCCCCGCCGCCGCGCCTTCGTCGGGCGCATCGCCGATGCCGCGCGCCTTATCGGCAAAAATCTGATCGAACTGCGTCTCGACGAACTCCCGATAGCCGTCGAGCTTCGCCACGAGCGCGGCGTAGTCGGCAAAGCCAAGCGAAGCGGCGAGCCGCGCGCGCTCTTCCCCGTCGACAGGCATCGCATGCGTCTGGCCATCGTGGCGGTATTGGAGGCGATGCTCGAGCGTGCGCAAAAACGTATAGGCTTCACCGAGCGTCGCGCAGACGGCGGGCGTCACCAGTCCGCGCGCCGCGGCATAGCGCAGAACTTGCAGCGTCGGCCGGATGCGGAAGCCGGCATCCTGGCCGCCCCGAATCAGTTGAAAGACCTGCGCGCTGAACTCGATCTCGCGAATCCCGCCGCGGCCGAGCTTGATGTCGTCGGCCTTTTCGGGGCGCATCGAGGCTCGCCGCCGCGCCTCCTCGCCGATCTGCCGGTGCAGCGCGCGGATCGCGCTGATGACCCCGAAATCGAGATAGCGGCGATAGACGAATGGCTTCACGAGCGCGTCGAGCTGCCGCGCGAGGCGTTTCGCGGCTTCACTCTCGCCCTCGGAAACGAGCCGCCCTTTGATCCAGGCATAACGCTCCCACTCGCGCCCTTGTACATAGAAATATTCTTCGAGCATGCCGAGACTGCAGACGAGCGGCCCGGCGTCCCCGTTCGGCCGCAGCCGCATGTCGACGCGAAAGACGTAGCCATCGGCCGTCGGTTCGGCGAGCGCGCCGATGAGACGCCGCCCGAGCCGACTGAAGAATTCCTGCGTCGTAATCGGAGTGCGCGTGCCGCCGGCCGTCTCGCCGTCGTCCTCATAGACGAAGATAAGGTCGATGTCGGACGAGACGTTGAGCTCGCGGCCGCCGAGCTTGCCCATGCCGACGACGCCGAGCACGAGTCGCTCGCCTTCCGGCCCGCGGGGCTCGCCGAAGAGCGCTTCGAGGTCGGCTGAAAGCACCTCGAGCGCCTTACGGATCGACACCTCGGCCAAATCGGTCATGGCTCCCGTGACTTCGGCCACATCAGCCCGCCCGCGCAGATCGCGCTCCATGACAGTGCAAAACACGTCAGTCCGCAAGCGGCGCAACAGGCGCCGCAACAGCGCCTCGTCGATGGACGCCCCGCTGGCCTGAGCCTCGTTCACCAGCTCGCCGAAACGCCCCTCGATCCATTCTCGCGTGACAGGCGCCTCGGCCCATTCGGCCAAACGATCGGCCAACTCGGGGCGCGCCGCGATCGCGCGCGCGGCGTAGGTGGAATAGCTGGAACTCGACAAGGAGGGTACGGTCATGAGCGGTGTAGGTCGCGGTTTGCCACGGCGGATGCAAAGCTCCGGAAAGCTCCGGAAAGCTCGACGGCGCGCCGGCGGCGGACCTTCCGTCCGCACACCCATGATCGCGGGCGCCCGCCCCTGTGATACATTCGACGTCCAAGACGCCAAACTACCACAGCCCGGCCGCTCCACCCCGTTCACGCCCCGTTCGCCGCAGCATGTCCGACAGCAAGGAATCCGCAGCAAGCACCATTGCCGGACAGTCGCTTCACGATCATCGGTTTCTTCGCCGTGCGCTGAAAATCGCGCTCGCGTTCGCCATCACGGTTTACTTCGTGGCCGCGGCCGCTTTCCTCGGTCTGCGCTATCTGCTGTTGCCGCGCATCGACGACTTTCGCCCACGGATCGAGCAAGCTGTCTCGGCAACCATCCATGCCGAGCTGCGCATCGAGAAGCTCGCGCCCCACTGGTCCGGCCTCGAGCCCGGCGTGGACGTGACGGGTCTCACGATACGCGATCGCGACGGCAACCTCGCGCTGTCGGTGCCGCATGCGATGGCGACGATCTCATGGCGCTCGCTCGCGCGCGGCAAGCCCGCGCTCGCGAGCCTCGTCGTGGACGGGCCCGATCTGCTTGCGGCGCGCGCGGCCGACGGCTCGTTGACGGTCGCGGGCGTCCAGGTGCCGACCACGCACAAAGGCAACGACACGACCTTCACGAACTGGCTGCTCTCGCAGGAGGCGATCGTGCTGCGCGGCGGCAAGCTGCGCTGGCGCGACGGCGTCCGCAAGGCGCCCGAGCTCGCGCTGCACGACATTCGCGCGGCCATCGTCAATAAAGGCTTCGAGCACTATCTCGCCCTCCAGGCGCCGGCCGAAGGCACGGTCCTGAAAGGCCCGCTCGACTTCCGCGCGCGCTTTCGCCATCGGCCGCTCGGCGAGCGCGGCAGGCCGCAGAACTGGACCGGCGAAACCTATATTTCAACGGGCCCCGTCGACCTGCCGATGCTCGCCCGCTACGTCCAGACGCCGATCGCGCTCTACGCCGGGCGCATCGATAACGCCATATGGGCGGACTTCTCCGGCGGCCATATCCTGGCGGCGTCGGGCACGCTGCAAGGCTATGACATCGCGCTGCGCGTGCGCCCCACCCACCCGCAACTGCATGTGCCCGTCGCGCAGTTCGGCTGGGCCGCCGAAATCGAGCCGCAGCGCGACTATCGCCTCCGCCTCTCGAATCTGCACGCCGAGCTCGGCCAGCCGCCGCTCGCCGACGGTACGCCCGTCACCCGGACGCTGTCCTTTTCGACGCTCGTGGGCCGTTATCGCCCGGCGAGTGTCGAGCACGGGCAGCTGATGAGCGTCAGGGGCGATCGCGTTGATCTCGGCGTGCTCGCCGAGTTCAGCCGGGCGCTACCGGTGCCCGAACGCTTCCTCGACGAGCTCGTGCGTTTCGATCCGCGCGGGCTGATCGCGAACTATGCGATCGAGGCCGAGCGAGCACGCCCCGAGAATGCGCTCGCGGCGAGCGAGCAGCGCGTCACGGGCACGGCGCCGATCGTCCGCTACCGCGTGAAGGGCGACCTCGAAGGCATCAGCATTGCCGCGCAGGAACCGCCCCCGGGGCTCTCGCCGGCCGGCCATCCGCGCGTAGGCTTGCCGGGCTTCGAAAACATTTGGGGAACGATTGACGCCGACGAAACGCACGGCGCCGTGTCGGTCGATACGGTCAACGCGACGATGACGCTGCCTGGGGAGTTCGACGACCCTCGCCTCGCATTCGACCGTCTGCGTGGGCGTGGGCAGTGGACCGTGACGCCGGCCCCCGGCGAGCCGCAGAAGGCGTTTGCGGTGACCGTGCCTGAGCTCAGCTTCGAGAACGCCGATACGGCCGGTACGGTCGTCGCGAACTATAGGAACCCGGGGCACGGCCGCGGCTCGCTCGACTTGACGGCGAACATCTCCCGCGCGAAGGTCCCTGCCATCTCGCGCTACCTGCCGACGAGCGTCGGCGAGCACACGCGCCACTATCTCGGCCACGGTCTGCAGGACGGCATCGCCCGCAACGCAACGATCGAAATCCATGGCGGCCTCGACAAGTTTCCCTATTCGAGAGATCCGCACGCGGGCATCTTTCGCATCGTCGCACCCTTCTCGGGCGGCAAATTCGATCCCTCGCCCTATCCACCGAAAAAGCTGCGCAACGGCGAGCCCGATGTCTGGCCGGCGCTCGAGGGCATCGACGGTGTCTTTACGCTGAGGGAGAACCTGCTGCGCTTCGATATCGACAAAGGCCACTACAAGCGCATCGCGCTCGAACGCGTCAACGGCCGAATCGCCGATCTCGGCAATCACGGGTCGAGCCTCGTCATCGACGGTAGAGCGCGGGGACCGCTCGCCGATCTGCTCGACTATTTGAATAACAGCGCCGCCGGCAGCTTGACGGATCACGTCGGCGACACGGTGAGCGCGAGCGGGCCGGCAACCCTCGACCTCCAATTGACAGTGCCGCGCACCCAGATGCCGCACGTGAGCGTGGTCGGGACCGTCGGGCTGCGCGGCAACACGCTGGCCCGTGCGCAATGGCCGCCGCTCGAAAAGCTCACCGGCGGCGTGCGATTCACCGAGCACGCGCTCTCGCTCGAACGGATCGCCGGTCGCTGGCTCGGCGGCGAGTTCAAGGCCGGCGGGGGGCTCGCGGCCAACGGCAGCTATGGCTTCGACATTTCAGGACAAATCGCGGCGGACAGCGCGCGCGACTTCGACCGAAACGGAACAGCCGGCAAGCTGCTGGACCGTTTGCACGGTGCCGCGCCCTATGTGCTCGACATCCGTGGCAGAAAAGGCGCCTTGCCCGAGGTCTCCGCGCATTCCGACCTCACCGGCCTCGCGCTCGATCTGCCCGCCCCGCTCGGCAAGCCGGTGGGCACGCCGATGCCATTCTCGTTCTCGGTGAAGCCCGAGCCGGCCATCGCGGAAGATAAGGGTTCGCCGCTCGCACGCGCGGACCTTGCACTGGGTCCCGTGACGGCTTCCTATCTGGTGCGTCACGGCGCGGTGCATCCCGATGCACTCGGCGCGCTTTCGGTCGTGCGAGGAGCGATCGGCATCGGCGAGCCCGCGCGACTGCCGAGCGAAGGCGTGAGCGCGGCGGCCGATTTGCAGTCGTTCGATGCCGACGCCTGGCGTACGCTCGTGACCGAGCTGCGCCAGTCGCGGGATACGGCTGGACCTCGAGAGGCCCGCGCCAACCCGGCGGACGGAAACGATTCGAGGGGCCGCTCGGGCGGCGCGTCGAACATCGCATCGAGCAGCGAGTTTGCCCCGAGTCGCTTCGACCTGCGGTTCGGTACGCTCAAGCTGCTCGAGCGCGAATGGGCGAACGTCCACATCGACGCGGAAGAATCGGGGCGCGACTGGCAAGCGCGAATTGCATCGGATCAGCTCACAGGCGATCTGAACTGGCGGCCCGGCGCAACGAGCAGCGACGGCGGCCAACTGAAGGCCCATTTCGCCAAGGCGGAAATTCCCGTCGCCGTCGGGCACGCGCTCGTCGGTCAACTGTCGACGCCTTCGGCTCGGCATATGCCGGCCATCGATCTGACGATCGACGACTTCGTCGTACGAGGGCACAAGCTCGGGCAGCTCGCCCTCGCGGCGCACAATCTCGACGAAGACGGCGTGCCGGTCTGGCAAGTCGACAAATTCGACATCACGAGCGCCGCCGCGCATCTCGCGGCGACCGCCAACTGGCGCACGGCGCCCCGTCTGGGCGCGAATGTCGCAGCCAATACCCCGCGCCGCACGGCCATCGATTTCAAGCTCGACATCTCCGACGCGGGCGCCCTGCTCGATCAATTGGGACTTCCGCGCACCGTGAAGGCCGGCAAGGGCTCGCTCACGGGCAGTATCGGCTGGCGCGGCGAGCCGACGGCCATCGATTACCCGACGCTTTGGGGCCACATGAGCGTCGACCTCCAGCATGGACAGATCCTCAAGGTCGATCCCGGCGTCGCGAAGCTACTCGGCGTATTGAGCCTGCAAAGCCTTCAGCGCGTGATCACGCTGAACTTTCGCGATGTGATCGGCGAAGGGCTGCCGTTCCACAGCGTGACGGGCACGGGCCACATCACCGACGGCATTGCGCGAACCGACGACTTCCGTATCGTCACGGCGCCGGCGCGCGCCGACCTCTCGGGCTCTGTCAATCTCGCCGCGGAGACGCAGAATCTGCACGTCGCGGTCACCCCCACGCTCAATGCCGGCTCGGCCGTCATTGCGGCGACGGTCGTGAATCCGCTGCTGGGCCTGGGCGCGCTGGTGGCCAACCTGGCGCTCTCGCAATCGATCGCCCACGCGTTCGCTACGCAGTACGCAATAACGGGGTCATGGTCGCATCCGCGCGTCGAGCGGTTCACCGGCGATCGGGGTAAGATGGTTGCTCCGGCCGAAGCAACCGGCAACACCGGCAACTGACGGAACTGACGGATTACGTTGATCTCCATGAGCGATCTTTCGACTACACCGACGCGATCCGCGCCGTTTCGCGTCGCCGCGCTGCAAATGGTCAGCACGCCCGAGCGCGAGCGCAATCTCGAGGATGCCGCGCGGCTCATCGCCGAGGCGGCGAGCGACGGCGCGCAGCTCGTGCTGCTGCCCGAGTACTTCTGCTTCATGGGCTTCAAGGAGACGGACAAGCTCGCGGTGCGGGAAACATACGGCGACGGCCCGATTCAGCGCTTTCTGGCCGAAGCGGCGCGCCGCCATGGCCTTTGGGTCATCGGCGGAACACTGCCGCTCGCCGTCAGCGAGCCGTCCGCAGATCGCGAGCGCGTGCTCAACACATCGCTCGTTTTCGATCCGCAAGGCAGGGAAGTGGCGCGCTACGACAAGATCCACCTTTTCAACTTCGAAAAGGGCGACGAGTCGTTCGACGAAGCGCGCACGATCCGGCCCGGCGGCGAGGTTCGCACCTTCGACGCGCCGTTTGGCCGAGTGGGGCTGTCGGTCTGCTACGATTTGCGCTTTCCCGAGCTCTATCGGCGGATGGGCGATGTCGCCATGATCGTCGTGCCCTCGGCGTTCACGTACACGACGGGGCGCGCGCACTGGGAGATGCTGTTGCGCGCCCGCGCCGTCGAGAACCAGTGCTACGTGCTCGCCGCCGCGCAGGGCTGCACGCACGAGAACGGCCGGCGCACATGGGGGCATAGTATGCTCGTCGACCCGTGGGGCGAGATCGTGGCCGAGCGCGCGGACGAGGGCCCGGGCGTCGTGGCCGGCGATATCGAGCGTCGGCGCATCGAAGAAGTCAGGCGCAGCCTCCCCGCCTGGCGGCACCGCGTGCTTGCATAGCCGCTTTTTCAATCACCGCATTCCGTTCGTTTCGATCCATTCGCATGAACATCATCGAACCCGGCATTCGCAACCTCGCCACGGCGAAAGACGCGCTGCTCACCCCCTATGGCCTCGACGAGGCGCTGCTCACGCGCACGCTCGCCGATATCTTCACGCACCGCGTCGACTACGCGGACCTCTACTTCCAGGCAACGCGCAGCGAAGCGTGGAGCCTCGAAGAGGGAATCGTGAAATCGGGCAGCTTCAGCATCGATCAAGGCGTCGGCGTGCGCGCCGTCTCCGGCGATCGCACGGCCTTCGCCTATTCGGACGACCTCTCGCCCGAGGCGCTACGTCAAGCGGCCGAGGCGACGCGCTCGATCGCCAAGGCAGGTGGCGGCAACCAGAAAATCAAGGTGGCGAGCGCGCTCAGGGGCGTCGCGGGCCGCGATCTCTATCTGGCCGCCGACCCGCTCGCCTCGCTCGACGCGACGGCGAAGGTGGAGCTCCTCGAGCGCGTCGAGCAGATGGCGCGCGGCGCCGATCCGCGCATTTCGCAGGTGATGGCGGGCCTCGCGGGAGAATACGACGTCGTGCTCGTCGCGCGCAGCGACGGCGCGCTCGCGGCCGATGTGCGGCCGCTCGTGCGCGTGTCGGTGACGGTCATCGCCGAGCAGAATGGCCGGCGCGAGATCGGCACGGGCGGCGGCGGCGGCCGATTCGACTATGGCTATTTCACCGACGAAGTGCTCAAGCGCTATGTCGACGACGCCGTGAAAGCCGCGCTCGTCAATCTCGACGCACGGCCCGCTCCGGCAGGTACGATGACGGTCGTGCTCGGCCCCGGCTGGCCCGGCGTGCTGTTGCACGAGGCGATCGGTCACGGGCTCGAGGGAGACTTCAATCGCAAAGGCTCGTCGGCATTCGCGGGACGCATCGGCGAGCGTGTGGCGGCGAAGGGCGTCACGGTCGTCGACGACGGCACGCTGCCGAACCGGCGCGGCTCGCTCAATATCGACGACGAAGGCAACCCCACGCAATGCACGACGCTGATCGAAGACGGCGTGCTCAAGGGCTACATTCAGGATTCGCTGAATGCCCGGCTCATGAAGATGCCGGTGACGGGCAATGCGCGCCGAGAGTCGTACGCGGCGCTGCCCATGCCGCGCATGACGAACACCTACATGCTGAACGGCGACAAAGACCCCGCCGAGATCATCGCCTCGGTGAAGAACGGCCTCTATGCCGTGAACTTCGGCGGCGGGCAGGTCGACATCACCAACGGCAAATTCGTTTTCTCGGCCTCCGAGGCGTACATGATCGAGAACGGCCGGATCGCCTACCCCGTCAAGGGCGCGACATTGATCGGCAGCGGCCCCGAATCGCTCAAGTACGTGACGATGATCGGCAACGACATGGCGCTCGATACAGGCGTCGGTGTCTGCGGCAAGGAAGGCCAGAGCGTGCCCGTCGGCGTCGGTCAGCCGACACTGCGCATCGAGAAGATGACGGTCGGCGGAACGGTTTGATCGATCGGGTCCGGCTGGCCGGCGTTCGAGGCCGGCCCCCCGTGCGATCGGTGGCCGCAGATCATGCCCATTTTGCGGCTTTTTCCGGCACGCGACTTGCCAGCCGCGCCCAACCGGGGTATAAAGCGTAAGCACCTTTTTGAGACGTCCCACCGAGCCATGTTCACGAAGTTTTATTTTTACTTCTTTTGGCATCTCAGTCCGCTGGCGGATCGAGAGGGGTGTTAGCGCTCAAAGCGAACCCGAATTCCCGAGAGAAACCGCCGGCAAAGCCCGGCGGTTTTTTTTCGTGCCGCCGCCGCGGGCGAACTCGGCACCCTACCGACAGGAGAAACGCAGCATGCCCCCGCACAACACTGATGACGTCCGGATCCGCGAGCTTAAGGAGCTGACGCCGCCCGCGCATTTGATCCGCGAATTTCCGTGCACGGAGCCGATCTCCGATCTCATCTTCAGCACACGCCAGTCGCTGCATCGGATCCTGCACGGGATGGACGACCGGCTCATCGTGATCATCGGACCGTGCTCGATTCACGATCCCAAGGCGGCGCTCGAATACGCGGGCCGGCTCGTGGAGCAACGCAAACGCTTCGCCAGCGAGCTCGAAATCGTCATGCGCGTCTACTTCGAAAAGCCGAGGACGACGGTCGGGTGGAAGGGTCTCATCAACGATCCCCATCTCGACAACAGCTTCAAGATCAACGAGGGGCTGCGAACGGCGCGCGAGCTGCTCGTCGGCATCAATGAGCTCGGCTTGCCGGCCGGCACCGAGTTCCTCGACATGATCAGCCCGCAGTACATCGCCGATCTCGTCGCGTGGGGCGCCATCGGCGCGCGCACGACCGAGTCGCAGGTCCACCGCGAGCTCGCATCGGGGCTTTCGTGCCCGGTCGGGTTCAAAAACGGCACGGACGGCAACGTGAAGATCGCCGTCGATGCGATTAAGGCCGCCTCGCAACCTCATCACTTTCTCTCGGTGACGAAAGGCGGGCACTCGGCGATCGTATCGACGGCCGGCAACGAGGATTGCCATGTGATCCTGCGCGGTGGCGTGAAGCCGAACTACGACGCCGAAAGCGTCGACGCCGCCTGTTCCGCGATCGGCAAGGCCGGTCTGGCGGCGCGGCTCATGATCGACGCGAGCCATGCGAACAGCTCGAAGAAACACGAAAACCAGATTCCCGTTTGCGCCGAGATCGGCCGGCAAGTGGCGGGCGGCGACGAGCGCATCATCGGTGTGATGGTCGAGTCGCACCTTGTCGAGGGACGGCAGGATTTGCTGGAAGGTTGCACGCTCAACTACGGCCAGAGCATCACCGACGCCTGCATCGGCTGGGACGAGAGCGTCGGCGTGCTCGAACGGCTGGCCGAGAATGTGAAAGCACGGCGTGTCGTGCGCGGCAGCGGGAACTGACTGGTCCCGCCGCTCGCATTCGCAAGGTCAGACCGCGCCGGAACCGAACACTTCCGTATGGATCCGCGCCGCATCCACACCTAGCCCGATCAACGCATCGCGCTGGAACTGCATGAACGGAATCGGCCCGCACAGGTAGTAATCGGCATCGGGGAGCAGCGCCTGCTCCGCAATGAGCGCGAAATCGATTCGACCGGTGAAGTCATAGTCGATGCCGGCGCGGTCGGCATCCGTCACATCCTCATAGAAGACGGCGCGCGCCACGTTCGAATGCTTCGCCACCGTATCGGCGAGCCATGTCTTGAACGCATGCACGCGGCCGTTGCGACAAGCGTGGACGAACGCCACGCGGCGAGTACTGCCCTCGGCCACGAGCGACGACAGCATCGACATCATCGGCGTAATGCCGACGCCGCCCGAAACGAGGACGACGGGCGTCGTCTTCGTGCGATCGAGGCAGAAATCGCCCATCGGCGCCGTCACTTCGACGATCGAGCCTTCTTCCACGCCCTCGTGCAGCAGCGTCGAGAGCCGCCCGGGCGGCACGTCCTCTTTACCCTGCGGCGCGCCGTGGCGCTTCACCGAAATGCGCAGCCACTTGCCGTGCGGCGCATCCGACAGGCTGTACTGACGCGGCTGATCGACGCCGAGCTCGCCGACATAGCGCTTGACCGTGACGAACTGCCCCGGCTCGAAACCGCATGCCTCGGCGCCGTCGGCCGGCGTCAGGTAGAACGAGGTGATTTCATCGCTCTCCACCACTTTGCGCGAGACGATGAACGGCCGGTACCCGCTCCACGCCGCGCCCTGATAGAGCTTCGACTCGACGCCGATCATGATCTGGGCGAGTTGCGCATAGGCGGCGCGCCAAGCCTCGAGCGTCGGCTCATCGACAGCCTCGCCAAGCACTTCGACCACGGACGCGAGGAGGTTCTCGCCGACGATCGGATAGTGCTCCGGGCGGATGTTCAAGCTCGCGTGCTTGTTCGCGATGCGGCCGACCGCCGTGCCGAGCGCGGCGAGATTGTCGATGTTCGCCGCGTAGGCGTAGACCGCATGCGCCAGCGTCTCGGCCTGGCTGCCGCTCGCCTGGTGCGTCTGGTTGAACAGGTTGCGCAGCTCCGGACGGTTGGCGAACATGCGCCGGTAGAAGTGCTTCGTGATCGTCGCGCCGTGCTCGGCGAAAACGGGCGCGGTCGCCTTGACGCGCGCGATCTGGTCTGCGGTGAGAGGGGAACTCATTCGGCTGCTCCTCGTTAAAGATGCGCACAATTTACATCTTTATTGGCAAATCGTAATACGACAATTTGTCGCAGCGCATCATTCATTCGAGGGCGGAGACAGCCTGGCGGGCGACTAGCCGGCGTTGCGCCCGCGCTGCCAAAGCACGTCGGCGCCGCCGCCCGCGCGATTCAAGACGCGAGCGAGGACGAACAGAAGATCCGACAGGCGATTGACGTACCGACGCGGCGCCGCTTCGAGCGGCTGCGTCTTGCCGAGCGCGACGATCGATCGCTCGGCACGGCGGCACACGGTGCGGCAGACATGGGCGAGCGCGGCCGCGCGCGCGCCGCCCGGCAGAATGAATTCCTTGAGCGGCGGCAGATCGGCGTTGTAATGGGCGAGCCAGTCGTCGATGCGCGCGAGGTGAGCGTCTCCGATCATCGTGTGACCGGGAATGCAAAGCTCGCCGCCGAGATCGAAGAGATCGTGCTGGACGACGGTCAGCGCCTCGTGAACATCGTCGGGCAACGTTTCGCAAAGCAGCAGGCCGATTTGTGAATTGAGCTCGTCGACATCGCCGATGGCCGCGACCCGCGCATCGTCTTTTGGCACGCGGCTGCCGTCGCCGAGGCCCGTCGTTCCATCGTCACCGGTGCGCGTTGCGATTTTGCTCAAGCGGTGGCCCATGATCTGCTCCTCGTTGTCAAATCGATCAAGCCGTGCCTTTGTGGAAACCAACCACTGGTCATGCGCGAGCGCGCCGCGGCAGCGGCAGCGGCAGCGGCAGCGGCAGCGGCAGCGGCAGCGGCAGCGGCAGCGGCAGCGGAAAACAGTTTGATTATAAGAGCGACGCGAAAGCCAATCGGCGGCCCTTTACATCTCGAGCCGCAGCCAAGCACCGGCGCACGCGCCGCTTCGCGTTTTGTCCGCGCCGATCGGCGTAGAATGAAATGGTCATTCCATTAGCCTGACGATCACGCTCGATCGGTATGCAACCACAACAAGCGCGCCTATGCCGGCGTCCCTATCCGCATGGCCGCGCCAGGAGACATTCGTGAACCATCCCGTGCCGCCAGCCGCCGTCAACCCGCGCCGTCCGTTTCCGGCCGATCTCGCCACCGCGCTCAAAACCGCCTTCGGCGAACGCGTGTCGATGTCGGAAGCCGTGCGCGCCCATCATGGCCGCGACGAGTCGCCGTTCGACCCGGTACCGCCCGACGCCGTCGTCTTCGCCCAAAGCACCGACGATGTGCGCACGGCCGTCGAGCTCTGCGGGCGCTACGGGGTGCCCATCATCCCCTATGGCAACGGCTCGTCGCTCGAAGGTCATCTGCTCGCGGTGGAAGGCGGCGTGTCGATCGACCTCTCGGGAATGAACCGGGTGCTCTCGATCAACGCCGAAGATTTGACGGCCACCGTCGAGGCCGGCGTTTCGCGCAAGGCGCTCAATGAGGCGCTGCGCGACACCGGCCTTTTCTTCCCGATCGATCCCGGTGCCGACGCGAGCATCGGCGGCATGTCGGCGACGCGAGCCTCGGGCACCAACGCCGTGCGCTACGGCACGATGCGCGAGAACGTGCTCGGCCTCACCGTCGTCCTGGCCGACGGCCGTATCGTCACGACCGGAACGCGCGCGCGCAAATCGTCGGCCGGCTACGATCTGACGCGGCTTTTCGTCGGATCGGAAGGCACGCTCGGCGTCATCACGGAAATCACCGTGCGGCTCTATCCGCTACCCGAGGCGGTCTCGGCTGCCGTCTGCGCATTCCCGACGATGGGCGATGCGGTACGCACCGTGATCGAGACGATTCAGCTCGGGGTGCCCGTCGCGCGCGTCGAGTTCGTCGATGCGCTCGCGATTCGCGCCATCAATCGACATTCGAACATGACGCTGACCGAATCGCCGACGCTCTTCTTCGAGTTCCACGGCACGGACGCGAGCGTCGCGGAGCAGGCCGAGCGCGTCCAGGAGATCGCGGCCGAACATGCCGGCAGCGGGTTCGCCTGGGCGACGCGCCCCGAGGAGCGCAGCCGGCTTTGGAACGCGCGGCACAACGCTTACTTCGCGATGCTGCAGCTCAAGCCCGGCAGCCGCGCGCTCTCGACGGACGTCTGCGTGCCGATTTCGCGGCTCGCCGAGTGTGTCGTCGAAACCGAGGAAGATCTGCGCGGCTCGCCGCTACCCTGCCCGATCGTCGGCCATGTCGGCGACGGCAATTTCCATATCTGCATGCTGATCGACCCGGCCAAGCCCGCGGAACTCGCCGAAGCCGAGCGCCTGAACCGGCGCGTTGTGGAGCGGGCACTGCGCATGGACGGCACCTGCACCGGTGAGCATGGCGTGGGGTTGCACAAAATGGGCTTCCTGCTCGACGAGCATGGCGCCGACGCCATAGGCGTGATGCGCGCGGTCAAGCATGCACTCGATCCGCGCAACCTGATGAACCCGGGCAAAATCTTTTCCTACGACGCATAAACAGCGCAACGCGCATACACGGCACGCGAGGAGACGACAATGAACGGCCCCCATGCTCACTCACGCCCGTTGCCCTCCGATACTCGGAAGGCCCCGCACTTGGGCCATCGTTCGGGCGATCCTGCGCCGATCGGAGCTCCTTCCGAAGTCGATTCCGATGCGCGGCCCGAAGTCGCGGGCGCACCGCGAGCGGCAGCGAATGGAGGCGCATCGATCACGCGCCCCGCCGGCGACGACGACGAGGCGGTGCGAGCCAAAATGCGCACCGACCGTCAGCGCGAAGTCGTACAGGCGCTGATGGCGACGTTGCCCGCTCACTGCCTGCTTTATCGCGACGAAGATACGGCGCCCTACGAATGCGATGGCCTTTCCGTCTATCGCGAACTGCCGCTTGCCGTCGCGTTGCCCGAAACCGAATCGCAAGTGCAGCGCATCGTGCAGATTTGCCGACGCCTCGGCGTGCCCGTTGTTCCGCGCGGCGCGGGCACCGGACTGTCGGGCGGTGCCACGCCGATCGCGCAGGGCATCGTCATCTCGCTGTCTCGATTCACGAAGATTCTCGACATCGATCCCTACGGGCGCACCGCGACGGTTCAGCCGGGCGTGCGCAACCTGGCCGTCTCGGAGGCCGCCGCACCGTACGGGCTTTATTACGCGCCGGACCCGTCCTCGCAAATCGCCTGCACCATCGGTGGCAATGTCTCCGAGAATTCAGGCGGCGTGCACTGCCTCAAATATGGGCTCACCGTACACAATGTGCTGCGCGTGCGCGCGGTGACGATGGACGGCGAGATCGTCGAATTCGGCTCGCTCGCGCCTGATGCGCCGGGCCTCGATCTACTCGCGGTGATGATCGGCAGCGAGGGCATGTTTGCGATCGTCACGGAAGTGACATTGAAGCTGATCCCGAAGCCGACGACAGCCCAGGTCGTCATGGCGAGCTTCGACGATGTCGTCAAAGGCGGCGATGCGGTTGCCGCCATCATCGCTTCGGGCATCATTCCGGCCGGGCTCGAGATGATGGACAAGCCCGCGACGCGCGCCGTCGAATCGTTCGTCGGTGCCGGCTACGATCTCGACGCGGCCGCGATCCTCCTTTGCGAATCGGACGGCACGCCCGAGGAAGTGGCGGAAGAGATCGTGCGCATCACGGCGGTGCTGCGCGAGCACGGTGCGACACGGCTGCAGATCTCGCGCACGGACGCCGAGCGGCTCAAGTTCTGGTCCGGGCGCAAGAACGCTTTCCCCGCCGCGGGCCGGCTCGCGCCCGACTATTACTGCATGGACGGCACGGTGCCACGCCGCAGCATCGGACCGCTGCTCGCCCGCATCGAGGAAATGGAGGCGACGTACGGACTCGCCTGCATCAACGTCTTCCATGCGGGCGACGGCAATATGCATCCGCTCGTCCTCTTCGACGGCAACGATCCGGATCAGCTCCATCGCGCCGAAGCCTTCGGCGCGGCGATCCTCGAATGCTGCGTCGAGCTCGGTGGGACTGTGACGGGCGAGCATGGCGTCGGTATCGAGAAGCTCAATTCGATGTGCGTCCAGTTCTCGCCGGCCGAGCGGGAGGCGTTCTTCGCGGTCAAGCGCGCGTTCGATCCGGCCGAGCTGCTCAATCCGACCAAGGGCATCCCGACGCGAGCGCGCTGCGCCGAGTACGGCAAGATGCACGTGCGCGGGGGCCTGCTGCCGCACCCGGAGCTGCCGCGCTTTTAACAACGAGGACTAACCCGGAGCGGGTGAACCGCGAGTTGCTCCGCCATCATGCGTCGGTACAATGGGCTCCCTGAGAAAGTGCCCTTTGGGCACGAATCAGCAAGACTCGAACAAAAAGCCGGCGACCGGATGAACGAGACGACAAAGCGAGGGGCCATGCAAGATGACGACATCGTCGAGCAATGGGCAGAGCGCATTCGCGCGGCGACGGCGGATGAACGTCCGTTGCGCCTGCGCGGGGGCGGTACGAAAGACTGGTACGGCCAGGCCCTCTCCGGTGAAATCCTCGATACGCGGGCGTACCGCGGCATCGTCGCCTACGATCCGGCCGAGCTCGTCATCACTGCGCGTTGCGGCACGCCGCTCGCCGAGATCGAGGCGACGCTCGCCGAGCGCAACCAGATGCTCGCTTTCGAGCCCCCCTACTTCGGCCGCGGAGCCACGCTCGGCGGCTGCATCGCGGCCGGCATCGCGGGGCCGCGGCGCGTGTCGGCGGGCGCGGCGCGCGATTTCGTGCTCGGCGCCACGGTGATGAACGGTCGAGGCGAAACCCTGCGCTTCGGCGGACAAGTCGTCAAAAACGTCGCCGGCTATGACGTCGCGCGCCTGATGGCGGGCTCGCTCGGCACGCTGGGGCTCATTCTCGAGCTCTCGATCAAGGTGATGCCGCGGCCGGTGGCCGAAGCCACGCTCAAATTCGACATGAACGGCACGGACGCCGTGCGCAAGCTCAACGAGTGGTGCGGCCGGCCGTTGCCGATCTCGGCGAGTGCATGGCGCAACGGTACGCTGGCGCTGCGGCTCTCGGGTGCCGAAAGCGCCGTCAAGTCGGCGCGCAATTCGCTCGGCGGCGAAGTCGTCGATGCGGTCGAGGCCGAACGCTTTTGGGAGGGGCTGCGCGAACAGACCGATCCGTTTTTCGCGACGATCCCGGGCAAGGCCGCGCTCTGGCGGCTCGCCCTGCCCTCGATTGCCGAGCCGTTGCAATTGCCGGGGGCGCAAATGATGGAATGGGGCGGTTCACAGCGCTGGTGGATCACCGATACCGATGCTCAAACGGTGCGCATCAGCGCGAAGCAGGCCGGTGGGCACGCGACGATCTTCCGGGCCGGGCGCGAGTTCGACCGCAGCGCCAGCGTTTTCACGCCGTTGCCGGCGCCGCTCATGAAGATTCATCGCGGGCTGAAGGCGGCTTTCGATCCGGCCCGCATCTTCAACCGGGCGCGCCTCTACCCGGATCTCTGATCGATCGTCCGAGCGACCCGATGCAAACCCAACTCGCGGACTTCATTCGCAACACGGCAGACGGCAACGAAGCCGATGAGATTCTGCGCAAGTGCGTTCATTGCGGCTTCTGTACCGCGACGTGCCCCACCTACCAGCTACTCGGCGACGAGCTCGACGGGCCGCGCGGACGCATTTATTTGATGAAGCAGATGTTCGAAGGCGCGTCCGTCACGCGCAGCACGCAGCTTCATCTGGACCGCTGCGTCACTTGCCGAAGCTGCGAGACGACGTGCCCGTCCGGCGTTCAATATGGACGACTCGTCGAGATCGGGCGACAACATGTCGAGGCGACGGTCGAGCGCCCGTTCGGACAGCGGCTCCTGCGCCGCCTTCTCGCGACCGTCCTGCCCAGTGCCGCCGTTTTCACACCCATCATGCGCCTCGGCCAGATGGTGCGGCCGGTGCTGCCGCCGAAGCTGCGCGACAAAGTTCCGCCCCGCCAGCGTCTGCTGCAATGGCCGCAAGCGCGGACCACCGGATACAAACATAAGATGCTGCTGCTTGCCGGCTGCGTGCAACCGGCGATGCTACCGAACATCAATATCGCCACGGCACGTGTGCTCGATGCGCTCGGCGTGCAGACGATCGTCGAGCCCGAGGCCGGCTGTTGCGGCGCGATCCGCCTGCATCTCGGCTACCGTGACGAATCGCTCGACGACATGCGCCGGAACATCGACGCGTGGTGGCCGCACATCGAAGGCGGGGTCGAGGCGATCGTCGTCAACGCCTCGGGATGCGGCGCGACGGTCAAGGAATATGGGCATTTGCTGCGTGACGATCCAGCGTATGCCGAAAAGGCACGACGCGTGACCGAACTCGCGCGCGATGTGGCCGAGGTGCTGGGCGACTTCGAAGCCGAGCTGACCGAGCTTGGACGCCGGCGCGGCGTGCATACGGTGGCGTTTCATCCGCCTTGCACACTCCAACATGGATTGCAGGTCCGAGGACTGGTGGAACGTTTGCTGGGTGCGCTCGGAATCGAGGTGCGTCTGCCTGCCGATAGCCATCTGTGCTGCGGCTCGGCCGGCACGTATTCGATACTGCAGCCGGCGCTGGCTTACGCGCTGCGCGATCGCAAGCTCGATAGCCTCGCGGCACTCGAACCGCAGATGATCGTTTCGGCCAATGTCGGCTGCATCGCGCATTTGCAAAGCGGCACGCCGATGCCCGTGGCGCATTGGATTGAGCTCGTCGAGCACACCATTTACGGTTGAGCCGCCCGGCGAGGCCATATTGCACTGTCGCTTCGGTGATTAGGACTGGCGGGAAAGCTCTTCTATCACCCCGTCTTCCAATCGATAGACACGATCGGCGTCTTCCAAAAGCGCAAGCCGATGCGTGATGACGAGCAAAGTAGACACGCGCTGCCGAATCCGAGCGAATATGCGAGCTTCGCGCTCGGGATCCAACGACGAAGTCGGCTCGTCCAAGATCACTATGGAAGGACATCTGGCCAGCGCTCGGCCAAGCGCGATGCGTTGACGTTCTCCACCGGATAGCGATCTACCTTGTATACCTAAAGGCAGGTCTAGAATGGGATCGTTGTCGCCGCAGCTCAACTCGCGCAGCTCAAGCAGCTCGACGAGTTCGAGAAGGAACGTATCTGACGGCGCTTCGCTACACCCATAGCCCAGGTTGTCGCGCAATGTTCCGCTAAGTATGAGTGGGTTCTGCGGCGCCACTGCGACCTGTTTGCAAATGTCGCCGACCGAGATATTGCGTACGTCCGCGCCGTATAGCAAAACCTTTCCGGAATCGGGCGACGACAATCCGAGCATCAAGCGTATCAAAGTTGACTTGCCGGATCCCGACGGGCCCGTTACGACCGCGAGTTCGCCTTGCCGAATCTCGAGGTCGACGTTGGACAAAATGCTTCGCCCCGCTATCGAGATGCTCACACCTTGTAATCGATATACAACGTTCCCTTGCGGCCTGAGAACCGTCTTCGTCGTACTTTGCTCCAAGGGAAGTTCGAGAATCCCGAAGCCTTCCCGCAACGCCAAGTGGTTGCGGCGCAGGTCCGAAAGCGACGCGGCAAGCACCGTGAACGGGGTCGTCAATGCGATCACGTAGCTCCCGATCATCACGAAATCGCCGACTTGGAAGCTCGATGTCGTGACCTCTTGCGCGGTGGCCATCGTGAATACGGTGAGCAAAAGCCCTGCGCAAACGGCCTGTGCCGCCAGTAGTAAGGAAAGTCGGGCATTCCCGCGCGAAATCTTTCTCACGTACGTCCCGAGCAAGTCGCGAAGTAACGCATCCTCCCGCGAGTAGGCCGCATTCACCTTGATATCGAGCGCGAAGGCGAGCTTGTCGACCAAGTGGCTCGCCAGCGAATCGGCGGCGCCGAAGATTTCCGTATGCGCGCCTTTGCTAAGGCTTGCGAGCCACCACGTTGCGAGAAAAAGAAGAAACATGGAAGCCACGAAAACGAGTGCGAACGCCCCGCTCGTCAGCTTCCACAAGACGCCGCCCGAAAGCAACAGTTGAAATAGGGTGGGGGCGATGACCCAAAATACGGTGAACGTCAGCGCGCTGAACGCACCCGTGCTTCTCGAGATCACCGAGACGAGCGTGCCGGGATCCTGATCGATCAATCGTGCGTGCTCTACCCTAATGAGGCGCGCGTACATGGCGTGATGGAACGCGGCATCGCATCTTGCCAGAATGGTTGCGGAAGCGATGTTCTTGAGCCATTCGAACGCACGGGCAGCGGTCCACGCGAGGCCGTACGCACCCGCCAGGGCGAGCACGGAAACACTGTCGTGGCGCGCGTCGCCGGCAGACAAGGCGTTCGTTGCTTGCCGCAACAAATACGGTGCCAGCGTGTACAGCGCCGTCACCAACGCCATGAACAGACTAGCCATGACAAAGTGAGCGGGGAGAGCGCCCGATAGTCTTTCAACGTGATCCGATAAGCGAGTAGGTAATCCTTTAGCAACTCAGCGAGAAAACGCATCGACACTCCGCGGGAAAAAAACATGAGTCATCCGTCAGGCCGGGGCGGCCGACGATCCGTAAGGTCGATCGAATCCGATATTCGCGCGAAGCCGGCATGGCGCGGCGCTTTTAGGACTAACGGAAGTCGAAGGGACGATGCGGCAAGCGAAGGGGGGACGAAGTTGATCCGTATAATCCGAACCTAACGTTGCTCCAACGCCTCCGATAGAAACCCTATGCCCTCCATCGCCGATAACCTGGCGGCGGTCCATGGCCGCATCGCCCAGGCCGCTCTCGCGGCGCAACGCGATCCCGCTTCGATCGAGCTCCTCGCCGTCTCGAAGACGTTTCCGGCCGATGATGTGCGCACTGCCTTCGCCGCCGGACAGCGCGCCTTCGGCGAAAACTACGTGCAGGAATCCATCGTGAAGATCGAAGCGCTCGCCGACCTGCGCGCGCAAATCGAATGGCATTTCATCGGACCGTTGCAGTCGAACAAGACGCGCCCCGTCGCCGAGCATTTCGACTGGGTGCAATCGGTCGATCGCCTGAAAATCGCCCAGCGCTTGTCCGAGCAACGGCCGCCGAATCTCGCGCCGCTCAACGTCTGCCTGCAAGTCAACGTGAGCGGCGAGGCCTCGAAAAGCGGTGTCGCCCCGAGCGATGCGCCAACACTCGCCAAAGAGATCGCCGCCATGCCGGGCCTAGTGCTGCGCGGACTCATGTCGATCCCGGAGCCGACCGACGACGTCGACGCTCAACGCGCCCAGCACCGCACGCTGCGAGCGCTCTTCGACGCGCTGCGCGCCGACGGTCTCGCGATCGATACGCTTTCGATGGGCATGTCGGCCGACCTCGAGGCGGCCGTGCTCGAAGGCGCGACTATCGTTCGCATCGGCAGCGCAATCTTCGGTGCGCGCGATTACAGCCGCTGATTGGCCGTCGCGTAAAGCCTCAAGCACCTTTTATACGACCACAGTCCCCATCCCCTATGAAAATCGCATTCATCGGCGGCGGCAACATGGCCGCCGCCTTGATCGGCGGCCTCGCCAAGCGCGGAACGTCCCCGGCCCATCTCTATGCCGTCGACGTCAACGAAGACGCTCGCACGCGCCTGCAAACGCAGTTCGGCATCGCTACGGCGGCAACGCCCGACGACACGTTGCGCGGCTATGACGCCATCGTCCTCGCCGTCAAGCCGCAGGTCATGAAGGAAGTGGCCGCCGCGCTCGCGCCGCACCTATCGGCACAACTCGTCATCAGCATCGCGGCCGGCATTCGCGGCGCCGACATCTCGCGCTGGCTGAACGGCTACACACGGATCGTGCGCGCGATGCCGAATACACCGGCGCTGATCGGAATGGGTGTCGCGGGTCTCGTCGCACTGCCGGGCGTCGAGGAGGCAGGCCGCGAGCTCGCGGCAAACGTGCTCGGCGCCGTCGGTGAAACGGTCTGGTTCGACGATGAAGCGAAGATCGACGCAGTGACCGCCATCTCCGGCAGCGGTCCGGCCTACGTCTTCTATTTCATCGAAGCGCTACAGGAAGCGGCGCACCGCCTGGGACTCTCGGACGATCAGGGCCGCGCGCTTGCACTCGCGACATTTGCCGGCGCGGCGCAACTCGCCGCCCAATCGGAAGAGCCGGCCGGCGTGCTGCGCGAGCGCGTCACGTCGAAAGGCGGCACCACGGCCGCCGCACTGGCATCGTTCAATGCCCAAGGGGTGAAGGACGCGATCGTCGCGGGCGTGCTCGCCGCCGATGCGCGAGCGAAAGAGATGGGTGACGAACTCGGCAAGCAGTAGCCGAGTACCGCTCAGCCGCGGTGCTATCGACATTGGCGCCCTCCTCGCCCTTAACAACGCGGGCGGGCGAGTTGTGCCGCGCGACTGATCAGAAGCCGGCCGCGACGTAGTGCGCGGCAATCCCGGCAAAGAGGGCGCCGCCAAGCCAGTTGTTGTGCCGAAACGCCGCGAAGCACGGCATCCGCTCACGATCGCGGATCAGCGTGTAGTGGTAAACGGCGCAGCCGATCGCCGCGGCCCAGCCGAGCCAGTACAGCCACCCGAAGCCGAGCAAAGCGCCAAGCCACGCATAGATGGCGAACGTCGCCGCATAGCAGAGCATGACGGCCGCCACGTCGAAACGGCCGAACGTAATGGCCGACGTGCGGATGCCGATCTTGAGATCGTCGTCGCGATCGACCATCGCGTACTCGGTGTCGTACGCCACGGCCCAGAAGATGTTCGCGAGCAGCATCGCCCAAGCCAGCGGCGGGACGCGGTCCTGAACGGCCGCGAACGCCATCGGAATGCCGAAGCCGAACGCGATGCCAAGGTAGGCCTGCGGAATCGCGAAGAAACGCTTCATGAACGGATAGCTTCCCGCGACGAAGAGCGCGACGACCGACAGCGCCTTCGTGAGCCCGTTGAGCGGCAGGATCAGCAAGAACGCGATGAACGACAGCACGCCCGCGATCGCCAGCGCCTCCCATGAGCGAATCTTTCCTGAGGTGAGCGGGCGATCGGCCGTGCGCTTGACGTAGCGATCGAAGTCGCGGTCCGCATAGTCGTTGATCGCGCATCCGGCCGAGCGCATCAGCACGGTGCCCACCGAGAAGATGACGATCAGCGAGAGCGACGGGCGGCCGTTGGACGCAATCCAGAGCGCGTTGAGCGTCGGCCACAGCAGCAGGAGGCTGCCGATCGGCTTGTCCATGCGGATCAAGCGCAGATAAAGCGGGAAGCGGGCGAACATGGGCGTCGACATCGGGCGGCCGGAAGGGAACGTGATCGCCTATTTTAGGCCGGGACGGCGGGCCTTTCAGCGATGTCGTTCCGAGAAGCGATTTCCGCCGCGCACGTGCGATTCGCCGCCAAGGCGAAAACCGCCGGTCAATGGACCGGCAAGCCGATCGCCCGAAGGCGAGCGGCCCCCTTTTACGCAAGCATCGCGCGCAGCATCCAAGCGGTTTTTTCGTGCGTCTGCATCCGTTGCGTGAGCAGATCGGCGGTCGGTTCGTCGTTCGCCGCTTCCGTCGCAGGAAAGATCGCCCGCGCCGTGCGGACCACGGCTTCCTGACCCGCCACGAGCTGACGAATCATCTCCTCGGCGGCCGGCACGCCGTCGGCTTCAGGAATCGACGAGAGCTTCGCAAACTCCTTGTAGCTGCCCGGCGCCGGCACGCCGAGCGCGCGGATACGTTCGGCGATGGCATCGACGGCGAGCGCCAGTTCGTTGTACTGCTGCTCGAACATCAGATGCAGCGTATTGAACATCGGCCCCGTCACGTTCCAGTGGAAGTTGTGCGTCTTGAGGTAGAGGGTGTACGTATCGGCCAAAAGCCGCGACAGTCCTTCCGCGATCTTCTTGCGATCTTTGTCGCTGATGCCGATGTCGATTTGAACTGCAGTGTTTTTCTTGGCCATGACTATTCCTTGCAAATGTGATGCGAACCACTCCGGGCGGCAAACGCCTTCAACGCCACGACGCCCGCAAGGCACGGCAGGTGCCTGCAGGCGTCGGGCGAGCGCCAGTGTAGCCCACGCGAACGCAGCGGCGCTATCTCAGTGGCTCGCGCATTGCTCGCGTGTGCGCCGGCGCGCCGCATCCGGCTACTTTGAACGCTTGGCCTTCTGCATCTCGATAGCGGCCGCGACGCCCTCGCCGTAGGCCGGATCGGCGCGCCTGAAATGCTCGAGTTGCCGTGCGACGATGTCCCCGGGCACTCCGTCGATCGCCCGAGCGATGTTCTCGAAGAGCCGCTGCCGCTCGCCCTCGTCGAACAGACAGAACAGCGCACCGGGCTGGCTGTAGTAGTCGTCGTCCTCGCGGTGATCGTAACGGTCGATCGTGCCGGCGGCGAGGGGCGGCTCGGCGGCATTGCGATCCTGCGCGAACTCGCCGAAGCGGCTCGGCTCGTAGTTCACGGTGCCGCCAAGATTGCCGTCCGCGCGCAGCGCGCCGTCGCGGTGGAACGTGTGATGGAACGGGCACTTCGGCGCATTCACGGGAATCTGGTGATGGTTCACACCGAGGCGATAGCGTTGCGTGTCCCCGTATGAGAAGAGTCGCCCCTGCAGCAGACGGTCCGGCGAAAAGCCGATACCAGGCACTACGTTGGCCGGCGTGAACGCCGCCTGCTCGACGTCGGCGAAATAATTCGCCGCGTTGCGGTTGAGTTCGATCACGCCGACGTCGATGAGCGGATAGTCCTTGTGCGGCCAGACCTTCGTAATATCGAACGGGTTGTAGGGCACCTTGGCCGCGTCAGCCTCGGGCATCACCTGAATGCGGAATGCCCACTTCGGAAAGTTGCCGTCGTCGATCGCCGTCACGAGGTCGCGCTGCGCGCTCTCGCGATCGCCCGCGATCACCTGCGCCGCTTCCGCGTCGGTGTAGTTCTCGATCCCGTTGAGGGACTTGAAGTGGAACTTCACCCAGAATCGCTCGTTGTTCGCGTTGATAAACGAGAACGTATGCGAGCCGAAGCCGTGCATCTGCCGGTAGTTCTTCGGAATGCCGCGATCGCTCATGACGATCGTGACCTGGTGCAGCGACTCGGGATGGCGCGACCAGAAATCCCACGCGGCGACGTTGTTGCGCAGGTTCGTGTACGGATCGCGCTTTTGCGTGTGGATGAAATCGGGGAACTTCAACGGGTCGCGGATGAAGAACACCGGCGTGTTGTTGCCGACCACATCCCAGTTGCCCTCTTCCGTATAGAACTTGATCGAGAAGCCGCGCACGTCGCGCTCGGCGTCGGCGGCGCCGCGCTCGCCGGCCACGGTCGAGAAACGCATGAAGAGCGGCGTCTCCTTGCCGATCGCGGAAAAGACTTTTGCCTTCGTGTAGCGCGAAATGTCATGCGTCACGCGCAACGTGCCGAAGGCGCCCGAGCCTTTGGCATGCACGCGCCGCTCGGGAATCACTTCGCGGTCGAAATGCGCGAGTTTTTCGATGAGCCAGACGTCTTGCAACGCTACGGGGCCGCGCGGGCCGGCCGTCAACGAATTCTGGTTGTCGGCGACAGGCGCGCCGGCGGCGGTAGTGAGACTGCGGTCATTACGGTCGGACATGGGTTGAGCTCCTTAGCATCGGGAAACGTCTGGCGACGTGGAACGAAGCGATAAGACAGGGATGGGATGCAAACGAGAGAATGAACGCGAATGCGCGACGCTGCTTCGAAACTGCTCACCGTCGCTGCCTCGAAACGTTGAGCGAAATGTCGACGGGCATTCGCCAGGCGGCGCTGCCGTCGATTCATCGAGCTAGCCGGCGAGCGCCCGATCGGCGAGTAGCGCGAACCCGATGGCGCGCGAACGACGCAACGCCGCCGCGAGTCGCACGCCGGCCCGCCGAGAGGCGGACTCGCCGGCTACAGACGAGAAGCGTTTCCACATGACCTCCTCCATGAATGCGATCACCATGTGAGGAAGTATATTGAGACTATCGATTTATTGTGATTGATTGATTATATGTATTCGATAGGGGCGAGACGGGTACATCAAGCGACGAGCGAGGTCGGTGCGATGGAGAGGGGCGGCACGCGGTGCCGCCTGCCGGATCAGTTGACGGCAACCGGCATGTCGAGCTTGTTGACGCCGGGCAGTTCGCAGGCGGCGATCGCTTCGCTGATCGCATCGATGGCGGGCATGCGCGTGAAGCTCTTGCGCCAGGCCAGGACGACGCGCCGATCGGGCACCGGTTCGCCGAACGGCACGTAGCTGAGCAGTCCGGCGTCGGGGCCGCCCGCCTGCGGCTTCACCTCGGTCACCGACATGCGCGGCAGCACCGTAATCCCGACGCCGCTCGCCACCATATGCCGGATCGTCTCGAGCGACGAGCCCTCGAACGTTTTCTGAATGCCGTCGGCCGTCTGCGAGAAGCGCATCAGCTCCGGGCAGACGCCGAGGACGTGGTCGCGGAAGCAATGCCCGTTGCCGAGCAGCAGCATCGTTTCCTGCTTCAGGTCATCGGGATCGATCTCCTTGCGCGACTCCCAGGCGTGCCCGGCCGGCAACGCGACGACAAACGGCTCGTCATAGAGCGGACGCACCATGAGTCCCGTCTCGGGAAACGGCAGCGCCATGATTGCAACGTCGATCTCGCCCTGCTTGAGCAACTCGATCAGCTTCAGCGTGAAGTTTTCCTGCAGCATCAGCGGCATCTGCGGCACGCTCTTGATCATCTGCTTGACGAGCGCCGGCAGCAGGTACGGGCCGATCGTATAGATGACGCCGAGGCGCAGCGGCCCGACGAGCGGATCCTTGCCCTGCTTCGCGATCTCCTTGATGGCGAGCGTCTGCTCGAGCACGCGCTGCGCCTGCGTCACGATCTGCTCGCCGATCGGTGTCACGCTGACTTCGCTCGTTCCGCGCTCGAAGATCTGGACATTGAGCTCGTCCTCGAGCTTTTTGATCGCCACCGAGAGCGTCGGCTGGCTGACGAAGCAGGCCTCGGCCGCCCGGCCGAAATGGCGCTCGCGGGCGACTGCCACGATGTATTTGAGTTCGGTAAGCGTCATGGGGACCAATCAGACTATGACTGTCGATAGGTTTTATCTTATACACCTGTCGCGGCGATTCGCCAACACCACGACGCGGCGGCTGACCGGTCGGCCCGTGCGGCTCGATTCACCGGATGATGGAGCGTTGGCGAAGCGATGCTCCGCGGGCTCACCGTCAAGCCTTCAGATACTGCTCGCGCGTGCCTAGCCAGCGCGCCAAATGCTGCATAGCGACGTCCGGATACTCCGCGATGAGCCGCGCCGCCGCCTCGCGCGCCGGCTCGATCAGCCACGCGTCCTGCTGCAAATCCGCGAAGCGCAGCATCGCCGCGCCCGACTGCCTCGCGCCAAGGAATTCGCCCGGGCCGCGAATCTCGAGATCCCGACGCGCGATTTCGAAGCCGTCCGTCGTTTCGCGCATCGTCTTCAGCCGCGCACGCGCCGTCAGCGAAAGCGGCCCGCCGTAGAGCAGCACGCAGACCGATGCGGTGCTGCCGCGGCCGACTCGCCCGCGCAGCTGGTGCAATTGTGCAAGCCCGAATCGCTCGGCATGCTCGATCACCATCAGCGATGCGTTCGGCACATCCACGCCGACCTCGATCACCGTCGTCGCGACGAGGAGCTGAATCTCGTTGCGCGAGAACGCATCCATCACGAGGGCTTTCTCGGCTGGCGCGAGCCGTCCGTGCACGAGGCCCACGCGCAGCTCGGGCAGCGCGGCCGCGAGCGTTTCGTACGTCTCGACGGCGGTCTGGAGCTGCAACGTTTCGCTCTCCTCGATGAGCGGGCAGACCCAGTAGACCTGCCGCCCCGTCAGCGCCGCCTCGCGCACGCGCGCGACGACTTCGTCGCGGCGCGCATCGGAGATCAGCTTGGTGACGATCGGCGTACGCCCTGGCGGCAGCTCGTCGATCGTCGAAACGTCGAGATCCGCGTAGTACGTCATCGCGAGCGTGCGCGGGATCGGCGTCGCCGACATCATGAGCTGATGCGGCTGAAACTCGCGCGCATCGCCAGCCGCCGCCCGCGCAGTGCCTTGCTGCCCGCCCTCATCCGCCGTATCGGCGGCCTTGTCCTTGCGCGCCTTCGCCCGCAGCGCGAGTCGCTGCGCCACGCCGAAACGGTGCTGCTCGTCGACGATGACGAGCCCGAGCCGCGCGAATTCGACCGTTTCCTGGATCATCGCGTGCGTGCCGATGACGAGTCGCGCCTCGCCCGAAGCCGCGGCCGCGAGCGCCGCGCGCTTCTCCTTCGTCTTCAGGCTGCCGGCCAGCCACGCGACCGTCGCGCCGAGCGGCTCCAGCCAGCCGCGCAGCTTGCGCGCGTGCTGCTCGGCGAGGATCTCCGTCGGCGCCATCATCGCGGCCTGATAGCCGGCGTCGATCGCCTGCGCGGCGGCGAGCGCGGCAACGATGGTCTTGCCGCTGCCGACGTCGCCCTGCAGCAGGCGCTGCATGGGGTGCGGCGCGGCGAGATCGGCGGAGATTTCTGCCACGACGCGTTGTTGTGCGTGCGTGAGCGCAAACGGCAACGCCTCGATGAGACGCGCCGCGAGCGAAGCCGAATCGCCGGACGCGCGGCGCGGCATCGCGGGCGCCGTGCGGCGGCGGCGCTCTTCGTGCGCGCGCTTGAGGGAAAGCTGCTGGGCAAGCAGCTCGTCGAACTTGATGCGCGTCCAGGCGGGATGACTGCCGTCGCTGAGCGCCGCCTCGTCGGCATCGGCACTCGGATGATGGAGCGTCCGCACAGCGCTTGCGAGCGGCGGCAGCGCGAGCGGCTCGCAATAGCGCTCGGCAATCGGGCGAGGCAGCAGCTCGGGCAACTCGGTACGCGCGAGCGCGTTGTCGATCGCCTTGCGCAAATACGCCTGCGAAACGCCCGCCGTGCTCGGGTATACGGGCGTCAGCGCCTGCGGCAGCGGCGTATCGTCATCGACGACGCGCACCGTCGGATGCACCATCTCGAGGCCGAAGAAACCGCCACGTACGTCGCCCCGCACGCGCAGCCGCTGGCCCACGGCCATCTGCTTGACTTGCGAGCCGTAGAAGTTGAGAAACCGCAAGACGAGCTCGTCGCCCGCGTCGTCGCGCAGCTTCACGACCAACTGTCGACGCGGCCGGTACGCAATTTCGTTGTCGAAGACGACGCCGTCCGTCTGCGCCGTCTCGCCGGGCAGCAGCTCGCCGATCGGGGTGAGCGTCGTTTCGTCCTCGTAGCGCATCGGCAGGTGCAGCACAAGATCGATGTCACGCGTCAAACCGAGCTTCGCCAGCTTGTCGGCGGTCTTCGCGGGCTCCGCGCGTTTCGCCGCGGGCGCGGCGGCCGACGCCGTCGCCTTCTTCGCCTTCGCCGGGCGCGACTCCGCGATGGTTTTCATGCGCGTTGGAGCGTCCTCGCCGCCCGCGCCGTCGTAGCCGTTGCCCACATCGCGCGCCGCTCGCACGGGCGCGCGGCCGCCCGCGGCGTCGGCTGCGTCGTCCATCGCGTCTTTTGCAGGCTCGGCCGGCCGGCGGCGGGTCAAGGGCATGAGTCTCTTCGCAAGTACAATATCGGTTTCGTCATCAGCATCGCGCCCGGCACGCGGCCGGACGTCCCGCGATGATAGCGGCTCGCGAATTGCGCCGGGCCGCGCCGCCTACCGCCGATCAACGCAGCATGTTCACGCTTTCCGATTTCGATTTCAATCTACCTCCCGAGCTGATCGCTCAAGAGGCCCTGCCTCAGCGCAGCGCGAGCCGCCTGCTCGAGGTCGTCGCGCCGAGACCGGGCGGCGATCCGCAAACGGCGACCGATACGATGCGCCTCGTCGATCGGCGCTTTGCCGAGCTTCCCGACTGCCTGACAGCCGGCGACTTGCTCGTTTTCAACGATACCAAAGTGCTCAAGGCCCGCTTTTTCGGCGTCAAGGCGAGCGGCGGCCGAATCGAGGTGCTCATCGAGCGCCTGACGGGCGAGCGCACCGCGCTGGCGCAGATTCGCGCAAGCAAGAGCCCCACGCTGGGAACGACGCTGCGCCTTGCCGACGCATTCGACGTGACTGTCGGCGAGCGTGTCGAACCGTTCTACACGCTTCATTTTCCCGAAGCCTGCCTCGATCTGATCGAGCGCTTCGGCCGGCTGCCGCTGCCGCCCTACATCGAGCACGACCCGGATGCGACCGACGAAGCGCGCTATCAGACCGTCTACGCGCGCAACCCGGGCGCCGTCGCGGCGCCGACGGCGGGCCTGCATTTCGACGATGCGCTGCTCGCCGAGCTCGATCGCCGCGGCATCGAGCGGGCGACGCTGACCCTGCACGTCGGCGCCGGCACGTTCCAGCCCGTGCGCGTCGAGAACATCGCGGAGCATAAGATGCATAGCGAGTGGTACCACCTCCCGCAGACGCTCGCCGACAAGATCGCGGCCACGCGCGCGCGCGGCGGCCGGGTTGTCGCGGTCGGCACGACCTCGCTGCGCGCGCTCGAAGCCGCGGCGCGCGATGCCGAAGCCGCCGGCCGGCCGCTCGCGGCCACTTCGGCCGAAACGGATATCTTCATCACGCCCGGCTACCGTTTTCGCGTGGTCGATCGGCTCATCACGAACTTCCATCTGCCGAAGTCGACGCTCATGATGCTCGTCTCCGCATTTGCCGGCATGGCGACGATACGCGAGGCTTATCGCCATGCGATCGAGGCGCGCTACCGCTTTTTCAGTTACGGCGACGCGATGTTGCTCACCAGGAGTCACTGAATGACCGACGGTCATCCGAACCATCACGACCCGATCGCATCGCCCGCCGCCGCGGGCGGCCTGCAATTCGAGCTGCTCGCCACCGACGGCCAGGCGCGCCGCGGCAGATTAACGCTCAACCACGGCGTCGTCGAGACGCCGATCTTCATGCCCGTCGGCACCTACGGTACCGTCAAGGCAATTCAGCCGCGCGAGCTCGAGGAGATCCAGGCGCGCATCATCCTCGGCAACACGTTTCACCTCTGGCTGCGGCCGGGCCTCGATACGGTCGCCGCGCATGGCGGGCTGCACGGCTTCATGGGCTGGCGCCGGCCGATCCTGACCGATTCGGGCGGCTTCCAGGTCTTCTCGCTCGGCGATCTGCGCAAGATCACCGAGGAAGGCGTCGCGTTCGCCTCGCCCGTCAACGGCGACAAGCTCTTTCTCTCACCCGAGATCTCGATGCGGATCCAGCGCACGCTCAACTCCGACATCGTGATGCAGTTCGACGAATGCACGCCCTACGCGACCGATGGCGTGCCGACGAGCCACACGGAGGCCGCCGAGTCGATGCGCATGTCGCTGCGCTGGGCGAAGCGCTCCATCGACGAATTCGAGCGGCTCGCGAACCCGAATGCGCTTTTCGGCATCGTCCAGGGCGGCATGTACGAAGACCTGCGCGATGAATCGCTCGCGGGCCTCTCCGAAATCGGCTTTCACGGAATCGCGGTCGGGGGGCTTTCAGTGGGCGAGCCGAAGGAAGAGATGCTGCGCGTGCTCGCGCACGTCGGGCCGCGCCTACCGGCCGACAAGCCGCACTACCTGATGGGCGTCGGCACGCCCGAGGACCTCGTGGCCGGCGTCGCGGCCGGCATCGACATGTTCGACTGCGTGATGCCGACGCGTAACGCGCGCAACGGCTGGCTCTTCACGCGCTTCGGCGACATCAAGATCCGCAACGCCCAGCACCGCAACACGCTGCGTCCGCTCGACGAGTGCTGCGGCTGCTACACCTGCCGCAATTTCACGCGCGGCTATTTGCACCATTTGCATCGCGTCGGCGAGATTCTCGGCGCGCAGCTCAACACCATTCACAACCTGCACTACTACCTCGAACTGATGGGCGAAATGCGCGCCGCCATCGAGACGCAAACCTTCGACGCGTTCCGCAAGCGGTTCGCCGAGGAGCGGGCAAGGGGCACCGAATAGCCGCCGCGCGCGACGAGCGGGGATTCGTCCGACTTCGGGGACCCGCGTCGCCGCGCAATACCGCAATGCTAAAATATCTGGCTATTTCGCGATCGTCCGATCGTCTTTTACGGAGAAACCAACGTGTCGATGATTTCCAACGCATTCGCGCAAGGGGCCGGCGGCGGCGCCGAATCGAATCTGATGAGCTTCCTGCCGTTCATCCTCATGTTCGCGGTGCTGTATTTCATCATGATCCGGCCCCAGATGAAGCGCCAAAAGGAGCACCGCAACATGCTCGCCGCAATGGCCAAGGGCGATGAGGTCGTGACGAACGGCGGCGTCGTCGGCAAGGTCACCAAGGTGGGCGATGCCTACGTCGGCGTGGAAATCGCCGAAGGCACCGAGATCCTCGTGCAAAAGGCGGCCGTCACCACGATCCTCCCGAAAGGCACGATCAAATCGCTCTGAAGCCGCCTCGCTCCCATGTCGCGTCGATCAACGTTTCGATCGCTGCTTGAGATCGCCTCCCGCGCCTTCACGAGCCGGGCGGCGCGCCGGGTTTCCCCGCGCGCCCTCGCACCGGCCATGAAGACGCGGGACGCGGCGCTTTGACGCCCCTTCCCCGAACGGCGAATGCCATGAATCGTTATCCCCTTTGGAAATATGTCGTGATGGCCGTGGCGCTCGCCATCGGTCTTCTCTACACATTGCCCAACTTCTTCGGCGAAGCGCCGGCGGTGCAGGTGTTGAGCGGCAAGGCCACGGTCAAGCTCGATGCGTCGACGCTCGACAAGGTCGAAGCCGCGCTCGCCGCGAACCAGATCAAGCCTGACGACGTCACGTTCGACAATAGCGGCGCGAATGCCAACATCCGCGTGCGCCTGAAAGACACCGACACGCAGCTGCACGTGAAAGACGTCCTGCAAAAGGCGCTGAACGCCGATCCGGCCGATCCGCAATACGTCGTCGCACTGAATCTGCAAAGCGCCTCGCCGCGCTGGCTGACGGCGCTGCGCGCGTTGCCGATGTACCTCGGGCTCGATTTGCGCGGCGGCGTCCACTTCCTCATGCAGATCGACATGGCCGGCGCGCTCGACAAGCGGCTCGACGCCGACGCGTCGGACGCGCGCACCTACTTGCGCGATAACAACATCCGCGACGGCGGCGTGAATCGCGTCGGCCAGTCGGTCGTCGTGAGCTTTGCCGATGCGAACGTCGCCAATACGGCGCGCACGCAGCTCTCGCGCACGATCACCGAGCTGCAATGGAACACGCGGCCCGCGGCGCAAGGAGGCGGCGTCGAGCTCGTCGGCACGTTCGCGCCCGCCCAGCAGCAGGCCGTCGAGGAAGCCGCCGTCAAGCAGAACATGCAGACGCTGCACAACCGCGTGAACGAGCTTGGCGTCGCGGAGCCCGTGATCCAGCAGCAAGGCGCCGACCGCATCGTCGTCGAGCTGCCGGGCGTGCAGGATACGGCGAAGGCAAAGGAAATCATCGGCCGCACGGCCACGCTCGAGGCGCGTCTCGCGGATCCGGTCAACACCCATCCGGCCCCCGGCGAGCCCGTGCCGCCCGGCGACGAGCTCTTCACCGAAGGCAATCAGGTGCCAGTTCTGCTGCGCAAGCAGGTCATCTTCACGGGCGACAGCATCATCGACGCGTCGGCCGGCTTCGACGAACACCAGCGCCCCTCCGTCAACATCCGCCTCAATTCGGCCGCGGGCCGCGCCGTCGCGAGCGTCTCGCGCGACAACATCGGCAAGCCGATGGCGATGGTGCTGTTCGAAAAGGGCAAAGGGCAGGTGCTGACGGTCGCGACGATCCAGTCCGAGCTCGGCGACCGCTTCCAGATCACGGGCCAGCCGACGCCGCAGGCCGCCGCCGATCTCGCGCTGCTGCTGCGCGCGGGCTCGCTCGCGGCACCGATGGACATCATCGAGGAGCGGACGATCGGACCAAGCCTCGGCGCCGACAACATCAAGAAGGGCTTCGACTCGGTCGTCTACGGCTTCGCCGCGATCACCGTGTTCATGATCGCCTACTACCTGCTCTTCGGCGTCGTTTCCGTGATCGGCCTGTCGGTCAACCTGCTGCTGCTCGTGGCCGTGCTCTCGTTGCTCCAAGCTACGCTGACGCTGCCCGGCATCGCCGCCATTGCGCTCGCGCTCGGTATGGCGATCGACTCGAACGTGCTCATCAACGAGCGCGTGCGCGAAGAGCTGCGCCACGGCGCGCCGCCGCAACTCGCGATCCAGAACGGCTACGCGCACGCCTGGGCGACGATCATCGACTCGAACGTGACGACACTGATCGCCGGCCTCGCGCTGCTCGCGTTCGGCTCCGGCCCCGTGCGCGGCTTTGCCGTCGTGCACTGCATCGGCATCTTGACCTCGATGTTCTCGGCCGTGTTCTTCTCGCGCGGGCTCGTGAACTGGTGGTACGGCGGCAAGAAGAAGCTCAAGACGCTTTCGATCGGCCAGGTCTGGCGGCCCGCCGCGGCGACAGCGGCAGCCGGAGCCGGCGCTTTCGGCGCGTCCGATGCGGGCAGCGATACGGCGGCGCTCGCGTCGTCGGTCGGCTCGCAATCGGCCCCCAAGGGCGGAAATCGAGGGGCTCGCGCAGGCAAGCCACAATTGCGCAATCGCGCGCGCGAAACTGCGGCGCCGCGCAAACCGGATTCGTCCCGCTGACGGCTCGAGGCCGAGCGCTTATATGCCAAAAGGAAGGCGGCCCGCAGGGGCCGCCGAGCGGCTAAAGGGCCGATGACGGCCCGGAGAGAAACACGATGGAATTTTTCCGCATTCGCAACGACATCCCGTTCATGCAGCGCGCGTTGATTTTCAACGCGATCTCGTTCCTGACGTTCTTCGCGGCGGTGTTTTTCCTGCTGCATCGCGGGCTGCACCTGTCGGTCGAGTTCACGGGCGGCACCGTCATGGAAGTGCAGTACCCGCAGGCGGCGCAACTCGAGCCGGTGCGCACGACGCTCGGCAAGCTCGGCTACGGGGACGCACAAGTGCAGACGTTCGGCACGTCGCGCGACGTGATGATCCGTCTGCCGTTGAAGACGGGGCTCTCGTCGGCGCAGCAAAGCAATCAGGTCATGACGGCGCTCAATCAGCAGGAGCCCGCCGCGAAGCTGCAGCGCGTCGAGTTCGTCGGCCCGCAGGTCGGCAAGGAGCTCGCGACGAATGGCCTGCTCGCGCTCGCCTGCGTCGTCGTCGGCATCATGATCTACCTGTCGTTCCGCTTCGAATGGAAATACGCGGTGGCCGGCATCATCGCGAACCTGCACGACGTCGTGATCATTCTCGGCTTCTTCGCATTCTTCCAATGGGAGTTTTCGCTGTCGGTGCTAGCCGCGGTGCTCGCGGTGCTCGGCTACTCGGTCAACGAGTCGGTCGTCATCTTCGACCGGATTCGTGAAACATTCCGCCGCGAGCGCAAGATGACCGTCATGGAAGTCATCAACCACGCGATCACGAGCACCATGTCGCGCACGGTCATCACGCACGGTTGTACCGAAATGATGGTGCTGTCGATGTTCTTCTTCGGCGGCCCGACGCTGCACTACTTCGCTCTCGCGCTGACGATCGGCATCCTGTTCGGCATCTACTCGTCGGTGTTCGTCGCAGCCGCGCTCGCGATGTGGCTTGGCGTGAAGCGCGAAGATCTGCTGAAGGAAAAGCGGGAACGCCACGATCCGAACGATCCGAATGCGGGCGCGCAGGTCTGAGGTCGGCAGCGCACCGGCTCGCGTCTGTTGACGGGCGAAAAAAAACGCTTCGGGCGCCATGCTCGAAGCGTTTTTTTATTGGCTCGCCGGGACTGGCGCTGGTCCTGCCCCAGCTTACGACGGCCGCGCGATTACTGCTGCTTGATCCCTTCAGCCTGGATCTGCAGCTTCGTATCCATGTTGAAGCCATACTTCTGCCCGAAATCGAGGCCGAAATCGGCGCGATTGAAATCGCCGCTCGCCTCGACGCCGCACACTTCACGCTTGAGCATCGGGTGCGGCATGCACTTGAAGGAATCGATCTTCAGGTCGACGGGCTTCGTCACGCCGTGCAGCGTCAGCTCGCCGATCACTTCGACGGGCTTGTCGCCGTCGAACTTGATCTTCGTGCCCTTGTAACTGGCCGTCGGGAACTTCGTCACGTCGAAGAATTCGTCCTTCTTCAAATGCTCGTCGAGCTTGGCGTTACCCGTATCGATCGAGGCGGGATCGATCGTCACCTCGACCGTACCGGTCTTCGCCTGCCGATCGAGCGTCACGGTGCCCGTCGTCTTCGTAAACTTGCCGCGCCAGACCGACAAGCCGCCGAAATGATCGGCCGCGAAGCTCGGGTACGTGTGGTTCGGGTCGAGCTGATACGTATCCGCAGCGAAGACGCTGCCCGACAGCGTCGCCGCCAATGCCGCGGCGGCGATAAAGACATTCTTTTTCACAACCGATTCTCCTGATGCGAGCACCGCCGAACGGGCGGCAACGTTGAACAAACGAGGGAAGAAACGCAAGATCGCGCCGGTCAGCCTTTCTTCGCCGCCGCGACAATATGGAACTTGATGACGACATCGTCGGCGACGACCGAGGTATCCTTCCACTCCCCGGTGCCGACGTCGAAGGCCGAGCGCTTGATCGGCACCGCGCCGTCGAACACTTGACTAGCCCCCTGCTGCGTCACCGTCACAGGGACGACGACGGTCTGGCTCTTGCCCTTGATCGTCAGCTTGCCGGTTACGTTGTATTTGTTGCCGCCGGCGGGCGCGATGGCGCTCGAGACGAAAGTGGCCGTCGGATACGCCTTCGCGTCGAACCAGTCTTTGCCGGCCACCTGATCGTTGTATTCCTTATCGCCGAGATCGTAGCTGCGCACGTCCACGGAGAATTGCGCACTGCCGGCCGTCGGCTTCGACGGATCGAAACTCACGTCGGCCGTGAACTTCGTGAACTTGCCGTCCACGGGGACGTTCATCTGTTTCGACGTCGCGACGATCGAACTCTTCGCGGAGTCGACCTGAGCGAGCGCGGCCCCCGAGGCTGCCAGTGTCGCGGCTGCGAATGCGGCCAGCATGTAGCGATAAAACGAAGCTTTCATTGCAGTGTCGCTCTTGAAAGGTTACTTGGATAATTGAATTACTTGAGAAACGGGATCATCCGCGAAAGGAGTCCGTCGCGGTCGAACCACTGGTGCTTGAGCGCCGCTGCAATGTGCAGGACGACGAGCGCGGCGAGGCAATAGTCGAGCGTAATATGCGTCGTCTTGAGCACTTCCTTCAGCATCGGGTCGGGTGCGATGATGCGCGGCAACGGCACGATGCCGAGGTAGACGACGGGCACGTTCGCGGCCGAGCTATAGAGATAGCCGGTAACGGGCACGGCGATCATCAGCAGGTAAATAAAGCCGTGGATGGCATGCGCCAGCGCGCGCTCCCAGCCGCGCATGTGCTCGGGCAGCGGCGGCGCCTTGTGCGTCAAGCGCCAGACGATGCGCAGCACGATGAGCGCGAACGCGGTCACGCCGATCCACTTGTGCCATGAGAAATAGCGGAGCTTATCGGGCGTGAATCCCGGAATGCTCGTCATGACGAGACCGATCGCAAACGCACTGACGATGAGCAGCGCGATTACCCAATGAAAGGTGATTGCGGTGCTCGTGTAAGCATCGGACTGCGAAAATGATGGCCGCGAAGGCCGGATTTCAGTCGACATGGCAGGATATCGAGTTATCAGGTATTTTGCCGAGACCGGCGACGGCGGCCCCATCCCGTACGGCCGCCATGCTACCGCAAGCGAAGAGACCGTGTGGCCCCGAATTTTTTCGAGAACGGAATCCGGGAACGGCAAGTGCTAAACGCGGACAAAGGACAGTCTATTCCGCGCGTCGGCCACGCGCGTGCTCCGGCCCCTTTCCGCGGATTGACCGCAACGCGTCCGCGCGGGGCCATTTGGTAAGATTGGCGCGGGTTTGCCGCTCGTTTGCAGCGCCTCGAGTCTCGCTCGTCCACCGCCGCCCCGCCCGGGCGGACGCACTGTTGCCTATGGATCGCCTGAATCTGATTGCATGTCATGAATGCGACGCACTGTTGCGCAAGCCGCGCGATTCCAATCACGCGAATGCGCGCTGCCCGCGTTGCGGCGCCGTGCTGTCGCGCTCGAGCTCGATCCACGTCGAGCGGATTGCCGCGCTCGCGATGGCGGCGCTGATCACGTTCCTCATCGCGCAGGGCTTTCCGATCGTCGAGCTCGAATTGAACGGCATCACGTCGCAAACGACGCTGATGGGCGCGCTCGTCGCTCTTTGGAGCGAGGACATGCAGATCGTCGCCGTGCTCGTGTTCTGCTCGACGATCCTCTTTCCGCTCGTCGAGCTGACCTCGCTGCTCTATGTCCTGCTGCCGATCCGCGCCGGCGTCGTGCCGCCCGGCTTCCATTCCGTGCTGCGCGCGATTCAATTCGTGCGCCCCTGGGGCATGATCGAAGTGCTCATGCTCGGCATTCTCGTGACGATCGTTAAAATGACGAGCCTCGCCCGCGTCATTCCGGAAGCGGCGCTCTTCGCGTTCGGCGGGCTGACGCTGATGCTGGCTGTGGTCGTGATGTTCGATCCGCGTGTACTCTGGGACATGGCCGATCGCCTGAACGCTCGCCAAGGCGACGCCCGGGCAGCGCGCGAGCGGGGCGCGAAGCACGCCGCGGCGGCCGCGCGAACGGCGCCTACGCGCATCGAGCCGCGATGAGATACGTCACGGCGGCAGCCGCGGGACTGATCGCTTGCCATGCGTGCGGCAACGTCGAGGCACGCCGCGCCGCCGGGCGCGGGCAGCACGCGGAGCGCGCCACGGCCGCGCGCCAGCGCTGCTCGCGCTGCGGCACGGTGCTGCACCAGCGCAATCCGGACAGCATCATGCGAACGTGGGCCTTGCTGATCGCGGCGGCATTGCTCTATATCCCGGCCAATCTGCTGCCGATCCTGCACACGAGATCGCTCTTCGGCGACGAAGACGACACGATCATGAGCGGCGTCGTCTACTTCTGGGTATCGGGAGATTGGCCGCTCGCGATCATCGTCTTCGTCGCCAGCATCCTCGTGCCGATGCTGAAGCTCGTCGTGCTGGCCCTGCTCGCACTGACGGTGCAGCGCCGCTCAAGCTGGCGCACGCACGAGCGCGCGAGGCTTTATCGGATCATCGAGCATATCGGTCGCTGGTCGATGCTCGACGTATTCGTGATCACGCTGACCGTTGCGCTCGTGCGCTTCCGGTCGCTCGCCGTCATTACCGCGGGCTGGGGCGCGCTCGCGTTCGCCGCCGTCGTGGTGCTGACCATGATTGCATCGATGCAGTTCGACCCGCGCCTCATCTGGGACTGCGCCGATGAAGCAGAAGCCGGACGCACAGAAAGGAACCAGGACGCAACGACATGAATAGCCCGAATCAAGAGCCCGGCAACCCGCCAGGCGGCTCGAACGGCGGCTCGGGCCTTCCGCCCGATCTGCCGGAGCCGGTCGCCGCCCGCCGCGGCGGCTGGCTGCCCTCGCTCGTCTGGGTCGTGCCGCTCATTGCGGCGCTGATCGGCATTGCGCTCGTCGTGAAGTCGGTCGTCGACCGTGGGCCGACCATCTCGATCAGCTTCGCGAACGCGGAGGGCCTCGAGGCCGCCAAGACGAAGGTCAAGTACAAGAACGTCGACATCGGTACCGTCAAGACGATCCGCCTTTCGAAGGACCATACGCGCGTCATCGTCGAAGTGCAGCTCACGAAGGAAGCGTCCGACTTCGCCGTCGAAGACACACGCTTCTGGATCGTGCGTCCGCGCATCGGCACGACCGGCGTGTCGGGCCTCGGCACGCTGCTTTCGGGGGCGTACATTGGCGTCGATCTGGGCCGCTCCCATAACGGAGAGACCGACTTCAACGGGCTCGAAACGCCGCCTGCGGTAACCGGTGACCAGCGCGGGCGGCGCTATACGCTGCAGGGCGATTCGCTCGGCTCGATCGATATCGGCTCGCCCGTCTACTATCGGCGCGTTCAGGTCGGGCAGGTTGTCGGCTTCTCGCTCGACAAGGATGGCAAGGGCGTCACGATACAGGTCTTCGTCGATGCGCCCTACGATCAGTACGTCGGCGAGAACTCGCGCTGGTGGCATGCGAGCGGTGTCGATCTGCGGCTCGATTCGAGCGGGCTCAAGCTCAATACGCAATCGCTCGCAACCGTCATCGTCGGCGGCCTCGCGTTCCAGTCTCCACCAGGGCAGGCGGTCGGGCAGGAAGCGCCAGACAATATGACTTTCCGCCTCGCGGGCAGCGAATCGGCCGCCATGCGCGAGCCGGACGGCCCGGCCTTCACGGTCGTCATGAACTTCAACCAATCGCTGCGAGGCCTCTCTCCGGGCGCCAGCGTCGACTTCCGCGGCATCGAGCTCGGCGAAGTCACGCAGATCGGCGTCGACTACGATGCCAAGACGCGCAGCATCACGATGCCCGTCACGATGAATCTCTATCCGAACCGGCTCGGCACGCGGTTCCGCGACGCGCTCGCGAAGACGGGTCCCAATGCCGACAAGACACTGCTGACGCAGCTCGTGGCGCGCGGCTTGCGCGGACAACTGCGCACCGGGAACCTGCTCACGAACCAGCTCTACGTGGCGCTCGACGTGTTCCCGAACGCGCCGCATATCGCGTTCAATCCCGACGCGACGCCGCTCACGCTGCCGACCGTGCCGAACACGCTCGAAGAACTGCAGGTTCAGTTGGCCGACATCGCGAGCAAGCTCGACAAAATCCCGTTCGACGAACTGAGCAAGAACCTGAACGGCACGTTGAAGAATGCCGACAGCCTCTTCAAGCGGCTCGACACGGAAGTCGCGCCGCAGGCGCGAGACACGCTTGCGGCCGCGCAAAAGACGTTCGGCGCCGCGCAGCAGACATTGCAGCAGGACTCGCCGATGCAGTCAGACGTGCATCAGGCGCTGACGCAACTCACGCAGACGCTGCAGTCGCTCAACGCGCTCGCCGATTACCTCGAACGCCACCCCGAATCGCTGCTGCGCGGCAAGGCAAAGGATACGAACCCGTGAAGTCCCTTCGACTCTCGCGCTCATACGGCGCCTATGTTCGCATCGCGCTTTGCGCGAGCGTGGCGGCATTGGCGGCTTGTGCCTCGCCGCCCGCCCATTTCTATACGCTCGGATCGGGCGGAGCGGGGTCGGCGTCCATGGCATCGACGGCATCGGCCGCGCCGGCGGCCGCCCCCGCCGCGGCGGCCGACCGTGCGACAAGCCCGGCCTTCTTGATCGAAGTGCCGCCCGTCGACGTCCCGACGCAAGTCGCGCGCAATCAGCTCGTGGTGCAAAAAGGCGGCTCGGGCGTCGACGTGCTCGAGCAAGAGCGATGGGTGTCGCCGCCGGCCGATGAAATCCGCCGCGCGCTCTCGGGCGATCTCGCGGCTCGCCTCGATACATTCGACGTCTATGGCGCGCCCTATCCGAACGGGGTGCCGGTCTACCGCATCACCGTCAACGTGCGGCGCTTCGATTCGTGGCTCGGCTCACGCGCGGTGCTCGATGCGGTGTGGAGCGTGCGCAAGGTGGGCAGCGAATCGGTGCTGACCTGCCATACGCTCGCGCAGGTCTCCGTCGGTCCCGGCTACGCCGCGCTCGTCGACGGACATCGGCAAGCCGTCGCGCAAATGGCCGACGAGATCGCCGCGGCTGTCCGGGCCGGCGCTTCCGGCCGCGGTGCGCCGTCGACGCCGAGCGGGCAATGCGCGACGGGCAAGCCATCATCCGGCAAGGTCGGCGCCGGCGCGGCGTAGCGCCTCCGCACGCACAGGGTCGGCCGACCCTGACCGCTGGCGGCAGCGGGCTGGATCGGCAGGGCTGGCGCGCCGCTCGCCTCGGGTGTGGACGACCGATCCGCGTACAATGACGGCTTTGCACGCAGGCCGCCGCTTTATGTCATCCCCCATGCCGTTCGATTTCTTCGCTCCCTGTCCGCGCGGTCTCGAAGCTGCACTTGCCGCCGAGCTCGCCGAGATCGGCGCGCGCCATCTCGCAGGAGCCGGCACGCCGCCCCTCGAGCAGGGCGCGCAGGTGCCGGGCGGCGTCCACTTCCGAGGCGGCTGGGCGGCAGGAATGGCCGCCAATCTCCATTCGCGCATTGCAAGCCGCGTGCTGCTGAAAATCGCCGAGCGACCCTATCGCAACGAGCACGACATTTACGCGTTCGCGGCCGAGCAGGCATGGGAGAAATGGTTTTCGGCGAATGAAACGCTGCGTGTCGATCTGACCGCCATCAAGTCGCCGCTGCGCAGCCTCGAATTCGCGACCCTGCGCGTGAAGGACGCGGTCTGCGATCGCCTGCGCAGCGTGAGCGGCGCGCGGCCGAGCGTCGATACGGCGCAACCCGACGTGCGCGTCTTCGCCTTTCTCACGGCGAGCGAGTGCACGCTGTATCTCGATACTTCGGGCGATCCGCTCTTCAAGCGCGGCTGGCGGCTCGATAAAGGCGCGGCGCCATTGCGCGAGAACCTTGCGGCCGGCATTTTGCGTCAGACCGGCTGGGCGCCCGGCACGCCGCTTTACGATCCGATGTGCGGCAGCGGCACTTTCCTCGCCGAGGCCGCCCAAGTGGCGCTCGGTATCGCGCCGGGCGTCGATCGCCGCTTTGGGTTCGAGAAGCTGAAGCAATACGACATCGCGTCATGGCAAGCGTTGAAAGTCGCCGCGATCGATGCGAAACGCGCCGCGCGCGCTTCGCATCCCGACGATCTGCTCATCTTCGGCAGCGACATTTCAGGCGACATGCTCATCAAGGCGCGCGCGAACCTCGAGCGCGCGGGCCTGCCGCCGCTTCCCCTAAAGCAACTGGATGCGCGCGCCATCACGCCGCCCTCCACGATGCCCGGCATCATCGTCGCGAATCCGCCATATGGCGAGCGCATCGCCGTGCGCGGGCGCGGCCCGCGCGGCGAGACGCGCGAACGCGAGCGCGACGCGGATGAAGGATTCAGGCGCGCGCAACCTGACGCCGCCGACGCCGAGTTCTTTCACGCGTTCGGCGACGCGCTCAAGCAGCGCTTCGCCGGCTGGCGCGCCTTCGTGCTGACGGCCGATCGCAAGCTGCCAGGCCAGATGAGGTTGCGCGAGTCGACCAAGACGCCGCTTTTCAACGGCGCGCTCGAATGCCGGCTTTTTCGCTTCGATCTTGTCGCGGGCAGTGTGAAGGCTGCACGCGCCGACAAGGCGGACGACGACGCGGCGAAACGCTGAGCGAACCGCCACCGAACCCTCCTGCCTCACGTGCGAATCGCTCCCGCGCCTTCTTGATCTCGGCGACGGACGGGCGACGACCACGCGGTCTCAAGCAGTCCTGACAAAGGCAAAATGACGCGGCCCGTCCGCCTGCCGACGCCATCGCCGCGGCGGACATTCTGCTGACAGAACGGTGTCAGCAGCGCTGTCTCAAAATCCGTCTCACTTCGCTGCGCCAGCCTGCCGTTCGGCGCCCGAACGTTGACCTTGCGGCACCTGCCGCTCTCGATGGAGACTGCCATGACTGCTGCTACTGCTACCGCTACTGCCACGCGCGTGATCAATTGGTTCGAAATCCCGGCCATCGATTTCGAGCGTGCCGTTCGTTTCTATGAAGCCGTTCTCGACGCGGACTTGCCGCGCGAGGTCATCGGCGGTGTGCCGATGGCACTCTTCGCGCACGACGACGACGCAACGGGCGGCTGCATCGTCCATAACCCCGGCCAGATGCGCCCGGCCGAAAATAACGCGGGCGTGCTCGTCTACCTGAATGCGGAGCCGTCGGTCCAAGCCGCGCTGAACCGTGTCGCGAAAGCGGGCGGCAAGCAAGTCGGCTCGCTGGTGGAGCTGCCGAACAATTACGGCTATATTGGCTTCTTCCTCGACAGCGAGGGCAACAGGGTGGGACTCCACTCGACGACACTGCGCTGACCATCCGACTGCCATGAGCCGCCGCGCCGATCGTCTGTTTCAAATCGCCGAGCTGTTGCGAGGCCGTCGCTTGACGACTGCGCAGCAACTCGCCGAGTGGCTCAGCGTCTCGCCGCGCACCGTTTACCGGGACGTACGCGACTTGCAGCTATCGGGCGTGCCCATCGAGGGCGAGGCCGGCATCGGCTACCGGCTGAGCCGCTCGGCGAGCCTGCCGCCGCTCATGTTCACGGCCGATGAGCTGGCCGCCCTCGCGGCCGGTGCGCGCATGATCGAGACGTGGGGCGGCATGGGACTGGCGAGCGGCGCGAGAAGCGCGCTCGCGAAAATCGCCTCGGCCATGCCGGCCGACAAGCGGGCGACGATCGAGCGCCTTGCGGTATTCGCGCCTTCCTATCGCGTGAATCGGCAGTTTTCCGAAAACATCGATGCGCTGCATCGCGCCGTGGACAGGCACCACGTCGTCAGCATGTCTTACGAGGACAAGAAAGGCGCACGGACGCAGCGGCGCATCTGGCCGCTCAGCCTCGTCTACTGGGGCGGACAATGGACGGTCGGGGCGTGGTGCGAGCTGCGCTCGGACTTCCGCAACTTCGACATCTCCCGCATGACCGACGTGACGCCGCAAGAGCCGTTTCCCGACATGGAGGGGCGACGGCTCGCCGACTATATGAGGCGTGTAGAGACGCCGTCGGCTTAGCCGCCCGAGCTCTCCCCCTACCCGAAGGCTGCGGCCTTCCGCTCACTCCACCGACTTCACCATGTCCTCGATGACCTTCTTCGCATCGCCGAAGACCATCATCGTCTTGTCCATGTAGAAGAGATCGTTGTCGAGCCCCGCATAGCCGGCTGCCATCGATCGCTTGTTGACGATCACGGTGCGCGCCTTGTAGGCCTCGATAATCGGCATGCCGGCGATCGGCGATTTCGGATCGTTCTTCGCGGCGGGGTTCACCACGTCGTTCGCGCCGAGCACAAGCACGACATCGGTCTGCCCGAATTCGTTATTGATGTCTTCCATCTCGAAGACGAGGTCGTACGGCACCTCCGCTTCGGCAAGCAGCACGTTCATGTGCCCCGGCATCCGGCCCGCCACGGGGTGAATCGCATAGCGCACGTCGACGCCCTTCTCGACGAGCTTGTCCGTCAACTCTTTCAGCGCGTGCTGAGCGCGTGCCACCGCGAGCCCGTAGCCGGGCACGATGACGATCGTCTCGGCATTGCCGAGCATGAACGCGGCGTCTTCGGCCGAGCCCGATTTGACGGGCCGCTGCTCGCCGCCGCCCTGCGCCGTCGCCCCCGGCTCCGCACCGAAGCCGCCCAGCAGCACGTTGAAGAACGACCGGTTCATCGCGTGGCACATGATGTACGAGAGGATTGCGCCCGATGAGCCGACGAGCGAGCCCGCCACGATGAGCATCGCGTTGTTCAGCGAAAAGCCGATGCCGGCCGCCGCCCATCCGGAGTACGAGTTCAGCATCGAAACGACGACGGGCATATCCGCGCCGCCGATCGGAATGATGATGAGCACGCCCAACGCAAACGCGATGAGCGTCATGATGATGAACGGCAGCCACGACTGGGTGAGAAAGAAGATAATGCCGAAGCCGAGCATGCCGAGCGCGAGCATCAGGTTCAGCAGATGCTGCCCGGGGTAGACGACAGGCGCGCCTTGAAAGAGGCGGAACTTGTACTTACCCGAGAGCTTGCCGAACGCGATGACCGAGCCCGAGAACGTGATGGCGCCGACGAACGTGCCGATGAAAAGTTCGATCCGGTTGCCGTAGGGCAGATAGCCGGCGTACGGCGCGTCAGGCGGCACGAGCCCGAAAGCGGCCGGCTCATAGACGACGGCGTAGGCAATCGCCACGGCAGCCAAACCGATCAGCGAGTGCATCGCCGCGACGAGCTCGGGCATCTTCGTCATCTCGACACGCGCGGCCACGAACGCGCCGATCGCCCCGCCGACGACGAGCGCGGCAAAGAGTAGCCCGAGCCCGAGCCCAAGGTTGGACCCGAACAGCGCCGCCTCCTTGACGATGAGCGCAAGCGTCGTGAGGATCGCGATCGCCATCCCCACCATGCCGAAGACGTTGCCCGCGCGCGCGCTCTTCGGATTCGACAGCCCCTTCAAGGCCTGAATGAAGCAGATCGACGCAAGCAAATAAAGGAGCGTAACGACGTTCATGCTCATTTATGCGCCCTCCTTCGTTAGCTTCATCGGCTCTTTCTTCTTGAACATTTCGAGCATGCGGCGCGTCACCAGAAAGCCGCCGAACACGTTGACGGCGGCGAGCAGCACCGCGAGCGTGCCGAAGAACTTGCCGGGGCCGCCCACGGTCAAGCCCGTGGCGAGCATCGCCCCGACGATGACGATCGCCGAGATCGCGTTCGTCACGGCCATGAGCGGCGTATGCAGCGCGGGCGTGACGTTCCAGACCACGTGGTAGCCGACATAGACGGCCAACACGAAGATGATCAGATTGATGACCGTGTGATTGATCACTTCCATCGTCGCTTCTCCTTAGCCTTATTCGTGTTCGGAATCACGCGCTGCGTGCAAGCGCGCCGTCGCGGGTCAACAGCGTCGCCGCGACGATGTCGTCCGCCATGTCGATATTGAGCGTCCCCTCTTTCGTCACGATCAGTTTCAGGAAGTCGAAGAGGTTGCGCGCATACAGCGAAGAGGCGTCGGCCGCGACCATCGCGGGCAGGTTCGTATGCCCGACGATCGTGACGCCGTGCTTCGTCACGACCTTGTCCGGCTCAGTCAGCGGGCAGTTTCCGCCGCGCATGCCGGGCGCCCCAGGCAACCCGGGCCCGCGGCCCGCGGCGAGATCGACGATGACGGAGCCGGGACGCATCGCCTCGACCGTCTCGGCCGAAATCAACGTCGGCGCATCGCGCCCGGGAATGAGCGCCGTCGTGATGACGATGTCCGATTGCTTCGCGCGCTCGTGCACGGCCGTCGCCTGACGCGCGAGCCAGCTCGCCGGCATCGGCCGTGCATAGCCGCCCACGCCCTCCGCGGCTTCGCGCTCTTCCTGGGTCTCATAAGGAACGTCGATGAACTTGCCTCCGAGCGATTCGATCTGCTCCTTGACGGCCGGCCGCACATCGGATGCTTCGATGACGGCACCCAGCCGACGCGCGGTCGCGATTGCCTGCAGCCCCGCCACGCCGGCCCCGAGCACGAGCAGGCGCGCGGCCTTCACCGTGCCGGCAGCCGTCATCAGCATCGGCAAAAACCGAGGATAAAGATCGGCGGCGATCAGCACCGCCTTGTAGCCGGCGATGTTCGCCTGCGAGGACAGTACGTCCAGGCTTTGCGCGCGCGTCGTGCGCGGCGCCGCTTCGAGCGCGAAGGCCGTGACGCCGGCGGCGGCGAGACGGGCGGCGTTTTCCGTATTGAACGGCTCGAGCATCCCGACGAGCACGGCACCGCGCTTCATGGTCGCGAGTTCGCTCTCGACGGGCGATTGGACTTTGAGAACGAGCTCGGCGCCGAATGCCGTCGCGGCATCGGCGAGCTCGGCACCGGCGGCGGCGAACGCCTCGTCGGTAAAGCTCGCGGCGCTGCCCGCCCCTCGCTCGACCGTGACGCGATGCCCTGCGGTGACGTACTTCTTGATCGTCTCGGGCGTCGCGGCCACGCGCGCTTCGTGCGCGCGCGTCTCGGCTGGCACTCCGATATGCATCGTGGAATCCTCCTCACCTTCTCGTTGTTCAAGTGCTGCGAAGACTGAAGACTGGCCGACGATGCTGCGCCGGCTCATCTCGAGACACACGGCTTGCACGACTCATTCGGTACGAACGCGCTCGAATCGCATGCCGCAGCCCGTTCCGGCGGACTGTCGGCCTCTCGCTCGAGGCGCGCTGAAGCGTCACTTTAACCGAAGTTGCCCGGTGCGAACGAATTCGGTTCGGATCGCAGCTCGTTGGGTCTCCGTGGCACCTGCGGCGTCCGACGTCTTGCCCCCGGGTCGGCGCGTCGGGCAGGGTTCTTCCGCAGACGGTAAAATACGCACCCATGAAACAGGAACGCTGGACGCCTCATGTAACGGTGGCGGCCGTCGTGGAGCGCGATGGCCGGTTTCTCGTCGTCGAGGAAGAAACGGCCGACGGCTTGCGCATCAACCAGCCGGCGGGACACCTCGAAGCCGGCGAAACGCTCGTCGAGGCGGTCATGCGCGAGACGCTCGAGGAAACGGCCCACGCGTTCGCGCCCGAGGCGCTCGTCGGCGCCTACATGACCTACATCGGGAAGCCCGGCGGCGGCGCCACCTACCTGCGTTTCACGTTTTGCGGGGCGAGCGGGGCTGAGCAGCCGGCGCGCGCGCTCGACGAGGGCATCGTCCGCGCGCTGTGGCTCACGGCCGACGAGTTGCGCGCCTGCCACGCAACGCACCGCACACCGCTCGTGCTGCGCTCGCTCGAGGACTACCTCGCGGGCCGACGATTTCCGCTCGACTTCGTGCATACGCATTCGGTCGGACCAGCGAGCGCGCAATGACGCCGGTCGGCACCGATCGGCCAATCGATCGGTCGCAAGACCGCCCAAGCAGCGAATGAATCAATGAGCAAGCAAAGAGTGGTGGTGGGAATGTCGGGCGGCGTCGATTCGTCGGTGACCGCATGGCTTCTCAAGGAAGCCGGCTACGAAGTCGTCGGCCTCTTCATGAAGAACTGGGAAGACGACGACGACAGCGAGTACTGCTCGACCCGGCAGGACTGGATCGACGTCGTCTCAGTCGCCGATCTGATCGGCATCGACGTCGAGGCCGTCAACTTCGCGGCCGAGTACAAGGATCGCGTTTTCGCCGAATTCCTGCGCGAGTACTCGGCCGGCCGCACGCCCAATCCGGACGTGCTCTGCAACGCCGAAATCAAGTTCAAGGCGTTCCTCGATCACGCGATGTGGCTCGGCGCGGAAACGATCGCGACGGGCCACTACGCTCGCGTGCGCGAAGTCGATGGTCGCTTCGAGCTGCTCAAGGCCAAAGACCATACGAAAGACCAATCGTACTTTTTGCACCGGCTCAATCAGGCGCAGCTTTCGAAAACGCTTTTTCCGCTCGGCGAGATCCCGAAGACTCAGGTGCGCGCGCTCGCCGAGCAAATCGGCCTGCCCAACGCGAAGAAGAAGGACTCGACGGGGATCTGCTTCATCGGCGAGCGGCCTTTCCGCGAGTTCCTCAACCGCTATCTGCCGACTCGCCCAGGACCGATGAAGACGCCCGACGAGGCGATCGTCGGCGAGCATATCGGGCTCGCGTTCTACACGTTCGGACAGCGCAAGGGCATCGGCCTCGGCGGCAGCAAGACCGGTAGCGGCGAGCCGTGGTTCGTCGCCGCCAAGGACATGGCCGCGAACACGCTCTACGTCGTGCAGGGCCACGATCATCCCTGGCTGCTCTCGCAAACGCTCGTGGCCGGCAACGTGAGCTGGGTTGCCGGCGAGGCGCCTACGAGCGGCGCGCGGCTCGCGGCCAAGACGCGCTATCGCCAGACCGATGCCGCCTGCACTTTCGGCGGCGAGACGCCGGCGCCAAGCGCGGACGGCGCATTCACGTTCGCGCTCTCGTTCGATGCCCCGCAATGGGCTGTGACGCCCGGTCAATCGGCCGTGCTGTACGACGGCGATGTCTGCCTTGGGGGCGGCATTATCGAAAAAGCGAGCGCATCCGCCGAGACCACGAAAAATCTGCTTACCGCTCAATTGCAAACGACCTGACATCGGACCCGATTAAAATCACGGACTTTCGAGCGGCCATCGCCGCCCAGGAGCCCCCCCGATGTTCTCTCGACGCTACTTCGCCGTCTGGTGCGCGCTTCTGCTCGCCGCGGCATGCGCCTTCTTCGCCGCGAAACATGGGATCTCGTGGGGGTGGTTGCTCGTGCCGCTCGCGCTGATCGCGCTCGGCGTCTTCGATCTCAGGCAGCAGCGTCACAGCATTCTGCGCAACTATCCGATAGCAGGCCGCCTGCGCTTCTTCTTCGAGTTCATCCGCCCCGAGATCCGCCAATACTTCGTCGAGGACGATACCGAGGAAAAGCCGTTTTCGCGCGCCCAGCGCAGCATCGTCTATCAGCGCGCGAAGAATGAGCCCGACAGCCGCCCTTACGGCACCGAGCTCGACGTGCGGGCGGTCGGACATGAATGGATCAGCCACTCACTGTCACCGACGAAAATAGAGAGCCCCGACTTTCGCATCGTCGTCGGTCCTGACCGCGCCCAGCCGTACTCGATGTCGATCTTCAATATTTCGGCGATGAGCTTCGGCGCATTGTCGGCCAATGCGATCCGCGCGCTCAATCTTGGTGCGAAAAAAGGCGGCTTCGCGCATGACACGGGCGAAGGCTCGCTTTCGAAATATCACCGCGAACATGGCGGCGACATCATCTGGGAAATCGCCTCGGGCTATTTTGGCTGCCGCCGCGACGACGGCGGCTTCGATCCCGACAAGTTCGCGAAGCAGGCAAGCGATCCGCAAGTGAAGATGATCGAGATCAAACTGTCGCAGGGCGCGAAACCCGGACACGGCGGCGTGCTGCCGGCCGCGAAGGTGACACCGGAGATCGCTGAAGCGCGCGGCGTGCCGATGGGCCGCGACTGCGTCTCGCCGGCCGCGCACAGCGAGTTCAAGACGCCGCGCGGACTGCTGGAATTCCTCGAGCGACTGCGAACCCTGTCGGGCGGCAAGCCGACCGGCTTCAAGCTCTGCATCGGCCACCCGTGGGAGTTCTTCGGCATCGCGAAGGCAATGCTTGAGACCGGGATCGTGCCGGACTTCATCGTCGTCGACGGCGCCGAAGGCGGCACCGGCGCGGCGCCGCTCGAGTTCACCGATCACATCGGCGTGCCGCTGCAAGAAGGGCTCCTGCTCGTGCACAACACGCTCGTCGGCATCGGCTTGCGCGATCGGATACGCATCGGCGCAAGCGGCAAGATGATCACGGCCTTCGATATCGCACGCACGCTTGCAATCGGCGCCGACTGGGTCAACTCGGCACGCGGCTTCATGTTCGCGGTCGGCTGCATCCAGGCGCAGACCTGCCATACGGGACGCTGCCCGACCGGTGTCGCGACGCAAGATCCGGTGCGTCAGCGCGCGCTCGTCGTGCCTGACAAGGCGGATCGTGTCTACCACTTCCACCGCAACACGCTCCATGCGCTGCTCGAGCTCGTCCAGGCGGCGGGCATCGAGCATCCGTCGCAATTGCGCGCGCACCACATCGTCCGCCGCGTGTCGTCCCACGAGGTACGGCTGATGTCGGACCTGCTCAAGTATCTCGAGCCGAACGACCTTGCCAACGGCAACTATCGCTATTCGCTCTACGAGAAGTGGTGGCCCGTCGCGCGCAGCGATTCATTCGCACCCAAGGCGCTCGCGCCGGCGCTTTCTTAGGCGCCCTCGCCGCACTATCGGTTCGATCGCCCGCTCGCTGTCGACTGGTCATTATCGAGCGGACGAGCTCCGTTCTCGATAGGAGCAGCGCGCCGCCGCCACGCGCGCTGGAGGGCACCGGCGAACAAGTCGACAACCACTCCAATGGCGACGAGGACGACAAGCGCCGCATAGACGCCGCCCGCGTTGAACTGCTGAACCGCGCGCGCGATGAGAAAGCCGATCCCGGAACGCGCGACGAAGCATTCGCCGAGCACGGCACCGGCGAGCGCGAGCCCGCACCGCCAGCGCACCGTCTCGAACGCGGGCCGGCTCGCGCGCGCGTCTGCAAACGCCACGAGGAACACGAGTATCGTGGCGAATGCCGCTCTCGCAGCTATGCCGAAGCCAAGCCCGAGCCCCAGTGCCGCTGCAAGCGCGACGACGGGTGCAGGCCGCAAAAGCCATACGAATAGCGCGAAGACGTCGCCGCGCAGCGTGCCGGCGCGAAACAAGAAAGCGCAAGCCGCGCCGAGAATCGATCCTGCCGCAACGCCGAGCGCAGCTTCCGCGAGCGTCACGCCGACATGGACAGCGAGCGGCCCATTCGACGTGCCGCCGTGCCACCAGTCGAAAAGCTGATAGGCGAGAGCCGAAGGGCGCGAGACGAAGAACGGATCGACCCATCCGCGCCGCGAAGCGAGTTCCCACCCGAACGCAAAAAGGACGACTAGCCCAAGCGTGATTGCCCAGGCGAGCAGACGCTTTGGTCTGATCAAAGACAAAGACCGCCGCCCGGCCATGGCGACCCCGATCCGGCCCGAGGCGCTCGGGCGCGCAGACGACGCGTCGGTCCTATCGGGCATGCTCTCTCCTTGCGATAGACCTCGGCCTGGCACGATCGGACGCGCCACGGCACGACGAGCGCCCGAGCCGCGTGCTCAGGCGGGAATCGTATCGATGAAAGACTGTCGCTGCGAGAGCTTGGCGAAGTGCTTTTCGAGATTCGAATGCTTCTCGCGCCAGTTGAGCTCGGGCATGCGGAAATCGAGATATCCCAGCGCGCAGCCTACCGCCACGTCGGCCAGCGTGAAGTGGTTGTTCGAGCACCACGGCTTGCCGGCGAGCCCCTGCGAGATGGCGTCGAGCCCCTCGTCGACCTTGCGCTGCTGCCGCGCGATCCAGCTCTCGCTGCGCTCGCCCTCGTTGCGCAGCGTCGATTCCAGCCGGATCAGCACGGCCGCTTCGAGCACACCGTCGGCAAGCGCTTCCCAGCAGCGCACTTCGACGCGTTCGCGGCCCGATTGCGGAATCAGCCGGCCGACCGGCGAAAGCGTATCGACATATTCGCAGATGACGCGCGAATCGAAGACGGCCTCCCCATCCTCCATGACGAGGCATGGCACCTTGCCGATCGGATTGAACGTATGAATGGTCGTATCCGGCGCCCAGACGTTCTCGAGCACCAACTGGTAGTCGATCTTCTTTTCTGCGAGCACGATGCGCGCTTTGCGCACGAAGGGACTCGCGAGCGAACCGATTAGTTTGATCATCTGCTTTCTCTGGAGTGCGACCGAGAGTATACCGTCGCCCACGATCATAACCGTGGACATGCCCGCCATGATATCGGCCCTCCCGGCAGCTGCGCGCGTATCGGTGTCGGCCCGACGCAACAACTCACCGCTCGCCGGCCTGGCTCTGGCCGTTGCCGGCCCGCGACTGCCGCGCCGCCGTTCGTCGATGGTCGCGCGGCGAGAGCCCCATTCGAATAGGGCGGTACAATCGAACGATGAATGAGCCAGCCGAATCTTCCATCGTCATCCCCGTGGCCGTCTACCGGGCGCGCCGCGAACGCGTGTTGGCCGCGTTGCGCGCGGCCGGCGGCGGCGTCGCCGTCGTTCCGACGGCCCCCGAAGTCTCGCGCAATCGCGACACGGACTATCCGTACCGCCACGACAGCTATTTCTACTACCTGACGGGCTTTTCCGAGCCGCAGGCGCTCGTCGTGCTCGACGCCGATGCCGATGTCGGGGCGGGGGAGCCTGCTTCGATCTTGTTCTGCCGGACGAAAAACGCCGAGCGCGAGACCTGGGAAGGATTCCACTATGGTCCCGAAGCGGCGCGCGAGGCGTTCGGCTTCGATGCCGCATTCCCGATCGAAGGAGTCGATGCGGAACTGCCGCGCCTCCTCGCCGATGCGTCGGCGCTGCACTATGCGTTCGGCCGCTCGGCCGAGCTCGACTCGCAGGTGCGCGGCTGGCTCGACGCCGTGCGTGCGCAAAGCAGGAGCGGCGTGGCCGCGCCCGCAACGCTCGCCGACATCACGCCCCTTCTCGACGACATGCGGCTCGTGAAGGACGAGGACGAGCTGGCGCTGATGCGACGCGCCGCGCGGATCTCGGCCGAGGCGCATCGGCGCGCGATGGCAACCTGTCGCCCCGGCATGCGCGAGTACGAGCTCGAGGCCGAGTTGCTGTACACGTTCCGCCGCCGCGGCGCGCAATCGCCGGCCTACGGCTCCATCGTGGCCGCCGGCGCCAACGCCTGCGTGCTGCACTACCCCGCCGGCAACGCGATATTGCGCGACGGCGACCTCGTGCTCATCGACGCCGCCTGCGAGCTGGACGGCTACGCATCGGACATCACGCGCACGTTCCCGGCAAGCGGACGTTTCTCGCCCGCGCAACGCGAGCTTTACGATATCGTGCTCGCGGCCCAACAGGCAGCCGTCGACGCCACGCGCGCCGGTGCGAACTTCGAAGCCCCGCACGACGCGGCCGTGCGCGTGCTCGCGCAGGGACTGCTCGATACGGGCATCATCGCGCGCGACAGGTTCTCGTCGGTCGACGATGTGATCGCCGAGCGCGCCTACGCGCGCTTTTACATGCATCGGACGGGGCACTGGATCGGCATGGACGTGCACGACTGCGGCGACTATCGCGAGCGCGACGCCGAGCGGAACGACCAAGGCACATTGCCCTGGCGAACGCTGCGCCCGTCGATGACGCTCACGATCGAACCCGGACTTTACGTGCGCGCCGCGGAGGACATACCCGAGCGCTACTGGAACATCGGCATCCGGATCGAAGACGACGCGATCGTGACCGAGACCGGCTGCGAGCTCATCACGCGCGACGTACCCGTGCGCGCCGATGAAATCGAGGCGCTGATGCGCGACGGCGACACCGCTCGGAAAAAGGCGTGACGCCGAAATTTCGGCCGATGGCGGACTCTCTTCGATAGACCCGGATAACGTGAGCACGAGCGATGAGCGATAACGCGCCCCTCTCTCCCTCGAAGGCCGTGGAAGATTTCGACGTGACGATCGTCGGCGCAGGCCCGGTCGGCCTCGCGCTCGCCGCTTGGCTCGCGCGACGCAGCGCGAGCACGGCGCTCACCGTCGCGCTCGTCGATGCACGGGAGCCCGTCGATGCGGCTGCCGATCCGCGCGCCATCGCCGTTTCCGAAGGCAGCCGCATGCTGCTCGAGCCGCTCTCCGCATGGCCCGCCAGCGCCCATGCGATCGAGCGCATCCACGTTTCCGAGCGCGGCCGCTTCGGCCGCACGCTGATCGAGCGCGACGAGCACGGGCTGCCGGCGCTCGGCTATGTGGCGCGCTACGGCGCGATCGTCGATGCGCTCGGAGAGACCGTGCGCCGCACGCACACGCGCTGGCTCACGTCCGCGAGCGCCTTGACGCCGCATGCCGAGCAGGGCGACGACTGGATCACGCTGCCAATCGAAAGCGGCCGGCAACACCCGACGTTGCACACGTTACGCACGCGCGTGCTCGTGAATGCCGAGGGGGGGCTTTATGGCGACGTGCGCGCAATCGGCGGCGCGGGCACGCCCGTCAGCCGCGAAAAAGACAACGGCGGAGCGACACGCGATTACGGTCAAACGGCCCTCGTCGGCACAGTAACCGTATCGGCCCCGCAGCCGCACACGGCCTGGGAGCGCTTCACAGCAGAAGGGCCGATCGCGCTCTTGCCCGTGGGCGGCATGCGCCAAGCCGACTACGCGCTGGTCTGGTGCATGGTGCCCGAGCAGGCGGAGCGCCGGCTGCCGCTTTCCGACGACGCCCTGCTCGCCGAGCTCGGCGTCGCTTTCGGCGACCGGATGGGTCGCTTCGAGGCCATCAAGGGACGCGCCGCCTTCCCGCTCGGCCTCACGGCCGCGAAGACACTCGCGCGCGGCCGCATCGTGGCGATCGGCAACGCGGCGCAGACGCTGCACCCGGTCGCGGGGCAAGGACTCAATCTGGGCCTGCGCGACGCGCACGCGCTGGCCGATGCGCTCGCTCGGCACGGCGCGACGCCCCGCGCGCTCGCGGACTTTGCTCGCGTACGCGCGCTCGACAGACGGCTTACGATCGGCGCGACCGACGCGCTCGCGCGCCTTTTCACAGTCGATATGGGGCCGCTCTCGGGGTTGCGCGGGCTTGCGCTCGCGGCGCTCGAGCTCGTGCCGCCGGCCAAGACCGCGCTCGCGCGCCAGATGATGTTCGGTCAGCGGCGATAGCGCCCGCATGCGCTGACCGCCGGTCTCCGCTCTCGCGGTTTCTCCCGCGCTGCAACTTGGCCGCTCCCCCGTTAACGGTAAAATGGTCGTTTCCCTCATCGTCCGCCGCGCTCGTGTGCGTCCCGAGCGCGCGCGGCCATTTCGTCATGCCAACGCTTGGGTCCCACGTCCTGCGCAACAACCTGTTCGTCGCCCCGATGGCGGGCGTCACGGACCGGCCGTTTCGCCAGCTCTGCAAGCGGCTCGGGGCGGGCTACGCCGTCTCGGAGATGGTCGCCTCCAACGCCCAGCTTTGGAAAAGCGAGAAGACGATGCGGCGCGCCAATCACGCGGGCGAAGTCGAGCCGATCGCCGTGCAGATCGCCGGTGCCGATCCCGCAATGATGGCTGAGGCCGCGCGTTACAACGTCGCGAACGGCGCGCAGATCATCGATATCAACATGGGCTGCCCCGCGAAAAAGGTCTGCAACGTCGCCGCGGGCTCGGCGCTTTTGCAAGACGAGCCGCTCGTCGCGCGCATCGTCGAAGCGGTGGTGAGCGCCGTCGGCACGGGGCCTGACGCCGTGCCCGTCACGTTGAAGATTCGCACGGGCTGGGACCGGGCGCACAAGAACGCGCTGACGATCGCGCGCATCGCCGAGAACGCCGGCATTTCGATGCTGACGGTGCACGGCCGCACGCGGGCCGATCTTTATCACGGCGAGGCCGAGTACGAGACCATCGCGGCCGTGAAGGCGGCCGCGCGCATCCCGGTCGTCGCGAACGGCGACATCGATTCGCCGATGAAGGCCCGCGTGGTGCTCGAAGCGACGGGCGCCGACGCGATCATGATCGGCCGCGCGGCCCAGGGGCGCCCGTGGCTCTTTCGCGAGATCGATCATTTCCTGCGGCACGGGGAGTTGCCGCCGCCGCCTCGCATCGCCGAGATCCGCGAGGTGATGAACGGGCATCTCGAGGATCACTACGCGTTCTACGGAGAATTCACGGGCGTTCGTACTGCGCGCAAGCACATCGGCTGGTACACTCGCGGCCTTCCCGGCGCCAATGCGTTCCGGCACCGGATGAACACGCTCGATACCACACGCGAACAGCTCGCTGCCGTCAACGAGTTCTTCGACGCGCAGCAGGCTTTGTCGGACCGTCTCATCTACGTGGAAGACGAGACGCTCGAGCAAACCGAGCCGACTTGTAACGAACCCTTAGCAGCATGAGCAAGCACAACATCGAACAATGCGTCCGCGACAGCCTGGGGATGTACTTCCAGGATCTCGACGGCGCGAATCCGCACGACGTTTATGACATGGTGATGTCGTGCGTCGAAAAACCGATGCTCGAGGTGGTGCTCGAGCAGGCAGGCGGCAACCAGTCGCTCGCCGCCGATTATCTCGGCATCAACCGCAACACGTTGCGCAAGAAGCTGCAACAGCACGGTCTGCTGTAGTCGCGCGCCGCCCTCGATTCTTTTCGGTCTTCGTTCTCATCATGATCAAGCAAGCGCTCATTTCCGTTTCCGACAAATCCGGCATCGTCGAGTTCGCCCAATCGCTCTCGGCGCTCGGCGTCAAGATCCTGTCGACGGGAGGCACGGCCAAGCTCCTCGCCGAGGCGGGGCTGCCCGTTACCGAAGTCGCCGACTACACCGGCTTTCCGGAAATGCTCGACGGCCGTGTGAAGACGCTGCATCCGAAAGTGCACGGCGGCATTCTCGCGCGCCGCGACCTGCCCGAGCATATGGCCGCGCTCGAGACGCACGGCATCCCGACGATCGATCTGCTCGTCGTGAACCTCTATCCGTTCGTCGCCACCATTTCGAAAGACGAATGCACGCTCGAAGACGCCATCGAGAACATCGATATCGGCGGTCCGACGATGCTGCGGTCGGCGGCCAAGAACCATCGCGACGTCACGGTCATCGTCGATCCGGCCGATTACGCGGCCGTGCTCGAAGAAATGCGCGCGAACAACAACAAGGTCGGCTACAAGACCAACTTCCGTCTTGCGACGAAGGTATTCGCGCATACGGCGCAATACGACGGCGCGATTACGAACTATCTGACGAGCCTGACGGAAGGGCTGCAGCACAACTCGCGTAATACGTATCCGAATACGCTCAATCTCGCGTTCACGAAGGTGCAAGACCTGCGCTACGGCGAGAATCCGCATCAAAGCGCGGCGTTTTACCGCGACCTCGCTGCGCCTGCTGGCGCGCTGGCCGCCTACCGACAGTTGCAAGGCAAAGAGCTTTCGTACAACAACATTGCCGATGCGGATGCGGCTTGGGAATGCGTGAAGACGTTCGAGGCAACGGCCTGCGTGATCATCAAGCATGCGAACCCGTGCGGCGTGGCGATCGGCGCCGATCCGCTCGAGGCGTACTCGAAGGCGTTCCAGACCGATCCGACTTCGGCGTTCGGCGGAATCATCGCATTCAACCGCGAGCTCGACGAGGCGGCCGCGGCGGCCGTCGCGAAGCAGTTCGTCGAAGTGCTGATCGCGCCGTCTTTCAGCGAGGGCGCGAAGGCGGTTTTTGCAGGGAAGCAGAACGTGCGCTTGCTCGAAATTCCGTTGGGCTCCGGTCAGAACCCGTTCGACTTCAAGCGCGTGGGCGGAGGCCTGCTCGTGCAGTCGCCCGATGCGAAGAACGTGACGCCGCGCGAGATTCGCGTCGTGACGAAGCGGCATCCCACGCCGCAGGAGATGGACGATCTGCTCTTCGCCTGGCGTGTCGCGAAGTTCGTCAAGTCGAATGCGATCGTGTTCTGCGGCAAGGGGATGACACTGGGCGTCGGTGCGGGGCAGATGAGCCGCGTCGATTCGGCGCGCATTGCGAGCATCAAGGCGGAGAACGCGGGGCTGTCGCTGAAGGGCTCGGCTGTGGCGTCGGATGCATTCTTCCCGTTCCGCGACGGCCTCGATGTCGTCGTCGCGGCGGGCGCGACTTGCGTGATTCATCCGGGCGGCTCGGTGCGCGACGATGAGGTGATCGCCGCCGCCGACGAGCACAAGATCGCGATGATCATGACGGGCGTGCGGCACTTCCGGCATTGAGCATCATGTCGCACTGCGATCCGACCGCCAACCTGCACAGCTTCTACCACGTCGTCGAGGGCGAAACGCTCATCGACACTTGGCCGATCGATATGCGCGGCAAGCTATGAGCGCCGCGCAGCCGCCGGCGTGTGACTCGCATCCCGCGAGCAGTCTGCTCGCGGGCAGCCGCCGTTCGTTGTAGTATCGCAGCCAGTTCGTCCGCCATCTTTTCATGAGAATCCTCGGCATCGATCCTGGCTTGCGCGTAACCGGCTTCGGCGTCATCGAGCAGACGGGCCAGCGGCTCGCCTATGTGACGAGCGGCGTCATCCGCACCGCCGACGGCGACCTCCCCTCGCGGCTCGGCACTATCTTCGCTGGCATCGCCACACTGATCCGAGAACACTCGCCCGATCAATCAGCGATCGAGAAAGTCTTCGTCAACGTCAATCCGCAATCGACGCTGCTGCTTGGCCAAGCGCGCGGCGCGGCGATCTGCGGCCTTGTCGCGGGCGGAGTCCCAGTCGCCGAGTACACGGCGCTGCAGTTGAAGCAGGCCGTCGTCGGCTACGGCCGAGCAACGAAGGAACAAATGCAGGAGATGGTCGGGAGGCTCCTCAATTTGCCTGGACTGCCAGGCACTGACGCGGCAGATGCGCTGGGTATGGCAATCTGCCACGCGCACGGCGGAAGCGCACTCGGCACGCTGGGTGGCATGGCGCCCAGCCTCGCTAAAAAGGGCTTACGCGTACGGCGGGGTCGGCTGGTCGGCTAGAAGCGTTCTCCCTCTACACAAACGCTCCTTTCAACGCGGAAGCAAGCCGCACCGCAAAATCGACAGCAGCACCTTGCGCTAAACTCGCGCTTTCCCGTCCTCACTCGCATTCGCCATGATCGGTCGCATCGCCGGCACGCTGCTCGAAAAGAATCCCCCTCATTTGCTCGTGGACTGCAACGGCGTCGGCTATGAGGTCGACGTGCCGATGAGTACCTTCTACAACCTCCCATCGACCGGCGAAAGAATCGTCCTGCTGACGCAGTTGATCGTTCGCGAGGACGCGCACCTTCTCTACGGCTTCGGCACGGCGCAGGAGCGCACGACGTTCCGCGAGCTGCTGAAGATCAGTGGGATCGGCGCGCGCATGGCGCTCGCGGTGCTCTCGGGCATGAGCGTGGCGGAGCTCGCCCACGCCGTGACGCTGCAGGATGCAGCGCGCTTGACGCGCGTGCCCGGCATCGGCAAGAAAACGGCCGAGCGGCTCTTGCTCGAGCTGAAAGGCAAGCTCGGCGCCGATCTGGGCGCGAGCGCCGCGGCAGTGTCGCCGTCGGACCACGCGACCGATATCCTGAACGCGCTGCTCGCGCTCGGCTACTCCGAGAAGGAAGCGCTCGCGGCCATCAAGAACGTGCCGGCCGGCACGGGCGTGTCCGAAGGCATCAAGATTTCGCTGAAGGCGTTGTCGAAGGCGTAAGCGCCCTTTCGACGATTGCGCGTCCCAGCGGCAAGCGAGAGCCGAGAGCCGAGAGCCGACAGCCGAGAGCCGACAGCCGACAGCCGACAGCCGACAGCCGACAGGCAAGCGTCGCCGCTTGAGCATCGAGCGCGCGCGGTACAATGACGCGCATGATCGAAACCGACAAGCTCGCCGCCGAGCGCATCATTTCCGCGACGCCCGCTTCCTCCCACGAGGAGGCGTTCGAGCGCGCGCTTCGTCCGCGCCAGCTCGACGAATACGTCGGCCAGGAAAAGGTGCGCGGCCAGCTCGAAATCTTCATCGAGGCGGCCAAGCGCCGCTCCGAAGCACTCGACCATGTCTTGCTGTTCGGCCCGCCGGGCCTCGGCAAGACGACGCTCGCACACATCATCGCGCGCGAAATGGGCGTCAATTTGCGGCAGACGTCGGGGCCCGTGCTCGAGCGCGCCGGCGATCTCGCGGCACTGCTCACGAACCTAGAGGCGAACGACGTCCTGTTCATCGACGAAATCCATCGGCTGTCGCCCGTCGTCGAAGAGATCCTCTATCCGGCGCTCGAGGACTATCAGATCGACATCATGATCGGCGAAGGGCCGGCCGCGCGCAGCGTCAAGCTCGACTTGCAGCCCTTCACGCTCGTGGGCGCAACGACGCGCGCCGGCATGCTGACGAATCCGCTGCGCGACCGCTTCGGTATCGTCGCGCGCCTCGAGTTCTACAACGCCGAGGAACTCTCGCGCATCGTCGTGCGCTCGGCCGCGCTGCTCGGTGCGAACATTCACCGTGACGGCGCCCTCGAAATCGCGCGGCGCTCGCGCGGCACGCCGCGTATCGCGAACCGGCTGCTGCGGCGGGTGCGCGACTTTGCCGAAGTCAAGGCGGACGGGAACATCACGGCAGGCGTGGCCGACGCGGCGCTCGCCATGCTCGATGTGGACCCGGTCGGCTTCGACCTGATGGACCGCAAGCTGCTCGAGGCGATCCTGCACAAATTCGACGGAGGTCCCGTCGGGGTCGACAATCTGGCCGCCGCGATCGGCGAGGAGCGCGATACGATCGAAGACGTACTCGAACCGTATCTGATCCAGCAAGGCTACCTCCAGCGTACGCCGCGCGGCCGGGTGGCCACGCTCGCCGCCTATCGCCACTTCGGCCTGGCCACGCCCGCGGAATCGAGCCCCGTGCGAAGCCTCTGGGATGATGGAGAGGCCGATCCCGCGTAGCGCCCGCGGAACGTCCTTTCGGGCAGCGCTCGATGAGCGAAACGCAGTCTCGATAACGGAACACAAACGATGTCAGACCATGCCGGCATCCCGCCTCGTGATCACTCCGGCATCGGGCATTCGCTCGCCGGTCACTTGCGCAAGCGAGTCGCGCATGCCGTGACGCATCTGACGACGGGCAGCGGCGGCCCATCGCTCGACTATTCGTCACCGCCCGGCGATCCGGGCCTCTTCGGTCCCGACGCCGTTTGCTGGCAGGTCCATTCCGATTTCACGGCCATGATGGTCGGCGGCATCAGCGCCCTCATGCTGCAAGCGCTCCATCCGCTTGCGCTCGCGGGTGTTTGGGATCATTCGACGTTCCGCACCGACATGCTCGGCCGATTGCGCCGCACCGCGACGTTCATCTCGGGCACGACCTACGGCAACCGCCACGACGCGCTCGCGCTAATCGAGCGCGTGAAGCGCATCCACGCAGCCGTGAAGGGAACCGCGCCCGATGGCCGCCCCTATCGCGCCGATGACCCTGCTCTGCTGACATGGGTCCATGTCGCGGAGGTCTCGAGCTTTCTCGCCGCGCATCTGCGCTATGTCACCCCGAGGCTCAGCCCTGTCGCGCAGGACCGCTACTACGCTGAAATGGCGTGCATCGCGCAATCGCTCGGCGCAACCGACGTCCCTTGCTCTCGCCATGAGATCGCGGCCTATCTCGCGGCGATGCAGCCCGAGCTCGAAGCTGGACCACGCGTCTTGGAGGTCGTGAGAATACTGCGCCATGCCGCGCCCGGCAGCGCGCTCATGAAGCCGGCCGGGGCTCTGATGTTCGGCGCCGCCGTCGATCTGCTGCCCGACTGGGCGCAACGCCTCATCGGCTTCTCCGCGCTCGCGCGCTTGCAAGGAAGACTGTCGCGGCCCGGCGTGCGCACCGTCGCCCCCGTTATTCGCTGGGCGCTCGTCAACGGCGTATCGAAGCGCGCACGTCGCCGCGTTGCGGCGAGCCAAGGCTGAGAGGCTTTTCAGCGAGAGGCGGCGCTTGCAGGGCTAAGCCCGTCGTCCTCGCTTTCGCCGTGGAGATGTTCGACATCGGCCCACGCCACGATCGACGCGCGGCCCGCTTCGTCGAAGTCGACCGTATTGATGCTGGCATTGAGGAGCGGATAGTCGCGTGGCGCTTCGAGCGACAACCCGCGCGCATGGCGATAGATGCAGTCGAGCACGCCGCCGTGCGTCACGCAGGCAATATGGCCGCCCGGATGCGCGGCGACGATCGAGGCCACCGCATGCAGCACGCGGTGAAAGAACCCGCGCGACGACTCGCCCCCGTCGGGCGCAAACCCGGGATCACGCGTTTGCCAGACCGCGTAGGCATCGGGAAAGCGTGCCGCAATCTCGCCGCTGTCATGTCCCTGGAAGACACCGTATGCGCGCTCGCGCAACCCCGTGCATAACTGTAGCGGAAGCCCCAGCGCGCTTGCCGTCGGCTGAGCCGTTTGCTGCGCGCGCTGCAGGTCGCTCGAATAAATGGCGTCGAGCACCGAGCGCGGCGGCTGCGCTTCGATTGCACCCACTGAACGAGCTTCGCACGCTGACTGCGACGGCCGCGCCGGCTGCCGGCCATTCATTCGCGATGCAAGCCGCGCGGCCAATCGCTCGGCTTGCGCCAATCCGCTCGCCGCGAGCGGAATGTCGATATGCCCCTGTATCCGCTTGACGCGATTCCAGGTCGTTTCGCCGTGACGAATGAAAAGCACGCGAGTCGTCATTGCGTAGGGACCTCTTTCTTTCGTCAGCCGCGCGTTTGCAGCCAAAAGGTGACGGGACCGTCGTTGATTAGCGAGACCTGCATTTCGGCGCCGAACTCGCCCGTTTCGACGATCGGATGCCGCGCACGCGCCGCCGCGACGAAGCAATCGAAAAGACGCCGCCCTTCATCGGGCGGCGCAGCCGGCGTGAAGCTCGGCCGCAATCCGCTGTCCGTATCGGCGGCGAGCGTGAACTGCGAAACGAGCAACAGCCCGCCCGCGCGACCCTCGCCGTCGATGTTCGTGACGGGCAAATTCATCTTGCCGGCCGCGTCGCTGAAGACACGATAGCCGAGCAGCTTCGCCACGAGCTTGTCCGCGAGCGCCTCGGTGTCACCGCGCTCCGCGCAAATGAGCGCCAGGAGCCCGGCGCCGATCTGGCCTGTCACGCGCTCGCCCACGCGCACCTCGGCGCGCGCGACACGCTGAATCAACGCGATCATCGCCGCGCCGCCGTTACGCCGAAAGCGTGACGCGCGCGAAGCGGCGCTTGCCGACCTGCACGACGTATTCGCCGGCTTCGACTTTGAGCCCCTTGTCGGAGATCGTCACGCCGTCAATCTTGACGCCATTCTGCTCGATGTTGCGCAGCGCCTCGCTCGTCGACGGGACGAGGCCCGCCTGCTTGAGCAGTTGACCAATGCCGAGCGGCGCCCCGGTGAGCGCGACCGACGGAATATCGTCGGGTACGCCGCCCTTCGCGCGATAGTCGAATTCCTCGAGCGCGCGTTCGGCATCGGCCTGCGAATGAAAGCGCGCGACGATTTCCTTCGCGAGCATGACCTTGAAGTCGCGCGGATTGCGCCCTTGCCCGGCTTCGCGCTTAAAGCGCGCGATCTCGTCGAGGCTGCGGAACGAGAGCAGCTCGTAATAGCGCCACATGAGATCGTCCGAGATGCTCATCAGCTTGCCGAACATGTCGCCGGGCTTTTCGCTGATCCCGACGTAGTTGTTCTTCGATTTCGACATCTTCTCGACGCCGTCGAGCCCTTCGAGCAGCGGCATCGTCAGGATGCATTGCTGCTCCTGTCCGTACTGCTTCTGGAGCTCGCGTCCGACGAGCAGGTTGAACTTCTGGTCCGTGCCGCCGAGCTCGAGATCCGCATTGAGCGCAACGGAGTCGTACCCTTGCATCAGCGGGTAGAGGAATTCATGGATCGAGATCGGAACGCCGCCTTGAAATCGCTTCGTAAAATCTTCGCGCTCGAGGATGCGCGCGACGGTGTAGCGGGAGGCGAGCTTGATCATGCCGTCCGCGCCGAGCGGCATCGACCATTCGCTGTTGTAGCGAATCTCCGTCTTCTCCCGGTCGAGCACGAGCGACGCCTGCTCGAAGTAGGTCTTCGCGTTCGATTCGATCTGCTCGCGCGTGAGCGGCGGGCGCGTCGCATTGCGACCGGACGGATCGCCGATCAGCGAAGTGAAATCGCCGATCAGGAAAATCACGGTGTGACCCAGGTCCTGGAGCTGCCGCATCTTGTTCAGCACGACCGTGTGGCCGATATGGATGTCGGGCGCCGTCGGATCGAGCCCGAGCTTGATCCGCAGCGGCTTGCCCGTCGCGGCGCTCCTCGCGAGCTTGCCGGCGAACTCCTCTTCGATCAGCAGTTCATCGGCGCCGCGCTTCGCGACGGCGAGCGCGTGGCGAACCTCGTCCGTGATCGGGTACGTCGGCGCGGGTTTGGCAGTGGACTCGGTGCTCATCTCTGGAATTCTTGAAACGGGGATGGTGCAAAAGCCTCGATTGTCCCATATTCTCGCCGCGCTTCCGGCGCATCGCTCGCTTAACCGGGTCCCCGCTTGCGCGGATAATGGTGGACTGCGGAACAAATTATGAGGAGCCCAGCGTGCCACGTAACACGCCCCCCACTTCGGACGGCATCTATTTCGGGCTGATGTCGGGCACGAGTCTCGACGGCGTAGACGGCATCGCGGTCGAATTCGCCGCCGGCAAGCCGCCTCTCGTGCTCGCCGATGCCTTCGTCAGCTTCGCCGACGGTCTGCGCGGCGCCCTGCTCGCGTTGCAGCAGCCGGGCGAGAACGAGATCGAGCGCGAGGCGCTCGCTTCGTCGGCGCTTGCGTCGCGCTACGCGGTCTGCTGCCACGAACTGCTGCGCTCGGCCAACGTGGGGCCCACCCGTGTGCGGGCGATCGGCGTGCATGGGCAGACCGTCCGTCACCGCCCGGAAAAGGGCTATACGCGCCAGATCAATAATCCGGCGCTGCTCGCCGAAATGACGCATATCGACGTCGTCGCCGACTTCCGCAGCCGCGACGTCGCCGCCGGCGGCCAGGGCGCGCCGCTCGTTCCAGCGTTCCACGCGCAAATCTTCGGGTCTGACGACGAAACCCGCGTCGTCTGCAATCTCGGCGGTATCAGCAACATCACGATCTTGCCCGCCGCCGTCGACGCGAGCGTGGGCGCGTCCGTGCGCGGCTTCGATTGCGGCCCCGCCAACGTGCTGCTCGACGAATGGGCGTTCCGGCATATCGGCATGCCTTACGACGAGGGCGGGCGCTTCGGCGCGAGCGGCACCGTGCATCAGCCGCTGCTCAATGCGTTGCTCGACGAGCCGTTTTTCGAGCAGGCGCCGCCGAAGAGCACCGGCCGCGACCTCTTCAACGCCGCGTGGCTCGACGCCAAGCTCGCCGCCTTCAGCGATGCCGAGCTGAAGCCAGCCGACGTTCAGGCGACGCTCGCGGCGCTTACGGGCGTCACCATCGCGCGCGAGATCGAGCGGCATGCGTCCGATTGCCGCGCCGTCTACGTGTGCGGCGGCGGTGCGCGCAATCCTCAGCTGTTGAAGGCGATCGACGCGGCGCTCGCCAGGAGCGGCGTCAATGGCGTACCCGTCAGGACGACCGATGCGCTGGGCGTGCCGCCCCATCACGTGGAATCGCTCGCATTCGCCTGGCTGGCTATGCGGTGCGTGGAACGCACGCCCGGCAATCTGCCCGCTGTCACGGGCGCTGCCGGTGAGCGAATTCTGGGCGCTATCTATCCGCGCTGAAGCGCAACGGCACCCGGCCGCTCGAAGCGGCCAGACATGGCAAACGGGGCCGGAGCCCCGTTAAAGTGCCGCGACAGCGAGCGCTGCGGCGGCCCAACAACGATTGTCGACGCTGGCGCCGACTCAGACCGAGAACGACGATCCGCAGCCGCAGGTGGTCGACGCGTTCGGGTTCTTGATGACGAATTGCGCGCCGTTGAGGTCGTCCTTGTAGTCGATCTCGGCGCCGACGAGGTATTGATAGCTCATCGAATCGATCAACAACTGCACGCCGCCTTTCACCATGACGGTGTCGTCTTCGTTGATCGTTTCATCGAACGTGAAACCGTACTGAAAACCCGAGCAGCCGCCACCCTGCACGAAAACGCGCAGTTTGAGGTCGGGATTGCCCTCTTCGTCGATCAGTTGTTTCACCTTGTCAGCCGCCGCGTCCGTGAAGACGAACGGGGCCGGCATTTCGGTCACGGGGGTATCGGTGACGGCGTTCATTCGAACTCTCCAAAAAAGCTTCTAGCGCCATTGTAAGTCGCTTAGGAATATCGTGCTGAAAGCCTTGAATGCAATAGGTGCATGTGGGTGCATGTGCGCCACGCAACGAAAAGAGCCGCCGACACCCGTGGCTCGGGCATCGGCGGCTCTTCGTGCCGCCTCTCGCAACGCCATTCCGCTCTCGCGGTGCGTGCGCAGCGCGGTGCTTAACGCTTCGAGAACTGCTTGCGACGACGTGCCTTGTGGAAACCGACCTTCTTCCGCTCGACCTCACGTGCATCGCGCGTCACGAAGCCGGCGCTCGACAGCGCCGGCTTCAGCGTGGCGTCGTAATCCATCAGCGCACGCGTGATGCCGTGACGAACGGCGCCCGCCTGACCCGTCTCGCCGCCACCCGTGACGTTGACCTTGATGTCGAACGTCGTGGCGTGGTTCGTGAGCTCGAGCGGCTGACGCACGATCATCAGCGACGTTTCGCGCGAGAAGTAGTCGGCGATGGGCTTGCCGTTGACGACGATCTCGCCCTTGCCCGCCTTGATGAACACACGGGCGACAGCGCTCTTGCGACGGCCCGTGCCATAGTTCCAGTTACCGATCATGTGGGCTCCCCTTAGATCTCGAGCGCTTTCGGCTGCTGAGCCGTATGCGGATGCGTGGCTTCGGCGTAGACCTTCAGCTTCTTGATCATCGCGTAGCCGAGCGGCCCCTTAGGCAGCATGCCCTTCACGGCCTTCTCGAGCGCGCGGCCCGGGAAACGCTCCTGCATCTTGCCGAACGTCGTTTCGTAGATGCCGCCCGGGTAGCCCGAATGGCGGTAGTACTTCTTGTCCGTCGTCTTGTTGCCGGTAACCTTGAGCTTGCCGGCATTGATGACGATGATGAAATCACCCGTATCGACGTGCGGGGTGAACTCAGGCTTGTGCTTGCCGCGAAGACGGCGTGCCACTTCGCTGGCGACACGGCCGAGAACCTTATCCGTCGCGTCAATCACGTACCATTCGCGCGTCACCTCATGGGCTTTGGCGGAAAATGTCTTCATGATCGATCCCAAAAATTGCCCTGCCCTTCATGTTGTTCCTGCTTGTTCGCGGCGCTGACGGTACCCGGCCCTCGTCGTCTCTCGACTTCGTCGGGCCGCTCCGGCGCGCTGCCGGCCGCTGGATCGTTTTCGGTGCCGAAAACCCCCAAAGGCTCTTGCTGCAGGCTCTCCCTGTTCTTCTTCCGCGGGCATGGATGCGGAAAAGCCCTGAATTATAAAGGAATTCGTCGAGCAGAGTCAAAAAAAAGCCCGAACTCTCGGTTCGGGCTTAATCCACCTAAGGAGGAGGGTGGAGGAGACATGCGGAGGTTGCCAGCATCGACAACCAATGCAGTGTATTGTACAGACGCGTTGGCGAACGCGCAAGAAAATTTGCATCGCGAAATCGCAACCCACAATGTGGAATAAGGATAGGCGCGATCGCGGAAAGGGGCTCGACTCGACCGGACGTCGGGCGGGGCTCGCTGCACTGCAGCGAAGGCCCGGCAGCGCGGTAGAATGGCGTTTGAACTGATCAACCGCGCGGGAGCTTCGACATGGAATGCAAAGTGAGCTGGATGGGGCCTGACGGCATGGCGTTCGCCGCCGAAACCGGCAGTGGCCATCTCGCCATGATGGATGGAGCGCCCGAAGGCGGTGGCCGCAATCTTGCGCCGCGGCCGATGGAGATGGTGCTGCTCGGCACCGGCGGCTGTACCGCGTACGACGTCGTGATGATCCTCAAGAAAAGCCGGCAGGAGATCGCGGGCTGCTCCGTCACGTTGAAGGCAGAGCGCGCGAGCGAGGATCCGAAGGTGTTCACGAAGATCCACTTCCATTTCACCGTCACAGGCAAGAACCTGAATCCTGCAACGGTCGAGCGCGCCATCAACCTCTCGCACGACAAGTACTGCTCGGCTTCGATCATGCTCGCGAAGACGGCCGAGCTTTCGCATTCGTTCGATATCGTCGAGAACTGAAGCGCGCGTCATCAAGAAAAAAGCCGGCGCCGAGAACGACGCCGGCCCTTCCATGATCGGCAAAGCGGGCCGGTAAGCCGGATTCTGTGCACGCGCAACGCCGCAATGGGCGCCGCGCGCGTGGCAGCCATTCCTCTAGGCGCGCCATTGCTGACGCGCTCGAGCTTCCTACCCGCAGGCGCGACGGGGGCCCCGCCCTGCATCCGAAGATGCGTGCCTGCCTACTTGGAATTGCTCCGGGTGGAGGTTGCCGTGCCGGACTGCGTCGCCGCAGCCGCGGTGCGCTCTTACCGCACCGTTTCACCCTTGCCTGATCCCGGCTTGCGCCGGGCCATCGGCGGTCTGCTTTCTGTTGCCCTGTTCCGCGTGTCGCCACGGATGGCCGTTAGCCATCACCCTGCCCTGTGGAGTCCGGACTTTCCTCGCCCTCCCACCGTCAGGGCCGAAGCCCGACATCAGGAGGCCGCGACTGCCTGGCCTGCTTTGCAAATGCAAGTATAGCAACAGCCACGCACGTGCATGCTCACGGGCGCTGGCGCTACAGCGCCCGCCTCTTCCGGAAGGGCGCCGTCCCGTCAACGAAGCGGCGTTCGCAACTCGGCCGCCCCGACTCGGCGGCCCCTTCGAAACACGCGCTCGTCGTCGTAAAAAGCAGAATCGCGGTTGGCCGGCCACCAGCCCGGAATGCCGAGAACAGGCAGCGGAGCAAACAGGCGGCTCGTCAGCGGTGCCGCGGCAAGCGTCGCGGCGACCGTCTCGTCAAGCCATGTCGTTTGCCGTGTCGCGGACCAGTCGAAGAATTCGGGCGGCGCCTCGACGATCCAGGCGTGCCCGGTGCAGGCCTTGTAGGGGTTGATCAGTTTTTCGAGCAACGCGTGCCCGAACGGCCGAACCAGACAACGCCGCCCCCAGGCGGCGCGCTCGGTGACGAAAAGACGCCGCCAGTCGAATTCGACGAGCGCGCGGCTCAGGGCCGGATCGCACGCGACGAAAACGACGGCGTTTTCGTCGAAGAGCGTCAGCGCATCGCGCTCGGCTCCCCGTGCGCCGCCGATCCCGTCGCGCGCGATGGCCCGCGCCTGTCGGGCGTTGAGGACGGCCTTCACGCGCGGATAGCTGAACCAGACCAGGGCGTTGAAAAAATCGTGCAAATTCTCGCGGGTCGGCACACCGCCCGTCGCCGCGATGTGCGCCTCGTAGGCGGTACCGGCGGGCAGCTCCGCCTGCGCGATAAACGTCAGCGGCGCGCCGCGGCCCGTTGTCTGCGCGCTCGCGCGCGCATCGCGCCGCAGTTCGCCGAGGTAATCGTCGGGGTGCTCGAGTGCCACGCGTTGCCAGCGCTTGCCACGCTCGGCAAAAGGCGAGAACCAGGCCGTGGACCAGTCGATGCGATGGAAGTCGACGAATCCCGCGCTCACGTTCGTATCGGCCGGCTAAACGATCAGGACGATCAAGCGAGCCGCCAGCCGATTTCTTCCCCGCCGCGCAGCGGTACGACCGAGGACTCACCGGCCTCGATCGCAGCCGGCAGCGTCCACGGCTCGCGCACGAGCGTCACCTTCTCGGTGCTGCGCGGCAGGCCGTAGAAGTCCGCGCCAAAAAAGCTCGCGAAGCCTTCGAGCTTGTCGAGCGCGCCGGCCTGGTCGAACGCTTCCGCATAGAGCTCGAGCGCATGGAGCGCGGTGTAGCAGCCTGCGCAGCCGCATGCATGCTCCTTCAGCCCCTTCGGATGCGGTGCGCTGTCCGTGCCGAGGAAGAAGCGCGGATCGCCCGAGGTAGCCGCCGCGACGAGCGCCACACGATGCGTCTCGCGCTTCAGCACCGGCAGGCAATAGTAGTGCGGCCGAATGCCGCCCTGGAAGATCGCGTTGCGGTTATAGAGCAGATGATGGGCCGTGATCGTCGCGCCGAGCCGCCCCGGCGGCGCGCCGGCGTCGCGAACATAGTCGGCCGCGTCTTTCGTCGTGATGTGCTCGAACACGACTTTGAGCGCCGGGAAATCGCGCCGCAGCGGCTCCATGACGCGATCGATGAAGACTTTCTCGCGATCGAACAGATCGACGGACGGGTCCGTCACTTCGCCGTGAATCAGCAACGGCATGCCCGCTTCCTGCATCGCCTCCAGCGTCTTCGCGCAGTGGCGAAGATCGGTGACGCCGGCGTCCGAATTCGTCGTCGCCCCGGCCGGATATAGCTTCACCCCGTGCACGAAGCCGCTGTCTCGCGCGCGCCGGATCTCGTCGGGCGCGGTGTTGTCCGTCAGGTAAAGCGTCATCAAGGGCTCGAAGGGCATGCCCGCGGGCAACGCGGCCAGGATCCGCTCGCGGTAGGCGCGCGCCGCCTCGGTCGTCGTGACGGGCGGCTTCAGGTTGGGCATGACGATCGCGCGGCCGAACTGGCGCGCCGTATGCGGCAGGACGGCCGCGAGCATCGCACCGTCGCGCAAATGAAGATGCCAGTCGTCGGGACGCGCAAGCGTGAGCATCGACGGGCGGCCGCCGCTTGCAGCGGCGGTCTGGGACGAAGGGGAAACGGTCATGGCGACGATCGAAGAAGAGAGAACCGGCTTCTCGCGCCGAAGCCCGGCAGCGAAGCGACGCGCGGTTTATGCAAAAAATGCCGGGACGGGTCGTGGAAAAACCGCAACGCCCATCGGGCCGTGCATGCTGATTTCGCTTTTTTCGGTCAGCGGCTCGGTATATGCTTCAAAAAACATATTGTAGCGGGTTCGGCGAAGGGTTAGCCCCGTCGCGGCCCGCCCCCCTCAGCACCATGTGCCAACTCCTCGGAATGAACTGCGCCGCGCCGACGGACGTCACGTTCTCCTTCACCGGCTTCGCGGCGCGGGGCGGCGTCACCGATCACCACGCCGACGGATGGGGCATCGCCTTCTTCGAAGACAAAGCCTGCAGGCTCTTCATCGATCATCAATCGTCGGCCACCTCGCCGATCGCCGAGATGGTCAAGCGCTATCCGATCAAGTCGAAGAACACGATCGCGCACATTCGCAAGGCGACGCAAGGTCACATCCTGCTCGAGAACTGCCATCCGTTCATGCGCGAACTGTGGGGGCGGCACTGGATCTTCGCCCACAACGGCGACCTGAAGGACTACCGGCCGACGCTCTCGGGCATTTGCCAGCCGGTCGGCACCACCGATAGCGAGCTCGCGTTCTGCGCGATCATGCAAGGCCTGCGGAAGGCGTTCCCTTGCGCGCAGCCGCCGCTGCACGATCTTTTCGCGGCGGTCGCCGAACTCACGCGCGACGTCACGAATTACGGCGTCTTCAACTTCCTCATGTCGAACGGGCAGGCGCTCTTCGCGCATTGCTCGACGCATTTGCACTATCTTGTGCGACGCTGGCCGTTCTCGACCGCGCATCTGATCGACGCGGACATGTCGATCGACTTCGCGCAGTACACGACGCCTGAAGATCGAGTGGCCGTCATCGCGACGCAGCCGCTCACCGACGACGAGGTCTGGATGGCCTTCGAGCCCGGCGATCTGCTGATGTTCCAGAACGGCGACGTCGCCGCGCGCACGCATATCCCGGTGCCCGCGCACGTGCTCGAGAAGGCGCGCAACCCGGCCTGCGACGAAACCGCTTCCGCCTCGATGCGCAACGCAAAGGCGGATGCAACCGGAGATCTTGCCGCCGAAGCGGATGACGTCGCTGCCTACGAATCGTGATTCGGCCTACGCCGGAAACCAGTACGATTAGACGTCAGTGCAGGATCTTCGCGAGGAAGTCTTTCGCGCGATCCGATTTTGGATTGGCGAAGAACGCATCTTTCTGATCATCCTCCACGATGACGCCGCGGTCCATGAAGATCACGCGGTGCGCGACTTTCTTCGCGAAGCCCATCTCGTGCGTGACGACCATCATCGTCATGCCTTCCTTCGCGAGTTCGACCATCACGTCGAGCACTTCGTTGATCATCTCCGGATCGAGCGCTGAAGTCGGCTCGTCGAACAGCATCGCGACCGGATCCATCGACAGGGCCCGCGCAATGGCGACGCGCTGCTGCTGGCCGCCCGAAAGCTGGCCCGGGTACTTGTCGGCGTGAGCGCGCAAGCCGACGCGATCGAGCAGCTTCATCCCCTTGGTCGTCGCCTCGTCCTTCGACCGGCCGAGCACTTTCTGCTGCGCGAGCGTCAGGTTCTCGGTGATCGTCAGATGCGGAAAGAGCTCGAAGTGCTGAAACACCATCCCGACCTTCGCACGCAGCTTCGACAGGTTCGTGCTCCTGTCCTTCAGCGACTGTCCGTTGACGACGATATCGCCCTGCTGAAACGGCTCCAGGCCGTTCACGGTCTTGATGAGCGTCGACTTTCCCGAGCCGGACGGTCCGCAGACGACGACGACTTCGCCTTTGTTGACCTCTGTCGTGCAATCCGTCAGCACCTGGAACTGCCCATACCACTTCGATACGTTCTTGAGTGAAATCATCTTGCAACCTTTTTCCGAAGCCCTTTGACCACGCCGGAGGCAACCGCGCACACGACAAAATAGCAGGCGCCCGCAAACAGTATCATCTCGACCATGGTGCCGTCCCGATCGCCGATATTCGTGGCCGTGCGAAAGAAATCCGCGAGGCTGATCACATAGACGAGCGACGTGTCCTGAAACAGCACGATGGCTTGCGTCAACAGCAGCGGAACCATCGCGCGAAACGCCTGCGGCAGGATGATGTAGCGCATCGATTGCCAGTACGTCATGCCGAGGGCGAACGATGCGTTGACCTGCCCGCGCGATACCGACTGAATCCCCGCGCGAATGATCTCCGAGTAATAGGCCGCCTCGAAGAGCGAAAAAGCGACCATCGCCGAGGCCAGGCGAATGTCGATGTTCGGCGACAGCCCGAGCACGTTCTGTAGCAGTTGCGGCACGATCAGGAAGAACCACAACAGCACCATGACGAGCGGGATCGAACGGAAGGTCGTGACATAGCCCTGCGCGAACCACGCGAGCGGACCAACGCCGGAAAGACGCATCAGCGCGAGCATCGTCCCCCAGACGATGCCCACGACGATCGCGATGACCGTGATTTCGAGCGTGACGACAGCACCCGACGCGAGCGCCGGCAGTGCGCCGGGGATACTCGTCCAATCGAATTGGTGCATCACTTGCCTCCGATATAGCCGGGCAGACGCGTTTTGCTCTCGACCCAGCGCATGAACGCCATCACGACGAGATTGATGATCAGGTAGGCAACCGTCACGGCGATGAACGATTCGTAGGCCTGCGCCGTATAGTCGACGAGTTGCCGTGCCTGCGCGGAGAGTTCGAGCAGGCCGATCGTCGAGGCGACGGCCGAGTTCTTGAAGATGTTGAGAAACTCGGACGTGAGCGGCGGCACGATGATGCGGTAGGCAACGGGCAGCAGCACGTGCCGATAGGTCTGCCACTGCGTGAAGCCGAGCGCGAGGCCGGCGGCGCGCTGTCCGCGCGGCAATGCCTCGATGCCCGAGCGCACTTGCTCGCAAACGCGCGCGGCCGTGAAGAGGCCGAGGCAGACCACCGACGACGTGAAGAACTGCACGCCGGGCGGCGATTGCTTGAACGCGGTCCCGATCGATACCGGGAGCAGTTCCGGCACGACGAAGTACCAGACGAAGAACTGCACGATGAGCGGAATGTTGCGGAACACCGAGACATAGACGGTGCCGATACCGGTCAGAATGCGGCTCGGCGTCGTGCGCAGCACGCCGAAGAACGATCCGACGATGAGCGCGATCACCCACGCGCAAAGCGAGACCGATACCGTCATCCACATGCCCGAAAGCAGCCAGCCCAGGTATGTCGTGGGCTCGCCGGTGGAGACGGGCTGCAGCAGGACCGCCCAATTCCAGTGATACGACATGTCAGAGACTCCAACGAAAAGAACGGAAGAAGCGCTGCGCTCCTTCCGTCCGATTCAATCTTTCAATAACGTAGCGAGAAACCCGCCGACGACGCCGGCGCTCAGTCGATCGCCTTGTCGTTCGGGTTCTTGAAGAGGGCCTTCATGTCGTCGCTTTCGGGGAATTTGAGGTTGAGCCCCTTCGGCGGAATCGGCGATTCGAACCACTTCTTGTACAACTGATCGGCCTCGCCCGACGTCTCCACCTTTGCTATCGCATCGTCGACAACCTTCTTGAACTCGGTATCGCCCTTGCGCATCATGCAGCCGTACGCCTCGCGCGACTGCGGCGTGCCGACGATCACGAAATCGTCAGGCGTTCTCGATTTCGCGCGCTCGCCCGCGAGCAATGCGTCATCCATCATGAACGCGACTGCGCGCCCCGTCTCGAGCGTATGGAACGACTCGCCGTGATCTTTCGCGCTGATGATGTTCATCCCCATGTTCTTGTCCTGATTCATCTTGCGCAAGAGACGCTCGGATGTCGTGCCGGCCGTCGTGACGACGGTCTTGCCTTTCAGGTCGGGGAAATCCTTGATGCCCGAGTCTTTCTTCGTCATCAGCCGCGTGCCGATCACGAAGATGGTGTCGGAGAAGTCCGCTTGCTGCTGACGCTCGGCATTGTTCGTCGTCGATCCGCATTCGATGTCGACCGTGCCGTTCTGCACGAGCGGAATGCGATTTTGCGAGGTGACGGGAATGTTCTTCACCTGCAGGTTCGGCATATTGAGCTTCTTCTTCACCGCGTCGACGATCTTCATTTGGAAGTCGCGCGAGTAGCCGATCACCTGCTGCTTCTCGTCGTAGTACGAAAACGGAATCGAGGATTCGCGATGCCCGAGCGCGATGACGCCCGTATCCTTGATCTTCTTCAACGTGCCCGAATCCTGCGCGAACGCGCTGCCCGCCATCACGGCACCGGCGCATAGCGCAACCAGCATGCTCATCTTGAACTTCATTTGCGATCTCCTTCTTTAACCTTCGCAAAGCCCCGCGCCAGTGTAGCGCAAAGTAATGCTGTTGAAAGCATCGAGTTCACTCGCGATGTGCGCCCGCAAACGGAAAGCGGGCGGCATGGTCGATGCCGCCCGCACCCGGCGCCCGGCGCACCGTGTTATGCACGATGCTCGAGCGCCATCACGAGGATTGTTTTATCGAAGCGACGCCCGCAGCACGGGCGCGTCGACTCGCGCAAACGAGGCTCAGGGGTAGAGCCCGCGCATCTCGCGCGCCATCAGGATGCGTTTGCAGGCAACGATGAACGCGGCCGTGCGCATGGAGACGTCGTTGTCGCCCGCCACCTGCCAGACGGCGTTGAACGCTTCGCGCATCACGCGCTCCAGGCGCTGATTGATCTCGTCTTCGGTCCAGAAGAAGCTCGAGAAGTCCTGCACCCATTCGAAGTATGAGACCGTCACGCCGCCGGCGTTCGCGACCACATCGGGCACGACGAGCACACCGTTGTCGTGCAGGATGTCGTCGGCCGCCGTCGTCGTCGGGCCGTTCGCGCCTTCGACGATGATCTTCGTCTTGATCTTCGAGGCGTTCTTCTCGGTGATCTGGTTTTCGAGCGCGGCCGGAATCAGGATGTCGCTTTCGATCGTCCAGAATTCGTCGTTGCCAAGCGGGTCCGCGCCGGCGAAGCCGCCGACACCGCCCGTCTTCGCGACATGGTCGAGCAGTGCCGCCGTATCGATGCCGCTCGACCGGCAGATCGAGCCCGTGTGGTCCTGCACCGCGATCACTTTCGCGCCGGCTTCCTGGAAGAGCCGTGCGGCGATGCCGCCGACGTTGCCGAAGCCCTGAACGGCGACACGCGCACCTTCGATCTCGAGTCCCTTGCGGCGGGCCGCCTCCGTGCCGACGACGAACACGCCTCGGCCCGTGGCCTCGCGACGCCCGAGCGAGCCGCCGAGCGAGATCGGCTTGCCCGTCACGACGCCCGTAGCCGTCTGGCCCTGGTTCATCGAATACGTGTCCATCATCCACGCCATGATCTGTTCGTTCGTGTTGACGTCGGGCGCGGGGATGTCGGTGTTCGGTCCGATGATGATGCCGATCTCGCTCGTGTAACGGCGCGTCACGCGCTCGAGCTCACCGCGCGAGAGCTTGCGCGGATCGACGCGAATGCCGCCCTTGGCACCGCCGTACGGCACGTTCACGGCTGCGTTCTTGACTGACATCCAGGCCGAGAGCGCCATCACTTCCGAGAGCGTCACGTCCTGGTGGTAGCGCACGCCGCCCTTGCCGGGGCCGCGCGAGACGTTGTGCTGCACGCGATATCCCTCGAAATGAGCGACTGTGCCGTCGTCGAGCTCGATGGGCACGTCGACGATGAGGATCCGCTTCGGGCGCTTCAACGTCTCGATCCAGCGCGAGGCCGAACCGAGATAAGGAGCGACGCGATCGACCTGGCGCAGATAGTTGCCCCAGGGACCGAGATCGTCGGCATGCAGGTAGGAGGGAATCGATTGCGCCAACGGCGCGGACGACAATTGCGAAGACATGGACACTCCAGCGGTCAGAGAATGTGCGCCATTGTGGGAAAAGCGGTTTTTGAAATCCAATGCCGATTGGTCATCCTCTTATGCAAAATTTGCATGACACGGCTTTTCAGCCAATCTCATCGGTCTCGCTCTTTCCGTTCATGCCGAGCTCGTCGGCGACAACCTGCCATAGACGCTGCACGAGCCGCTGACGTCGATCGTCGGCGGCGGCGGCAAGCTTGTCGCGATAGAGGCGAATCTCCATCGTCAGCGTGAAACGGTCCGCGGCCGTGCCGCGCGTCGGGCGATCGAGCCGGATCAGCGCGCCTGCCGCGACCGCGTCCTCCACCGCGCTGTGCGGCAGAAACGCGACGCCGTGGCCCGCGAGCGCCATCGCCTTGAGCGCCTCGGCCATGTCGGTTTCATAGACGCGGTCGAGGTAGAGCCGCTCCGGCGCTTTCGCGATGATGACTTCGGTCATCCGGCCCAGGTACGCATTCGGCGTGTACGAGAGATACGGAACCGGCGCATCGGCCGTGCCCGGCAGTTGAAAGCGCGGGCGCCCCGCGCGCGACGGCGCCGAGAACGGGCTGATCGGCTCGAAGCCGAGCGTGAGCATGTCGTAGTGACCCGGATCGAGCGCGACCGGATGGCTCGGATGGTGATAGCCCATCACGAGATCGCACCCGCCCTCGACGAGCGAAAGCACGGCGTCGTGAACGTTGAGCGCCCGCAGCCGCGTATGAATGGGCCCCATCTGTGCCTCGATTCGCTGCAGCCATTTTGGGAAATAGGTGAGCGAAAGCGTGTGGGGGACGGCGAATTCGATCGTCGTGGCCGGCGCGCCGATATGGCCGCGCAACAACACCCGCGCCTCGTGCACTTGCGAGAGCATCGCGAGCGCCTGCTCGTAGAAGACTTCCCCGGCATTGGTCAAGCGCGTCGGATAGACCGAGCGATCGATGAGCTCGGTGCCGAGCCACGCTTCGAGTGCCTGGATTCGCCGTGAAAAAGCGGGTTGAGTCACATGCCGAAGCTCGGCGGAGCGGCTGAAGCTGCGCGTTTCCGCGAGCGAGACGAAATCTTCCAGCCACTTCAGTTCCATGTCCGGTCTCGCCTACCCGTGTCCATCATGTTCGAGTCTCCTCGGAGAAGGTCGGACGCCATTGTCGCGCATGCCGCCTTCCGACGCCTCGGGGACGCGCATCGAACTTCCGCAACGCACCATTACCGAGCGCGCGGAGCACGCGCGCAGTGCCGCCCGCGCACCGCTGGTGCGCAAGTCGAACGAAGGCCGTTCCCGCCCCTCGTTGCCGCCGTTCGCCCGAGATCGAAACGGCCATCCCCGACAAGCAGCCTGCAATGCTGGATTCGGCTTTCATCTGACTGACACCCGCGCCGCCAAAAGCAACAACCGATGGCCGGGAAGCCCCGTGCGCCGGACGATGGCATGGCCCTTGCGTTTCGATGCGGCCGCGCTGCATTGCAAAAAGACAAAGTGCGCGTTTCACCTTCGATCACCCGACGTGAGGATGTCATGAAGAACCTGCAACACGCGCTACGGAGCGGCAACTGGCGTTCGCTTCTCGCCTGCTTTCTCTATTTCGATACGGGCTTCACCGTCTGGGTCCTCTACGGCCCGCTTGCGCCGTTCATCGGCAAGGACGTGGCGATGTCGGCGGCGCAGCAAGGCTTCCTCGTCGCGGTGCCCGTGCTCGCGGCCGCTATTCTGCGCGTCGCGCTCGGCAATCTCTATCAGTCGGCCGATGGCCGGCGCGTCGCGTTGATCGGCGTGCTGCTGTCGGCGCTGCCGACCATCATCCTGCCATTCTGGCCCGCGACGCCGTCGTACTCGCTGCTGCTCGTGCTCGGCGTCTTTCTCGGGGTCGGCGGCGCGAGCTTCGCCGTGGCGCTGCCGATGGCGGGCAGCAGCTATCCGCCGAAGGTGCAGGGCCTCGTGCTGGGGCTTGCCGCGGCCGGCAACATCGGCGCCGTGCTCGACGGCTTCCTCTTTCCGCATGTCGCCGCCGCGCTCGGCTGGCAATTCGCGACCGCTGCGGCACTGCCGCTTCTGGCGATCGCCGGCCTCGCCCTCTTTGCCTGGGCCGACGATCGCGCCGAAAAGTCAGGGAGCCTGCCGCGCGCGGCGGCGAGCTTCGCGGCGGTGCTCGCCGGGCTCGTGGCACTGGTGCTCGCGGTCAAGGCCGGCGTCTTCGGCTCGGGCAAAACCGGCGTACTGCTCTTGCCCGTGTTCGGCGCGGCCGGCGCCATCGCGCTTTTGCCCGCCCGCTATCGGGCTGTCCTCGCCGAGCGCGACACCTGGGTCATGATGCTCATCTACAGCATCACCTTCGGTGGGTTCGTCGGGATGTCCTCGTATGTCACGCTGCTGCTCACGAACCTCTATCAGATGCCGAAGCTCGAAGCCGGCCTCTTCATGTCGCTGCTCGCGTTTCTCGGCGCGATCGTGCGCCCGATGGGCGGCTATGTCGCCGACCGTGTCACGGGCGTGCGTGCGCTGATGCTGCTGCTCGCCGTCATCTCCATCGCCGATTTCGCGTTCGCCGCGTGGATGCCCCCGCTCGGCGGCGGCATCGCGCTGCTCGTGCTCCTCTACATCGCATTCGGGCTCGGCAACGGCTCGACGTTCCAGCTCGTGCCGCATCGCTGGAAAGGCAAGACGGGTTTGCTTTCGGGCGTCGTCGGGGCGGCGGGCGGCATTGGCGGCTTCTACCTTCCCGTCGTAATGGGCATCGCGAAGGAAAGCACGGGCAGCTACCAGATGGGCTTCGCGACCTTCGGCGCGCTCGCGGCATGCGCTTGCGGCATCCTCGTCGCGCTGCGCGGGCAGTGGCTCGTCTGGGCCGCGCCGGCCGCCATCGCGGCCAATGCGTCGATGCCTGCGAGCGCCAGCATCGGTCAAACTGCTTCGGCAGGGAAGTGACACGCGAGCGAGCGCCGCGGCGCTCTCGCCGCGACAAGGAATGTCCGGTCTGACGGCTGGCGCCGCTCGCTTAGCTGGGCGCGGCCAGCCTGGGCGGCTGGCGACCCGAAGGTGGTAAAATTCGCGGTTCCCTTCCGCTTCCGAACGGGCGCATTCGGGCGCCCGACCGCCTCATCATGTCCGATACCCGCGCCGATACCCTTTTCACGCTCACCGCCCTCTCCCCGCTCGACGGCCGCTACGCGGCCAAAACCGAAGCACTGCGCGACTGGCTTTCCGAAGCCGCGTTCATGCGTCATCGCGTGACGGTCGAAGTTCATTGGCTCATCGCGCTCTCGCAGGCCGGCTTCGCCGAGGTCCCAAGGTTCTCCGGGGAATGCGAACGGTTTTTGCTCGAGCTCGTCGAGCGCTTTTCCGCCCATGACGCCGCGCGCATCAAGGAAATCGAGCGCGTGACGAACCACGACGTGAAGGCCGTCGAGTACTGGCTCAAGGAATCGGTGAAGGGCCAGCCCGAGCTCGAGCGCGCGAGCGAATTCATCCATTTCGCCTGCACGTCCGAGGACATCAACAATACTTCGCACGGTCTCATGCTGGCCGGCGCGCGCGAGCATGTCATCCTGCCCGCGCTGCGCTCCGTCCATGCGCGGCTCGTCGCGCTCGCGCGCACGCACGCCGAGCAGCCGATGCTCTCGCGCACGCATGGCCAGCCGGCGAGCCCGACGACGCTAGGCAAGGAAATCGCCAACGTCGCCGCGCGCCTTGCGCGCGCGATCGAGCGCATCGCCGCCGTGCAAATTCTCGGCAAGATGAACGGCGCCGTCGGCAACTACAACGCCCATCTGTCCGCCTACCCCGACTTCGATTGGGAGGCGTTCTCGCGCAACGTCGTCGAAAATCGCCTGAAGCTGGCGTTCAACCCCTACACGATTCAGATCGAGCCGCACGATTACATGGCGGAGCTCTTCGATGCCGTCGCGCGGGCGAACACGATCCTGCTCGATCTGGACCGCGACGTCTGGGGCTACATCTCGCTCGGGTATTTCAAGCAGAAGACGAAAGCTGGCGAGATCGGCTCGTCGACGATGCCGCACAAGGTCAACCCGATCGATTTCGAGAACTCCGAAGGCAACCTCGGGCTCGCGAACGCGACGCTGCGCCATCTCGCCGACAAGCTCCCCGTCTCGCGCTGGCAGCGCGACCTCACCGATTCGACGGTCCTGCGCAACATGGGCGTAGCGCTCGGCTACTCGCTGCTCGCCTACGACGCGCTGATCCGCGGCCTCGACAAGCTCGAGGTCAACCCGCAGCGTCTCGACGAGGATCTCGACGGATGTTGGGAGGTACTCGCCGAGCCCGTGCAAACGGTCATGCGGCGCTATGGCATCGAAAACCCTTACGAGCAGCTGAAGGAGCTCACGCGCGGCAAGGGGATTACGCGCGAAGCCCTGTGGCAGTTCATCACGGCGCTTGCGATTCCCGACGATGCGAAGGCGCGCCTGCTGGCGATGACGCCCGGGTCCTACATCGGAAAGGCCGTCGAGCTCGCCAAGCGAATCGGCTGACGGCCCTGGCTCAGCCCGCTGTGGCTTGGCGGGCAGATCCGAGCGACTCGGCTTACAATGCCTTCGCGGCTGGAGGGAGCAAAAAGCCGCTATTCACCGCGTCCGAAGAAGAACCTGGCTTCAATGCCGATCCTCGTTCGACGACATCGGATCATCGTCTCTCGACTGAGGATTCCCGATAGGAGTGATGGCAGATGAGCATTTCCAGATTGCGGCGAGCCGCCGTGACGCTTGCCGGTATCGCTTGCGCGAGCGCGGCAGTCGTCGCGCAGGCCGCGCCCATGTCTTTTTCCGTGCCGCTCAACGGTTCGGAGCAGGTGCCCCCGGTACAGACGAAGGCAACGGGTGACGCGAAGCTGACCTACGATCCCGATACGCGGGTCGTGACGTGGGACATTACGACCCACGACCTCTCGGGCCCCGCGACCATGGCGCACTTCCACGGCCCGGCGACGGAGGGGAAGAATGCGCCCCCAGTCGTATGGCTTTCGAAGAAGGGCTCGACGAGCACGCCGATCACGGGCCCCATCGAGGGCAAGGCGACCTTATCCGAGGAACAAGCGAAGGAGCTTATGGCAGGCGAGCTCTATATCAACGTGCACACGAAGGAGCATCCGGACGGCGAGATTCGCGGTCAAGTGATGCCGCCCAAGCAATAACTCTCGCAGCAAGCTTCAGAGATACTTCGCGAGTACGGCTGCCGCGGCACTCGCGGCAGCGAACAGCAGCAACGCGAGCCCCATCGACCCCAGCCGGGGCTCGCATACTTCCGTTGGCATCGATTTGCGGCCGCTCAGCATCGGCCATAGCAAGTTGTGACCCTTCGCCGCGGCATAGACGGCAATAGCCAGCAGATGCATCGCCACGGCGGCAACTAGTGCGTCCCACAACCATGTGTGTAAATCGGTGATCGCATTGGCGATCCACGCCGGCACCCAGGGCGTGAACGGCCCCTCGTCGGCCACATCGTTGTTCGTGTAAAGACCTGTCAACGTCTCGCCCAGCAGCAAGGCGAGCAACAGCACCACCATCCAGCCGCCTGCCGGGTTATGCCCGATCTGCAAGTCGGGCTCGCGCCATAACATTCGCCGCAAGTGATGCAGGGCCGCGGCGGGCGACGCGAGAAAACGGCGAAACCTTGCCGTATCGCTGCCGAAGCAGCCCCAAAGGATGCGAAACAGCACCAGCGCAAGCACCGCTTCACCGATCCAGGCGTGCCAATCCATCCAGTTGAGCCGTTCGGTCACATAGGCGGCCGTGACGAGCACGACGATGAGCCAATGAAAGAGCCGCGTCGGCACGTCCCAGATGAGGACGGGGCGCATATTTGCTCCTGGCGCTGCCGAATCGACATGTTTATTGTTCATAGTCGCGGTGTCCTAAGCAGGAACACGCCAAATGGTATCCCGAAACGTCGTCTTCCCTCGCGGCGTCGGAATGTCGACAAGCGTCGCACTACCAGATTGCTTGCGCGCAATAGCATCGAACGTTTGTACACCGTTAAATGGGAGTTGATATGCCGAAGGGGCAAACCATTGACTGACAAGAGCGGAGAAGTGCGCGAGCTGACCGCAACGGATATGCGTCGCTTTGGAAAGTGCGACGAAGTACTAGGCACTTCGCTCCAAGCGAAATTGGCTTGCGCGGCCGACGATACGCTTGTAGCAACCCTCAAGATCCGTCATCGAAAGCCGATATTATGTCTGGAGCTATTTCGGGCGATGCTTCGCGGTGGCGAGGACGCGACCGAATGAAGCAACGATTGCGCGTGCAGTCATCAAACGTCGCCGACAGCCAATAAGAAACCCTGGACAAGTCAACCTTTCTTCGCTGGAGACCTCGTGATTCGACAAGCACTCGTCGCCCTGCTTCTCGTGCTGGGCAGCCTCGGCAACGCGCTCGCAGGCGGCCCGGACTGCTCCAGGCCTTTCACGCTCGCGCTGCATGATCATGGCCTGCTCTATTCGCTCGATACCGATACAGGCATCGACAAGGATTTCGCCGAAGAACTGACCCGCCGCAGCGGTTGCCAGATCCGCGTCAGCCTCATGTCGCGCGCGCGGATCTGGAATCTGATCGAATCGGGCGCGCTCGATTTCAGCCTCTCGGGCATCGCCAACGAAGAGCGCGTCCGTTACGCCGACTTCGCCTGGTACTTCAGCAACAAATACTATCTGCTGGTGCGCAAGGACGCGGGCATCCGGCAATTGTCGGACTTCGAGCACAACGATGAATTCCGACTCGGCGTCATTCGGAGCTTCCGCTACAGCGAATCGGCGAACCGGCTTGTCGATTCGCTCGCCGCCGCCAACCGGGTCAGCCAGGCAGGCGGTCTCGAGCCGCTCTACGAAGCGCTCGTCCTCGATCATATTCAAGGCATGATCATCGAGCCGTTCGATTACCCGGCGATCGACGATAAGAAGATCCGCGACATCACGACGATCGTCGAATTCAACGATCCGTCGGTGCCGCACGGTCTCATCATGTCGAAGAAGGCATTGCCCCCCGAGGAGCGCGAGAAGTGGCGGGCGCTCGTCAACGAGATGCGAGCGGACGGCACGGTTCGCCGCATCTTCGAAAAGTATTTCAAACGCGACCTGGCCGATACCATGGTCGACTTCAAGTCCCCGCCGTGATCCGGGCACGCCTCGTTCTCCTACCCCTCGTGATTCTGCTGGCCGGCCTCGGCATCACGTGGGCCGTGTGGAACCATGAGCGCCAGGCGTCCCGCCATGAACTGCTTGCTCAGTTCAACTTCGAGCTCGGCGACGCCGTCGGCCGCATCGAGCAAAGGATGGCCGCTTACGAGCAGTTGCTGCGCGGCGTCCAGGCGCTATTTGTCGCCACCGGGACGATGGACCGGGCGCGGTTCCATGACTACGTGAACTCGGTCAGCTCGGATGCGAACTTCTCCGGCATCCAAGCGCTCGGGCTGGTGCAATGGGTCCCCGCGGCCGGCAAGGCCGCCCACATTGAAATGATGCGCGAGACCGTCGACCGCGAATACACGATCGTTCCGGCCGGCACTCGCGAAAGCTATGCGCCGATCGTGCAGCGCGAGCCGCCAACGGACCGACGGCGCCGAGTGCTCGGTTTCGACGCATGGGCGGTTTCCGCACGGCGGCTCGCCCTGGAGAAGTCGCGCGATTCGAGTCTTGCGGTCGTGTCCGGCAAGGTGCAGCTCGCCGTCGATGAGGGCGACGAGACGCAGCCGGGCTTCGTAATCTACCTCCCGGTGTATGCCCAAGGCGTGCCGCTCGATACCATCGAGCAGCGCCGGGCTGGGCTCATCGGGTGGGTCTATGCGTCGTTCCGGATGCGCGATGTCATCGCCAGCCTCTACGGCCAGCTTTCGCCCGGCCTCTCGCTCACCATCTACGACGGTGTCGAGCCGACCGACGCGGCGCTGCTCTATCGCTCGCCGAACGTCAACAAGCGACCGCTGGCCCAGGGCCTTTCGTCGAATGAGTACCTCGTCGTGGGCGGACACGAATGGGTGCTCTCGATGGTTGCGCTCGACGGCTTCCAGAACCGGTTCGAACGCGATTCCCAGACGCTGATTCTCGTCACGGGCACGGGCCTGAGCTTGCTGCTCGCCCTGCTGGCGTGGGTGATGGGAACAGGCCGCAACCGAGCCATGAGGCTCGCTTCGGCCATGACGAAGGAGCTGCGCATCTCCGCGGTCGCGTTCGAGTCGATGGAGGGGATGATGGTCACCGACGCGAGCGGCAGGATTTTGCGCGTCAACTCGGCCTTCACCGCGTGCACCGGCTACAGGGCCGAAGAATTGGTCGGCAAGATGCCGAGCATCTTGCAATCCGACCGTCACGACAAGGCCTTCTATCGCGACATGTGGGACACGATCCATCGCACCGGCGGCTGGCAGGGGGAAATCTGGGATCGCCGCAAGAACGGCGAGATCTACCCGAAGTGGCTGACGATCACCGCGGTGAGGGGCGACGACGGCAATGTGACGCACTACGTCGGCACGCACAACGACATTACCGAGCGCAAGATCGCCGAGGAGCGCATCAAGGAGCTCGCCTTCTTCGACGCGCTCACGCGATTGCCGAATCGCCGACTGCTATGGGACCGCCTGCGGCAAGCGATCGCCGTCAGCGCGCAGAACGAAACCTGCGGCGGCCTGCTTTTCATCGACCTTGACAACTTCAAGACGCTCAACGACACCCTCGGTCACGACAAAGGCGACATGCTGCTGCAGCAGACGGCGCAACGTCTTCTGGCCTGCGTCCGCGAAGGCGATACCGTCGCGCGCGTGGGCGGCGACGAGTTCGTGCTGGTGCTCGGCAGCTTGAGCACGAACGAACAGGACGCGGCGAGCCAGATCGAGGCAATCGGCGAAAAGATACTCGCGATGCTCGGCAAACCCTATCAGCTCGAAGGCGCCGATCATCGCAGCACGGCAAGCATCGGCGCCACGATGTTTCGCGGGCACCAGGCCACTATCGAGGAACTGCTCAAGCAGGCGGACCTCGCGATGTATAAGTCGAAAGAGCGCGGCCGCAACGCGATGTGCTTTTTCGATCCGACGATGCAAACGGTCGTCGTCGAGCGCGTGGCAATGGAGGCCGCGCTGCGCCGCGGCATCGACGAAGCGCAGTTCCTGCTCCACTATCAGGCGCAGGTGGGCGCCGGCAATCGCGTGACGGGAGCCGAGGCGCTCGTGCGCTGGCAGCATCCCGAACGCGGCATCGTGGCGCCGGCCGAGTTCATCACGCTCGCGGAAGAATCGGGGTTGGTGCTACCGCTAGGCTACAAGGTGCTCGAAGACGCCTGCGCGAGGCTCGCGCGATGGTCGGGCGAACCGGAACTCGCGCATCTCACGCTCGCCGTCAATGTCAGTGCGCAGCAGTTCCGTCAGCCAGGCTTCGTTGGCGACGTCCTCTCGATCATCGGGCGCACGGGAGCCGATCCGAACCGGCTCAAGCTCGAGCTGACCGAAAGCGTGGTAGTGGACAACGTGCAGGACATCATCGACAAGATGGCCGCGTTGAAAGCCGTCGGCGTCTCTTTCTCGCTCGACGATTTCGGCATCGGCTACTCGTCGCTTTCGTATCTAAAGCAGTTGCCGCTCGACGAACTGAAGATCGATCGCTCCTTCGTGCGCGACATCCTCATCGATCCCAACGATGCCGTCATCGCCAGGACCATCGTGGCGCTCGCTCAGAGCCTCGGCCTCGACGTCATTGCCGAGGGCGTGGAGAACGAAGCGCAGCGAGACTTCCTTGAGCGGGCGGGATGCCATGCATGGCAAGGCTACTTCTTCTGCCGTCCGGTGCCTGTAGCCGAGTTCGAGGCGTTCGCGAGCCGAAACGGATAGTGCGCACGCCTATGGAATCCGAGCCCGCGCACAGGCACACGCAAACGCAAACGCACGCGCCGATCAGCGTAGCCGTTCCCGCGCGATCCGCGCGACGACCTCGTCGACGATCGCCTCGGGCGTGTGCTCGATGCTGACCGTCATCGCCTCGTCCTCGCCGGGCTCCTCGAGCGTGTCAAGCTGGCTGCGCAGCAGCGAGGGATCGAAAAAATGCCCGGTGCGCGAGCCAAGCCGCTCGTGCAGCACCTCGAACGACCCCTTCAAATAAACGAAACACACATCGGCGTCCGCGGGCGCGCCGCCGCGCAGCACGTCGCGATAGACGCGCTTGAGCGACGAGCAGCCGAACACGGCCGTCTCGCCCGCGCGCACCTTCGCTTCGATCGCTGCGCGAATTGCCGCGAGCCACGGCCAGCGGTCGTCGTCGGTCAACGGGATGCCGTGCGCCATTTTTTCCTTATTCGCGGCGCTATGGTAGGCATCGCCATCGGTGAAGCTGCATGACAGGCGTTCGGCCAGCAGCTCGCCGACCCTCGTCTTGCCCGCACCGGATACGCCCATCACGATAAAAATCATCTTTCCTCCGTTTGCTTCCTCAAAGGACCGCCGCCAGCGCAAACGTCAATCCGAGGCCGAGCAGCGAGATGATCGTCTCGCAAAGCGACCAGGTCTTGAACGTTTGACCGACCGTCATTCCGAAATATTCTTTGATCAGCCAGAAGCCGCCGTCGTTCACGTGCGAGAAGATCAGCGAGCCGGAGCCGGTTGCGAGCACGAGCAGTTCGGGCCGAACATGAATCGTGCCCGCCGACGCGATCGGCGCGACGATGCCGCAGGCCGTCGTCATCGCGACCGTTGCCGACCCCGTCGCGAGGCGAATCAGGGCCGCGACGAACCAGCCGAAGAGCAACGGCGAAAGCTGCGCATGCGTGGCGACGGCGACGATTTGCTGAGAAATCCCGCTGTCGCGTAATACGCCGCCGAAGCCGCCGCCCGCGCCTACGATCAGCGTGATGCCGGCGATCGGCGCGAGGCAGTCCCCGCAGAACTTCTGGATCTGCTCACGCGTAAAGCCGCGTTGCGCGCCGAACGTCCAGAAGCTCACGAGCACGGCGATCAGCAATGCGACGTCGGCATTGCCGATGAAACGAAGCAGATTGTTGGGAACGGATTTCGGCGCAAAGAAGAGATCGGCCCAGCTGCCCACCAGCATCAGCAGCACCGGCAAGAGGATCGTGAAGAGCGTGATGCCGAAGCTCGGCAGTTCGCGGCGGCCGGCGCCGGGATTCGCGCCGGACGCGAGCTGCGCGCCGACCGCACCGCCCGGGTTGCCGCGATCGTTGCCGTTGCCCTGGACGAACTGCGCGGCGAGCGGATTGACGGCGGGCAGCTTGATTTGTCGGTACACGAGCAGTGCGAAGATCGGCCCCGCGACGAGCGCCGTCGGCACGCCGACGATGATCCCATACGCCACGGTCTTGCCGATGTCGGCACCGTACGCCTGCACGGCCAGCAGCGCGGCCGGGTGCGGCGGAATGAGGCCGTGCACGACGGAGAGGCCGGCCACCATCGGCAGACCGATCAAGAGCAGCGACTTGCCCGTGCGCTTGGCGACGTTGAAAGCGATCGGAATCAGCAGCACGAAGCCGACTTCGAAGAAGACGGGCAAACCGACGATGACGGCGACGAACATCATCGCCCAGTGAATATTCTTCTCTCCGAACCAGTCGATCAGCGTGGTGGCAATGCGCTCCGCGCCGCCCGATTCAGCCATCATCTTGCCGAGCATCGTCCCGAGCCCGACGACGATTGCAATATGACCGAGCGTGCCGCCGTTGCCGTTCTCGAATGACTTTACGATCTTGTCCATCGGCATGCCGGCGGCCATGCCGAGCCCGAGCGAGACGAGAATCAAGACCAGGAACGGGTACAGCTTGTAGCGCGTGATCAGCAGAATCAAAAGTGCGATGGCGATCACCGCGTAGAGAAGCAATAGGCCGCCTTGGACCGATTCCATGAAACACCTCCTTGGTGTGGATATCCATTCGACTTGTTGTACGACCGGCGCAAAGCAGTGCCGAAATCGGGGACCGCGCCGACGCTGCATTGTAGGCGGGCTCGGCATTCATGGATAGAACCGGTTCCATCAAGGAAAACCCTCGACATCAGCACTATTTGCCGGGGGCGATGCGAGAGCCAACGGTGAGTTCGACCAGCGCTATCGAGCGCGTGCGCGAGCGCCGCCGGGCGCACCGCGAATGCGATGCGCCTCGTGCTTGACTTTATTTGCGGTGACTTGCTGATGAGGTGGTGCGCGAATCAGTGCTGATGCGCGGCGAGCTCCGAAGCGCCGCGTGCGAGACGCGTGACCTCGTCCCAGTTCTGTGCCGCCAGGGCGGCCTTCGGGGTGAGCCACGAACCGCCGACGCAAACGACGTTCGGCAACGCCAGGAACGTCGGCGCGGTTTCAGCCGTGATGCCGCCGGTCGGGCAGAACTTCAGCATCGGGAAGGGCCCGTGGAACGCCTGCAGCATCGCGATGCCGCCAGCCTGTTGCGCGGGAAAGAACTTGACGATCTCATAGCCAAGCTCGAGCGCGACGAGAATATCCGTCGGCGTCATGACGCCCGGTAGCAGCGGCAGCCCTGCGTCCTCGGCCGCCTTGTGCATGTCTTTCGTGAGCCCGGGCGACACGCCGAATCGCGCGCCTGCTTTTTTCGCGAGCGCACAGTGCTCGGGTTTGGTGATCGTGCCGACGCCGACGACGATATCGGGCGCGAGCTGGCTCGCCCGCTCGATCGCCTGCAAACCGGCCGGCGTACGCAGCGTGATTTCCAGCACTTTGACGCCGCCTGCGTGGAGCGCGCGCGATACGTGCTCCCCCTGCTCGACCGAATCGAACGCGAGCACCGGAATGACCGGGCCCAAGCGGACGATGTCTTCGATCTTGTTCATAGAGGACTCCTCCTTATTTAGCGCGTCGCGTGAACGCTTGGTTCGACCGTCTCGCCAACGAGCGGCCCGAACACCGAGGCGCCCATCTCCGCCGGCATCGCAGCGGCGCGGAAGACGCCGAACAACTCGCGCCCGAAGCCGACCTCGTTCTCGGCCTGATGCTTCGGTGCTTCGACTTCGCGCGCGGCCCATGTTGCTGCGTCGATCTCGACATCGAGCACGCCGCGCTCGGCATCGATGACGACCGTGTCGCCCGTGCGCAGCTTGCCGAGGGGGCCGCCTTGTATCACCTCCGGCGACACGTGGATGACGGCCGGCACCTTGCCTGACGCACCGGACATGCGCCCGTCGGTGACGAGCGCGACCCTGAACCCTTGATCCTGCAGCACGCCCAGCAGCGGCGTGAGACGATGCAGCTCCGGCATGCCATTGGCTCGGGCGCCTTGGAAGCGGACGACGGCGACGAAATCGCGCTTGAGCTCTCCGTTGTCGAACGCTTCCTGCACCGCTTCTTGCGAATCGAAGACGATGGCCGGGGCGCGCACCGCGCGATGCTCGCGCGCGACGGCCGAAATCTTGATGACGCCTCGACCGAGCTTGCCTTGCATGAGTCGCAAGCCGCCGTCGGGCTGAAAGGGATCGCCGATCGGCCGCAGAACCTTGGTATCGCCGCTCACGTCGACGCCTTGCACCCACGTGAGCGCGCCGTCCACGAGCCGCGGCTCCTGCGTATAGCGCGACAAGCCGTTGCCGGCGACCGTCTTCACGTCTTCGTGAAGCAGTCCTCCCTCCAGCAGGTTGCGGACGAGGAACGCCATGCCGCCCGCCGCATGGTAGTGATTCACGTCCGCCTTGCCGTTCGGGTAGATCTTCGCGAGCAGTGGGACGACCGCCGAAAGCTTGTCGAAGTCGTCCCAGTCGATGACGATGCCCGCCGCGCGGGCGATCGCGACGAGATGCAGCGTATGGTTCGTCGAGCCGCCTGTGGCGAGCAGCGCGACGATGCCGTTCGCGATCGCCTTCTCGTCGATCACGTGGCCGATCGGCGTGTAATTGCCGCGCTCGACGGTGAGATCGAGCACCCGCCGCGCGGCTTCGGCTGTCAACGCATCGCGCAGCGGCGTGTGAGGATGCACGAACGCGGCCCCGGGCAAATGCAGCCCCATCACTTCCATCAGCATCTGGTTGCTGTTCGCGGTGCCGTAGAACGTGCACGTCCCATGCCCATGGTAGGCGGCCGACTCGGCTTCGAGCAACGCATCGCGGCCGACTTGCCCCGTCGCGAACTGCTGGCGGATCTTCGCCTTGTCGTCGTTCGACAGGCCGCTCGTCATCGGTCCGGCCGGCACGAAGATCGTGGGCAGATGACCGAACTGCAGCGCGCCGATCAGAAGACCCGGCACGATCTTGTCGCAGATGCCGAGGCACAGTGCGGCGTCGAACATGTTGTGGGTCAAGGCGACCGCCGTCGCCATCGCGATGACTTCGCGCGAGAAGAGCGACAGCTCCATGCCCGGATTGCCCTGCGTGATGCCGTCGCACATGGCCGGCACGCCGCCCGCGAACTGCGCGACACCGCCGGCCTCGCGCGCGGCGAGCTTGATGATGTCCGGGAAGTCCTTATAGGGCGCGTGCGCGGAGAGCATCTCGTTGTAGGACGAGACGATTCCGACGTTCGGCACGCGCATGGCCTTGATGGCGAGCTTGTCGTTGCCTTCCAGCCCGGCGAAGCCGTGCGCAAGGTTCGCGCACGAAAGCGTGCCGCGCGCCGGGAACTGTCCCTGGGCCGCGTCGATGCGCGCGAGATACGCCGACCGCGTCGGCTTGCTGCGCGCGATGATGCGCTCGGTCACTTCGATCAGCGTGGGATGCAGCGAAGCCATGGGAGAACGCTCCTTTGCTTTGAAAAACGGCGAGCACCGCAATCTTGGCTCGCTTTCGATCGCAACGACGCGGTGACGGCAGCCACCGGACAGAACAGCAAGGCCTACTGAGCGCACGAAGTTTAGTAGAAAAACTACATCACAGCAATGGGCAGCACACCCAATGCCGATGAACCCGCCTTCCTGCTCTGTACGGTTTAAGCAACTAGCTAAAACAGGCCGTAGCGAAATTGTGTAGATTTTCTACACGCGAGCAGCGATACTGTTCCGACGATCGATCCATTGCGCACAACGCGTGCCCTTCGCCATGCTTGCCCGAATCGAAACGATGCGCGCGCAGCTGCGCCCGTCGGAACGCAAACTCGCCGATTACATCCTCGATACCCCGCGCGAGGTACTCGATCTCGCCATGACCGAGCTGGCCGAGCGCGTCGGTGTCAGCCAGCCGACGATCGCGCGCTTCTGCCACGCGCTCGGCTGCGGAGGATTCCGCGAATTCAAGATCAGGCTCGCACAAAGCATCGCGCAGGGCCTGCCGTCCGTCTATCGCGACGTACGACCCGACGAGCCGGCACCGGGCGTCGTGGCCAAGGTATTCGATCGGACCATCGGGGCGCTCATCGAGGTGCGCAACAGCTTGTCGGCGGCGAGCATCGCGAAGGCGATCGATCTGCTCGCCGAGGCCTCGCGCATCGAGTTCTATGGCGCCGGCGGCTCGGGCATCGCCGCGCAGGACATTCAGCACAAATTCTTCCGCCTCGGCATTCCAAGCGTCGCCTACGCGGATCCGCACACGTACTCGATGTCGGCCGCGCTGCTCTCGGCAGGCGATGTCGTCGTGGCGATCTCGAACACGGGCCGCACACGCGATATCGTGGATGCGGCGCAATCGGCGCTCGATTGCGGCGCGAAGGTCGTTGCGATCACGCATGGCAACTCCCCGCTCGCGCAGATCGCGACGGTGAGCCTCATCGCGAACGTCACCGAGGAAACCGATGTGTTTTCGCCGATGACCTCGCGCATGTCGCATCTTGCGATCGGGGACATTCTCGCCGTCGGCGTCGCGCTGCGGCGCGGACCCGAGCTTGCCGATAAGCTCGGGCGCGCGAAGGCGACGATCACGCGTCGCCGCATCGACGGGAGTGGATAGGACGCGCGCGGAACGTCGCGCTCAGAACGGCTTCAAGACGACGAGCGCAACCGCGGCGAGCAGGCCGAGCACGGGCAGTTCGTTGAATAACCGATACCAGCGGTGCGAGCGGCGGTTTTCGCCGCGTTCGAACGTGGCGAGCAAACGCCCGCAGTAGAAGTGATAGAGGACGAGCAGCACGACGACGCCCACCTTCGCGTGGATCCAGCCCTGCCCCGCGCCAATGCCGATCACGAGCCAGAGCCAGAGCCCGCACGCGAGCGCCGGCACGGCGATGAAGGTCATGAAACGAAACAGCTTGCGCGCCATCACGAGCAGACGCTTCACGGCCGCCGGCTCGGTTTCCATCGCGAGATTGACGAAGATGCGCGGAAGATAGAAAAGCCCGGCGAACCAGGCGGCCACGAGCACGATATGAAACGTCTTGATCCAGAGCATTGGCGATTTATTCGAAACTTGTTACTGGCGCCCCTCGCCGTGCCGCAGTACGACATTCCATAGCATCGGCGATTTGTTTAAAACCTGTTACTGGCGCCCCTCGCCGTGCCCCAGCACGACGTACTTCAGCGACGTGAGGCCCTCGAGCCCGACCGGGCCGCGCGCGTGCAGCTTGTCGTTCGAAATGCCGATCTCGGCGCCGAGCCCGTATTCGAAGCCGTCCGCGAAGCGCGTCGACGCATTCACCATCACGCTCGCCGAATCGACCTCGCGCAAAAACCGCATCGCGCGATCGTGATCTTCGGTGACGATCGCATCGGTATGAGCCGAGCCGTATGTGTTGATGTGCTCGATCGCGGCATCGATGCCGTCGACGACCTTGATGGACAGGATGGGCGCCAGATATTCGGTGCGCCAGTCTTCTTCCGTCGCATCGACGAGCCCGAGCGCGGGCGTGTCGCCCCCGCACGCCGTCTCGAGCACGGCGCGCGACGCCGCATCGACGCGCAGTTCGACGCCTTTGTCGCGATAGAGGCGCGCTAGCGGCGGCAGAACGGCACGCGCGATGCCGCGCCCCACGAGCAGCGTCTCCATCGTGTTGCAGGTGCCGTAGCGCTGCGTCTTCGCGTTGTCGCAGACGGCGAGCGCCTTCGCCACGTCGGCGCGGTCGTCGACATAGACGTGGCAAATGCCATCGAGATGCTTGATCATCGGCACGCGCGCTTCCTCGATCAGCCGTGCGATGAGGCTCTTGCCGCCGCGCGGCACGATCACGTCGACATACTCGGTCATCGTGATCAGCTTGCCGACGGCAGCCCGATCGGCCGTCTCGACGACCTGCACGGCATCGCGCGGCAAGCCGGCCGCCGCGAGCCCCTCACCTATCAGCGCCGCGAGCGCCGTATTCGACGCGAGCGCCTCGGAGCCGCCGCGCAGGATCGTCGCATTGCCCGACTTCAGGCAAAGCGCGGCCGCGTCGATCGTGACGTTCGGGCGCGACTCGTAGATGATCCCGACCACGCCGAGCGGCACACGCATGCGTCCCACCTGAATGCCGCTCGGGCGGTACTTGAGACCGTCGATCTCACCGATCGGATCGGGCAACGCCGCCACTTGGCGCAGCCCCTCCACCATCGTCGATAGCGCCTTGTCAGAAAGCGTGAGGCGGTCGACGAACGCCGCGTCGAATCCTTTTTCGCGCGCACTGGCCACGTCCCGCGCATTGGCTTCTTTCAGCGCGGCGGCCTCGCGTTCGATCGCGCGCGCGATCGATTCGAGGGCGTCGTTCTTCGCCGCCGTCGTGGCACGTGCCATCGCGCGGGAAGCCTGGCGGGCCCTGCGGCCGACGCCGCTCATGTAGTCGTCGATGTTCATAATCATTCTCATAGCGAATGGCGCGCCGACGTCGAAGCGCCATGCCTGCAAACGGGGATTCACCGATTGTAAGCGGAACCCGCGCAATCGAGCGTGGGCCGGCGTGCTTAGGTCGCAGCCCGCGAATCGGCGCCTCGACGCTTTTCCGGCGCCGCGACGAGCGCCGCGAGCTCGAAGAGGCCGTCCCATGGATCGGGGGGCAACGGCTCGCGGCGGCGTGCGCCCGGCACACTGCCTGTGAGCCCCTTCACCTGCCTGTCGAGGGCGGCGGCGAGCGCCAGCCCCTCTTCGAGCCGAGCCTCGGTCAAGCGCGCCAGCGCCGGCCCGACGAGCCGCTCGCGTGGCCCCCAGACGCGGTTCTCACGCAAGAGCACGGCGAGCGGCTTGCCGGCCGCAATCCCGCGCTTGATCCGGAGCAGCGTGCGCACCTCTTCGGACAACGCCCAGAGCACGAGGACAGCCGCCTCGCCTTCGCCCTTCAATCCGTCGATCATGCGCGCGAGCCGGGCGACGTCGCCCGCGAGCATCGCCTCGTTGAGCTTGAACACGTCGTAGCGCGCCACGTTGAGTACGGCGTCGTGCACCGCGTCGAACGTCAGTGTGCCGGCCGGATAGAGCAGCCCGAGCTTCTGGATTTCCTGGTGCGCCGCGAGCAAATTGCCCTCGACGCGCTCCGCGATGAATTGCAGCGCGCGCCGCCCCTCCTCGCCCGCCGCGACGCGCTGCCCCTGTTGGGCGAGCCGCTGCGCCACCCAGTTCGGCAATTGCGCGCGCTCGATGGGATCGATGCGCAACGCCACACCGGCATCGGTGAGCGCGGCAAACCATGCGGCTTTTTGCGTCGCCGCATCCAGGCGCGGCAGCGTGACGAGCATCAGCAGATCGGGGTTGCCGGCCGACGCCAGCGCCTTCAGCGCATCGGCGCCGTCCTTGCCCGGCTTGCCCGACGGGATCCGCAGCTCGATCAGTTGCCGCTCGCCGAACAGCGACATCGATTGGCTCGCGCCGATCAGTGCGCTCCAGTCGAAGCTGCGCTCGACCGTGAACACCGAACGTTCCGTGAAGCCGGCCGCGCGCGCCGCCGCGCGAATACGGTCGCAGGCTTCCTGAACGAGCAGATGCTCGTCGCCGTAGACGACGTAGAGGCTTCCGAGCCCCTTGGCGAGATGCGCTTCGAGCGCGTCGAGTCGCAGTTGCATGCGAATCCGATACGAGTGCCGGCGGATGAAGGCGGACGCGGCGGCCGGCCGTCAGAGCGGCGGCGGCGGCAGCGGCGCGCGCGGCGCCACACCCGGCACTTGCTGGCCCGGTCCGGGATGCAGCGAGTGCACGGCCGCGAGACGCCGAGTGAGCTGATCGACGGCGTCGTTTTGCATGTCCGCGTAGAGCAGCTCCGATTCCTGCGACTTCGCGAGCGTGTACTGGGTGCTATAGGTCATCGCGCGGTTGAGCGCAATGACGCTCGGCGGAATCAGCACCGTGCCGTCGACGCCTGTCAGCGTATAGCTGAGCGAGTAGTTGAGCTGATACTCTTCCGCGATGCCGAGCGAGCTCAGCGTCAATATCGACTGGCCGCGACCCTCGCTGACGCTCAGGATCGCGTCGGCATCGGCCGTCGACTTGACGATGACCGTATCGCTGCCGCCTTGCACCATGCGGGCGAGACGCGCGGCGACCGGTGCCGGCGCGCCGACGATCGCGAGCCGCTTGAACGCGTAGTCCTGCTGTCCGCGCAGTTGAAAGCCGCACGCGCTCAGCATCATCGCGCCGCAAGCGAGGGCAAGAAACGATCGGCGAATCACGTTGTAGGTTCCCCTGTTCTATCGCTGCGAGGCCTCATCCCGAGCCCGCCGTCAGACGACGATGTTCACGAGCCGTCCCGGCACCACGACGATCTTTTTCGCCGGCTTGCCTTCGCCGAAACGCGCGAACATCTCGTGCGCAAGCGCCGCGCTTTCGATGGCCTCGCGCGGCGCATCCTTCGCGATCGTCAGCGCGCCGCGAACTTTGCCGTTCACCTGCAGCACGAGCTCGATCTCGGCCTGCTCGAGCGCTTTTTCGTCGACCTTCGGCCACGGCGCATCGAGCAGCGGGCCGAACTCGTCCGCGTAGCCGAGCGAGCCCCACAGCGCATGCGTGACGTGCGGCACGACCGGATAGAGCACACGCAGCAAGATGCCATAGCATTCGCGCACCACCGGCGCGTGGCCGTTCTTCGCGGCTTCGAGCGCGTTGAGCATTTTCATCGCCGCCGAAACGACCGTGTTGTACTGCAGGCGCTGATAGTCGAAATCGGCTTGCTTGAGCACGCCATGGATCTCGCGCCGGAACGTCTTGTCGGCCTCGGCGAGCGAGCCGGCATCGAGCGCGCCGCGTGCCGTCAAGGTCGGACGGTTCGCATATGCGAACGACCAGAGGCGCCGCAAGAAACGGCTCGCGCCTTCGACGCCCGCGCCCGACCATTCGAGCTGTTGCTCGGGCGGCGACGCGAACATCGTGAACAGACGCGCGGTATCGGCGCCGTATTGATCGATGAGCAGCTGCGGATCGACGCCGTTGTTCTTCGACTTCGACATCTTCTCGATGCCGCCGAGCTGCACGGGCTGACCGTCCGAGTTCAGGGTCGCACCGATCGGCCGGCCTTTCTCGTCGTGCGAGACCGTGACGTCGGCTGGGTTGTACCAGGTCTTCTTGCCCGACGCGTCTTCGCGATAGAACGTTTCGTTGAGCACCATGCCCTGCGTGAGCAGGTTTTTCGCCGGCTCGCCGAACGAAACGAGGCCCATGTCGCGCATCACCTTCGCCCAGAACCGCGAGTACAGCAGGTGCAGGATCGCGTGCTCGATGCCGCCGATGTATTGATCCATCGGCATCCAGTAATCGGTGCGCGCGTCGACCATCGTCGGCGCATCGGGACATGCGTAGCGCGAGAAGTACCAGGCCGAATCGACGAACGTATCCATCGTGTCCGTTTCGCGTTTCGCCTGCGCACCGCATTTGGGGCACGCGCAGTTAAGGAACGCTTCGGACTTGGCGAGCGGATTGCCGGTGCCGTCCGGCACGAGATCTTCGGGCAGCACGACGGGCAGGTCCTGCTCGGGCACGGGCACGTCGCCGCACGAAGGGCAGTGGATGATCGGGATCGGCGTGCCCCAATAGCGCTGGCGCGAAATGCCCCAGTCGCGCAGGCGCCACGTCACGCGCTTGTCGCCGAGACCAAGCGCGTTCAAGTCCGCCGCGATCGCGTCGACGGCGTCCTGATGCGACAGGCCGTCGTACTTGCCGCTCTCGATGCAGACGACGCCCTCCTTGTCGGCGTACCAGTCCTGCCAGGCATCGGTCGAATAGTCGAAGCCGGCTTTCGCGATGACCTGCTTGATCGGTAGACCATATTTCTTCGCGAACGCGAAATCGCGCTCGTCGTGCGCGGGCACGCCCATGACCGCGCCTTCGCCGTAGCTCATCAGCACGTAGTTGCCGATCCAGACCTCCACGCGCTCTTGAGTGAGCGGATGCGTGACGAAAAAGCCGGTCGGCACGCCTTTCTTTTCCATCGTGGCGATATCGGCCTCGGCCACTCCGCCATGCCGGCATTCGTCGATGAACGCCTGCAGCTCGGGCTTGTCCTGAACGAGGCGTGCCGCGAGCGGATGCTCGGCCGCGATGGCGCAAAAGGTCACGCCCATGATCGTGTCGGCGCGCGTCGTGAAGACGCGAAGCAGCTTCTTCTCGCCATCCAGCTGGTACGGAAAGCCGAAGTTCACGCCATAGCTCTTGCCGATCCAGTTCTGCTGCATCACCTTCACGCGCTCGGGCCAGCCGAGGCCGTCGAGGTCGTTCAGCAGCTCGTCGGCATAGTCGGTGATCCGCATGTAGTACATCGGAATCTCGCGCTTCTCGACGACCGCGCCCGAACGCCAGCCCCGCCCGTCGATCACCTGCTCGTTCGCAAGCACGGTCTGGTCGACAGGGTCCCAGTTCACGGTGCCGGTCTTTTTATAGGCGATGCCCTTCTCGAGCATCTTCAGAAAGAGCCACTGATTCCACTTGTAGTAGTCGGGCTTGCAGGTCGCGACCTCGCGCGACCAGTCGATCGCCAGCCCCATCGACTGCATCTGCCCCTTCATGTAGGCAATGTTGTCGTAGGTCCACTTCGCGGGCGGCACGCCGTTCGCCATCGCCGCGTTCTCGGCCGGCATTCCGAACGCATCCCAGCCCATCGGCATCAGCACGTTGTAGCCGTTCATCCGCAAATAGCGGTACATGACGTCGTTGATCGTGTAGTTGCGCACATGCCCCATGTGCAGCTTGCCCGACGGATACGGCAGCATCGACACGCAGTAGAACTTCGGCTTGGCCGGAATCTCCTCGCTCCGGTAAGCGTTGGATGCGCGCCAATCTGCCTGGGCAGCGGCTTCGATATCGGCGGGTAAGTATCTTTCTTGCATGGGCGTGGTTTGGGCTGGTATCTCTTGGCGCTTCGTCTCGTCGGCCGCTTCGGCTTGCTCGCGCGCGGGACAGGAGGCCCGCGTGAAAATCACGGCGTTGGAAAGCGCGTCCCCTCTCGCGAAGGGAAAGGGTCGATTATACCGTCGGAGCAGACGTCAACGCGCTGCGGGACTTTGCGGTGGGGGCGGCTCGGTCACGAAACCGATCCGCTCGAGGCCGGCCTGCTGAGCCGCGCCCATGACCTGGGCGATGATGTCGTAACGCGTGGCGCGTGCCGCGCGCAAGTGGATCTCGGGAGGCTGCGGCGCTTTGCCCGCCGCGGCCAACGCCGCGCGCACGGCCTCGAGCGAAGACGGTTTGCCGTTCCAGTAGAGCTTGCCCGCATCGTCGATCGAAAGCGTGATCGTCTGCGGCGTCTGCCGCGCCGGCGCCGACGAAACCTTCGGCAGATCGAGGCGGATCGCGTGCGTGAGCAACGGCGCGGTGATGATGAAGATGACGAGCAGCACGAGCATGACGTCGATGAGCGGCGTCATGTTGATGTCCGCCATCGGCGCGGCTTCATGATGCCCGTCGAATCCGCCGAATGCCATCGTCGTCTCCTTCCTCTTTACTACGCCTGCAGTTGCGCGTCGCGCGGCCGATGGGTCGCCTCTTTGCCGGGCGCGCAGACATAAGCGTGCAGATCGCGGGCGAAGCCGTCCAAATCTTCGGACAGTTGCCGCTGCAAGCGGCCGAGGATGTTGTAGCCGAGCACGGCGGGAATGGCGACGACGAGGCCGAACGCCGTCATGATGAGCGCCTCGCCGACGGGCCCCGCCACGTTCTCGATGACGGCCTGCCCGCTTGCGGCAATGCTCGTCAGTGCGTGGTAGATGCCCCAGACCGTGCCGAGCAGGCCGACGAACGGCGCGGTGCTGCCGATCGAAGCAAGCAGGACATGGCCGAACTCGAGCCGCCGCCGTGACGCGGTCAGCGCCTGGCGCAGCGCCCGCGTGACGCGCTCAGAAAGTTCGACACGCGCGAGCATCGCATTGGGCGCGTACGCCTGCCCTGCTTCGAGCGCCGCTTCCGCCAGCGGTGCGAACACGCGCTCCTTGTCCGCGCCGCGAATCGCGAGCACGGCCTCCGAAAGCGTCGGCGCCTGCCAGAAGAGCGTCATGGCGCGCGGCCCCTGGCGCTTCGCTCGGACGAGCATCCAGCATTTCGCGATCAGGAAGCACCAGCTCGCCACCGACATCGCCAGCAGAAGGTAAGCCACGCCGTGCGTCACGGCGTCACCGGATTCCAGGTAGTGAAGCATGCCGGTGTTCACGATTCGATCCGAACTGAAAATGCGTTGTCTCGGGACAGGACGTCGTCGGCTTTTCGGCTCAGCGCCGTAACGCCGCCGTGACGCCGCCGTGCGTCCTCGTTCGCCCGAGTGTAGCGCACGAGCCGCGTCGGCCGCGTGACAAAACCGGAGAAATCGACGAAATCGGGAAAATCGCCCGCCTCAAGGCCTGTCGGCGCGTCAGCGCAGCCCGAGGACGTCCTGCATGTCGTAGAAGCCCGCATCGCGCCCGGCGAGAAAGTGTGCCGCACGCAGCGCTCCTTGCGCATACGAGACGCGGCTCGCCGATTTGTGCGTGATCTCGATGCGCTCGCCGGCACCGGCGAAAAGGACCGTGTGATCGCCGACGATGTCGCCGCCCCGGATCGCGGAGAAGCCGATCGTCGACGGATCGCGCTCGCCCGTGATGCCGTGCCGGCCATAGACGGCGCAATCGTCGAGCTTGCGCCCGAGTGCGCCGGCGACGGCCTCGCCCATCATCAGCGCGGTGCCCGAAGGCGCATCGACTTTGTGGCGGTGATGCGCCTCGATGATCTCGATGTCATAGCCTTGGGCGAAGTATGGTGCGGCGAATTCGAGCAGCTTCAATGTGACGTTGACGCCGATGCTCATATTGGCCGCGAAGACGATGCCGATTTTCTCGCCGGCGCGCGCGAGCGCCTGCTTTTGGCTCGCATCGAAGCCCGTCGTGCCGATCACCAGTTTGACGCCGTGGCGCAGCGCCGCCTCGACGTGCGCCATCGTGCCCTCGGGACGCGTGAAGTCGATCAGGCAATCGGAGGCGGCGAGCACGCTGTCGATGTCGCCCGTGAGTGCGACGCCGGTTTTCTTGCCGAGAAACGCGCCCGCGTCCTCGCCTATCGTCTGAGCATCGCGGCGATCGAGCGCGCCGGTAAGCGTCGCGTCCGGATCGTTCAGCACCGCTTCGATCAGCATCCGGCCCATTCGGCCCGATGCGCCCGCTATGGCGATTTTCATCGGCACGCTGTCCTCACGAAGAACTGGCGGACGACGAACCCGAGCGCGCGCCGCTGCCCGACCCGTTGCTGCTTTCCGTGCCGGCCGGCCCGACCGGCTGACTTTGATCGGGCGAAGCCGGCTGCGGCTGGCGATGAAACTGGAACTGCGGCGTCGCGCCGCCGGGCCCGCCCGGCGAAGGATTGCCCGAGCGCACTGAAGGCGTCCCGCCGGTGGGCGACTGCACCTGGTTGACGGCACGGTTGGCCGCCTGCGCGGCTTGAGCGTTCGGATCGGCGCCGGCGCCCGAAGCCGCCGTGGGTGCAGAGGCTTCGGCCGCCGCGGACGCGCTCGCCGCCGACGCGGCCGGTGCTGCCGCACTGGCGGGGCTCGCGATCGCCGCGACCGTTTTCGCCTTCTTGCCGCGCTTGTCGCCGTCGATGTCGGCGAGCAGCTCGAGTTCGGACGGCAAATCGTCGCCGCCCTCCCAGCTTGCGACGCGGTCATCCGCGAAGTGGACGATGAAATCGCGCTGCTGCACGACCGAGGTCGAGCCGCGCTTGAAATAGAACAGATAGTCCCAGCGATCGGCGTGGAACATGTCGGTCAAGAGCGGAGTACCGAGCGCGGTCTTCACCTCGGCGCGCGTCATGCCGACACGAAGCTTCGCGGCGGCTTCTTTCGAAACGAAGTTGCCCTGAACGACCGTGATCCGATAAGGCGTGATGCTTTGCGCGACGCGCTGCGTGAGGCTATCGTAGGTCGAACACCCGGCCAGAACGGCAATTGCCGCCATCACGGCGAAAGCGCCGCGCGCCATGCTGTTCGTTCTGCTCCCCCGATATATCTTCAAAACAAAATTTCGACTCATTTCACCCACCGTGCGGGCCTCCGTTTGCATCTTGAGCGTCTTTCCCCGAGGGGGTGCTCAGTATGCCTGGGGCGGCCCGGCGCATACTGAAGTGTGACCGGAAAAGCAAAAAACCATTACCATTGGAGCCCTGCATTGTACTCTAGGGACGCCGACCCATGACCAATCCCACGGATCTGAAAAATATAGGGCTCAAGGCGACTCTACCGCGCCTTAAGATCCTCGAGATCTTCCAGCGCAGCGCCGTTCGTCATCTGACCGCGGAAGACGTTTACCGAAATCTGCTGCAAGAGCAACTCGATATCGGGCTCGCCACTGTCTATCGCGTGCTCACGCAATTCGAGCAGGCGGGACTGCTCTCGCGCAGCAACTTCGAGTCAGGCAAGGCCGTCTTCGAGCTCAACGAAGGGAAGCATCACGATCACCTCGTCTGCATCGACTGCGGACGCGTCGAGGAGTTCTTCGACCCGGAGATCGAATCGCGCCAGCACTCGATCGCCGAAGCGCGCGGCTTCAAGCTCCAGGAACACGCGCTCGCGCTCTACGGCGCCTGCACGAAAGAAAACTGCCCGCACCGCAAGCACTGAACGGGCAGCGTTCCACTCCGGTACCCGACGCCGGCCAGCGTCGATGGACTTTCTGGCCGGCGCGGCGACTCTCCCGCTTACTTCGCGGTCCCGAGCGCGATGGCCGTATCGAGCATGCGGTTCGAGAAACCCCACTCGTTGTCGTACCAGCTCGACACCTTGACGAGACGGCCCGACACCTTCGTGAGCGTTGCATCGAACGTCGACGAAGCCGGATTGTGGTTGAAGTCGATCGAAACGAGCGGCGCGTCGTTGTAGGCCAGAATGCCCTTCAACGCTCCACCTTCCGACGCATCCTTCATGATCGAGTTGATCTCGTCGACGGTCGTATCGCGCTTGGCGATGAACGAGAGGTCGACGATCGACACGTTGATCGTCGGGACGCGGATCGCGTAGCCGTCGAGCTTGCCCGCGAGCTCGGGCAGCACAAGGCCGATCGCCGAGGCCGCGCCGGTCTTCGTCGGAATCTGGCTATGCGTAGCCGAGCGCGCGCGACGCAGATCCGAATGGTAGACGTCGGTCAGCACCTGGTCGTTCGTGTACGAGTGGATCGTCGTCATCAGGCCCGACTCGAGGCCGATCTTGTCGTTGAGCGGCTTGACGAGCGGCGCGAGGCAGTTCGTCGTGCACGACGCGTTCGAGATGACCGTATGGTCGGCTTTCAACGCCGTGTGGTTCACGCCGTAGACGATCGTCGCGTCGACATCCTTGCCGCCCGGCGCCGAAATCAGCACCTTCTTCGCGCCGGCCGCGAGGTGAGCACCTGCCTTTTCCTTCGACGTAAAGAGACCCGTGCACTCCATCACGACGTCGACGTTGAGCTCGCGCCACGGCAGCTCGGCCGGATTGCGATGTGCGAGCACGCGGATCTTGTCGCCGTTCACGACGAGGAACTCGCCCTCCACCGACACTTGCCCCGGAAACGGGCCGTGCGCCGTGTCGTACTTGGTCAGATGCGCGTTGGTGTTCGCATCGCCGAGGTCGTTGATCGCGACGATCTCGAGATCGTGCTTTTTGCCGCTCTCGTAGAACGCGCGCAGCGTGTTGCGGCCGATCCGGCCATAACCGTTGATTGCAACGCGAATCGTCATGCTGTTTCTCCTGATCTTGGGCTGAAAAATACGTTCGATGTTCGAAAGCCCGCCGGGCGCCTCAAGACTGCCTTGCGGGCGTTCCGCCGTTCTCGTCCTCTTATGAATCGAGCGCCGCCTTCGCCTGCGCGACGACATGCTCGACCGTGAAACCGAAGTGCTTGAAGAGCACGCCGGCCGGGGCCGATTCACCATACGTGTCGATACCGACCACGCCACCCTCGAGCCCGACGTACTTTCGCCAGTAGTCGGTCACGCCTGCCTCGATCGCTACGCGGCGCACGCCCTTCGGAAGCACGCGCTCGCGATATTCGGAGTCCTGACGGTCGAAGACCGTCGTCGATGGCATCGACACGACGCGCGCACCGATGCCCTCTCGCGCGAGCGGCTCGATCGCCTTCAAGGCGAGCTCGACTTCGGAGCCGGTCGCGATCAGGATGATTTTGCGCGCAACGATCTCGTCGTTCCAGTCGCGCAGCACATAGCCGCCTTTGGCGACGTTCGCGATCTGAGCGTCCGTGCGCGTCGTGAACGCCACGTTCTGGCGGCTGAAGACGAGGCACGACGGGCCGCGGTGCTCGACGGCCTGCGTCCACGCCACGGCCGTCTCGACCGTATCGGCCGGACGCCAGAGCGCCAGATTCGGGATCAGGCGCAGGCTCGCGAGATGCTCGATCGGCTGGTGCGTCGGGCCATCCTCGCCGAGTCCGATCGAATCGTGTGTGAAGACGAAGATCGAAGGCGCCTTCATCAGCGCGGCAACGCGCAGCGCGTTGCGGCTGTAGTCGGAGAACGTGAGGAACGTGCCGCCGAACGGCTTATAGCCGCCATGCAACGCAACGCCGTTGATGATGGCGCTCATGCCGAATTCGCGAACGCCATAGTTGATATGGTTGCCCCATTGGATGCCCGCGGCCGCGCCTTCGGCCGCGCGCACGGGCTTGCTCGCCTTCCAGTTGGTGAGGTTCGAGCCCGTCAGGTCGGCCGAGCCGCCGAGCAGTTCGGGCAGCGCCGCGGCGAGTCCTTCGATGGCTTGCTGCGAGGCCTTGCGCGTCGCGACCGTCTCGGCGCGCTCGTTCGCGCCCGCAATGATCGCCTGCGCCTTCGCGGCCCAGTCGGCGGGCAGTTGGCCCGCGGCGCGGCGCGCGAATTCGGACGCCTCTTGCGGATACTTGACCCGGTATTGCGCGAAGGCGTCGTTCCACTGCGCCTCGTTGCGCGCACCCTGCTCCTTCGCATCCCACGCCGCATAGACTTCCTGCGGAATGACGAACGGCTCCCATTTCCAGCCGATCGCCTCGCGCGTGGCCGCGACCTCGGCGGCGCCGAGCGGTGCGCCGTGCACGTCGTGCGTGCCCGCCTTCGTCGGTGCGCCCTTGCCGATTACCGTCTTGCAGCAGATCAGCGTCGGCCGGTCCGCGCGCTTGGCCGCTTGGATCGCGGCATCGACGGCCTCGACGTCATGACCGTCCACGGCGCGAATCACGTTCCAGCCGTAGGCTTCGAAACGTTTTGGCGTGTCGTCGTGGAACCAGTGCTCGACGTGGCCGTCGATCGAAATGCCGTTGTCGTCGTAAAGCGCGATGAGCTTGTTCAGCTTCAATGTGCCGGCGAGCGAGCACGCCTCGTGCGAGATGCCTTCCATCAGGCAGCCGTCGCCGAGGAACACGTAAGTGTGGTGATCGACGATCTTCGCATCGACCTTGTTGAATTCGGCCGCGAGGAGCGCTTCGGCAAGCGCCATCCCGACCGCGTTCGCAAGACCCTGGCCGAGCGGTCCGGTCGTCGTCTCGACGCCGGGCGTGATGCCGTATTCAGGGTGGCCGGGCGTCTTCGAATTGAGCTGGCGGAAGTTCTTCAGCTCTGCCATCGGCAACTCATAGCCGGTCAGATGCAGCAGCGAATACAGCAGCATCGAGCCGTGCCCGTTCGAGAGCACGAAGCGGTCGCGGTCGGCCCAGTGCGGATTCGCCGGATTGTGCTTGAGCTGCCGCGACCAAAGCGCGACGGCGATCTCCGCCATGCCCATCGGCATGCCGGGATGGCCTATGTTCGCTTGTTGCACGGCATCCATCGCGAGTGCGCGAATCGCATTCGCCATCAGGGCGGTCGGAGCGGGGGACGAGGTCGTCATGTCGGTGCGGAAGAACGAGTCGAGAAAGCGGGGCCGAAGGCGGACCGTCGCTCGGGCTGCGCGCTTTTCGGGCGTCGCCGGCGTGGGCCGCGAGGGCCACGGCGGGACGGCATCGGCCGCGCGGGCTCGCTGGACGCGACAGAAGCCGGGGAGCGAACGGACGGGGCTGCAAAGCGTGTAATTCTAACAGATAGCCACCGGGATTCCGGCCGCCGAACGTCCGCTGACCGCCGCCCTCGAGGGAGGGTCCGCTCCTATAATCGCGGGTTGTCACGCCCTGCACTTGCTGCCGCTACCGCGAGCGGCAGCTTTTCGACTCCGTTGCCATGCCCCGTTTCTTTCTCGATGCCGCCATCCATTCGGGTGACGTTCTCACGCTGCCCGACGACGTGGCGCGCCATGTTCAAGTGCTGCGCCTCAATGCGGGCGACACGCTGACGCTCTTCAACGGCCAAGGAGGCCAATATGCCGCGCGGCTCGCCGAAGTCGGCCGGCGCAGCGCCGTCGTCGAAGTCGGCGAATTTTCGGCGGTCGATGTCGAGCCGCCTTACGAAATCACGCTCGCGCAAGGCGTAGCGGGCGGGGACAAGATGGACTGGCTCATCGAGAAGGCGGTCGAGCTCGGCGCGGCGCGCTTCGTGCCGCTCGCGACGGCAAGAAGCGTAGTCCGGCTCACCGGCGAGCGCGCCGCGCGCCGACAGGCGCACTGGCAAGCGCTCGTTCAGTCCGCGTGCGAGCAGTGCGGCCGCAACCGTGTGCCGGCGGTCGAAGCGCCGAACGAATTCATGCGCTGGCTGGAGGGGTTACCCGCCGCCACTGCCGAAGGCGAGCTACGGCTCATGCTCTCACCGCGCGCGCAGCTTCCGTTCGCTGCGTTGCCCGCTGCGGCACCGAGCGCCGCGGTTACGCTGCTGATCGGTCCGGAGGGGGGGCTTTCACCGGAAGAGGAAGACGCCGCCGCTGCGCGCGGTTTCACGGCACTCTCGCTCGGCCCGCGTCTGTTGCGCACCGAGACCGCCGGGATTGCGGTGCTAGCCGCGCTTGCGGCGCGCTGGGGTGGCTGGTAGCACCTGGGCCTGCTAGCTGTTGCCGACCTCGAGGCTGTACCAGGTCGGCACCAGGCGCTTCACGAGCCCCTCGACGCGCACGACGCTCTCGATAAGGTCGATCGCTTGTCTCGCCGAAGGCGGCGGCGCTGGTGACTCGTATATTTTGTCATTGCTCTCACGAGCAGCGTGCTCGATTTCGATCCGATCGTCGATATCCAGTTCAAGGCCTACGTGGTCCAAAAGCGTCCCGATAGCGCGTATGCGATGGCCGTCACCACCCGTTGGCGCGAGCGCGTGCAGGTACAGGAAGCCAATCGCTAAAGCATGGACCGCCTCATAGGCGAGCGCGTAGCGGACGATCGGGGGCTGCTTCGCATCTTTCGCTGACTGTAGAAACGATGCGGCGTTTCGCCGGAACTGCGCTGCATTGCTAGCTTTGAAGATTGTTGGCCGAACGTACTTTGCGTTAAGCATGTTCGTCAGCTTGTCTGTGAGTGGGAGTGGAAACATCGAGCGGTATCTTGGGACCTTGATCGATCGAATGTAATACAGGGTCCGTTGCGCGCTTCGCATCCCATTCTTCTTTCGGATAAACGCTCACGTGAATCTCGCGCCCGAGCTCGCCACCCGCCACATCGAGCTCTCGTTGCACACGCCCAGTCCGAACATCGCCGACAACCATGACGTCGACGTCACTTGCCGCGGTTGCTGCCCCGCTGGCTATGGAGCCGAAGATAAAGGCCTGCACGATCTTGTCGCGGATTGGCGCGAGCGCACGCTCGAGAGGCTCCTTGACGCCGAAACTCTTCACCGCGATCCGCCGGAGTTCCGGGTAGAGCGGATGACCCGGATTGATGCGATACCGACGCTGCTTACGGTCAGTTTCCACGTCTATCACGCGCGCGTCGCACAGCGTTCTCAGAAATGCTTGCGTCGAGCTTCGCCCCCCTTCCGCAAGCTCGAAGAATTCCGATAGCGAAAAGCTGCGATCAGGGTTCAATAGCAGAGGGCCAAGGATGCGCTGTTGCTTCGGTGTAAGCAGGAAATCAGCGAGCATTCGTACCTCTTTCAGGTAACAAGTTACCTAAACATGGTAACTCATCATCAGCCTGTGCGTACCTTAATCAGGTATGAAGTTACCCTTTTTCGGTAAAATCGTTCGATAGCGTCCAGACGAAAGAAAGGCCTGCGCGGCGGCAGGCCTTGTAATCTGACAGCGTTGGCTATCGCCGATCCGGCGGCGGAGCAGCTCGCGTTTATCCCGCTCAGGCGAACGAGTAGAAGACGCGGAATGCCACTTTGCGCTCGGCCCAGAACTCGGCCGCTTCGCGGAACACGTCGAGCAGCGTCTCGCGTCCCTCCTTGTCGAACTTCTGCGCGATCGGCAGCGCTTCGAGCACGATGACGAATCCCGGCTGCGCACCCGCCTTGTCCACCAAATCGGTCAGACAGTCATAAAGCGCGTCGTAGTTCTTGCCGAAATGCTTCGGAAACAGGAACGACGTCGCGATCGTCTCGAGCACCTCCTGCTTCGAAGCCGCGCCGCCGCAATAGGCGTAGAGGAAATGCTGGCCCAGCCGGCCCGCCTCGTCGGCGAGATCCTGCACGCGGAACGCCCGGATCGACTGCACGATGTTCGGCCGCACCGTCGCGAATAAGCTCATAGGCTCCTCTTTCGATGAACGTCCGGGCTCGTCCTCAGGTTGCGCGCCCTGCCCGCGCTCGACCTTGCGCATTTGCATGACGCGCTGAAAAAGATTGCCGTCGCCGGCCGCGAACAGATCCGTCGCGACTTGCGAATCGTGCGCGTAGATGTTGTCGCTCATGCCGCTCATCCCGATATCATTCAACAATGCGTTTAAAACTGTTGTAGTGGTCGTCCGAATAAAAACAGTTGTCGGTCCGCCTCGGCGGTCCGCCACAGACGATGCGGCGGGCGCCGCGATTTCTGGCGCGCGGCGTAGGAACCGTGTATTCGTGGTAATAGCCGCGCGGGCGCGCCGGCAACAGCCGTTCGAAGTTGCCGAACACCACGCCATCCTTCGCGTAGGGATAGGGCCCGCCGGACGCGATCAAGTTCAATGTGTCTACCGCCTCGCCCGGCAATTGCGCCCGCGCGACGGTTGGGCCGACCCGTCCTGCCTCGCCATAACCGTGAGCCGGCTCGCGCGCGAGCGCGACCTGCCACCCGAACGGCTCCACGGCGCCCGGAACGAAACTCCCGAAGCCACCGAGCACAGCCGCCACCAGCAAGCCGACGAACATTCCGCCGCGCTTTCTCGCCGCTGCCGCGCCTCCCCGCGCGCTCTTCTTCATTGATCGGCCCGATTTCCCTGCTTTCGTTTCTCGACGTGAACGACCACGAAAAGCGTAAGGGTATCTCTAACGGTCCTCGGAAGCAATCTTTGTGTGGAAAATGAAAGGTTTACGCGCGCCGAGTGCCTGGATCGGCAGTTCGTCTCGGCGATTCCGCGTATCTTTTTATCTTTTACGAGGAATTTTTATCTAGTTTACGTTAAGCTAACAGTGACGGCTCCGATCGCGACGGGTTTTTGCCTCCTCGTCGCTGGTTCCGAACCTGGGAGTCGTCGTTTCACGCTTTTGGGCGGCAATCCTCTCTATCGCCCACGGCGTGCCCATCGCGGGCACGCCGTTTTTTTTGCTCGTCGTTTTTCCGCCGGCCGCTCGAGGATCTCCGTTCGAGAGCCCGTCTGCTCCTCGCGGCGGTGCGGTACTTGCGTTAGCGCGCAGCGTTGGCGTCCGCCACGAGCAGCGCCGTCATGTTGACGATTCGCCGCACTGTGGCCGAAGCCGTCAGCACGTGCACGGGCTTGGCCGCGCCGAGCAGGATCGGGCCGATCGCGACGTTGTTGCCGGCCGCGGTCTTGAGCAGGTTATACGCGATGTTGGCGGCATCGATGTTCGGCAGCACAAGCAGATTGGCGTCGCCCTCCAGTGTCGATTCGGGCAGCACCTCGCGCCGCAGATTCGAATCGAGCGCAACATCGCCGTGCATCTCCCCGTCGACCTGCAGATCGGGCGCCCGCTCCTTCAGCAGCGCGAGGGTGTCGCGCATTTTTTGCGCCGACGGTGCGTTGCTCGTACCGAAATTCGAGTGCGACACGAGCGCGATCTTCGGCTCGATACCGAAACGCCGCACTTCCTCGGCCGCCATGATCGTGATCTCCGCCAACTGCTCGGGCGTCGGATCGACGTTCACGTGCGTATCCACGAGGAAGATCTGCCGCCCCGGCAGCACGAGCGCATTCATCGCGGCATAGACGCTGCAGCCGGGCCGCTTGCCGATTACCTGGTCGATGAAGTGCAAATGCCGATGCGTCGTGCTGATCGTGCCGCACATCATCCCGTCGGCCTCGCCCTTCTCGAGCAGCATCGATCCGATCAGTGTCGTGCGCCGACGCATTTCGAGCTTCGCCATCTGCTGGCTGATGCCCTTGCGCGCCATCATGTGCGCGTACGTCTGCCAGAAATCGCGGTAGCGCTCGTCATGTTCCGTATTGACGATCGTGAAATCGACCCCTGCCGCAAGCCGCAATCCGTAGCGCTCGATCCGGTTTTCGATGACGGCGGGCCGGCCGATCAGGATCGGCGTGGCGATCTTCTCGTCCACGAGGATTTGCACCGCGCGCAGCACGCGCTCCTCCTCGCCCTCCGCGAAGACCACGCGCTTTTTCTCGGGCGCCACGGCGCGCGCCTGCTGGAACACCGGCTTCATCGTCGTGCCGCTGTGGTAGACGAACTGCTGCAGGTGCTGCTTATAGGCCTCCATGTCCTCGATCGGCCGCGTGGCCACGCCCGAATCCATCGCGGCTTGTGCCACGGCGGGGGCGATCTTCACGATGAGGCGCGGATCGAACGGCTTCGGAATCAGGTAGTCTGGTCCGAACGAAAGGTCCTGAATCCCGTACGCCGTGGCCACGATGTCGCTCTGTTCCTGGCGCGCGAGCTCGGCGATCGCATTGACGGCCGCGATCTCCATCTCCCGCGTGACCGTCGTCGCGCCCGCGTCGAGCGCGCCGCGGAAGATGAACGGGAAGCAGAGAACGTTGTTGACCTGATTGGGATAGTCGGTGCGTCCCGTGGCGAGCACGGCGTCGGGCCGCACTTCGAGCGCGACTTCCGGGAGAATTTCGGGCGTCGGGTTGGCGAGCGCGAGGATCAGCGGCTTGTCGGCCATATGCTTGACCATCTCAGGCTTCAGCACGCCGCCGGCCGACAGGCCGAGGAAAATGTCCGCGCCCTCGATCACCTCCGCGAGCGTGCGCGCGGACGTCTCGCGCGCGAACCGCTCCTTGTCCGGATCCATCAGCTCAGTACGCCCCTTGTAGACCACCCCGGCCAGGTCGGTCACGAAGATGTTCTCGAGCGGCAGCCCAAGATCGACGAGCAGGTCGAGGCACGCGAGCGCCGCCGCGCCGGCGCCCGAAGCGACGAGCTTGACCTTGCCGATCTCCTTGCCGACCACCTTCAGCCCGTTCAGAACCGCGGCGGCCACCACGATGGCGGTGCCGTGCTGGTCGTCATGGAAGACGGGAATCTTCATCCGCTTGCGGCATTCGCGCTCAACGATGAAGCAGTCCGGCGCCTTGATGTCCTCGAGATTGATCCCGCCGAACGTCGGCTCGAGCGCCGCGATGACGTCGACGAGCTTATTCGGGTCCGGCTCGTTGATTTCGATGTCGAAAACGTCGATGCCGGCAAACTTCTTGAACAGCACCGCCTTGCCTTCCATGACCGGTTTCGACGCGAGCGGGCCGATGTTGCCGAGCCCCAGCACGGCGGAGCCGTTCGTCACGACGCCGACCAAATTGCTGCGCGCCGTGAAGCGCGCCGCGTTGAGCGGGTTCTCGACGATCTCCTCGCACGCGAACGCGACGCCCGGCGAATACGCGAGCGCCAGGTCGCGCTGGTTGATCATCTGCTTGGTCGGCGCGATCGCGATCTTGCCGGGAGCGGGGAACTCGTGATAGTCGAGCGCGGCGTCGCGCAGTTTGCTTTTCGCGGGATTCGTAGACATGAGAAGAAAAATCCAGGCGTCGGGGCCGATTAGAATAGGAGGTCGACGCATTGTAGCGCCATTCCCAAGCCCGTCCGCGCGGGCTTGGTACGGCCTAGGCCATCCGGCCAGCCGTTTCGCGGCCGCTACCGCGATCCGCGACGATCGTCGTCGTTTTTGCGACTATCACCCCGAAACATGCCGCTTTCAGAGTTTTCCCTTATCGACCGTTTCTTCGCGCACCGGGCCCGTGCCCACGCCGGGACCGCGACTTCCCCGGCGGCGACGCTCGGCATCGGCGACGATTGCGCGCTCCTCGCGCCGCGGCCCGGCGAGCTTCTCGCCGTGTCGACGGATATGCTCGTCGAGGGCCGGCATTTTTTGCCCGATACCGATCCGCATGCGCTCGGTCACAAGGCGCTCGCCGTGAACCTGTCGGATCTGGCCGCGATGGGCGCGAAGCCGCGCGCGTTCACGCTCGCACTCGCGCTCGAGACGCCGCGCGAGACCTGGCTCACAGCCTTCGCCGACGGCATGTTCGAGTTGGCCGAGCGTTTCGGCTGCGAGCTCGTGGGCGGCGACACGACGCGCGGGCCGCTCAATCTCTGCCTGACCGTCTTCGGCGACGTGCCGGTCGGCGCCGCATTACGCCGCGACGGCGCGCAAGCGGGGGACGATATATGGGTATCGGGCACGCTAGGCGATGCGCGCGCGGGTCTCGCGCTGCTGCGCGATGAATGGCCTGGCGCGCCCCATGGCAAAGAGGGTTCGGCTCAGGTCGACGACGCGGCGTTCCTGCACCGCGCGCTCGAGCGCCCCGAGCCGCGGGTCGCGCTGGGCCTCGCGCTGCGCGGACTTGCCCATGCCGCGCTGGATATCTCGGACGGTCTCGCGGGTGATCTCATGCATATCCTCGAGCGCTCGCGCGTCAGCGCGATCGTCGACGTCGACGCCGTGCCGCGCTCGAGCGCGCTCCAAAAGCTGCCGCGCGACACGCAATTGCGTTGCGCGCTCGCGGGAGGCGACGACTACGAGCTCTGTTTCACGGCGCCGCCCGACGCACGCCGTGCGATCGCGGCGGCCGGCGAGCGCGCGCGCGTCGCCGTCACACGCATCGGTACAATAACCGCCTTGCGCGACGCGGCCGGCGCGCCGTCGATCGCCTGGCACGACGCGGCCGGCGCGCCGCTCTCTCTGACGTTGCACGGATTCGATCACTTCAATGCAGACTGACCCGACGCTTAGCGACGGCGCCCAAACCGAACTGCCGCCGGAAGGGCCGCGGCGCGCGACGGCGCGCTTCATGCTCTCGCATCCGTTTCATCTCGTTTCGCTCGGATTCGGCAGCGGTCTGTCGCCGATCGCCCCGGGTACGGTCGGAACGCTCTTCGCCTGGGTCTCGTTCGCGGCGCTAGCGGGGCGCCTGACTGTCACGGAATGGGCGGCGCTCATCGCGATTGGCTTTTTCGCCGGCATCGGCCTCAGCGGATTCACCGCCAAAAAGCTCGGCATCGGCGATCCGTCGCCCGTCGTCTGGGATGAAATCGTCGCCTTTTGGCTCGTTCTGCTTTTCGTCACGCCCGAGCCGTTCGTCGGCCAGCTTTGGGCGTTCGTCATCTTTCGCTTCTTCGACATGGTCAAGCCGCCTCCGGTCCGCTACTTCGACAGGCGTTTCTCAGGCGGCTTCGGCATCATGATCGACGATCTCGTCGCGGCGTTTCTGACGCTGTTCGTCATCGCGCTCTGGCGCATAACGATCTGATCGTACGAGAACACGCACGCGCGTTTCGCCCCGCTTCAACCGAATACAAGCCGGAATCCGAGCCATGGCCACCGATTCAGTCGTCCACCAACTTGCCGTACGCGTCGGCAACAAGCTACGCGATACGCGGCTCATGCTCGCCACCGCGGAATCGTGCACGGGCGGCATGGTCGCCACGGCGATCACCGACATTTCGGGCAGCAGCGGCTGGTTCGAGCGCGGCTTCGTCACGTATTCGAATCAGGCGAAAACCGAGATGATCGGCGTGCCGGCCGAGCTCATCGACAAGCATGGCGCCGTCAGCGAACCCGTCGCGCACGCGATGGCCGAAGGCGCGCTGCGCAACAGCCGCGCGCAGGTCTCGGTCGCGATCACGGGGGTGGCCGGTCCCGGCGGCGGAACCGAAACGAAGCCTGTCGGCATGGTCTCGTTCGCCTGGAGCAACCGGCTTCATACGTCGGTCGAGACGCTCGTCTTCAAAGGCGATCGCAAGCAGATCCGGACGCAGGCCGCCGCTCATGCGTTGCGCGGCCTGCTCTCCTTCCTCGACGAGCAGGAGCGTTGAACGGTTGAGCGCGTTGAAAGTACGCTGCGCTGACGCGGCTCAGCGGTAGAGATTGATCTTGTCGCGCGTTTCCTGAGCGGCGCGCGCGGCCGCCTGCGCGAAGTCGTCGCCTTTGCCGGCATAGAGGATCGCGCGCGACGAGTTGATCATCATCCCGACGCCGTCTTTCGTGCGGCCGGCGCGTACCGTCGCCTCGACGTCGCCGCCTTGCGCGCCGATGCCCGGAATCAGCAGCGGCATATTGCCGACGATGCCGCGCACCACCTCGATTTCGTTCGGGAACGTGGCGCCGACGACGAGCGCGAGCTCGCCCGCCGCATTCCATTTTTCGGCGGCCAGCTGCGCAACCGTTTGGTAGAGCGGTCTTCCGCCCACATCGAGAAACTGCAGGTCGGAGCCGCCCGGGTTCGACGTGCGGCACAGGACGATCACGCCCTTACCTTCGTGCGCGAGATAAGGCTCGATCGAATCGAAGCCCATGTACGGATTGACCGTCACGGCGTCGGCCCGATAACGCTCAAACGCCTCGCGCGCGTACTGCTCCGCCGTGCTGCCGATGTCGCCGCGTTTCGCGTCGAGGATGACGGGCAGGCCCGGGTGCTTCTCGTGGACGTGAGCGATCAGTTGCTCGAGCTGGTCTTCGGCGCGATGAGCCGCGAAATAGGCAATCTGCGGCTTGAAGGCGCTCGCATAGGGCGCCGTCGCATCGACGATCGCCCGACAGAAATCGAATATTGCGTCGCTGCGATTCGCGAACGCGCCCGGAAAACGCGACGGTTCGGGATCGAGCCCGACGCAAAGCAGCGAGCCCGTGCGGCGCCACGCCTCGTCGAGCGTTCGGACGAAGGACGGATTGGGAGACATGAGGAAACGCCCGGTCGGGCGGTGGTCGTCGGAGAAGGTGCGTATTCTAAACGCCCACGCGCGCCACGGTGAATCGAAACTCGCGCGTGAGCCGCTCGCCCGGCCCGAGCACCGTCATCCCGTGCGCATCGGCGCCGCCCGGAAGATTCACGGCGTTGATTGGATGATCGACGGGTTCGAAGCAAAAGAAATTCTCGCCCGGCGGCGTGTAAAGCACGTAATAGTCGGCGTTCGCGGCAATCGTCAGCGACAGGCGCCGCGTGGGCCAAACGACGGCCGCGTGGCCGCTCCAGTCCGTGAACGCATGGTTGACGAGCGTGTCGGGCAGCGGATAGGCAACGCCGAACTGCCAGGCCGGCGGCGCCTGCACGTGACGCACGGGCAGCCAGTCGTCGTCCGAAAGCCACAGCCCGCTTGCCGCCGCCGACAGATGCGTTTTCTCGTCGCGCGACAGAAACGGATGCAGGCCGAGCCCGAACGGCATCCGTTCGCGCCCTGCATTCTCGACGGTAAGCCTTATCCGCAACGTCGCGTCATCGAGCGCGTATGAGAGCGTGGCGCGATAAGCATAGGGACGTGCGCGGCTGCGATCGAGGACGAGCGTCGCGCGCACGGCATCGCTTTCGACGAGCTCCCACGCTTGCAGCCAGCCGTCGCCATGGATCGGCAGCGCTTCGTGGGGGCAGGTGCGTGGCACGTCGACCGAGCGGCCGCCGAACGCAAAGCGCGCGCCGCCGATTCGGTTCGAATAGGGGACGAGCGGATAGCAGCCGAGCGTGTTCGGATCGGCGCCGACCTCCACCGACGCCGCGCGGCGGAATATCGGCGTCGGTGCATCGCCGTTGCCGCGCCAATCGAAGCACGTGATCGCGCCGCCGAGCGAAGGGGCGATGTCGAGCCGCAGTTGCGGCGTGGCGAGGGTGACCGTCTCGCTCTCGCGAGCTTTGCCGAGACCGCGCGCCATCGCCGAGGTGCTGGGCCCCGGCCGCACGGGCTGCGCGATCGCCGCCAGCTTGGCGCGGCGCGCGGCGGAAGGCGTCGCGCCCCTGGCAGAGGTGGGTACGCTAGTCGATGCGGCTGGCGCCGTGGCGGTCGTGCCGTCGGTATCCGCTGCGGTCATCGTTCGCTCCCAGGGTCTGTTTGCGTATGGAGGCGGGAGGCCCTCGGCGCGTTACCGGCGACCCCCGATTGGTCTGCGAAAGGCGGCACTGCTTCCCGCCTTTGTCTCTTTATTTATTGGTCGGTTCCGCTCGTTGCTGAATTAGTGCGACGACGTAACCGCTCGCTAGGATCGGCGCACGCCGACGAACACCGGCTCCGGCAACCCGCGGCGCGCGACCGTCGCCGCGAACACGCCGCCCGACGAACGCTCGGCGGCGAGCGTCGCCGCGTCGAGCCCGACGCGCGCCGTCGTCACGTAAAGCGTGCCGAGCCGTGCACCGCCGAGCGCGACGCAGCTCGGCTGCCGAGCCGGCACGAGCACCCGCTCGGTTTCGCTGCCCTGCGCGTCGTAGCGAACGACGCGCCCCGCTCCCCATTGCGCATTCCAGAGCCCACCCTCGATATCGATGGTCGATCCGTCCGGCTCGCCGTCGGCATCCGCGAGCCGCACGAAGACGCGCGGCTGGCCGACATGGCCGTCGGCGCCGTAGTCGCAGGCGAGGATCTCGCGCGTAGGCGAATCGCAAAAGTACATCGTCGAGCCATCGGGACTGAATGCGATGCTGTTGGAGATCGCGGGCGCCGGCAACGGCAGTCTTTCGACAGACAAATCGCGGTTGAGCCGATAAAAGCCGCCGATCGGTTGGGGCTTGTCCGCTTCGTCCTTCGTGCCGAACACGAAGCGCCCCTGACGGTCGCAGCGCCCGTCGTTGACGCGCGTATTCAGATTGGGCTCCACCTTGGCGATCGTCGTGATTTCGCCCGTCGTCAGATCGAAAAAAGCGAGTTGCGAGGCAAGACCGAGCAGCAGCGCTCGCGGATCGGCGGTCAATGCGAATGTGGCTAGCCGCTCGGGCATGCGCCACGAAGAACGCTCGCCCGTCGCCGGATCAAAGCGCCACAGTTGCGCGCCTTCGATATCGACCCAATAGAGCCGCCCGCTGCGCGCACACCAGGTCGCGCCCTCGCCGAGCACGCATTTCGTGTCGACGGCGAGTGATGCGCGCAAGGTACGCCCGCTTCCGCGTTCTTGCTCGCGCCCCGTCATGCCCAGCCCCCATCGACGATAAAATCCTGCGCCGTCACCATGCGGCTATCGTCGGCCGCAAGAAAGAGCGCCATCCGCGCGAGGTCCTCGGGCATCACCTCGCCGTCGAGGCATTGCCCCGCCTGGAGCGCTTTCAGCCCCGCTTCGTCGAGCCAGAGCCGCCGCTGCTTTTCCGTCATGACCCAGCCGGGCACGAGCGTGTTCACGCGAATGCCGAAGGGGCCGAGGTCACGCGCGAGCGCATGCGTCAGTCCGGCGATCGCCGCCTTCGCCGTCAGATAGACGGGCATGCCGCCTTGTTTCAGCATCCAGCTGATCGAGCCGAGATTGATGATCGAACCCCCGCCGCGCGCTTTCATGTCGTCGGCGACGGCCTGCGCCGCAAAGAATTGATGGCGCAGATTGACGGCAATGCCGGCATCGAACGATTCGGGCGTGACTTCGGCGATCGAATGCCGCCGGTCGTTCGCCGCGTTGTTGACGAGCACGGCGATCGGGCCGAACGCGCTTCTCGCATCGGCGATGGCGCCTTTCAACGCGCCGATGTCCGTGATATCGCACGAGAGGAAAAGCGGCTTCGCGTGCGCCTCGCCGAGCGCGTCGGCGAGCGCTTCGCCCGACGACGTATCGATGTCGCAAAACGCGACGCGGGCGCCCTGCTGCGCGAAATGCGCAACGAACGAGGCGCCGATGCCGGTCGCGCCGCCGGTGACGAACACCGTGCGGTCGACGAGGCTCGGGTAGCTCGCGTAAGGCCCGGGCTCGGGATGATCGGGTAGCGCCATGATCGAGAGTCTCCTTCTACACTGAGACGGCCGCGCTCACGCTCAATCGCGCGAGCCGCGGTTCTTCAACTGGTCGAGCAACACGGCGGCGAGCAGGATCGCGCCACGCACGAGGTATTGATAGAACGCGTCGATGTTGAGCAGGTTCATCACGTTCTCGACGGTGCCCATGATGAGCACGCCGATCACGACACCCGAAATCGTCGCGCGGCCGCCGAGCAGCGAGACGCCGCCCAGCACGCAGGCCGAGATCACATTGAGCTCGAAGCCCTCGGCCGCATTGGGCTGCCCCGACGTGATGCGCGATGCGAGGATCACGCCCGCGAGCGCCGTCACGGCACCCTGAACGAGGAAGATGATGACGCGCGTGCGCTCGACGTTGATGCCGGCGAGCCGCGAGGCTTCCGGGTTGCCGCCGATCGCGAGGGTATTGCGGCCGTAGACGGTCTGGTTGAGCATCACGCCGAACACGATGAAGCAGACGAGCGTGACCCAGATCGGCAGCGACACGCCAGCGAGCGTCAGCCCGCCCATTGCGATGAACGTGTCGGACGAGACGCCGACGGCCTGGCCGTGCGAGACGATGAAGCCGAGCCCGCGCACGATCTCCATCGTCGCCAGCGTCGTGATCAGCGCGTTGATGCGCAGATAGGCGATGACGGCGCCATTGACGAAACCGATCACCGAGCCGGCGGCGACGGCCGCGACGATCGCGAGAAACGTGTTGTTCGTCGCATTGAGGACCATCGCGCAGAGCACGCCCGCGAACGCGACCGTCGAGCCGACCGAGAGGTCGAAGTCGCGCGATGCCAGGCAGAACATCATGGTGCAGGCAACCATGCCGATCTGCGAGATCGACAGCGCGAGGCCGAGCATGTTCTCGATCGAGAAGAAGTGATCGACCGTCAGCGACGTCGTGATGAACATCACGGCGAAGATGAGGATGAGGCTGTATTCGGTGATCTGCTGCCACCATTTCTGCCGATCGCTCGGCTGGGGAATCAGCGCGTCGGCGGCGTGCTTCGCCGCCGAGGTCGCCAGGTTTTCTCTTGCTTGCATTTCGTCGCTCCTTCGACCCGTATTCACGGGCTCCTATTCTGTCCACACCCTCTTGCGCACTGCGCGCCACCTTCACGGCGGCGCGCGTGAGCCGGCTCGTCACGCGGCTTCGCGCGGCACCTCTTGTTCTGAGCGCGTGCCTTGCGGCAGCGCGAGGCTCAAAAGCGCCGCTTCGCTCGCTTTCTCGCGCACCACTTCTCCCGAGATGCGGCCTTCGCGCATGACGACGATGCGGTCCGATACGCCGAGCACTTCCGGCAGCTCCGACGAGATCATCACGACGGCGCAGCCGCGTTCGGCGAGCTCGTAGATCACGTTGTAGATCTCGTGCTTGGCGCCGACGTCGATGCCGCGCGTCGGCTCGTCGAGAATCACGACCTTGAGGTCCGGTTCCGCGAGCCAGCGCGACAGGATCGCCTTTTGCTGGTTGCCGCCCGAGAGCAGACGGATCCGCTGCTTGCGGTGCGGCGTCTTGATCTTGAGCAGCTTGATGAAACGGTCCGCCGTCTCGGCCTCCTTCGCGCGATCGAGAAAGAGTCCGGCGCGCAAATCGTGACGGCGGCAGCTGATGTTGATGTTCTCGGCCACCGACGCCAGCGCGACGATGCCCTCCTCCTTGCGGTCCTCGGGGCACAGCACGATGCCCTGGCGAATCGCCTGCCCGGGGCTCTTCACGCTGATGGCCCGCCCGTCGAGCGAAAGCCGTCCACCGCGTTTTTTCTCCGCGCCGTAGACTAGGCGCATGAGCTCGCTGCGCCCGGCGCCGACGAGCCCGAAAAAGCCGAGAATTTCGCCCGCGTGAACCTCGAAGCTCACCGGCGCGGACAGACCGCGCCCCTCGATGCCGTCGACAGCCAGACGAACCGCGCCGTGTTCGCGCGGCCGATAGTCGTAGATATCCGTGATCTCGCGCCCGACCATCTCCGAGACGAGCGTTTCGCGCGGCACCTCATGGAGCGAGTGGTGCGACGCCACCTTGCGGCCGTCGCGAAAGATCGTGCACGAATCGCAGAGCTCGTAAATCTCGTCCATCCGGTGCGAGATGTAGACGAGCGCGCGGCCGTCGACCTTCAAATCGCGCACGAGCTTGAAGAGCACTTCGGTCTCGCGATGCGAAAGCGAGCTCGTTGGCTCGTCGAGCGCGATGACGCGCGCGTTGCGCAAAAGCGCCTTGCAGATCTCCACCATCTGCCTCTGCGCGATCGAAAGGCGCCCGAGCTTGGCGTTCGGATCGAGGTCGACGCCCATCGCCGCGAGCCGCTCGCGCACGAAGCGCTGCGCGCCGCGCTTGTCGACCCAGCCGAGCGCGTTCGGCAGGCGACCGAGCAGCAGATTCTCCGCCACCGTGAGATCGGGCACGTATTGCAGTTCCTGATGGATGACGGCGATGCCGGCCGCGATCGAAGCGGCGGCGCTCGAAAACCGCACTTCCTTGCCGTCGATCATGACGCGGCCCGAATCCGGCTGGTACTCGCCGCCGAGCACCTTGAGCAGCGTCGATTTGCCCGCGCCGTTCTCGCCCATGAGGCCGTGCACTTCGCCGGCGTTCACGTCGAACGAAACACCGTCGAGCGCACGCACGCCCGGAAAGACCTTGCCGATGTTGTCAAAACGCAGCGTTGCTGACATGTTGCTTCACCTTGCACTGAATGAAACGTCCGCGCCGGTTGCGCGGGCGCGCCTCTTTCTCTCATGAGGCGCGCCGGCGGCCGGCCCGGTTCGGCCGCGCCTGTTACTTCGAAGCGAGACCCATCTTCTCGCGCACTTCATTGACGTTGTCACGCGTGGCCAGCATGCCCGTCGTCAGCGTGAGCTTCGGCGGCTCCTTGCCTTGGGTGATCCATGCGTACATCAAGTCGGACGTTTCTTCGCCGTGACGCTTCGGACTGATGATCACCGTGCCGAAGAAACCCGTCGGATTCGGCTTCTTGAACTCGTTCAGAGCCGAATCCGAGCCGCCGATGCCGACGCCGATCATGTTGTCGGCCTTGAAGCCACGGCCTTCCGCCGCGCGCACGGCGCCGAGCACCCCTTCGTCGTTCAGCGCATAGGCCACCCAATGCTTGAATTGCGGGTTCTTCGTCAGCGCGATGTTGGCCGCGTTGAACGCGTTCTCCGTATCGGTCTTGGCTTGCGGCGCCTTGATGATGTTCGCCGCGGGGAAGCCCGCCTTCAGGAGTGCGTCGGTGGCGCCCGTCGTACGGTCGTGGGCCGTCGGCAGCTGTTCGTATGTGACGTCGATCGCGCCGACATCCTTCATATCCCAGCCCCGCTTCTTGATCTCGGCGGCGATCGCATCACCCACTTGCTGGCCGATGTTGTAGGCCGAAATGCCCATATGCGGCACCGATTCGATCGGCTTGCCCGAGCCGTCGACGAGACGATCGTCCACGGTCATCATCTTGAGCTTGTCGGCCTTCGCCTTGGCAACGATGCCGGGCCCGAGCTTCACGTCCGGCGTGCAGATGATGAAGCCCTGCGCCTGTTGGGCGGCCAGGTTGTCGATCGCGCTCATCACTTTCTCGCCCGAGGGCGCGCCGATCTTGACGAGCGTGAACCCGTCCTTCTTGGCGGCCTGCTCGGCAAACTTCCACTCGTCCTGGAACCAGGGCTCTTCCGGCTGCTTGACGAGGAAGCCGATCTTGACCTGGTCCGCCGCCTGCGCGGCCGGTGCGCCCGCGAGCATCGTACCCGCCGCAATGGCTGCCAGCGTGAGGATCATTCTGCGCTTCATGTGCATGTCTCCTGCTAATTGAAGGTGTGGGCCGCATCTTGTTTGTGTCGGATGGCTCACGCGGCCAGTGGGTCATCCGAATTGAGACTCTTGTCGTCTTGCTCGTCGTCTTCCGATTGCCTCGCTCGTTTGTCGATCGCTCCTCGTCGTTCGAGCATCGGCGGCGCTCCGCTCTCAATCGTGGTACAGCGCCGAGCGGCCTCCATCGACGGTGATGCAACTCGCGTTGATGAATGGCGCCTCGTCGGACGCGAGGAACACCGCCGTCATCGCCACCTCCTCGGGCTGCCCGATCCGCTTCATCGGCTGCAGGTCGAGCGTCGCGCGGCGGGCCGCCTCCGCGTCGGGCTGCGCATCCCACCAATCGCGCGTCAGTTGCGTTTCGATGTAGCCGGGCGCGATCGCATTGACGCGCACCTGCCGCGCCGCGTATTCGATCCCGAGCGCACGAGTGAGGCCAATCACGCCGTGCTTCGCGACCGGATACGGAAAGCAGCCCGGGATGATCTTGAAAGAATGCGTCGAGGCGATGTTTACGATGCTGCCGCGCCCGCGTTCGACCATGCCCGGCAGCACGGCCCGACATCCGTTCCAGACACCGTCCAGATCCACCGCGAAACAGCGCCGCCAGTCTTCGTCGGTCATCGTCAGCGGATCGCAGAAGACGTTGATGCCGGCGTTGTTGACGAGCACGTCGAGCGGGCCGAAGGTGCGCTCGGAGGCGGCGACGGCTTCGCGCACTGAAGTCGCGTCGGTCACATCGGTCCGCACGGCGAGCGTTCGCGCCCCGGGCGTCTCGCGCTCGATGGCGGCAGCCGTCTGGCCGGCCGTTTCGGCATCGAGCTCGGCCAGCACGACGGCCGCGCCCTCGCGGGCAAACGCATGCGCGATCGCGGCCCCGATGCCGCGGCCGGCACCCGTAATCAACGCGATCTTGCCCGCCAGCCTGCCCATCACGTCGACTCCGCGCGCGCCGTGCGCAACCCGTCGATGAACGCACCCGCATTCTTCGCCGTGAGGTCGGCGTCCTGTCCCGGGCGATAGAGCGCCGAGCCAAGGCCGAAGCCGTCGGCGCCCGCCGCGAGGAACGGCGCCATGTTGTCGGGCGTGATGCCCCCGACGGGCACGAGCGGCACTCGCTTCGGCGTCACCGCGCGCCATGCCTTCACGACATGCGTGCCGAGCTGCTCGGCCGGAAACATCTTGAGCGCGTCCGCGCCCGCAACGAGCGCGGCGAACGCTTCGGTCGGCGTCGCGACGCCAGGCGTGCAGGCAAGCCCGCGCGCTTTCGCGGCCCGAATGACGGCGGCATCGGCATGAGGCATGACGATGAGCTCGCCGCCCGCGTCCGCGACATCGTCGACGAACTCAGGCCGCAACACCGTGCCGGCACCGACGATCACGTCATCGGGCAAGGCGCCGCGCAGCGCCGCGATGCTCGCGAACGGCTGCGGCGAGTTGAGCGGCACTTCGATCAGGCGAAAACCGGCGTCGTAAAGCGCCTGCCCGTGCGCCGCGACCTCAGCCGGCGTCACGCCGCGCAGTATCGCGATCAGCGGGCATGCCGAGAAAGCGGCGACGAAACCCGGATGCGGCCGGTACGGCGCGGGGAGGTCGATGTCGGTTTGTCGATCAGTCGTGGCCATGTTGGCGAATCCCATCCATGTCTTCGCTTACGTTGCTTACGGTGCTCAAATTGCTTACGTTGTTTGCGTCGTGGCGGCGGCGACGAGCCGCGCCTGCATCGCGATGCGCCAAAGGCCGCGCTCGGCCGCCGCTTCGACGATCGTCGCGCTCGCGCAGCCGAACTCGGCAAGCGCGAGGCGATAGCGCTCGCACAACGACGGTTCGCCGATGAGCCGCAGCGCCTCGCTCGCGAGCGTCTCGCCACGCTCGGCGAGCAGCGCCTGTACGCCGGAAAGCTCGTGGCCGATCAGGAGCCCCGACAGGTAGTCGGGCTGCTGCTCGGCCTGCAACTGCGCCGTGAGGCCCAGCGTGCGCGTGCTGAAAATCGTCGCGAGCAGGCCCGCCCGATCGGCATTCTTCGCTACCGTCACGCCGCGCAGGAACGCTTCGGTATCGGGCTGCGCCGGCTCGGCCATCGTCCGGCCCAGAATCGTGTGGTTACGTAGCGCCGCGAAAAGCTCGCCCGTCATGAACGTATGGAACGCCTCGATGCGCTCGCCGTGGACGATGGCCCACTTCGCGTGCGTGCCCGGCAGCCCGACGAGCACGGCCCGCCCGTTCGCACCGAGCGCGGGATCGCCGGCCAGCGCGCCGACGATCTGCGTTTCCTCGCCGCGCATCACGTTCGGCAACTCGCCGCGCTCGATGACGCCAGGCACGATATTGAGCACCGTGCCGCGCGCGGTCGTCACGCGCACGAGGCCGGCCACGAGCGCGTCAGCCGCGGCCGGTGTATCGACATAGGGCGCTTCGCGCCAGCCTTGCGCGCTGCCGACCATGCCCGCCGCAATCGCGGGCAGGTCGGGCGCTTCGTCGAGCCAATCGCCGCAAGCCGCATCGAAGGCGGCGTCGAAGCCGCCGGGGCGCGGCAGATTCATGATGCCGGCACCGGACGCGCGCGTCGCGAGGACTTCGCCCGTCGCATCGAAGAGATACGCTCTGAGCGATGTCGTCCCCCAGTCGAGGCCGATCAGCGCCGGCTCGGCCAATCGCTTCTCCGATACGCTCATCGCTTGATCCGCCGTCCGTTTTGTGGGGTGGCCCACCCAAGCTCCTCCGAAATACCGCGCGCTTCGCGCTGGACGACGGGCACGAGTTCTTCCATCCGCTCGAGCGGCATATAAGGAATCGTGCTCGCCACCGAGACGGCGGCGACGATCGCCCCTGACGCGTCACGCACGGGCGCGGCCACACAACGGATCGACGCTTCGTTCTCCTCGAGATCGAAGGTGAATCCGCCGGCCGCATAGCGCACCATCCGGTGCAGGAAAACAGGCTTGTCGGGGCGCGTATCAGGCTTGAACGTGACAGCCGCCAGCGCACGGCGCGACGCGTCGAAAAGCGTCTCCCATTCTTCAGGCTTCAAGTCGATCATCATTGCCTTGCCGATACCCGTCGAAGCGAGCGGCATCCGGTGACCGATGCGCGAGCGCATCTCGAGGCCGCGCTGGCCGGGAATCTTGTCGATGTAAAGCACGTCGTCGCCATCGCGCACGCCGAGATGGATCGTATCGAGGGTCGCTTGCGCGAGCCGCTCGAGGTGCGGACGCGCCACCTTGGTGAGCGGCATCTGCTCGAGCGCGATCGTGCCGAGCTCGATCAGCTTCGGCCCGAGCAAATAGCCATTCGGCGTCTGACGCAGATAGCGCGCCTGCACGAGGCTGTTGACGAGCCGGTGCGTCGTGCTGCGCGTCGTGCCGAGCACCGCCGCGAACGCCCGCATATCGTGCGCATTGGCTGCCGCGGCTTCCAGAATCGCGAGGCCGCGCAGCAGCGTCTGCGTGCCCGCCTGCTGGCCGGCGATATCGAGCGGCGTTCCCGAAACGTTGATCTCGGCCGCATCCGAAGCGGCACGCAAAGCAGCGGCAAGCGTGGCGTCGACCGACGGTTCGCTCCCATCCGGGGCGTCGGCAGCTTGATCCGTGGCGTTCATGAAGGCGTCTCCTTGGCGTGCAAGCGTCATTTGCGCTTCGCACTGTCGTCGTGGCAGGGATCGCATTGAGCTCAGCCGCTGCCGTTCGCTGGATTGTAGGCGCTCTTTCGGCCGCTGTTCAACATATGAGTGACGCGCCCACATTTTGGGATTCGAATGTGAGTGGGGCGACGGACAGGATCAGGCCGGAACGGGCGAAGGCGCGCGCGTTGGCCTCGTTGGCATTCGTCTTATTTTCTGTCCGTGCAACCGCAGCTCTTATATAGTCAGTGCAAGTGGCGCTTAAAGCCGTTCGGCAACCCCGCGGGCCAATGCCGAATGAAATGGGGCCGCCGCTGCGGGTTCGGACGAGTCGGTTCGGCACGCAGCACGTCCCGCATCGCGGCCCCTTTTTCCCGCCATCTTTCAGGAGTCCAGAAACGATGAACCCCATCGTCAATATTGCCGACGTCGAACTGCAGCCTCGCCCATCCGCCTTCGCGCCGCCGGAATCGATGAACGACCGCTACGGCGATGTACGAATGGGCATGATCGGGCCGCGCGTGGGCGCGCAAAAGCTCGGCTACAACGTCACGGCCGTTCCGCCCGGCAAGCGCGCGTTTCCCTTTCACAACCACCGGATCAACGAGGAGATGTTCTTCGTGCTCGAAGGTGCCGGGGAAGTGCGCATCGGAACCGCGACGTACCCGATCCGCGCGGGCGACGTCATCGCGTGTCCGCCCGGTGGCGCCGAGCTCGCGCATCAGATCGTCAACACGGGGACCGTCGAGCTCAAGTACCTCGCGGTGAGCACGAAGATGACGCCCGAAATCGCCGAGTATCCGGATTCGGGCAAGTTCGGGGTCCTGGCTGAATTTCCGGGCGCGCCCGGAGAGCGGCCGACGCCCTTTCGCTTCGTCTCGCGCCAGGACGCGACGATCGAGTATTGGGAAGGGAACTGACTGAAGTGTGAAGCGTTGAAAAGAAGACCAGCGACGCGGCCAGTCGAGGCTAGCGCGGCACTTCCGCCGCGCCCATGCGCCTGGCGATGACGGCCGCGCGCTGCGCGAGATAGCCCGAGCCCCGATGCTCGTCGAAGTACTTCGGCCTCGGCAGCATGACGGCGAGGCGGGCCGCCTGCCAGCCGGAAAGCTGGTTGGCGGACACGCGATAGTAGTACCGCGCCGCCGCTTCGGCGCCATAGACGCCGTTGCCCCATTCGACCGAATTCAAATAGATCTCGAAGATGCGCTGCTTGTCCATCAGCGTTTCGAGCATCCAGGTGATGATGAGCTCCTGCCCTTTGCGGACGTAGCTCTTTTCGCGCGAAAGGAACAGATTGCGGGCGAGCTGCTGGCTGATCGTCGAGCCGCCCGCGACGATCTTGCCGCGCGATTTGTTTTTCTCCCACGCCTGCAGGATCGCGTCGGTCTCGTAGCCGTTGTTGTTGACGAAGTTGGCATCCTCGGAAGCGATGATCGCGCGTTTCAGGTTGCGCGAAATGCGTTCGTAGGGCACCCATTGATGTTGGATCGACAGATCGGGGCGATCCTGCGCAAGCCGCCATGCGTCGGCGCGCATGAAGGCCGTCGATCGCGGATTCACGATCGTCCATATCGCGACCTGCGCGAAGTAGTATGCCTGCGTCGCGATCCACGCGATCGCGCAGACCGATACCGCATAAGCGGCCCATCTCGCGAGACCGGCTCTGCTTGCGCGGCGTGCGCCCGTCATGACTGCCTGGCGAGCATCGTACGCAGTTCGGCAAGCACCGGCGCGCTCGCCGGTCTAACCGCGCGCCAGACGAAGAACGACTCGGCAGCCTGCTCGACGAGCATGCCGAGTCCGTCCGCGGCGCGCGCGCCGAGCGATTTCGCATGCTGCATGAAGACGGTCGGCTGCGCGCCGTACATCATGTCGTAGGCCAGCGTGCCGCGGCCGAACGCGCGCGCGTCGCACTCGGGCAGCGCCGCGTCGAGGCTGCCCGCCGTCGCGTTGACGATCAGGTCGTAGGGGCTCGATCCGACCAGACCGGCCCCGCCTCCGGTGAGCGCGGCGCGGGCTTCGTGCGCCGCCGCGGCAAACTGTGCGACGAGCGCCTCGGCCTTCTCCGCCGTGCGGTTGACGATCGTGAGCGAGCGCGGCTTGCGCTCCAGGATCGGCAGTACGACGCCGCGTGCCGCCCCGCCCGCGCCGAGCAGCAGAATGCGAGTATCGGCCAGCGGCATGCCGAGATTCGCCTCGATATCGCGCACGAGACCCACGCCGTCGGTGTTGTCGCCGTAAATGCGCTCGCCATCGAAGCGCAGCGTGTTGACGGCTCCCGCCGCGGCCGCGCGCGCGGAGAGGCTGTTCGCGAGCGCATGGGCTTCGAGCTTGAACGGCACCGTCACGTTGAGCCCGAGTCCGCCCGCGGCGACGAACAGACGCACCGTTTCCGCGAAACGGTCGCGCGGCGCAAGCAAATGGCGGTACTCGACGGGCTCGCCCGTTTGCTCCGCGAAGCGCGCGTGAATGAACGGTGACTTGCTGTGTGCAATCGGATTGCCGACGACCGCATAAAGGTCGCGGCCAGCCGTTGCCGGCGCTATTTCTGGAATCGCGCTCGTAGTGTCAATCGGTCCCATCGCTCAGTCCGTAATATGTGCGGCTCGGCTTGCTCCATCGAGCGGGGGCGCGCCGGAGGGCGCATCGCCGCTCGAAGTTTCGCCCCTCGAAGTTTCGCCGGTCGATTGCGAATCGCCGCCATCACCGGCGGCCGCCTCGCCGCTTGTTTCGGCGCGCGCCTCTTCTTCGCTTTCGGCGGAGGCGTCGGCGGCCTCGGCAAGCGTCTCGACTTCCTCGTCTTCCTCTTCAGCCGGCAAACCGACCGGCATCCCGGGCGCATCGAGCACGCGAATCGGCCGCACGGATGCTTCGACCGTCAGCTCATCGACGGACATCACTTCGAGCAGCAGGCGCGTGCCGCGCGCATGGACGCCCAAGCCCGGCACGTGCAGCAACAACGGCACGTCTTCCAGCCGCACGAGATCGCCTTTCACGACGGAGGCGACGACTTCCTTCTTGCCTTCCTGCGCGATCCAGCGCAGGCACCAGAAGTACTCCATGCGCCGCTGGTGGTCGGCGTAGGCGGTGTACGTATCGTCGAAGCCCTGCACCACAGCGAAAAGATCGGCGTCTTTCGGCTTGAACGGGGCCACGAGCTTGGCCGCGACGCCGTGCTGCACGCAGGCGAGCAGTTGCCACTGGTTCACGAGGTCGACGTATCGGCGCAACGGCGACGTGCTCCAGGCGTACTGCGCAACGCCGAGCCCCTCGTGGGGCGCGGCCGTCGTCTGCATTCGCGTGCGCTTCGGCCCGGCGGCCGCGAAGGTCCGCTGCGTCCGGTAGACACCCGGCACGCCGTGGTCGTGCAGCAATGCGCCCCACGTCGAGTTCGCGAGAATCGCCAGCTCGGCGACGATCAGGTCGAGCGGCGAGCCGCGCCGCCGCGGCGTGATCGTCACATGCTCGCCTTCGACGTAGAAATTGAAGTCCGTGTTGCCCGGTACCTCGCGCCTGAGGCCATAGCTCGCGCGCACGGCCTGACGCTTTTCGAAGAGCGCACGCGCGAGCGGCCACAGTATCGCGATGTCTTCCTTGTGCGGGTATTCGCCCGTGCCGGCGGCGAGCGCCTCTTCCGTCACGAGGGCGTCGAGCGTGTTGTGACGGAGATTGTTCTTGACGAAGACGCGTTCCGCGCGCGTTTCGCTCGCGACGATCTCCTGCGTCGCTCTGTCGACGATGATGTAAAGCGAGAGCGCCGGCCGCAGGCCGCCCTCCTTCAACGTAAACGCCTCGACGACTTCATCCGGCAGCATCGTGATCTTGTCGCCCGGCATGTAGACCGTCGACAGCCGCGCGCGCGCGATCGCATCGATGGCGTCTCCGCGCTCGATGCCGAGCGCCGGCGCCGCGATGTGCACGCCGACGCGCACGCGCGAGTCCGCGAGCAGCTCGACCGAGAATGCGTCGTCGATCTCGGTCGTCGTGATGTCGTCGATCGAGAAGGCTTCGACCTGCGCGCTCGGCAAATCGTCGGGCAAAGGGTTCGGCATGACGCTCGGAAACGCTGTGCCGTGCGGGAAGTACTCGGATAAAAAGCGTGCTTCATGCAGCGCGCGCGCCGAGGGGATGCCGCCGCAGTCGAGCATGAGCCGCGGCGGCGACACGCCGCGCGCGGCGGCGGCCGCTTCGAGCGCCTTGTATTCGATCGAGTTCTTGTCCGGCTTCGTGAGCAACGCGAGCGCCTTGCCCTTGAATGCGTCGGGCAGCCGCCCCGCCTTCAGCTCCTCTTCGTAGCCGGCCTGAACGAGCGCCTGCTGACGCTTGCGCTCGAGCGCCGCGAGCGCCATCTTGAGCTGCTCTTCGGGCGCACGCTGATATTGGCCGCGGCCCTTGCGCCGGAAGTAGACGGGCGCGCCCTGCATGCGCAAGACGAGCGCCGCGCGCTCTACAGGCCCCGCCGTCGCGCCGAAGTACTCATCGGCGAGCGAGCCGAACGCGAACTCTTCCTGCGGCGCGCACTCCCACAAAAAGTCGAGGTCGATATCGTGCGCGGCCGCCTCGGCCCGCTGCATGAGGTCAGCCGCGCCGGGCTCGCCGAATTCGATCAGGACGTCCTTCGAGCGGACCTTCGCCCGCCGGCCGCCCGGCAGCTCCACCTGCAACGCTTCGCCTTGCCGCGACAATACGTTGCCCGCCTTCAAACTGCCCGATTCCTCAAAAAATACGTTCACTCGATATTCCCGCTAGAAAGCTTGTCGCCCGCCGCTCCGGACGTGTGTCGCGCAATCCGTGCGCCCGATGGAGATCGGGTATTCGCTAAGCGCCGCGCGGCAGATCAGCCGCGCCCGGGCGATCTCACGCCGCAAAAGGCGAGCACGTCGTCGACATGCTCGGCGAAGTCGCTGATCGCATGATCGCCACCGTCGATCAGCTTCGTCTTGACACCGGGGTAGTGCGCGAGCATTTCGCGATAGTCGAGCACCTCATCGCCGGTGCAGGCGATCAGATAATAGCGTTCGGGCCGCGTCACCGACGCGACGCCGAGCATCCGCAACTCGTCCAGATGGCGCGGCGTCACGACGATGCTGCCGCCGCCGTGCCAAAGCGGCTGCTCGCCGAGATAAGCCGAAAGATCGCGTTGCGGCAGCACGGCCGGGTTCAGCAACACCGCGCGCCACCCGTGTTTTTCGGCGAGGTAAGTGGCGAGATAACCGCCGAGCGAGCTGCCGATCACGGTCACGCCGCGCGCCTTGCCGCCGTTCGCCGCCGCGTGGGCAGGCGCGTTCGCCCGCAGCGCGGCCTCCACTTCAGCCTCGACGAGCGCAATTGCCGCGAGCGGCGACACGGGCAGCGTCGGACAGCAGAGCGCGTCCGCAAGACCGAGCTCGGCCAGCCGCGCCGCGACGAGCCGCGCCTTGAACGAATTGGGCGACGAGCGGAAACCGTGCAGATAGACGATCACGCGACGCCTCGTTCGCCCGGGGCCGCGCACGCCGCGCCGGCGTCCGCGCTCCCTGTTGCCGCGGCATCTGGAACGGCGCCCGCTCCCGAGCGCGCCGCGAGCGCGTCGAGCAACTTCTGATGGACGCCGCCGAATCCGCCGTTGCTCATCACGAGCAGATGATCGCCGGCGCGCGCCGCCGCGACGACGGACGCGACGAGTGCGCCGAGATCGTCGAATGCCCGCGCCTTCGCACCGAGCGGCGCGAGCGCCTCGCCGAGATTCCAGCCCAGCGCGTCGCGCCCGCTTGGCGCGCCATAACCGAACACCAGATCGGCATCCGCGAGGCTCGCCGGCAACTGCGCCTTCATGACGCCGAGTTTCATCGTGTTCGAGCGCGGCTCGAGGACGGCGACGATGCGCGCGTGCTCGCCGATGCGTGTCCGCAAGCCCGCGATCGTCGTCTCGATGGCGGTCGGATGGTGGGCAAAGTCGTCATAGACGGTGACCCCGTCGACGCTGCCGCGCACTTCCATGCGCCGCTTGACGTTGCGAAACGATGTGAGCGAGCGCGCGGCCTGCGCGGCCGGCACGCCGACATGACGTGCCGCCGCGATCGCCGCCAGTGCGTTGAGGCGGTTATGCTCGCCTTGCACCTGCCAGTCGACCGCGCCGACACGCTCGCCCTGCCAGTAAAGAGCGAACTGTTCGTCCACGGCCTGCCCCTCGGCGACAGGCGCCGCGAGCCAACCGCCGTCGACGCCGAAGCGCTCGACCTCGCTCCAGACGCCGCGCGCGAGCACACGCTCGAGCGCCGCCTCCCGACCGTTGACGACGAGGCGCCCGACGCGCGGCACCGTGCGCACGAGATGATGAAACTGCGTCTCGATCGCGGCCAGGTCGGGAAAAATGTCGGCGTGGTCGTACTCGAGATTGTTGAGGATCGCCGTGCGCGGCCGGTAGTGGACGAATTTCGAACGCTTGTCGAAGAACGCGGTGTCGTATTCGTCGGCTTCGATCACGAAGAAACTCGAATCGGTGAGCCTCGCCGAGATGCCGAAGTTCAGCGGCACCCCGCCGATCAGGAAACCGGGGTCGAGTCCCGCATCCTCAAGCAGCCAGGCGAGCATCGAGCTCGTCGTCGTCTTGCCGTGCGTGCCGGCCACCGCGAGCACCCATTTGCCGGCGAGCACGTGCTCGCCGAGCCACTGCGGGCCCGACACGTAAGGCAGCCCGCGATCGAGGATCGCCTCCATCAGCGGATTGCCGCGCGTGACGACATTGCCGATCACGAAGAGATCGGGTGTGAGCGCGTCGATCTGTTCTGCGCCATAGCCCTCGATCAGCGCTATGCCCTGCGCTTCGAGTTGCGTGCTCATCGGCGGATAAACGCCGGCGTCGCAACCCGTCACCGTATGTCCTGCCTCGCGCGCGAGCACAGCAAGACCGCCCATGAACGTGCCGCAGATACCGAGGATGTGGATGTGCATAGGGGCTGCTTGCGGAAAAGGCGGTTATTGTAACCGAGGGTCTCCGCTCGCGAGGCCCGGTGTCGCCGATCTAGTATGATTGGTGGATGGTTCGCAGATATCACGTCGACCCGCAGCGTGTGCGGGAGGAAATCGCGATCGCCGCGGCCCGGCTGATCGCGGAAGAAGGGCTCGATTACTCGAGCGCCAAGCGCAAAGCAGCACGGCAGGTCGTGGGGCAAGGCCGCGTGGCGGGCGAATGGCTGCCCGACAACGACCAGATCGAGGAAGAAATCCGCGAGTACCAATCGCTTTTTCAGGCGGACAGCCAGCCGGCCGTGCTGCGCCGTTTGCGTGAAATCGCGCTCGACTGGATGAAGCGGCTCGCGGCCTTCAACCCGTATTTGACGGGAGCCGTGCTGAACGGCACGGCCGGCGAGCATTCGGACATTCACTTGCAGGTCTTTTGCGACAACCCGAAGGAGGTCGCCATCTATCTGCTCAACGCGAACGTGCAGTACGACGTGTCCGAGACGCGCCATTTCGGCGGCCGCGGCACCGTCGAAACGCTCAGTTTTCTATCGCGCGAGACGCGCGACGAGGAGCCGGTCGGTATGCATATCGCGCTTTACGATCTCGACGACCTGCGCGGCGCCGTTCGTGCCGATGCGCGCGGCCGGACGCAGCGCGCCAATACCGAAACCGTCGAGGCGCTGCTCACCGTCGGCGATGCCGACGACGTGCGCGCCCCCTCGAATTAACAGTCGTCTCATGATGAAGCCGACCTCGATCGTTGCCTCGGCCATTGCCGCCGTCGCCGTTCTCGCGCTTGGCGCCGGCGCGGCGTATTGGCTGCATGCCGGCGCGCCGAGCGCGAGCGCGTCCTCGTCGGCCTCCGATGAACCGGCGACGACGCCCGCCGTTGCCCCGGCGCAGCCAGGCGCCGTCGCGGCTCTCTGGCGGGCGCCGCTGACCGATGTCGCCGGCAACCCCCGCGCGCTCGACGCCTACAAGGGTCACGTTCTCGTCGTCAACTTCTGGGCGTCGTGGTGCGGTCCTTGCGTGCGCGAAATGCCGACGCTCGCCGATTTATCCCGCCAGTACGCGGGCAAGGGCGTGCAGTTTGTCGGCATCGGCGTCGACTCGAAGCAGAACGTCGAGTCGTTCCTGCGCAAAGTGCCCGTCGATTACCCGATATTCATCAGCGGATTCGGCGGCGCGGACCTCGCGCGCAGTTTCGGCAATACGGCGGGTGCACTCCCGTTCACCGTGGTAATTGACGCGAACGGCGCCGTACGGTCGACAAAATTAGGGGAAATCGTACCCGAGGATCTGCGGCACACACTCGACGCCATTGGACCGAAGTCGGCGATATAGGCGCCTCTTAGGGCAAGATGGGCCAATTATCAGATCAAGTTGCGAGAGGTTCGCGAATGCCGTGGGTGAAACCGGTCCGCAGGCACGCACGTGGGCGGTCGTTTTTTCATCCTCTGCTGGACAAATTTCGTTAAACGGCGCTAAAGTGCGCGCAATTCCGCTCAACCCGAAGCGACAGAATCACAAGCGACCATGACAAAACTGCTCGTACTGCACGGCCCCAACTTGAACCTGCTCGGCACGCGCGAGCCTGGTGTTTACGGGAACGTGACGCTGCAGCAAATCGACGAATCGCTTGGCCGCAGGGCGCAGCAGGCGGGAGTGGAAGTGGCGACGTTCCAGAGCAACCACGAAGGCCAGCTCGTCGATCGCATTCATGCCGCGCGCGCGGAAAACGTCGCGTTCATCGTAATCAATCCGGCGGCCTACACGCATACGAGCGTGGCGATTCGCGACGCGCTCAAGGGCGTCGACATTCCGTTCGTCGAAATCCACCTCTCGAACGTGCACCGCCGCGAGCCGTTCAGGCACCACTCCTACCTTTCCGACGTGGCCGAAGGCGTCATCTGCGGCCTCGGCTGGAAGGGCTATCTCTACGCGCTCGAGTTCGCGCTCGACAGGCTCGCGTCCGAACCGCGCAGCTGAACCAACAACACCAATTCGGCAAGGGCCTTGCGGCCGTCGCCTCACGCATTGAAGGGGATTCCCTATGGATCTACGTAAGCTGAAAACTTTGATCGACCTCGTCTCCGAGTCCGGCATCTCCGAGCTGGAAGTCACTGAGGGCGAGGGCAAAGTCCGCATCGTCAAGAATGCGCCGCCGGTTTACGTACAGCAGTCCACGTCCTACACGCCTCAACTGTCGGGGTCGCATCCCGCAGCCGGGGCATCCGCCCCTGCCGAAGCGGGCGCCGGGCAACCGGCACCGGTCGCGCCGGCGGCTCCGCAAGGCCACGTCGTCGCCTCGCCGATGGTCGGAACCTTCTATCGCGCGCCGTCGCCCGGCGCCGATCCGTTCGTGCAAGTCGGCGACGCCGTCAAGGAAGGCCAGACGCTTTGCATCATCGAGGCAATGAAGCTGCTGAACGAGATCGAGTCGGACAAGGCAGGCGTCGTCAAGGAAATCCTCGTCGACAATGGGCAGGCCGTCGAATTCGGACAGCCCCTGTTCGTCATCGGCTGATCCGCGAGCCAGCCTCGCGCTCGGCGCGTATGGCAACCGGGCTTCAATGCCCCGCGCCGCAACGCTTGCCGCCCGCATCCCGCGCGGGCCGCGTGGCGCCCAACGAAGAGACGAATCATCGCCATGTTTGAAAAAATACTCATTGCCAATCGCGGCGAAATCGCCTTGCGCATTCAGCGCGCGTGCCGCGAGCTCGGCATCAAGACCGTCGTTGCCTATTCGGTGGCCGACAAGGAAGCGAAGTACGTGAAGCTCGCCGACGAGGCCGTCTGCATCGGGCCGGCACCATCGCCGCAGAGCTATCTGAACATGCCGGCGCTCATCAGCGCGGCCGAAGTCACCGACGCGGAAGCGATCCATCCGGGCTACGGCTTTCTGTCCGAAAACGCCGATTTCGCCGAGCGCGTCGAGCAATCGGGCTTCACGTTCATCGGCCCGCGCCCGGAGACGATTCGCATGATGGGCGACAAGGTCACGGCCAAGCAGACGATGATCAAGACGGGCGTGCCTTGTGTGCCCGGCTCGGAAGGCGCTCTGCCCGAGGATCCGAAAGAAATCATCAAGATCGCGCGCGCGATCGGCTACCCCGTCATCATCAAGGCGGCCGGCGGCGGCGGCGGGCGCGGCATGCGCGTCGTGCACACGGAGGCGGCGCTCGTGAACGCCGTCAATACGACGCGCGAGGAAGCGGGCCGTGCCTTCGGCAATCCGCAGGTCTACATGGAGAAGTTCCTCGAGAACCCGCGCCATGTCGAGATCCAGATTCTCGCCGATTCGTTCAAGAACGCCGTCTGGCTCGGCGAGCGCGATTGCTCGATGCAGCGGCGCCACCAGAAAATCATCGAGGAAGCGCCGGCGCCGAACATCCCGCGCCGCCTCATCGATCGAATCGGCGACCGCTGCGCCGACGCCTGCAAGAAGATGGGCTATCTCGGCGCGGGAACGTTCGAGTTCCTGTATGAAAACGGCGAGTTCTACTTCATCGAAATGAACACGCGCGTGCAGGTCGAGCATCCGGTGACCGAACTGATCACGGGCGTCGATATCGTGCAGGAGCAGATCCGCATTGCCGCGGGCGAGAAAATCGGCTTCCGGCAGCGCGATATCGTCTTCCGCGGTCATGCGATCGAGTGCCGGATCAACGCGGAGGATCCGTTCAAGTTCACGCCGTCGCCGGGCCGCATCACCTCGTGGCATGTGCCGGGTGGCCCGGGCATCCGCGTCGATTCGCACGCGTACAATGGCTATTTCGTGCCGCCGAACTACGATTCGATGATCGGCAAGCTGATCGCGTACGGCACGACGCGCGAGCAGGCGATTCGCCGCATGCGCATCGCGCTGTCGGAGATGGTCGTCGAAGGCATTCAGACGAACATCCCGCTGCACCGCGAGCTGATGCTCGACGGCGGCTTCGTGGAAGGCGGCACGAGCATTCACTACCTCGAGAACCGGCTCGCGGAGAAGCAACAGGCGGCGCCGGAAGAAGTCTGATGGTGGAATACCTCCCCACGCCCACATTCAACGGGAGCCGTGATGAGTAGCTATCGGGAACTGATCGTCGAGCTCGATCGGGCCCGCGCCGAGGCACTCTCCGACGCGCTCCTCGAACTGGGTGCGCTGTCGGTGTCGGTCGAGGATGCCGACGCCGATACGCCCGACGAGCAGCCGCTTTTCGGCGAACCGGGTCTCGTCCCCGAGCGGACGGCCTGGCAGCACTCGCGCGTGCTGGCGCTCGTCGCCGAGGAGCACGATCCGGCCGTGCTCGCCGCCGCCGCTGCCAATGCGGTGGGCTTGGCCGCGGTGCCGCCGTTCCAGGTGCGCGAAGTGGCCGACGCCGATTGGGTGCGCCTCACGCAGTCGCAGTTCGAACCCATTGCAATCGGTAAGCGAGTCTGGGTCGTGCCCTCTTGGCACGATGCGCCGGATCCCGACGCCCTCGTTCTGGAGCTCGACCCCGGTCTCGCCTTCGGCACGGGCAGTCACCCGACCACGCGCCTCTGCATGGAATGGCTCGAGCAATCGGTGGTGGCCGGGCAATCGGTGCTCGACTATGGCTGCGGATCGGGCATCCTCGCGATTCTCGCGAAGAAATGCGGCGCCGATCCCGTCTTCGGCATCGACATCGATCCGCAGGCCGTCGAATCGGCGCGCCAAAACAGCGCCCGCAATCGCGCCGACGTCACCTATGCGCTACCGGAAGCCTGCCCCGCAACCGAGTTCGACACCGTCGTTGCCAATATTCTGTCGAATCCGCTGAAGCTCATGGCGTCGATGCTCTCGTCGAAGGTGAAGCCGGGCGGGCGGTTGGCGCTATCGGGCGTGCTCGCTCGGCAAGCGGACGAAGTGGCGGCGGCCTATGCGCCGTGGATTACCATGTGCGTCTGGCGGGAACTCGATGGCTGGGTCTGCCTGACAGGAACGAAACGTCCCGCAAGCGAGCAGCCAAAGCAGTAGAGCGCCACACAAGGCCGCGCACCGGGGCGCTGCCGCGAAAAACTTTAGAATAGAGCGTATCGATCCATCCTGCGCCCACCGCGGCCAGTTCGCGTGCCAACTATGGTCCTTGCCACCCGCTGCCCTCACTGCGAAACAGTCTTCCGCGTACAGGACGCACAGCTTGCCCGTACGCGCGGACGCGTCCGCTGCGGGCACTGCAATGAAGTGTTCGATGCGTTGCAGAACCTGCTCGACCCGAGCGCCGCATCGACGATCGACTTCGGCGCGCGCGATCAGGGCCGCCAGCAGCAGGCATCGAGCGCGGCACCGACGGCGTCCCAGGCCGCGCCCCTCGATCGCATAAACGGCGCGCCGCGCGCATTCACGGCGCAGCCTGCCGAACGCGAGGCTCGCGACGAGGCTACGGCCGAACAAGCGGCGCCGACGGTCCAGCCACCGCCCTCGACGTTCGCCGACATCGTGGCCGACGAGTTGCGCGAGCCGACGCTCGCGTCACCGCTGGTCGCCGAGCCGACGGCTAAAGCACCGCCTGCACCCAGCGGGCCGGAAGCGCCGCAAACCTTGCGAACCCCGAAGGAACCAGCGGTATCGACGGAACCGAATCAAGCACGAGCCCCGAGCGCAATGGGTACGCCGGCCCATGCCGAGCGCATGCAGGCGGCGGCCGGCGCCGCGGCCAACCCGGCTGCTCCCACAGCGGCCGTTTCAGCCGCTGCGGCCGCGTCGCCTGCTCCGGCCGAGCGTGAACCGGCAGCCAGTGAGTCTGACTCGCATTCAAAACCTGGCGACGAACGCGACGAGGAACCGAAGCTCTCGCTCGGCGACGCGCCGGCCGCTACGTGGCGTACCGAGCGCGAAGCCCGAGAGCCGCGCTTTTCCGTGCCGCCGGCGGAGCCGCTGATGCCCCCGCCCGCGAGCGCTCGCCCCGCCGGTGTGCCGCCATTGGCGGCACAAGCTGAAGAGCGCTCGCGTCCGTTCGAGGTGACGCGCGAGCCCCGCGCCGGTGCGCCGCGCTATGGGTGGCTGCGGGCCGTCGGCGCGTTCCTTTCGATCCTGCTCGCCGTGCTGCTCGTCGCGCAACTCACCTGGTGGCGCCGCGAAACGGTCATGGTTTATTGGCCGTCGTCGCAGTCGCTGTTCGCCGAAGTCTGCACGTATCTCGGTTGCCAAATCTCGCCACCGCGCGACATCGACGGCCTGCAAGTGGAAGCGTCCGATCTTCGCCAGATCGACGGGCCGCATCGGCTCGAGCTGCGCGTGCCGCTGCGCAACCGCTATAACATCGCACTGGCCTACCCTGCCATCGAGCTGACGCTGTTCGACGAGAAGAACGAGATCGCGATTCGCCGTGTGCTCTGGCCGCAAGACTATGCGCCGCCGGGCACGCCGATCGCGGCGGGCCTCCCGCCGCACACGACGCAGACGATGATCGTGAGGCTCGATAGCGGCAATGCCGTCGCCACGAATTTTCGCGTGCAGATCTTTTATCCGTAGCAATCGCGGGCGCGTCTCGTCACCGGTTGGCCGCGCCCATTCCCTCGCATCCGCGACAACCCGAAACGAATTTCCGGAGCACAACATGAGTCAAGTCACGCTGGGTGGCAATCCGATCGAAGTCGGCGGCACCTTTCCGTCGGCCGGCCAAAACGCGCCCGAGTTCTCGCTCGTCGGCAAGGATCTCAAGCCGCTGACGCTCGCCGACTTTGCCGGCAAGCGCAAAGTGCTGAACATCGTGCCGAGCCTCGATACCCCGACTTGCGCGACGTCAACGCGCAAGTTCAACCAAGCGGCGGCGAACCTGACGAACACGGTCGTCATCGTGATCTCGGGCGACCTGCCGTTTGCCGCGTCGCGCTTTTGCACGACCGAGGGCATCGAGAACGTCGTCACGGCCTCGACCTTCCGCGGCCGCGAGTTCGCGAAGGCTTACGGCGTCGATGTCACGAGCGGCCCGCTCACGGGCCTGACGGCGCGCGCCGTCGTCGTGCTCGACGAGAACGACAAGGTGCTACACGCCGAACTCGTCAGCGAGATCAAGAACGAGCCGAACTACGACGCGGCGCTCGCTGCGCTCAAGTAACGGCCACGCACATCGCGAAGACGCCGCGCCCACGAGCGCGGCGCTTTTACATCCGCTACCAACAATCCCGACCAGAGGAACCTTCGCCGTGGCTACGCTGATTTGCGGCTCGCTCGCCTACGACAACATCATGACCTTTCAGGGCCGGTTTCGCGACCACATCCTGCCCGAGCAAGTCCACATCCTGAACGTCAGCTTTCTCGTGCCGACGATGCGCCGCGAGTTCGGCGGATGCGCCGGCAACATCGCATACGCGCTGAACCTGCTCGGCGGCGACGCGCGAATCATGGCGACGCTCGGTTCGATGGATGCACAACCGTATCTCGATCGCTTCGACCATCTCGGCCTCGCGAAGGATCACGTCCTCGTCGTGCCCGACACCTATTCGGCGCAGGCGATGATCACGACCGATCTGGACAACAACCAGATCACGGCATTTCACCCGGGCGCGATGATGCAGTCGCATCTGAACCGCGCGGACGAAGCATCCGGCATTACGCTTGCCATCGTCGCGCCGGACGGCTACGAAGGCATGGTCCAGCACACGGAAAAACTCGCGGCGGCTGGCGTGCCGTTCATCTTCGATCCGGGTCAAGGCCTGCCGCTCTTTACGGGCGAAGCGCTGCGCCGCGCAATTGAACTTGCCGATTACGTCGCGGTCAACGACTACGAAGCGAAGCTCGTCAGCAACAAGACCGGCTGGTCGCTCGAGGAAATCGCCAGCCACGTCGACGCGCTCGTCGTCACGTACGGCGAAAACGGGGCCCATATTCACCACGCGGGCCGGTGCGAGGAGATTCCCGCGGTCGCGCCCGCGCGCGTCGTCGACCCGACGGGCTGCGGCGACGCCTTTCGCGGCGGCCTGCTCCACGGCATCGAAAACGGCATGGATTGGACCACGACGGGCCGCTTGGCAAGCCTCATGGGCTCGCTCAAAATCGAGCACGCCGGTCCGCAAACCTATGCGCCCTCTCGCGATGAAATCGACACGCGGTTCGCCGAGGCGTTCGGCTATAGCCTGCGGTGAACGGCAACCACAGTGCCACTGGAGTAGGAGTAAAAGAACATGAAGACATCGGCTCGTCTGGCGCTCGCCGCGATGCTCGCCGGCATGCTGGCGGTAACAGGGTGCGCCTATAACAGCAGTTCCGCGGACGTCTACAACGCCGATCAGGCGCAGCGCGAAGCGACCGTCCGTATGGGTACGATCGAGAGCGTGCGCGCGGTGACGATCGTCTCTAACAACGGCCAGCCGAGCGGGCTCGGCGCGCTCGGCGGCGGCGCCGTTGGCGCGGTCGCGGGCAGCACGATCGGCGGCGGCAAGGGCTCGATCCTGACGGCCATCGTTGGCGGCCTCGCGGGCGCCGTGGCCGGTAACGCGATCGAAAACGGCGTGGCGAAGAAGAACGGCGTCGAAATCACGGTGCGTCTCGACAACGGAGACTTGCGCGCAATTACGCAAGCGGCGACGGGCGAGGTCTTCCAGGCCGGCGAACGCGTTCGTCTGCTATCGAGCGGCGGCGTGACGCGCGTCACGCATTGACGCGTTGATGCATTGCGGATGAAAAAACCCCGCCGCCGATAACACCAGCGACGGGGCTTCGATCAACGAGTGGGCGCAAAGCGCCGCACTCGCGACGACAGCGCTTACGGACGGCTGCCAGTCGGGAAGGGCCAAGCCGCAGCGGGGTTGAGCGTCGACTTGGGAGCCGTGCTCGAGGTAACCGCCGGAGCCGCGGGAGCCGCAGGCGCAGCGGGGGCAGCAGGCGCAGCCTTCTTCGCGGCAGCCTTCTTCGCAGGGGCAGCCTTCTTCGCGGGGGCGGCCTTCTTGGCAGCAGCCTTCTTCGCGGGCGCAGCCTTCTTCGCGGCAGCCTTCTTCGCAGGCGCGGCCTTCTTGGCAGCAGCCTTCTTCGCGGGCGCAGCCTTCTTCGCCGCAACCTTCTTACCGGCTGCCTTCTTGGCCGGAGCTGCCTTCTTCGCGGCGACCTTCTTCGTCGCGACCTTCTTCGCTGCGGTCTTCTTGGCCGGGGCGGCCTTCTTCGCCGCAACCTTCTTCACGGCGGTCTTCTTGGCCGCAACCTTCTTCACGGCGGTCTTCTTCGCTGCAACCTTCTTGGCCGGAGCGGCTTTCTTCGCTGCAACCTTCTTCACCGCAACCTTCTTCGCCGCGGTTTTCTTGGCCGGAGCGGCTTTCTTCGCGGCGGGTTTCTTCTTGGCAGTTGCCATTGTTTTCTCCTTCAGGTTTCGATAGTCAGATTGAACTACACCCTTCTTCAAAACCCGCTTCCCGCTGCGCACCGGTCAGGGCGCGCGCTGCGAAGCGGGCTATTCATCGGCGTACGCGAATGCAACGCGCTTACGCTAATGAATGCGGTAAGGCGTGCGGCACCGTCGGGTGCAGCACGCCAGATCGAGTCGGCAGCCAAGCGCATCGCGCTTGCGCCTGCCGGAATTCGCTTGAGCCGAGCCGATGGCGGCAAGGCCTCGGCCACCGGTTTTTTCGGGGGGTAGTTCGCCCATCCCACTGAAGGGTTCGCAAAGTGCCTGTCATGTTTGTGGGCGGTCCTGCCGCCGGCCATGCTTTGCATCAGGCGTTTGTGCTCCTAGTCCTGCGCGCCGCGGCCTGTGCCGCGGCGACCCCATCCATTTCGTTCGCGATGCACGCCGTCGTCATTCCCAGGACAGCGCACCGCCGGTCTGATACTCGATGACTCGCGTCTCGAAGAAGTTGCGCTCCTTCTTCAAGTCGATCATTTCACTCATCCACGGGAACGGATTCTCTTCGTTCGGGAACAGCGGGTCGAGTCCGATCTGCTGGCAACGGCGGTTGCAGATGAAGCGCAGATAGCTTTTGAACATCGACGCATTGAGCCCCAGCACGCCGCGCGGCATCGTGTCCTCCGCGTAGCGATACTCGAGATCGACCGCGTGGCGGAACAGTCCGCGGATTTCCTCGCGGAATTCGGACGTCCACAGATGCGGGTTCTCGAGCTTGATCTGGTTGATGAGGTCGATGCCGAAATTGCAGTGCATCGACTCGTCGCGCAGGATGTACTGGTACTGTTCCGCCGCGCCCGTCATCTTGTTCTGCCGGCCGAGTGCGAGGATTTGCGTAAACCCGACATAGAAGAACAGTCCCTCCATCACGCACGCGAATACGATCAGCGACTTCAGGAGCTTCTGGTCCGCTTCGAGCGTGCCGGTCTTGAAGGCGGGATCGGTCAGCGTATGGATGAACGGGATCAGGAATTCGTCTTTCTCACGGATCGACTTGACCTCGTGATAGGCGTTGAAGATCTCGCCTTCGTCGAGACCGAGCGACTCGACGATGTACTGATAGGCATGGGTGTGGATCGCCTCTTCGAACGCCTGGCGCAGCAGGAACTGCCGGCACTCGGGCGCCGTGATGTGCCGGTAGGTGCCGAGCACGATGTTGTTCGCGGCGAGCGAGTCGGCCGTCACGAAGAAGCCGAGGTTGCGCTTGACGATGCGACGCTCGTCTTCCGTGAGCCCGTTCGGGTCCTTCCAGAGCGCGATGTCGCGGGACATATTGATTTCCTGCGGCATCCAGTGGTTCGCGCAGCCGGCCAGGTACTTCTCCCATGCCCACTTGTACTTGAACGGTACGAGTTGGTTGACGTCGGTGCGGCCGTTGATGATCCGCTTGTCGGCGACGTTCACGCGAGCTTCGGAGGCGGGCGCCTCGCTCGCGCGCACCGGCTGCTCCACGTAAGGGGCAACGGCGACGTCGCCCGCGAAGATGTCTTGCGCCACCGGAGCATGCGTCGCGCGGTGCGTCGCTGCTTGCGCTCCGACAGCCGGCCCCGCGGGGTTACGCAACGCATTCGATTGCGAACCGCTCGAGGGAGTTACGGCAGTCGTCTCGTCATCCCAGTTGAGCATAAATTCTCACCATCAATTTAGATCGGTTTGTACCATCTTTTCACGAGCGATAAAAGGGTTCGCTCATGAAAATCGCTCTTTTCGATTGACGCTGCAACGTGCATACAACACTTTGATCGCAGCTTCGATCGATCGACGTTGTCGAGTGTGCGAGCAATGCGAGTCGATGATGCTCGTTCATGCGATCGAGTGACCTCGAAGCCATCCCTCATCGAGGGCTCGCGATTGCTCCGGTCATGCGCCGCGCATCGCGCACGGCGCACGACTTCATCTCGCGCGTCGGCCGTTACTGGCAGGCCTCGCATTCGTCGAAGCCCGGGTCGCCCGGACGCAGCATGCAAACGGGACCGTCTGCTTCCGGCGCCGCGACCGCGGCCGGCGCTGCGTTGAAGCCGCCCGCGCCGCTCGTCACGCCACCCGCGCCGCCTACGGCGCCAAAGCCGCCGGCCGCGCCACCACCCTGGCCGCCAACGCCGCCTTCATTCATCGGCACCGCATTGAGCGCGCCATGCGCCACCGTCGATTTCTCAACGTGCGTCGCCGCCATCGTGCGCAGGTAGTAGGTCGTCTTGAGGCCGCGCAGCCAGGCAAGCTTGTAGACCTCGTCGAGCTTCTTGCCCGATGCGCCCGCCATGTAGATGTTGAGCGACTGGGCCTGATCGATCCACTTCTGGCGACGCGAGGCCGCCTCGACGAGCCACTTGGGATCGACCTCGAACGCCGTCGCATAGATCGCGCGCAAGTCCGCCGGCACGCGATCGATGCGCGAGAGGGAGCCGTCGAAGTACTTCAGGTCGGCGACCATCACTTCGTCCCAAAGCCCGCGCACCTTCAAGTCGCGCACGAGGTAGTCGTTCACGACCGTGAATTCGCCCGACAGATTCGACTTCACGTAGAGGTTCTGGAACGTAGGCTCGATGCAGGCGGAGACGCCGATGATGTTCGAGATCGTCGCCGTCGGCGCGATCGCGATGCAGTTCGAGTTGCGCATGCCGTGCGTGGCGATGCGCGCGCGCAACGCCGCCCAGTCCATCGCCTCGCTGGCGTCGACCTCCACGTAGCCGCCACGCGCCTCCTCGAGGAGCTTCAGCGTGTCCTGCGGGAGGATGCCGCGGTCCCAGAGCGAGCCGCGGTAGCTCGAATAGCGGCCGCGCTCCTCGGCGAGCTCCGTCGACGCGTAGTAAGCGTAGTAGCAGACCGCTTCCATCGAACGGTCGGCGAACTCGACGGCCGCATCCGAGGCGTACGGCGTGCGCAACAGGTGCAGGCAGTCCTGGAAGCCCATGATGCCCATGCCGACGGGACGGTGCTTCAAGTTCGAGTTGCGCGCCTTCGAGACGGCGTAATAGTTGATGTCGATGACGTTGTCGAGCATGCGCATCGCCACGCTGATCGTCCGCTTCAGCTTGTCGTGGTCGAGCGTGTAGCTGCCGTCGGCCGCTTTGGCCATGTGCGCGACGAGGTTGACCGAGCCGAGGTTGCAGACCGCGATCTCGGTGTCGCTCGTGTTCAGCGTGATTTCCGTGCAAAGGTTCGACGAATGGACCACGCCGACGTGCTGCTGCGGCGAGCGCACGTTGCAGGGATCCTTGAACGTGATCCATGGGTGCCCCGTCTCGAACAGCATGCCGAGCATCTTGCGCCAGAGCTGCTGCGCCGGGATCTTCTTGAACAGCTTGATCTCGCCACGGGCCGCCTTGTCTTCGTAGGCCGTGTAAGCCGCCTCGAACTCGGCGCCGAACTTGTCGTGGAGATCGGGGCACGTCGACGGCGAGAAGAGCGTCCACTCGCCGGCTTCCATGACCCGCTTCATGAAGAGGTCCGGAATCCAGTTCGCCGTATTCATGTCGTGCGTGCGGCGGCGGTCGTCGCCCGTGTTCTTGCGCAGCTCGAGGAACTCCTCGATGTCGAGGTGCCACGTCTCGAGGTAGGCACAGACGGCGCCCTTGCGCTTGCCGCCCTGGTTGACCGCGACGGCCGTGTCGTTGACGACCTTCAGGAACGGCACGACGCCCTGGGACTTGCCGTTGGTGCCCTTGATGTGGGAGCCCAGCGCACGCACGCGCGTCCAGTCGTTGCCGAGGCCGCCCGCGAACTTCGAGAGCAGCGCGTTTTCCTTCAGGGCCTCGTAGATGCCGTCCAGATCGTCGGCGACCGTCGTCAGGTAGCACGACGAGAGCTGCGAGCGGCGCGTGCCCGAGTTGAAGAGCGTCGGCGTCGAGCTCATGAAGTCGAAGGTCGAGAGGACGTTGTAGAACTCGATCGCCCGGGCCTCGCGGTCGATTTCGTTGAGCGCGAGGCCCATCGCCACTCGCATGAAGAATGCCTGCGGCATTTCGATGCGGGTGCCTTCGACGTGCAGGAAGTAGCGATCGTAGAGTGTCTGCAGGCCGAGGTAGCCGAACTGCAGGTCGCGGCTCGCGTCGAGCGCCGCGCCGAGGCGCTTCAGGTCGAATTGCAGCAGTTTCTCGTCGAGCAGCTCGGCCTCGACGCCGCGCTTCACGAACTGCGGGAAGTACTCGACATAGCGCTCGGCCATTTCGTGCTGCGTCACCTCTTCGCCGAGGATCTCGCGCCGGATCGTGTGCAGCAGGATGCGCGCCGTCACCTGGCTGTACGCCGGGTCCTTCTCGATCATCGTGCGCGCCGCGAGGATGGCCGAATCGTAGACCTGGCTCATCGGCACGCCGTCGTAGAGGTTCTTGACGGTCTCGGCGACGATCGGCTCGGCGCTCACGGCGTCGCCGAGATGCTCGCAAGCCGATTCGATGAGCGCCGAGAGCGCCCGCATGTCGAGCGGACGCGTCACGCCGTTGTCGACGACGTTCAAGCCCGGCGCCTGGCCCGCCTCTTCATGGGCCTGCGCCCGTTCCTGATTGCGCTTCTCGCGGTACAGCACATAGGCGCGGGCGACGTTGTGCTCGCCGCCGCGCATCAGCGCGAGCTCGACCTGATCCTGGATGTCTTCGATATGAAACGTGCCGCCGTTCGGCCGGCTGCGCACGAGCGCACGGACGACGTTTTGCGTGAGTTGCTCGACGAGCTCGCGCACGCGCGCCGACGCGGCACCCTGCCCGCCGTTCACAGCGAGAAACGCCTTCGTCATCGCGATGGCGACCTTGGACGGCTCGAACGACACGACGCTGCCATTACGGCGAATTACCTTGTAATCCGCGAACGTCGCCTGTGGCGCAAGCGCATTCGCGGAGGCTGCGGCACCGACGGCGCGGCCTACCGGCGCGCTCTCGTGCTGGCTCGTCATGTTGTCGGTCGTTTGCATATGCAAAGCTCCTGATCTCTGATTTGCGGACAACCCGCGGATTGGAACAACCGCCGCGCCACCCCGAGCGCGAACGATGAGGTGCGGAGAAAGAAGAGACGCAATTTGGCTGCCAGACCTGGCAATGCGTGATGGACGATGGCCTTCGTCATTTCTTCTTGCAGGTTTCCTGCGTCCTTTTTCCCCGAAGGCCAAGGCGTCGGACCTGTTGCCCACGCCTTCGGCCCGCATCTTTGATGACGCCTTCGAATACCGCGGCGCCCCGCCCGATTCGGAGCGCTGCCGGCGTCTCGACACAACATCTAGTGAGTTTGTGTAACGCTGATACCAAGTATAGTAGACCCAATTGGCCTAGCCAAAAGGTTTATTTGCGGTCGAACCCTTGACTTTTCGTCTGTCGAGACCGGACAAGGACTTGGCCCGAACGCAAGAGGCGGCGCGGCTTTCCGGGCACGGGGCAAACCGCGGGTACGTCTGCTCAACGATGTCGATAGGGGAAATACCGATCGGCGAGTCCGGCGTCGCGCGCGAGCCGGGGCCAATCGAAATACGGACCGGGGTCCGTCTTGCGGCCAGGCGCGACGTCCGAGTGTCCGGCGAGCGCTTCGATCGGATAGCGGGCGACGAGTATCCTCACGAGCGCTGCGAGCGCTCCATACTGCTCGGACTCGAACGGGACGTGGTCGGTACCTTCGAGTTCGATGCCGATGGAGAAGTCGTTGCAACGTTCCCGGCCGAGAAAGCTCGAGGCGCCCGCGTGCCAAGCCCGCGCGTCGCACGAAACGAATTGCTCGAGCGCCCCGTCTCGGCGGATCAGGAAATGGGACGACACGCGCAGATCGCGCAGATGGGCGTGATAGTAAGGGTGCGCCGAGCAATCGAGGCGATTCTGAAACAGCTCGCCGATCGCTTCGCCGCCGAACTCGCCGGGCGGCAGACTGATGTTGTGAACGACGACGAGCGTCGGCACGGTGCCCTCGGGGCGCGCTTCGAAGTTCGGCGATGGCAGCGCGCGCGCACCGTGCACCCAGCCGTCGTCGCCGACCACCCACTCTCGCGCCGGCACCGGTGGGCGATGGGGACTTTCGTTCATCACCGCGCCGCGCGCGCCGCATGACGGCGGGCGTGGTCCGCGCAGCAGAAATACAGCCCCTCGGCGAAGAGCGACTCGCTCTTCGGCGCATGCACGCCGCAGGCCGCGCAGCGTACGACCGGCTCCGCGAGAGAGGGGGCGGTCTGCGCCGGCCGCGCGCCGAACGGGCCTCGTCGATCAGTCCGCGGCCCGCCCGCGGACCCAGCGCCGTTCGCGCCCGACGCCCGGGCGGCTTCGGCCGCGCGAATCGTCTTCATGAGCCAACGTCCGACGAAGACGAGCAGGATGAGAAGGAGAAGTTGTCGCATAGGGGAAACGCGAGCGCGTTGCCGTGAGATTAGACGACGGGGCGGTGCAACAGCACCTCGAAGACGAAGCGGCTGCCGACGTACGCGAGCAGCAACGCGACGAACGACGCGAGCACCCAGCGCAGCGCGGCGCGGCCTCGCCAACCCGAGATCTTGCGCGCCGTGAGCAGCGCGCCGAACATGAGCCACGAGAGGATCGCAAAGACGGTCTTGTGATCGAACGTGAGCGCGCGCGCCTTCAATTGCTCGCTGAAAAGCGCGCCGGAAAGCAGCGTCAGCGTCAGCAGCGCGAACCCGGCGCCGATCATCCTGAACAGCAGTTTCTCGAGCGTCAATAGCGGCGGCAACGTATCGAGCCAGCCCGCGATCCAGCCGGCGGCAGGCCTGCGCTCGAGCGCGCCGCGCAGCGCATGGAGACGCCGCTCGGCGAAGAGCATCAGCACCGCGTGCAGCGCGGCAATCGCGAAAAGCCCGTAAGCCATGTTCGCGATGATGAAATGCAGCTTGAAGAGCGGCGCGGCCGCGTAAGGAAGCACGCGCACGCCCCCGAACGCGAGGGGCAGCAGCGACGCGACGCAGGCAAGCGGCAGCACGAGCAGGCGCAGCCCGTCGAGCGGCAGAAAGAAACTTTCGATCCAGTAGATGCCCGACCCGAGCCAGAACATGGCCGAGAGCGCGAACGCGAAGCCGAACACCATCGCGTCGTGCGGGAAGATCGTCATGTGGAGCAGCACGCCGTGCGCGACGAGCGCAACGAAGAGCAATACGCGGCCCGGTGCCGTCATGCCCGAAGCCGCCGCAAGCGCGGGCGCCGCCGGCACGGGCGGCACGCTCGAGAACATGCCGTGCCGCTGCGCGTCGAGCCCCCCCGTCGCGGCCACCCAGCAGGCGCGCCACGCCGCCGCGGCGAGGCCGCCGTAAAGGAGCGCGGTAAGGGCATACAGTACAATGTCCATATTCCCGAGTTTACACTAGTCATTTGCGCGCGCCTGGCTGGCCAAGCGCGCCCGCGACGCTCTCTTTCTCTTTCGCCCGCTTCCCATGCTCGACACTCTTACCCAACGGATGGCGCGCGTCGTCAAGACGCTGCGCGGCGAAGCCCGACTCACCGAAGCGAATACGCAGGAAATGCTGCGCGAAGTGCGCCTCGCCCTGCTCGAAGCCGACGTCGCCCTGCCCGTCGTCCGCGATTTCATCGCGAAGGTCAAGGAAAAGGCGGTCGGCGAGGAAGTGCTCGGCAGCCTGTCGCCGGGGCAAGCGCTCGTCGGCGTCGTGCAGCGCGAACTCACCGCCGTGATCGGCGGCGACTATGAAGGCCGCGCCGCGGAGCTCGATCTTGCCGTCACGCCGCCCGCGGTCATCTTGATGGCGGGCCTGCAAGGCGCCGGCAAGACGACGACGGTCGGCAAGCTCGCGAAGCTGCTGCGCGAGAAGTACAAGAAGAAGGTGCTGACCGTATCGTGCGACGTCTATCGCCCGGCCGCCATCGCGCAGCTGAAGACGGTCACCGAGCAGGTCGGCGCCGACTTTTTCCCGTCGCAGCCGGATCAGAAACCCGTCGATATCGCCGTCGCGGCGGTCGACTGGGCGAAGCGCCACTATCACGACGTGCTGATCGTCGATACGGCGGGGCGGCTCGGCATCGACGAGGCGATGATGCAGGAAATCGCCGCGCTGCACGCGGCCCTGAAGCCAGCCGAAACACTCTTCGTCGTCGACGCGATGCTTGGCCAGGACGCCGTCAACACCGCGAAAGCGTTCAATGACACGCTGCCGCTGACGGGCGTCGTGCTGACGAAGCTCGACGGCGATTCGCGCGGCGGCGCAGCACTCTCGGTGCGGCACGTCACGGGCAAGCCGATCAAGTTCGTCGGCGTGGCAGAAAAACTCGACGGGCTCGAGATTTTCTATCCGGACCGCATGGCAAACCGGATCCTCGGCATGGGCGACATCCTCGCGCTCGTCGAGGAAGCGCAGCGCAACGTCGACGTAAAGGCCGCGCAACAGCTTGCCGACAAGGTCAAGAAAGGCGGCGACTTCGATCTCAACGACTTTCGCGCGCAGCTCTCGCAGATGAAGAACATGGGCGGTCTCTCGACGCTCATGGACAAGCTGCCCGCGCAGTTTCAGCAAGCGGCGGCCGGCGCCGACATGAGCCAGGCGGAAAAGCAGATGCGTCGCATGGAAGGGATCATCAACTCGATGACGCCGGCCGAGCGCGCGAAGCCCGAGCTCATCAAGGCGACGCGCAAGCGCCGCATCGCCGCGGGCGCGGGCGTGCAGGTGCAGGAGGTCAACCGGATGCTCAATCAATACGAGCAGATGCGCACGATGATGAAAAAGCTCAAAGGCGGGAATCTGCAAAAGATGATGCGCGGCATGAAAGGCATGTTGCCGGGGATGCGCTAAGCGCGGTGCACGGCGATCGCCGCCGCGCTTAGTTGTCGTTCTTTCCTTGCGCCGAGCCAGCCGCAGCGCTATCACACTATATATATTGTCACTGCCCGCTCATGACCATGAATCGAGAAGAAGCCCTCCAGATCTTCCGCCAATCGGAAGAAATCGTATCGGCCGCCGATGTCGAGGCGTCGATTTCGCGTATGGCGCAAGCTATCCGCGCGGAGATGAGCGAAGCCTTCCCGCTCCTGCTCTCCGTGATGGGCGGGGCGGCCGTGTTCACGGGCATGCTGCTGCCGCGCCTCGACTTCCCGCTCGAGTTCGATTACATCCATCTGACGCGCTACCGCAACAGCACGCAAGGCAGCAAGGAAATGCAGTGGCGCGTGGCGCCGGCCGAATCGGTCAAAGACCGCATCGTGCTCGTGCTCGACGACATTCTCGATGAAGGGGAGACGATGGCGGCCATCCGCGATCGGATCCTCGCCATGGGAGCGAAGCGCTTCCTCTCGGCGGTGCTCTGCGAGAAACAGCTCAACAAGGACAAGCCGCTCTACCCCGACTTTCGAGGCTTCGAGGTGCCCGATCGCTATGTATTCGGCTGCGGCATGGATGCGAAGGGCTACTGGCGCAATCTGCCGGCGATCCGCGCGTTGACGGACGATCTGTAACGGCGCGCGCCCCGCGCGGGCGCACGCCTTGCCGCCGGATGAGGGACTAGACCTCGACCGGCCGATTCGCCGCTACTCCACCCTCGAGTCCTTCCTGAATCCGCGCACGGGCGAACGCGGCCGCTTCGCCGGTCGGCACGAGCGTCGGCTCGGTGTCGCGGCGGCCCTGATACTCGATCTTGCCATCCTTCAAGCCGCGATCGCCGATAACGAGCCGATGCGGAACGCCGATCAGCTCCCAGTCGGCGAACATGACGCCGGGCCGCTCGCCGCGATCGTCGAGGATCACGTCGACGCCGGCTTCCACGAGTTGCGCATAGAGTTTGTCGGCTGCTTCGCGTACGGCGTCGCTGCGATCGTAGCCCATCGGGCAGAGGACGATCTCGAAAGGCGCGATCGCTTCGGGCCAGATGATGCCGCGCTCATCGTAGTTTTGCTCGATAGCGGCGCCGAGAATGCGCGTGATGCCGATGCCGTAGCAGCCCATCATCATCGATTGCGGCTTGCCCGTTTCGTCGAGGAACGTTGCGCCCATCGCATCGGAGTACTTCGTGCCGAGCTGGAAAACGTGGCCGACTTCGATGCCGCGGCAGATGTCGAGCGTGCCCTTGCCGTCCGGCGATGGGTCGCCCGGCCGCACGTTGCGGATATCGGCGACGGTCGGCTCGGGCAAATCGCGCCCCCAGTTCACGCCCGTGGTGTGATAGTCGACCTCGTTCGATCCGACGACAAAATCGCTCATGTGCGCAACGGTGCGGTCGGCGATGACCTGGACAGGCTTTTTCGTGCCGATCGGCCCGAGATACCCGGGCGGCGTGCCGAACCACTCGACGATTTCCTGTTCCGTTGCAAAGCGGAAGTTCGCGAGGCCCGGCAGCTTGCCCGTCTTCACCTCGTTGAGCTCGTGATCGCCGCGCAGCATCAGCAGCCAGATCGTCGGCTCGGCGCCTTCGTTATCGGTTGCGAGCACGATCGACTTGATCGTTCGCTCGAGCGGAATGTTCAAGTATTCCGCAACGGCCTCGCACTTGGCCTTGCCCGGCGTCGCCGTCTTCTTCATGGGCTCGCTCGGGGCCGCACGATCGGCGATGAGCGGCAACGCCTCGGCAGCCTCGACGTTGGCGGCGAAATCCGAGTTCGGGCAGTAGGCGATATCGTCCTCGCCCGTCGCCGCGATCACGTGGAATTCTTGCGAGCGATTGCCCCCGATCGCGCCGCTATCGGCCGTCACGGCGCGAAATTCGAGTCCGATTCGCGTGAAGATGCGCACGTAGGCGTCAAACATCTTGCGGTACGACGCTTCGAGCCCGGCCTGGTCCTTGTCGAACGAGTACGCATCTTTCATCGTGAACTCGCGGCCGCGCATGACGCCGAACCGAGGACGGATCTCGTCGCGGAACTTCGTCTGAATCTGATAGAAGTTCACCGGCAGTTGCCGGTAGCTCTTGATCTGATTGCGCGCGATGTCGGTCACGACCTCCTCGTGCGTCGGCCCCATCACGAAGTCGCTTTCCTTGCGGTCTTTGAAGCGCAGCAGCTCGGGGCCGTACTGGGTCCAACGCCCCGACTCCTGCCAGAGCTCCGCCGGCTGCACGGCCGGCATCAAAACTTCGAGCGCCCCCGCCCGATTCATTTCTTCGCGTACGATGGCTTCGACCTTGCGTACCGAGCGCAACCCGACCGGCAAATAGGAGTAGATGCCGCCGGCGACGCGCCGGATCATGCCGGCGCGCACCATGAGCTTGTGACTGACGACTTCGGCGTCGGCGGGCGCTTCCTTGAGGGTGCCGATAAAAAAACGGGACGCTTTCATTGAAGGATTTTCCAAAAGCAGCCGCCCCGGAAGGGGCGGCCGAAAGAGGGAACGAGCGGACTCGGGCGTTCGCGGCGGTTTTCCCGAAGAAGGCGCCGCACCGTACTTCAGGTGCCGCAACCATTCGTCGGACAAACCGCCCGTCGCGCCACGCGCGAGCCGTGCGGCGACGCCGACCGGTCCTTCCGGATGCCGGTGCCAAAGGCTCGTTATCTGTTTATAATCAAGACAATTTTAAAGGATTCGAAGGTGGTTGTATGCTGGATCGCGAAGGCTTTCGCCCGAACGTCGGCATCATCCTCTTGAACGCGCACAACGAGGTGTTTTGGGGCAAGCGGCTACGTGAACATTCCTGGCAGTTTCCGCAAGGGGGCATCAAGTACGGAGAGACCCCTCTGCAAGCGATGTATCGGGAGTTACACGAGGAAACCGGCTTGCTTCCCGAGCATGTCAAGATCATCGGTCGCACGCGCGACTGGCTGCGTTACGAGGTGCCGGACAAGTTCATCAAGCGCGAAGTACGTGGGCACTATCGCGGCCAGAAACAGATTTGGTTCTTGCTGCGGATGCTGGGTCGCGATTGCGACATCTGCCTGCGTGCCACCGATCACCCGGAGTTCGATGCCTGGCGCTGGAACGATTACTGGGTGCCGCTCGATTGTGTGATCGAGTTCAAGCGGGATGTCTATCAATTGGCTCTGACCGAGCTGTCGAGGTATCTGCGCCGCCCCGCGCCGCGCCACGGACAGAACGGGCACGGGCACCGTGAAGGCGTCGGCTCGCGTTACGGCCGTCGGTCTCCCTGCGCACCGTGCCCGCCCGAGGCGGAGCGCGAGGAGCATGCATCGGCCGCGGGCACGATCGTCCCGGTCGCGGAAGAAGGGGCCAGCCCGCCCGAGGCACCCTGCTCGGAAACGTCGACGATTCTAATCTTGCCCGAGTGACGAAGGGCCGATCATCACTGAACGCCGCGAACGGACGCTATCATTCGGTTCTCCGAATATCGCGCCCGTTTCTCGAGGACATCAATTGAAAGCAACGACTCTCGCGGCGGCAAGCCTCGTATGCGCAGCCGCTGGCGCGCTCCTCGCCGGCTGCTCGCATACGCCCGCCAACCCCACGCCGAGCTCGAACAAGGACGACAGCGTCTTCACCTATCTGCTCGATCGCCAGGGCAACTGGACCGAAAACAAGGTCGATCAACTGCCGCCGCTGCCGCAGCAATCGAATCTGCTCCCATTCGACGTCTCGCAGAACACGCCGCTCAAGTTCGCCGTCGATGCGAAATCGGTCGATGTCGGCTCGGACGGCGTCGTGCGGTACACGGTCGTCGTGACGAGCCCCTCGGGCGCGCGCAACGTCAATTACCAGGGCATCCGCTGCGATACCTACGAGTGGCGGCAATACGCCGGACTGAACGCCGATCACGACGGCTGGGACCGCGACGTCGCGACGAGCTGGACGCGGATCGAGAATGGCAACCTGAATGCCTATCAGGCCGCGCTTTACCAAGATTATTTCTGCGACAACAAGATGCCGGCCGCGCCGACCAAGACCATCGTCAACAACCTTCGCCTCGGCCGCACGCTGTCGTCGGCGATTCACTGAGCGGGCTTGCCGCCGCGCTCGCGGCGGCGCGCGTCAGACGAGGACGAGATTGTCGCGGTGAATGAGCTCGGGTTCGAGCATGTAGCCGAGGACCGCTTCAATCTCGCCGCTGGGCTTGCGATGAATCAGCTTCGCTTCGGCACTGCTGTAGTTCGTGAGTCCGCGGGCCACCTCGCGGCCGGCGACGCTCAGGCAGGCGATGACCTCGCCGCGCGCGAACTGCCCGTGGACGTCGACAACGCCGATCGGCAGCAAGCTCTTGCCGCCGGCGGTGAGCTTCTCCACTGCGCCGTCGTCGATGACGACATGGCCGCGCACCTGCAGATGATCGGCCATCCACTGCTTGCGCGCCGCGAGCCGCGCCGTGCGAGCGATGAGCTGGGTGCCGATTGCCTCTCCCGTCGCGAGCCGCACGAGCACATCGGGCGCGCGTCCGCTTGCAATCACGGTATTAGCGCCGCTGCCGGCCGCGCGCTTCGCCGCGAGGATCTTCGTGAGCATGCCGCCGCGGCCGATGCTCGTGCCCGCGCCGCCCGCCATCGCCTCGAGCTCGGGCGCACCCGCATCGGCCTCCCGGACGAGCTCCGCGCCCGGATGCTTGCGCGGATCACCCGTAAAAAGCCCCTGCTGATCGGTGAGAATGATGAGCGCATCGCCTTCGATGAGGTTCGCGACGAGCGCGCCGAGGGTGTCGTTGTCGCCGAACTTGATTTCGTCGGTGACGACGGTGTCGTTTTCGTTGATGATCGGCACCACGCCCAGCGACAGCAGAGTCAGCAGCGTCGAGCGAGCGTTGAGATAGCGCTCGCGGTCGGCCAGATCGGCATGCGTCAGCAAAATCTGCGCGGTGCGGATGCCATGCTCGGCGAAGCGGCTTTCATAGACCTGCGCGAGCCCCATCTGCCCGACGGCGGCCGCGGCTTGCAACTCGTCGATCTCGCGCGGACGCTTGACCCAGCCGAGTCGCTGCATTCCCTCCGCGATCGCACCCGAGCTCACGAGCACGACCTCCTTTCCCTCATGGCGCAGCTTCGCGATCTGGAGCGCCCAGCGGCCGATCGCAGCTTGATCCAGGCCGCGGCCGTCGTTCGTCACGAGACTGGACCCCACTTTCACGACCAGGCGTTTCGAATCCGCGATGACAGAGCGCATCGTGCAAAAGTCTCCTTGATTGACCCTTTGGCGCTTCAGCCGCCCCGCGCTGAAACGGCGTGGGCAGGACAACGCAGCAACTGACCGCTTTCTCCCTGGCCGCTTCCGGCAGGCGAGACCGCGTAGGGCGTATCACGCCCGCGGCGGCGGCGCGTCGCTTGGCGAACCTGGCGCGGCAGCTTCGCGAAAGCGTACGTCGGCGGCAAGATCCTCCGCCTGCTCGGCGCGATGCGCGTCCGAATGCTCGGCAAGATAGTCATAGACCGCGTAGCAAAGATTCTCGCAGCCAAGGCCAGTCAGCGCCGAGATCTCGAAAACGGGCCCGTCCCATTCGAAGCGCTTGACGAAGTCGGCCACGCGCGCCTCGCGCTCGTCCTCAGACACCATGTCGAGCTTGTTCAGCACGAGCCAGCGCGGCTTGCGGTAAAGCGCCTCGTCGTACTTGCGCAGCTCGCCGACAATCGCCTTTGCTTCGGCGACAGGATCGACACTCTCGTCGAACGGAGCAAGGTCGACGAGATGCAGCAGCAGGCCAGTGCGCTGCAAATGCCGCAGGAATTGGTGCCCGAGTCCGGCGCCTTCGGCCGCCCCTTCGATCAGGCCCGGAATATCGGCAATGACGAAGCTCTTACTGGGGCCGACGCGCACCACGCCGAGGTTCGGCGCGAGGGTCGTGAACGGATAGTCGGCGATTTTCGGCTTCGCATTCGAGACCGACGAAATGAACGTCGATTTGCCGGCGTTCGGCATGCCGAGCAAGCCCACATCGGCCAGCACCTTCAATTCGAGACGCAGCATGCGACGCTCGCCGGGCTTGCCGTCCGTCTTCTGGCGCGGCGCGCGGTTCGTGCTCGACTTGAAATGCAGGTTGCCAAGGCCACCCGCGCCGCCCTTTGCGAGCAGCACGGTCTGTTCGTGCTCGGTCAGATCGGCAATCAGCTCGCCCGTGTCGAGATCCGCGATCACCGTGCCGACGGGCATGCGCAGGACGATATCGTCGCCGCCCTTGCCGTAGCAATCGGAGCCGCGGCCGTTTTCGCCGTTGCGGGCCTGATGCTTTTTCGCATAGCGGTAGTCGATCAGCGTATTGATGTTGCGATCCGCAACGGCGTAGACGCTGCCGCCACGGCCGCCGTCGCCGCCGTCCGGCCCACCGAACGGAACGAACTTTTCGCGGCGCATCGACGCGCTGCCGTCGCCGCCGTCGCCGGCGATTACTTCGATCCGCGCTTCGTCAATGAACTTCATGTGTCGCTCCGTCCCATATTTCCGCTATTTTGCCGCGCCCGGCGCATGACCGCCACGATACGCCCGCGGCGCGCGTGCTTCCGCGTACGGTTTCGCACGACGCAAAGCACAGCGGCCCCGGCATCGAGTAGGGGACGGGGTTGCCCCCGTCGCCCTCTCACACCACCGTACGTGCGGTTCCGCATACGGCGGTTCATGAACAACGCTGGAGGCGCCG
>NZ_PTIR01000013.1 GCF_002934455.1 Trinickia symbiotica | reverse complement strand
TGATAGTGCGGATCCCCGTGTGAAAGTAGGTAATCGTCAGGCTCCCAACCCCCATCAAACCCCCGCCAGCTCTCGCTCGCGGGGGTTTGTGCTTTAGCGCACCAAAATAGGTATAAGTGAGGGCGTCGAGAAATGGCTTGGCTGCACTATGCTTGACATAGTCGGCGGTCACCGTCATAATCGTCCGTTCTCTGCGGAGGGGTGCCCGAGTGGCTAAAGGGGGCAGACTGTAAATCTGTTGGCTTACGCCTACGTTGGTTCGAATCCAACCCCCTCCACCAGAATGCAATGGTGAGTGGCAGGAATCGCATGGCCCAAGCGGGTGTAGCTCAATGGTAGAGCAGAAGCCTTCCAAGCTTACGACGAGGGTTCGATTCCCTTCACCCGCTCCAATGCCAAGAAGTACCTGCCCATGTGGCTCAGTGGTAGAGCACTCCCTTGGTAAGGGAGAGGTCGGCAGTTCGATCCTGCCCATGGGCACCAGAGAGTGTCAGTGATAGTTTGCGTGCGGCGCAACATACGGTAAATCCTCTTAGGAGTCGAACATGGCTAAAGGCAAGTTTGAGCGGACCAAGCCGCACGTGAACGTCGGCACGATCGGTCACGTGGATCATGGCAAGACGACGCTGACGGCGGCGATCACGACGATTCTGTCGCAAAAGTTCGGCGGCGAAGCGAAGGCGTACGACCAGATCGACGCGGCGCCGGAAGAAAAGGCGCGCGGCATCACGATCAACACGGCGCACGTGGAGTACGAGACGGCCAACCGTCACTACGCGCACGTGGACTGCCCGGGTCACGCGGACTACGTGAAGAACATGATCACGGGCGCGGCGCAGATGGACGGCGCGATCCTGGTGTGTTCGGCCGCGGACGGCCCGATGCCGCAAACGCGCGAGCACATTCTGCTGGCGCGTCAGGTCGGTGTGCCGTACATCATCGTGTTCCTGAACAAGTGCGACATGGTCGATGACGCGGAGCTGCTCGAGCTGGTGGAAATGGAAGTGCGCGAGCTGCTGTCGAAGTACGACTTCCCGGGCGACGAGACGCCGATCGTGAAGGGCTCGGCGAAGCTGGCGCTCGAAGGCGACAAGGGCGAGCTGGGCGAGCAGGCGATCATGAGCCTGGCCGATGCGCTGGATACGTACATCCCGACGCCGGAGCGCGCGGTGGATGGCGCGTTCCTGATGCCGGTGGAAGACGTGTTCTCGATCTCGGGTCGCGGCACGGTGGTGACGGGTCGCGTGGAGCGCGGCATCGTGAAGGTCGGCGACGAAATCGAGATCGTGGGGATCCGGGCGACGGCGAAGACGACGTGCACGGGCGTGGAAATGTTCCGCAAGCTGCTGGACCAGGGTCAAGCGGGCGACAACGTGGGTATCCTGCTGCGCGGCACGAAGCGCGAGGAAGTGGAGCGCGGTCAGGTGCTGGCCAAGCCGGGCTCGATCACGCCGCACACGCACTTCACGGCCGAGGTGTACGTGCTGTCGAAGGACGAAGGCGGTCGTCACACGCCGTTCTTCAACAACTACCGGCCGCAGTTCTACTTCCGTACGACGGACGTGACGGGCTCGATCGAGTTGCCGAAGGACAAGGAAATGGTGATGCCGGGCGACAACGTGTCGATCACGGTGAAGCTGATTGCGCCGATCGCGATGGAAGAAGGTCTGCGCTTCGCTATCCGTGAAGGCGGCCGTACCGTCGGCGCCGGTGTCGTCGCGAAGATCATCGAGTAAGCCAGTCCCGTCTCGTTGATCAGTGGTTTCGGGGTTGGCGGCAAGCCAGCCCCAAATGGTTTAGGGGTATAGCTCAACTGGCAGAGCGTCGGTCTCCAAAACCGAAGGTTGGGGGTTCGATTCCCTCTGCCCCTGCCAACTTTCTGCGCGTAGTAGGCGCAAATAAGGTGTTATGGCGAATCCTTCCGTCGAAGCTGTGGATACTTCCAGCGACAAATTGATGCTTATCGCGGGCGTACTGCTTTTCTTGGCCGGATTCGTTGCTTTCTTCTGGCTGAGTGGCCAGGAATGGTATGTGCGCGGTGCGGCCTTGTTGGTCGGCATCGCCGCGGGTGTTGTGGTCGGTCTGTTCTCCTCCCCCGGTAAGAGCTTCATCGCTTTCGCCAAGGACTCCTACAAAGAAGTTCGCAAGGTCGTCTGGCCGACTCGCAAAGAAGCGACGCAGACCACGCTCGTGGTCTTCGGCTTCGTGCTCGCAATGGCGGTCTTTCTTTGGGTTAGCGATAAGTCCATCGAATGGGTCATTTTCTCGGCGATTCTGGGTTGGAAATGATATGAGCGGCGATACTCCGGCATCCCCGAGCGGCAAACGTTGGTACGTCGTGCACGCCTACTCCGGCATGGAGAAGAGCGTGCAACGCGCGCTTCAGGAGCGCATCGAGCGCGCCGGCATGCAAGACAAGTTCGGCCAGATTCTCGTTCCGACTGAAGAGGTCGTCGAAGTCAAGGGCGGTCACAAATCGGTGACGGAGCGCCGCTTCTTCCCCGGCTACGTGCTCGTCGAGATGGAAATGACCGACGAAACCTGGCACCTCGTGAAAAACACGGCCAAGGTCACGGGCTTTGTCGGCGGGGCGCGCAATCGCCCGAGCCCGATTTCCCCGCGGGAAGTCGAAAAGATCATGTCGCAGATGCAAGAGGGCGTGGAGAAGCCGCGTCCGAAGACATTGTTCGAGGTCGGCGAAATGGTGCGCGTCAAAGACGGCCCCTTCACGGACTTCAACGGCAGCGTCGAAGAGGTCAACTACGAGAAGTCGCGCGTCCGCGTTTCCGTCACCATTTTCGGTCGCGCCACGCCTGTCGAGTTGGAATTCGGACAGGTCGAAAAGCTGTAGTCGAGTTTCATGCGGATTGCCCGCGCGCGGGCAGTCCCTTCAGCGCTTACGGTCCGCTCAATGACCGTTGAGGAGCGTCAGTAGCCGCAAGCATCGAAGCGACGAACGCGCGTTATCACTCACCGAACGCCCACGCGTTCCAACGAGGTTGTCCAAATGGCAAAGAAAATTATCGGCTTTATCAAGCTGCAGATTCCTGCAGGTAAAGCCAACCCGTCGCCGCCGGTCGGTCCGGCACTGGGCCAGCGCGGCCTGAACATCATGGAGTTCTGCAAGGCGTTCAACGCGCAGACCCAGTCGATGGAGCCGGGTCTGCCCGTCCCCGTCGTCATCACCGCGTTCGCCGACAAGAGCTTCACGTTCATTCTGAAGACGCCGCCGGCCACGGTGCTGATCAAGAAGGCCGCGAAGGTCGACAAGGGCTCGAGCAAGCCCCATACCGACAAGGTCGGCAAGATCACGCGCGCCCAGGCAGAAGAAATCGCCAAGACGAAAATGCCGGATCTCACGGCAGCCGACTTGGATGCCGCGGTCCGTACGATCGCCGGCAGCGCCCGCTCGATGGGCATCACCGTGGAGGGCGTGTAAATGGCTAAGGTTTCGAAGCGTTTGCAGGCATTCGCAAACAAGGTCGATCGTCAGAAGCTCTACCCGATCGAGGAAGCGCTCGTGCTCGTCAAGGAATGCGCGACGGCGAAGTTCGATGAGTCGATCGACGTGGCCGTGCAGCTCGGCATCGATGCGAAGAAGTCGGATCAGGTCGTGCGTGGCTCCGTCGTGCTGCCGGCCGGTACCGGCAAATCGGTGCGAGTCGCCGTCTTCGCGCAAGGCGAAAAGGCCGAGCAGGCCCGCGCCGCGGGCGCCGAGATTGTCGGCATGGAAGACTTGGCCGAGCAGATCAAGGGCGGCAACCTGAACTTCGACGTGGTGATCGCGTCGCCGGACACGATGCGTGTGGTCGGTACGCTCGGTCAGATCCTCGGTCCGCGCGGCCTGATGCCGAACCCGAAGGTCGGCACCGTGACGCCCGACGTCGCCACCGCCGTGAAGAACGCGAAGGCCGGTCAGGTGCAGTTCCGCGTCGACAAGGCGGGGATTATCCACGCTACGATCGGCCGTGCCTCGTTCGAGCCGAGCGCGCTGCGCACCAACCTGTCGGCACTCGTCGAAGCGCTGCAAAAGGCGAAGCCGGCGTCGAGCAAGGGCGTGTACCTGCGCAAGATCGCGGTGTCGAGCACGATGGGTGTCGGCGTACGCGTCGATCAAACATCGCTCGCCGCGCAGTAAGCAGTCACCGCGGAATAGAGCAAGGTAGTAAAGAATCTATCGCGCCGGCAGGCAAGGCCACACAGGTAGTCGGCAAAGCCGGTAGCCGGCGCGATATTTAAGTGCTTTGGGCGGTCGCGGGAAGCGGAAGTTCGCCTCTCTCGGCCGGTTGTCAAAGACCGTTGGCGGAAGTGCAGCAGTTGGGCATTTCCTTAATCCCAAAGCCAACGCAGATGGCGAACCCGAACAGTTTTGCAGTGATGAAGCCGGCCGCCGGCTGCAGCGATGCGAAGGCGGATGGTCGAAATACTCCTAACACGTCGGACGCCGTTGTTGAACGCGGCACGCAAGGTTCGATTGAAGCAATCGCACCGCGTGTGTCGAATTTGGAGGTTGACCGTGCCACTCAACAAGGAAGATAAGCAGGCCGTCGTGGCTGAGGTTTCCGCGCAGGTTGCGAAAGCCCAGTCCATGGTGCTGGCCGAGTATCGTGGAATCACGGTTGGCGATCTGACGAAGCTGCGCGCGAAAGCGCGCGAGCAGCAGGTGTACCTGCGCGTGTTGAAGAACACGCTGGCGCGTCGCGCCGTCGAAGGTACCCCGTTTGCTCCGCTGGCTGAGCAGATGACCGGTCCTCTGATCTACGGCATCTCCGAAGATGCCATTGCCGCGGCAAAAGTCGTCAACGACTTCAGCAAAGGCAATGACAAGTTGATCATCAAGGCCGGTTCCTACGAAGGCAAGGTGATGGACAAGGCTGGCGTGCAAGCGCTCGCCAACATCCCGAGCCGCGAGGAACTGCTCTCGAAGCTGCTGTTCGTCATGCAGGCGCCTGTTTCGGGCTTTGCGCGCGCGCTCGCCGCGCTCGCCGAGAAGAAGCAGGGCGAAGCCGCCTGAGCTTGCTCAGGCCACGCATGAGGGACGGCGGCCGGGCGTAACTGATCGCTGGCTGTATCCGAATTCAATTTAGGAGTATTTCAAATGGCAATCGCAAAAGAAGACATCCTCGAAGCCGTTGGCGCGATGTCGGTGCTGGAACTGAACGAGCTCGTCAAGGCGTTCGAAGAGAAGTTTGGCGTGTCGGCCGCTGCCGTGGCAGTGGCGGGCCCGGCGGGTGCTGGCGGCGGCGCGGCCGCGGCGGCGGAAGAGCAGACCGAATTCACGGTCAACCTGCTCGAAGCCGGCGCGAACAAGGTCTCCGTCATCAAGGCCGTTCGCGAACTGACGGGCCTGGGCCTGAAGGAAGCGAAGGACCTCGTCGACGGTGCACCGAAGCCCGTCAAGGAAGCGGTGCCCAAGGCTGCCGCCGAAGAAGCGAAGAAGAAGCTCGAAGACGCCGGCGCGAAGGCAGAGATCAAGTAACATCCTGCGCGCTGTGCGAAGGCTGGCGGTATTTCCACCGCCGGCCTTTTTGTGCTTTGTGGGGACTATGTTTTGCGACGTGCGAGCGCCGCGACATGGGCCCCAGAGGCCAAAGAAAATTGCCCATCGGCCGCGCCTCGGCCAGCTCGATCGGCATTTTTCTTTGTCTTCTGAAGCGACTGCAGAAGGCAAGTTTGGTCGGGCAACGGAACGCAGTATTCAAAAGCAGCAGGCTCCGTTGCCGTCAGCCAGCGGTTGGTAGCGGCCAACCACCAAGCTTCTAGGCTCGTTCAAGCCTTAGGACGGCCATCGGGTCTCAGTCGGTGAACACTCGGGTTCTCAAATCTTGGCCACACGCCTCGACAATGCCCGCCGTGATTCGGAGATCGTATGCAATATTCCTTCACCGAGAAGAAGCGCATTCGCAAGAGTTTCGCGAAGCGCCCCATCGTTCACCAAGTACCTTTCCTGCTGGCCACCCAGCTTGAATCATTCAGCACGTTTCTGCAAGCGGAGGTGCCCGCTTCGCAACGCAAGCCCGAAGGTTTGCAGGCGGCGTTCACCTCCGTTTTCCCGATCGTTTCGCACAATGGCTTCGCGCGCCTCGAGTTCGTGAGCTATGCGCTGTCGGCACCTGCGTTCAACATCAAGGAATGCCAGCAGCGCGGCCTCACCTATTGCTCGGCGCTGCGCGCCAAGGTGCGCCTCGTCATTCTCGACAAAGAGTCGCCGAGCAAGCCTGTCGTCAAGGAAGTGAAGGAGCAGGAAGTCTACATGGGCGAAATTCCGCTCATGACGCCGACCGGCTCGTTCGTCATCAACGGTACCGAGCGTGTCATCGTCTCGCAGCTGCACCGTTCGCCGGGCGTGTTCTTCGAGCACGACAAGGGCAAGACGCACAGCTCGGGCAAGCTGCTGTTTTCCGCGCGGATCATTCCGTACCGCGGCTCGTGGCTCGACTTCGAATTCGACCCGAAGGACATCCTCTATTTCCGCGTCGACCGTCGCCGCAAGATGCCGGTCACGATCCTCTTGAAGGCGATCGGCCTGACGCCCGAGCAGATCCTCGCGAACTTCTTCGTCTTCGACAACTTCGCGCTGATGGGCGAAGGCGCACAAATGGAGTTCGTGCCCGAGCGTCTGCGCGGTGAAGTCGCGCGCTTCGACATCACCGATCGCGATGGCAAGGTCATCGTCCAGAAGGACAAGCGGATCAATGCGAAGCACATTCGCGACCTCGAGAACGCGAAGACCAAGTACATCTCGGTGCCCGAGGACTATCTGATCGGCCGCGTTCTCGCGAAGAACGTCATCGACAGCGAGACGGGCGAAGTGATCGCGAACGCGAACGAAGAGATCACCGAAAGCACGCTGCAAAAGCTGCGCGAGGCGAAGGTCAAGGACATCCAGACGCTCTACACGAACGATCTGGATCAGGGCGCATACATTTCGTCGACGCTGCGTATCGACGAGACGGCCGACAAGACGGCCGCGCGTATCGCGATCTACCGGATGATGCGTCCGGGTGAGCCGCCGACGGAAGAAGCGGTCGAAGCGCTCTTCAATCGTCTGTTCTACAGCGAAGAGGCTTACGATCTCTCGAAGGTCGGCCGTATGAAGTTCAACCGTCGCGTGGGCCGTGAAGAGATCACGGGCCCAATGACGCTGAACGACGACGACATCCTCGCGGCGATCAAGATCCTCGTCGAGCTGCGCAACGGCAAGGGCGAGGTCGACGACATCGACCACCTCGGCAACCGGCGCGTGCGCTGCGTCGGCGAGCTCGCGGAGAACCAGTTCCGCGCGGGTCTCGTGCGTGTCGAGCGCGCGGTCAAGGAGCGTCTCGGCCAGGCCGAGAGCGAAAACCTGATGCCGCACGATCTGATCAACTCGAAGCCGATTTCGTCGGCGATCCGCGAGTTCTTCGGCTCGTCGCAGCTCTCGCAGTTCATGGACCAGACGAACCCGCTCTCGGAGATCACGCACAAGCGCCGCGTCTCCGCGCTCGGTCCGGGCGGTCTCACGCGCGAGCGCGCGGGCTTCGAGGTGCGCGACGTGCACCCGACGCACTACGGCCGTGTGTGCCCGATCGAAACGCCTGAAGGTCCGAACATCGGTCTTATCAACTCGCTCGCGCTTTATGCGCACCTGAACGAGTACGGCTTCCTCGAGACGCCGTACCGGAAGGTCGAAGACGGCAAGGTCACGAACCAGATCGATTACCTCTCGGCGATCGAAGAAGGGCGCTACGTGATCGCGCAGGCGAACGCGGCGGTGGCCGACGACGGCACGCTGACCGACGAGCTCGTTTCGTCGCGTGAAGCGGGCGAAACGCTGATGGTCACGCCGGATCGCATCCAGTACATGGACGTCGCGCCGTCGCAGATCGTCTCGGTCGCGGCTTCGTTGATTCCGTTCCTCGAGCACGACGACGCGAACCGCGCGCTGATGGGCTCGAACATGCAGCGGCAGGCGGTCCCGTGTCTGCGTCCCGAAAAGCCGGTCGTCGGCACGGGTATCGAGCGCACGGTGGCGGTCGACTCGGGTACGACGGTGCAGGCGCTGCGCGGCGGTCAGGTCGACTATGTCGACGCGGGCCGTATCGTCATTCGCGTGAACGACGATGAAGCGGTTGCCGGTGAAGTCGGTGTGGACATCTACAACCTGATCAAGTACACGCGTTCGAACCAGAACACGAACATCAACCAGCGTCCGATCGTGAAGGTCGGCGACCGCGTGACGCGCGGCGACGTGCTCGCCGACGGCGCATCGACGGATCTCGGCGAGCTCGCGCTCGGCCAGAACATGCTGGTCGCGTTCATGCCCTGGAACGGCTACAACTTCGAGGACTCGATCCTGATCTCCGAGAAGGTCGTGGCCGACGATCGCTATACGTCGATCCACATCGAAGAGCTCAACGTCGTCGCTCGCGATACGAAGCTCGGACCTGAGGAAATCACACGCGACATCTCGAACCTCGCGGAAGTGCAGCTCTCGCGTCTCGACGAGTCGGGCATCGTCTACATCGGCGCCGAAGTCGAGGCGGGCGACGTCCTCGTCGGCAAAGTGACGCCGAAGGGCGAAACGCAGCTCACGCCGGAAGAGAAGCTCTTGCGTGCGATCTTCGGCGAGAAGGCCTCGGATGTGAAGGATACGTCGCTGCGCGTGCCGTCGGGCATGAGCGGCACCGTGATCGACGTCCAGGTGTTCACGCGCGAAGGCATTCAGCGCGATAAGCGCGCTCAGCAGATTATCGACGATGAGCTGAAGCGCTACCGCCTGGATCTCAACGACCAGCTTCGCATCGTCGAAGGCGACGCGTTCCACCGTCTCGCACGCATGCTCGACGGCAAGGTCGCGAACGGCGGTCCGAAGAAGCTCGCGAAGGGCACGAAGATCGATCAGCCGTACCTCGAGGATCTCGACCACTACCACTGGTTCGACATTCGCCTCGCCGACGAAGACGCGGCCGCTCAGCTCGAAGCGATCAAGGATTCGCTCGAACAGAAGCGTCACCAGTTCGATCTTGCGTTCGAAGAGAAGCGCAAGAAGCTCACGCAGGGCGACGAGCTGCCGCCGGGCGTGCTGAAGATGGTGAAGGTGTACCTCGCGGTGAAGCGCCGCCTGCAGCCTGGCGACAAGATGGCGGGCCGTCACGGCAACAAGGGCGTCGTGTCGAAGATCGTGCCGATCGAAGACATGCCGTACATGGCCGACGGCCGTCCCGCCGATGTCGTGCTGAACCCGCTCGGCGTGCCGTCGCGGATGAACGTCGGTCAGGTGCTCGAAGTGCATCTCGGCTGGGCGGCGAAGGGTCTCGGCTGGCGCATCGGCGAGATGCTGCAGCGTCAGGCGAAGGTCGAAGAGCTGCGCGTGTTCCTGACGAAGCTCTACAACGAGTCGGGCCGTGCCGAGGAGCTCGACGGCTTCTCCGACGACGACATCATCGAGCTCGCGAAGAACCTGCGCGAAGGCGTGCCGTTCGCGACGCCGGTGTTCGACGGTGCGACGGAGCACGAGATGTCGAAGATGCTCGACCTCGCGTTCCCGGACAACGTTGCCCAGCAGCTCGGCATGACGAAGTCGAAGAACCAGGTGCGCCTCTATGACGGCCGCACGGGCGAGGCATTCGAGCGCCCGGTGACGGTCGGCTACATGCACTACCTGAAGCTGCACCACTTGGTGGACGACAAGATGCACGCCCGTTCGACCGGTCCGTACTCGCTCGTGACTCAGCAGCCGCTGGGCGGTAAGGCGCAGTTCGGCGGTCAGCGCTTCGGTGAGATGGAAGTCTGGGCGCTCGAAGCGTACGGTGCGTCGTATGTGCTGCAGGAAATGCTGACGGTCAAGTCGGACGACGTGACGGGCCGGACCAAGGTCTACGAGAACCTGGTGAAGGGCGACCACGTGATCGACGCCGGCATGCCCGAGTCGTTCAACGTGCTGGTGAAGGAAATCCGGTCGCTCGGTATCGATATCGATTTGGACCGGAACTAATAGGACTATTGGAGAAAAGCGATGAAAGCTTTGCTCGATCTATTCAAGCAAGTCCAACAAGAAGAAGTTTTCGATGCGATCAAGATCGGTCTTGCCTCGCCCGACAAGATCCGTTCGTGGTCGTTCGGTGAAGTCAAGAAGCCCGAGACGATCAACTACCGCACGTTCAAGCCCGAGCGCGACGGCTTGTTCTGCGCGAAGATCTTCGGCCCGATCAAGGACTACGAGTGCTTGTGCGGCAAGTACAAGCGGCTCAAGCACCGTGGCGTGATCTGCGAGAAGTGCGGCGTCGAAGTGACGCTCGCGAAGGTGCGCCGTGAGCGCATGGGCCATATCGAGCTCGCCTCGCCCGTTGCGCACATCTGGTTTTTGAAGTCGCTGCCGTCGCGTCTCGGCATGGTGCTCGACATGACGCTGCGCGACATCGAGCGCGTGCTTTATTTCGAAGCGTACGTGGTGATCGATCCGGGTATGACGCCGCTGAAGGCGCGTCAGATCATGACCGAAGAGGATTACTACAACAAGGTCGAGGAGTACGGCGACGAATTCCGTGCCGAAATGGGCGCGGAAGGCGTGCGCGAACTGCTGCGCGCGATCAACATCGACGAGCAGGTCGAGCAGCTTCGCACCGAGCTCAAGAACACGGGCTCCGAAGCGAAGATCAAGAAGTTCGCGAAGCGCCTGAAGGTTCTCGAGGCATTCCAGCGCTCGGGCATCAAGCCCGAGTGGATGGTCCTCGAAGTTTTGCCGGTGCTGCCGCCCGAACTGCGCCCGCTCGTGCCGCTCGACGGCGGCCGGTTCGCGACGTCGGACCTCAACGACCTCTATCGCCGCGTGATCAACCGTAACAACCGGTTGAAGCGCCTGCTCGAGCTGAAGGCGCCTGAAATCATCGTCCGCAACGAAAAGCGGATGCTGCAGGAAGCCGTCGACTCGCTGCTCGACAACGGCCGCCGCGGTAAGGCGATGACGGGTGCGAACAAGCGTCCGCTGAAGTCGCTCGCCGATATGATCAAGGGCAAGGGCGGTCGTTTCCGTCAGAACCTGCTCGGTAAGCGTGTCGACTACTCGGGCCGTTCGGTCATCGTGGTCGGCCCGACGCTGAAGCTGCATCAGTGCGGTCTGCCGAAACTGATGGCGCTCGAGCTCTTCAAGCCGTTCATCTTCAACAAGCTCGAAGTGATGGGCGTGGCGACGACGATCAAAGCGGCGAAGAAGGAAGTCGAGAACCAGACGCCGGTCGTGTGGGACATCCTCGAAGAGGTGATCCGCGAGCACCCGGTGATGCTGAACCGCGCGCCGACGCTGCACCGTCTCGGCATTCAGGCGTTCGAGCCCGTGCTGATCGAAGGCAAGGCCATTCAGCTGCACCCGCTCGTTTGCGCGGCGTTCAACGCCGACTTCGACGGCGACCAGATGGCCGTGCACGTGCCGCTGTCGCTCGAAGCGCAGATGGAAGCGCGTACGCTGATGCTCGCGTCGAACAACGTCCTGTTCCCGGCCAACGGCGATCCGTCGATCGTGCCGTCGCAGGACATCGTGCTCGGCCTGTACTACGCGACGCGCGAAGCCGTCAACGGCAAGGGCGAAGGCATGTCGTTCACGGGCGTGTCGGAAGTCCTGCGCGCGTATGAGAACAAGGAAGTCGAGCTCGCTTCGCGCGTGAACGTGCGGATCACCGAAATGGTGGCGAACGAGGATACGTCCGAAGGCGCGCCGAAGTTCGTGCCCAAGATCACGCTCTATCCGACGACGGTCGGCCGCGCGATCCTCTCGGAGATCCTGCCGCCGGGCCTGCCGTTCTCGGTGCTCAACAAGCCGCTCAAGAAGAAGGAAATCTCGCGCCTCATCAACACGGCGTTCCGCCGTTGCGGTTTGCGCGAGACTGTGATCTTCGCCGACCAGCTGATGCAGTCGGGCTTCCGCCTGGCGACGCGCGCCGGTATTTCGATCTGCGTCGACGACATGCTCGTGCCGCCGCAAAAGGAAGTGATCGTCGGCGATGCCGCGAAGAAGGTGAAGGAGTACGACCGTCAGTACATGTCGGGTCTCGTCACCGCGCAAGAACGCTACAACAACGTCGTCGACATCTGGTCGGCCACGTCGGAAGCGGTCGGCAAGGCGATGATGGAGCAGCTCTCGACGGAACCCGTTACCGATCGCGACGGCAATGAGGTGCGTCAGGAGTCGTTCAACTCGATCTACATGATGGCCGACTCGGGCGCGCGCGGTTCCGCCGTGCAGATCCGTCAGCTCGCCGGGATGCGCGGTCTGATGGCGAAGCCGGACGGCTCGATCATCGAGACGCCGATCACGGCGAACTTCCGCGAAGGCCTGAACGTGCTGCAGTACTTCATCTCGACGCACGGCGCACGTAAGGGTCTGGCCGATACGGCGCTGAAGACGGCGAACTCGGGCTACCTCACGCGTCGTCTCGTCGACGTGACGCAAGACCTCGTCGTCACCGAAGACGATTGCGGCACGAGCAACGGCGTCGCGATGAAGGCGCTCGTCGAAGGCGGTGAAGTCGTCGAAGCGCTGCGCGACCGGATTCTCGGCCGCGTGGCCGTGGCGGACGTCGTCAACCCCGAGACGCAGGAGACGCTTTACGAATCGGGCACGCTGCTCGACGAAGTGGCCGTCGAAGAGATTGAGCGCCTCGGCATCGACGAAGTGCGCGTGCGCACGCCGCTCACGTGCGAAACGCGCTATGGCTTGTGCGCATCTTGCTACGGCCGCGACCTCGGCCGCGGCTCGCTCGTGAACGTCGGCGAAGCGGTCGGCGTGATCGCGGCGCAGTCGATCGGCGAACCGGGCACGCAGCTCACGATGCGTACGTTCCACATCGGTGGCGCGGCATCGCGTGCGGCTGTTGCGTCGTCGGTCGAAGCGAAGAGCAACGGTACCGTGCGCTTCACGTCGACGATGCGCTACGTGACGAACGCGAAGGGCGAGCAGATCGTCATCTCGCGTTCGGGCGAAGCGATGATCGCCGACGATCACGGCCGCGAGCGCGAGCGTCACAAGGTGCCGTACGGCGCGACGCTGTTGCAGCTCGACGGTGCGCAGATCAAGGCCGGCACGCAGCTCGCGACGTGGGATCCGCTGACGCGTCCGATCATCACCGAGTACGGCGGTACGGTGAAGTTCGAGAACGTCGAGGAAGGCGTTACGGTCGCCAAGCAGATCGACGATGTGACGGGTCTTTCGACGCTCGTCGTCATCGACGCGAAGCGCCGCGGCTCGCAAGCGGGCAAGAGCGTGCGTCCGCAGGTGAAGCTGCTCGACACAACCGGCGAAGAAGTGAAGATCCCCGGCACCGAGCATTCGGTGCAGATCGGCTTCCAGGTCGGCGCGCTGATCACCGTGAAGGACGGCCAGCAGGTGCAGGTCGGTGAAGTGCTTGCGCGTATTCCGACGGAATCGCAGAAGACGCGCGACATTACGGGCGGTCTGCCGCGTGTGGCCGAGCTCTTCGAAGCGCGTTCGCCGAAGGACGCCGGCATTCTCGCGGAAGTCACGGGCACCGTGTCGTTCGGCAAGGACACGAAGGGCAAGCAGCGCCTCGTCATCACGGATCTCGAAGGCAACCAGCACGAGTTCCTGATCGCGAAGGAAAAGCAGGTCCTGGTCCACGACGGTCAGGTTGTCAACAAGGGCGAAATGATCGTCGACGGTCCTGCCGATCCGCACGATATACTGCGTCTGCAGGGCGTCGAGGCGCTCTCGCGCTACATCGTGGACGAAGTGCAGGACGTCTACCGTCTGCAAGGCGTGAAGATCAACGACAAGCACATCGAAGTCATCGTGCGTCAGATGCTGCGCCGCGTGCAGATCGTCGACAACGGCGATACGCGCTTCATCCCGGGCGAACAAGTCGAGCGTTCCGACATGCTCGACGAGAACGACCGGATGACGGCGGAAGACAAGCGTCCGGCGACGTACGAGAACGTGCTGCTCGGTATCACGAAGGCGTCGCTCTCGACCGATTCGTTCATCTCGGCTGCATCGTTCCAGGAAACGACGCGCGTGCTGACCGAGGCGGCGATCATGGGCAAGCGCGACGACCTGCGCGGTCTGAAGGAGAACGTGATCGTCGGTCGCCTGATTCCGGCCGGTACGGGCCTTGCGTTCCATAAGGCGCGCAAGATCAAGGAAGCGTCCGATCGTGAGCGTTACGATCAGATCGCGGCCGAAGAAGCGTTCGAGTTCGGCACGCCCGAGACACCTGTCGAGGAGCCGCAGCAGCAGCATCCGACGGAGTAAGCCGCGGCGGCGTATGCCGCTCGGCCGATTCCACGGCGAAACCGCTCAGTCGCGAGGCTGGGCGGTTTTTTTTTGCGCTTGTGGAAGGCGAAGCGGGTGCTGACTCGCGCGTCGTTTTTACGAAGGGAAATCGAAAGAAAGATTTGGTTCTCGTTAGAAGCCCCGATGTCGCTCATCTATCGTACGTGGGCGTAACTGCAAGTAATGGGACCGCGCGCCGGCAATGAAAGCTTTGGATGGCCGCGCGCATTAAATCGAGCTTCGAATGAGAATCACGCCGTCACAGATTACCCCAGTCAACGCACTCGAAACCGGCGAACAATTGTGCGGTTCGACGCAAGTGCGACAGGAGGAGGGCGAGCAGGTCGCCGCTCGTAACTTCTCTGATCACGCCGATGCGCCAGACTCTTTGCGGATTATTGAGAACGACGCGAGGATGAAGACCGCGCTCATCGACGAGGCAAGACGACAGCGCACAAAGCGGTTCGTTAGTGGGGTGGACCCTCTTATCGTCGGCCCTTTACTCGCGCGAGCGATTGCGGCGGTAGTGGCCTCGGTCCGGAATAAAGATGAAGCCGCGGCCCCCGCCAAGACCGATCGGTTTGTCTTTCTGACGATCGACAAGGAGTCGCCCGCATGGGGCACCCTATCAGCGATTCAGACAGCGACTCAGGCGCTGCTGGCTGCGGCTGTCACACAGCATGGAGAGCTTGGTTTCGCCGTTGCGGAAGGATTCATCGAACGGTTGTTGGATCCGAGCGGCGAGCGAGCGCGGTCGTTACCCCTCGAAGTTTCGCGAGTGGTGGATAACGAAACGAAGCGACAGCGACTATCAGAACTCGCTGCGCTGCTTTACTGCGCCGCTCGCGTAAAGATCTCGCCGTCGACCCGAGAGATAACCGTGGAGGGCGGTATCGCGCTCAACCAGTTCAACCCTGCGCTCGAGGGCGAGGCACTCAGGCGCCGCATGTTCGAGCGTCCTTCTCTCCCTGAGCACGAGCTACAAGACAAGATCTATTTCGACGGCAACACACTCGTCAACGCTGTCGGCAAGAGCGTCTCAGAGCTGGCGGAGGAGCCCTCGCTCTTGAACATCCCCGCTTATGCCCGATTGAGCGCAAGTGACCGACTTGAAGCAGTCGAGAGATTCCTGGACGAGCGCGGCCTGGACTACCAATATCCGATTGGCGGCATGGAGAATGCCATGGCCAGCGTGCTGAAGGCTGCGGCGCTCGCGCGGGGCAACCCAGCCCCGGAACCTTATGCCACTGAAGCCGACGTCTTTCGCGCCTTTATAGCGCTCGTCAATGATTGGCAGCAGGTAGACGGAACCTTAATCGATCCGCGAGTGCTCCTCGGAATCAATCTCGCCAAGACAAGAGGCATTGCCCTAGCCGGCAACACTCCGGAAGAACGGTTCGCCGATTTGTGCAGCTATCTCAACGATGTCCTCATCGAATACAGTGGGCCGCCGCACTTCGACGAGCGTGCCGTTACGCTCGAAATCCTGATGGAGGAGACGGGGCTGAGTGCCGCCCAACTCATCCAACCGTTAAAGACGACCGGCAAACGCATGCTCGATACGTTTCTCGATCGGAGCAAACAGACGCCAATTAGCGATGCTGCACTTATTGCGGACAACGGTGCGGAGATCCATGTCCCATCCGTTGCTCGCAAACTCAAAAAAGCCGAGTCGACCTTCCGGACTGATGGCCGATTCGATGCCCCCTACTTCAGCGCAGCGGCTCGCCTTCGGCTGCGCACCGTCGATAAGGTTCCGCAGACTGAGGCAGCCATCGAGGCAATACTGGCGGAACTTGTGAAGACCGCGCAGAAGGAGGAGAGCGACGCACGGACGGCCGAGGCCGTCCGTGAGATAGCGAAGCAACACCCTCCGCGCATTATCGATCCCTTCGTCGGCCCGATCGTAAATAGCGTCAACTGGATTTTGGCGCGCGTGAAGGAGCACGACTCAGAAAGGGGGACGAATATCAGGCACTGGCTGGATAACATGCCTATCCTCTCGAACGTTATTGGCTTTGCAGAAGGCGTCGAGACCGCAAACTTGGAGCAGATCATCAACTCCCTGCCGGTGGTCGGGACCGCCTATAACATGGGGGACGGCCTTCGCACGGGTGACCACGAGCGGTTCGGGATGGCGGTGGTGTCGATGGTTCCTTTAGTTGGACCCGGCGTCACTATCGCCGAAGGCATCGCCAATGACGATACCGCGCAAGTGGTGGGCGGAATCTTGGGCCTCGCGCTCGATGCCGCGCCCTTTGCGGAAGGCAAGGGCAAGGCTGGGGGTGTTCGCAAGGTCATCTCCTACTCGGCGTTGGACGATGCACGCATGGCTTCGCGTTCGATCCCGTTCGAGGGGATTTCTCGTCCACTGCAAGTGCAGGTGAACCAGAGCCTGACCGCACTGCGGGATCTTGGGTTCGCTCCTGATGCCAAGGCGCTGAAAATCGCTAGGGTGAAAGTACCCGGGAAAGCGGCTCCAAAGCCTGTCCCCTCCATATCCACGATCCGATCGCTCGATGTTGTTCGGGTTGCTAAGAAGCTCGAGGGCTACGAAGTCGCGACGCGACCTGCCATGTTGCAGCGAACCGCCTCCGGCATGCTTTGGGACCCTGCCACCGCTGCGCATTACGCGGAGTTGGAAGGCAATCTGTATCGGCTTGCTCCCGATAGGGCGAAAACCACCCCTGAGCGGCCGATCTGGAACGTCGTTTCGCCAGACGGCTCGAACAGAGTGATGACCGTCCGCCTCGAATACATATTCGGCCCGGAAATGCATAAAGCTGGCTGGGTGGTCGCGCGGGACCTCCCCGGGCTTAACGGCGGTGGCAGAACGACAGTAACCGCAACGGGCACTGTCGGCGGCAGAGAATTCACCGACAGTAGCGCGAAGGCCAGGATAGACGCAATGATGGACGCCAAGGCAGAGGTCATCAAGCAAGAAACTGCGGAAAACATGGCCAAGGGCATGAACGAGCGCAAAGCCACGGCGAGCGCTCGCGGTAAGATCAAAAAAGCGATAGAGGACGAGGCAAAGGGCAAGCGCACATTGATATCAGATTTCATCGCCGAAAAAACAGCTACCCGTGGTGCCGATGATAAGGGCCCGGTTCCTAACGGAGACATGTTTACCGCTCATGCCGAGATCGCGGTTATTCAGAAAGCGTATGAAGCAGGCGTGACGGTGGGAGCGGAGTTGAGGATGACGGTGAGGGGGAAGGACGTTTGCGGATCGTGCAAGGAGCACATCCCGGAGGCCGCCAAAGCAGCAGGGTTGAGCGCTATTATCGTCGAAGCAACGGACGACTTGGACGGAAAACCAAAAACGTACTACTGGGAACAGGGCATGGATAAGCTCGAGGTGCGCCAATGAAGATTGCATTTGGAGGTTTCCTCCTCGGCAACGATACTGGACGTAGGCAGCTTGAAACACTGATCGACCCCGACGACATGACAATCGACCGAACCATCGACACGGTTGGTGGTGGTGACGGGGTCCTATGTATGAGGCTTGATCCAGCGCCGGATGTGGGGCCGTATGAGCTGGTTCTGTACTCGGATGGCGGGCGCTATCTGCTGATGCTGGCGGAGGTTGCGGAAGACCGAAGGGCTAATACGAGAACGTTGACGAATGAGAGCGCTCAGGATGGTTTCGTTAGTATTTTGGGGGAGTCATATGCTGCCAAAGCAGTGACTGGTGATCTCGCGATCGTGCGCTCGGCGTTCAAAGAGTTCGCTCGCCGTGGAACTGTTTCGCACGGCTTGATGAGCTGATTCGCGTTGGAGAGGGTTCGTTTCGGGCGAATGCGCTTGTGAAGTCACGCTGTCGAGGACGAGGCGACGTCGGTTTCTTCAACCTTTGCGCACGTACCGCCGCGATGAAAGCGCCCTGCGCTCCGGCGTCGATGCGCCGCTGGATCTCCTTGGCGGCCACGACGCCGTCCGCCATCGACGTCACGCAGCACGGATGCATACGCTGATTTTCTATGATCCCACTAGCTCTTATAGGTTGAATGACCAGACGAACTCACATAAGATCGACTGGTTCCGAGAGGGCGCAAGTTGGCGCCGATGCCATTACATAACGATAAGGTGAGCGCACACTGCCGTATATCTATGAGCAAGCGGAGTCATTGGAAAAACAGCCAACTGTTGGTACTAAACAGTGCGTGGCGCTGATCAAAGAGTTTGCAAAAGCTCCGCCGGCGTCCCTTTGGAAAGAGGGAGCACCGGTGCGAGGAAACTGGGCACTGCCGAAGGGAACAGCCATAGCGACCTTCGTGAACGGCCGCTACCCCAATCGCCCGACCGGCAATCACGCCGCTTTTTATTTGAGTCAGGATGTGATCGGCATCGTCGTTATTGACCAATGGTCGACGAGTGGCACTATCAGGAAGCGGCGGCTCCGATTTCTCGGTAAGGACAAGAATGGGAACTATATTTCGCCCAGCGATAACGGCGATGCATTCTCGGTGATCAAGTGATTATGCGACTCTATCCTAGCTTTGCCGAACTTGTTGCGCTATCGTCGCTCGTCATCCTTCCGGCGATCGGCCGAGCCGAAATTGCATCTACTTGTCCCACGAGTATTGCCGTGAGCCAGGCTTTTTCCGGCAACGCGCCCGAGGGCTGGTCGAGCTATGACGCAAAGTGCGACTATCCGCTCACGAACGTTTCGTTCTGGTCAGGCCCGCCAACAGACAAGGCACAACTCGTTCCTGATCAACGTATACGCCGAGCCAACAGTGAAGTCGACACTTGGACGTTTCCGGATTCACCCAACGCCTACTGGGTAGCATGCGAGTATGCGGGGACAAGCGTGCTAATGGCGAGGCCGCTCGGCAAGGGGACGCGGGCTTGTACAGTCGAATACGACGGCCGGTTTTCGAACCCCGTCGCAAGAACCTGGCATTGCACAGCCGCTCGGTGATTCCGTTCGGCCCAGTTTGCGGGCAGCGCGATCTGCCGATCGGCCAACGCACGCATTCTCGGCGGCCTCGCCGCGCGACGCGTTGTTAGAATTGCGCCATCCGCAGCCAGTGCCGCAGCCCTTCTCGCCATTTCATGTCACGCCCGCTCGAAATCCTCAACGAAGTCTTCGGTTATCCCGCTTTCAGAGGGCAGCAGCGCGATATTGTCGAACACGTGGCCGGTGGCGGCGATTGTCTCGTCCTCATGCCGACGGGCGGCGGCAAGTCGCTGTGCTATCAGATTCCTTCGCTCGTGCGCAGCGAGGCAGGTCTCGGCGCCGGCATCGTCGTCTCGCCGCTGATCGCGCTGATGCAGGATCAGGTCGCCGCGCTGACCGAGCTCGGCGTTCGCGCCGCTTTTTTGAATTCGACACTCTCGGGTGCCGAGGCGGCCGCGACCGAGCGCGCGCTACGCAACGGCGAAATCGACCTGCTCTACGTGGCGCCCGAGCGCCTGATGACGCCGCGATTTCTCGAGCTGCTCGAGCGCACGCGCGTCGCCCTGTTCGCCATCGACGAGGCGCATTGCGTGTCTCAATGGGGACACGATTTCCGGCCCGAGTACATCCAGCTGTCGGTGCTTCACCAGCGGTTCCCATCGGTGCCGCGCATCGCGCTGACGGCCACAGCCGACGCGATCACGCGCGAGGAGATCGTTCACCGCCTCGCGCTCGACGACGCGCGCATCTTCGTTTCCAGCTTCGATCGCCCGAACATCCGCTATCGGATCGTCGAAAAGGACAATGCGCGCGCGCAACTGCTCGACTTCATCCGCGCCGAGCATACGAATGCCGACGGCACGACCGACGCCGGCGTCATCTACTGCCTGTCGCGCCGCAAGGTCGAGGAGACGGCCGAATGGCTGAAAGCGCAGGGCATACGCGCGCTGCCGTACCACGCCGGCATGCAGTTCGAGATGCGGCAGCGCCATCAGGAGATTTTCCAGCGCGAGGAAGGCGTCGTGATCTGCGCGACGATCGCGTTCGGCATGGGCATCGACAAGCCCGACGTGCGCTTCGTCGCCCACCTCGATTTGCCGAAGAGCGTCGAGGGCTACTACCAGGAGACGGGCCGCGCGGGCCGCGACGGCTTGCCCGCGAACGCGTGGATGGCCTATGGCCTTGGCGATGTCGTGCAGCAGCGCAAGATGATCGACGAGTCCGATGCCGACGATGCGCACAAGCGGGTCCAAACGGCCAAGCTCGAGGCGCTTCTCGGTCTTTGCGAGACAATTTCCTGCCGCCGCGTGCGGCTGCTCGACTACTTCGGCGAAACGAGCGCACCGTGCGGCAACTGCGACGTCTGCCTGGAGCCGCCTGCCTCGTGGGATGCCACGCGCGAGGCGCAAATGGCGCTCTCGTGCGCGTTCCGCGCTCAACGCGCGAGCGGCTTCAATTTCGGAGCTGGGCACCTCATCGATATCCTGCGCGGCAATCGCACCGAGAAGGTACTGCAGCGCGGCCATGAATCCCTCAGCACGTTCGGAATCGGAGGAAGCCTTTCCGAAGCCGAATGGCGTGCCGTTTTCCGGCAACTGGTGGCGTTCGGCTACCTCGCCGTCGACCACGGCGGGTTCGGGGCGCTGGTGCTGACGGAGGCGAGTAAGCCCGTGCTGAAGGGGGAGCGAACGGTCACCCTGCGTCCTTATGCAAAACCGCAGCGCACGCGCCAGGCTTCCGGGCGCTCGGCGCAACGAGCCGACCCCACGGCCGGCATGGCACCGCGCGAGCGCGCCCGCTGGGAGCGGCTGCGCGTCTGGCGTACCGATACGGCGAAGCGCGACGGGGTGCCGGCCTACGTCATTTTTCACGATGCCACCCTTGCCGAGATCGCACGCAGCTCGCCGGACTCGATCGACGATCTGCGCCAGATACCGGGCATCGGCGCGCGCAAACTGGAGCGTTTCGGGGGCGAATTGCTCGAAGTCGTCGCCGCCGACTGAGCGCCCCGCCGCGGCAACGCTCGCAAACTATTGACGCGCTTGACGTTTTTGCCATATCATGCCGGGTTCCTGTTCGTGGCTTTTAATATCGCTCGCCCGGAACGGGAGAAGAAGGCTTAGGTTTGGACGCAGGCGCGCTGCCGCTTTGCCCGGCAAGGCGTCGCGTCGGTTTTGATTAATTTCGGGAATACACAATGCCAACCATCAATCAATTGGTTCGCAAAGGCCGTGCTTCGGAAGAGACGAAGAGCAAGAGCCCGGCCCTGCAGAACTGCCCTCAGCGTCGCGGTGTGTGCACGCGTGTGTACACCACGACGCCGAAAAAGCCGAACTCGGCGCTTCGTAAGGTCGCCAAGGTTCGACTGACGAACGGCTTCGAAGTCATTTCGTACATCGGTGGTGAAGGCCACAACCTGCAGGAGCACTCCGTCGTGCTGATTCGCGGCGGCCGTGTGAAGGACTTGCCGGGTGTGCGTTACCACATGGTCCGCGGCTCGCTCGATACGCAAGGCGTCAAGGATCGTAAGCAGGCTCGCTCGAAGTACGGCGCGAAGCGCGCAAAGGCTGCGAAGTAAGCAGCAGGTAGCAATCAAAAGCGGTGGTGCCGGAATTGCCGGTGCTGTCGAGTAAGTGGTCACCCGGCCAAGCTGGTTTGTCGTGCGATCGATCGGGTTAGTTGGTGGCCGCGGGGCGTGCAAGCGCTCCAACTGAAACGTCAAAGGAAGAAACATGCCGCGTCGTCGCGAAGTTCCCAAGCGGGAAGTGTTGCCGGATCCAAAGTTCGGCAACGTTGATGTAGCTAAGTTCATGAACGTGTTGATGCTCTCGGGCAAGAAGTCGGTGGCCGAGCGCATCGTTTATGGCGCTTTTGAGCAAATCCAGACCAAGGGTGGCAAGGACCCGCTGGAAGTGTTCACGGTGGCGCTCAACAACGTGAAGCCGGTGGTCGAAGTGAAGAGCCGGCGCGTTGGTGGGGCGAACTATCAGGTTCCGGTCGAAGTGCGTCCGTCGCGTCGTATGGCATTGGCGATGCGCTGGTTGCGTGAGGCCGCGAAGAAGCGCAGCGAGAAGTCGATGGCTCTGCGTCTCGCCGGTGAGTTGCAAGAAGCCGCGGAAGGTCGCGGCGGCGCGATGAAAAAGCGCGACGAAGTGCACCGGATGGCCGAGGCCAACAAGGCGTTCTCGCATTTCCGTTTCTAACAATCGCGCTTGCGGCGGCCTTCCCGGTCTGCTCGCAGGCGAAATCAAGCGGAAATACTTTCCGGGCGGGTGCGCTTTTCAGCGCCTCGCCCGTTTGTGTTAGGGCGCGAAGACTTTTCAAGATGCTTCGCGCGATCCAATAGAGGATAAAAGTGGCTCGTAAGACACCCATCGAGCGCTACCGCAATATCGGTATTAGCGCTCACATCGACGCCGGCAAGACGACGACGACCGAGCGCATTCTGTTTTACACCGGCGTGAACCACAAGATCGGCGAGGTTCACGACGGCGCGGCGACCATGGACTGGATGGAGCAGGAGCAGGAGCGCGGCATCACCATCACGTCCGCGGCGACGACGGCCTTCTGGAAGGGCATGGGCAACAACTATCCGGAGCACCGGATCAACATCATCGACACCCCGGGGCACGTCGACTTCACGATCGAAGTCGAGCGCTCGATGCGCGTGCTCGACGGTGCCTGCATGGTCTATTGCGCCGTGGGCGGCGTGCAGCCGCAATCGGAAACGGTCTGGCGCCAGGCCAACAAGTACAAGGTGCCGCGTCTCGCGTTCGTCAACAAGATGGACCGCACCGGCGCAAACTTTTTCAAGGTCTATGACCAGTTGAAGCTGCGCCTGAAGGCGAACCCGGTGCCCGTCGTCGTGCCGATCGGCTCGGAAGAGAACTTCAAGGGCGTCGTCGATCTGCTGAAGATGAAGGCGATCATTTGGGACGAGGCCTCGCAAGGCACGAAGTTCGACTACGTCGACATCCCGGCCGAGCTCGTCGATACCTGCAACGAGTGGCGCGAGAAGATGATCGAATCGGCCGCCGAGGCGAGCGAAGAGCTGATGGAGAAGTATCTCGGCGGCGAAGAGCTCACGGAAGCGGAGATCGTCAAGGCGCTGCGCGACCGTACGATCGCCTGCGAAATCCAGCCGATGCTGTGCGGCACCGCGTTCAAGAACAAGGGCGTGCAGCGCATGCTCGACGCCGTGATCGACTTCCTGCCGTCGCCGGTCGACATTCCGCCGGTGAAGGGCGAGCTCGAAAGCGGCGAATCGGCCGAGCGCAAGGCGTCGGACGACGAGAAGTTCTCGGCGCTCGCGTTCAAGATCATGACGGACCCGTTCGTCGGCCAGCTGATCTTCTTCCGCGCCTATTCGGGCGTCGTCAACTCGGGCGACACGGTCCTGAACTCGACGAAGGGCAAGAAGGAGCGCATCGGCCGGATTCTGCAGATGCACGCGAACCAGCGCGAGGAAATCAAGGAAGTGCGTGCCGGCGACATCGCGGCGGCCGTCGGCTTGAGGGAAGCGACGACGGGCGATACGCTCTGCGACCCGGCGCATCCGATCGTGCTCGAGCGCATGATCTTCCCTGAGCCCGTGATCTCGCAGGCGGTCGAGCCGAAGACGAAGGCCGACCAGGAAAAGATGGGCATCGCGCTCAATCGTCTTGCGCAGGAAGATCCGTCGTTCCGCGTGCAGACGGACGAAGAGTCGGGCCAGACGATCATCTCGGGCATGGGCGAGCTCCACCTCGAAATTCTGGTGGACCGCATGAAGCGTGAGTTCGGCGTCGAAGCGACGGTCGGCAAGCCGCAAGTCGCGTATCGTGAAACGATCCGCGCGACGGCGACGGACGTTGAAGGCAAGTTCGTCAAGCAATCGGGCGGTCGCGGCCAGTACGGTCACGCGGTCATCACGCTCGAGCCGCACGAGCAGGGCAAGGGCTACGAGTTCCTGGACGAGATCAAGGGCGGTGTGATTCCTCGCGAATACATCCCGGCGGTCGACAAGGGTATCCAGGAGACGTTGAAGAGCGGCGTGCTGGCGGGCTTCCCCGTCGTCGACGTGAAGGTTCATCTGACGTTCGGTTCGTACCACGACGTGGACTCGAACGAAAATGCATTCCGGATGGCCGGCTCGATGGCGTTCAAGGAAGCGATGCGCCGCGCGAGCCCGGTTCTCCTCGAGCCGATGATGGCTGTCGAAGTGGAGACGCCGGAAGACTACATGGGCAACGTGATGGGCGATTTGTCGGGCCGCCGCGGTATCGTCCAGGGCATGGAAGACATGGTCGGCGGCGGCAAGATCGTCCGTGCGGAAGTGCCGCTTTCGGAAATGTTCGGCTACTCGACGTCGTTGCGCTCGCTCACGCAGGGCCGCGCGACGTACACGATGGAGTTCAAGCATTACGCCGAAGCGCCGCGCAACGTTGCCGAAGCGATCATCAGCGCGAAGACGAAGTAAGCCCGAAGTTGCTCGCGCAGTGACTCGAACACCGGCTGAGCATTCTCATCGATACTTTATTTTTGAAAGAAGCGAATCATGGCAAAAGGTAAGTTTGAGCGGACCAAGCCGCACGTGAACGTCGGCACGATCGGTCACGTGGATCATGGCAAGACGACGCTGACGGCGGCGATCACGACGATTCTGTCGCAAAAGTTCGGCGGCGAAGCGAAGGCGTACGACCAGATCGACGCGGCGCCGGAAGAAAAGGCACGCGGCATCACGATCAACACGGCGCACGTGGAGTACGAGACGGCCAACCGTCACTACGCGCACGTGGACTGCCCGGGTCACGCGGACTACGTGAAGAACATGATCACGGGCGCGGCGCAGATGGACGGCGCGATCCTGGTGTGTTCGGCCGCGGACGGCCCGATGCCGCAAACGCGCGAGCACATTCTGCTGGCGCGTCAGGTCGGTGTGCCGTACATCATCGTGTTCCTGAACAAGTGCGACATGGTCGATGACGCGGAGCTGCTCGAGCTGGTGGAAATGGAAGTGCGCGAGCTGCTGTCGAAGTACGACTTCCCGGGCGACGAGACGCCGATCGTGAAGGGCTCGGCGAAGCTGGCGCTCGAAGGCGACAAGGGCGAGCTGGGCGAGCAGGCGATCATGAGCCTGGCCGATGCGCTGGATACGTACATCCCGACGCCGGAGCGCGCGGTGGATGGCGCGTTCCTGATGCCGGTGGAAGACGTGTTCTCGATCTCGGGTCGCGGCACGGTGGTGACGGGTCGCGTGGAGCGCGGCATCGTGAAGGTCGGCGACGAAATCGAGATCGTGGGGATCCGGGCGACGGCGAAGACGACGTGCACGGGCGTGGAAATGTTCCGCAAGCTGCTGGACCAGGGTCAAGCGGGCGACAACGTGGGTATCCTGCTGCGCGGCACGAAGCGCGAGGAAGTGGAGCGCGGTCAGGTGCTGGCCAAGCCGGGCTCGATCACGCCGCACACGCACTTCACGGCCGAGGTGTACGTGCTGTCGAAGGACGAAGGCGGTCGTCACACGCCGTTCTTCAACAACTACCGGCCGCAGTTCTACTTCCGTACGACGGACGTGACGGGCTCGATCGAGTTGCCGAAGGACAAGGAAATGGTGATGCCGGGCGACAACGTGTCGATCACGGTGAAGCTGATTGCGCCGATCGCGATGGAAGAAGGTCTGCGCTTCGCTATCCGTGAAGGCGGCCGTACCGTCGGCGCCGGTGTCGTCGCGAAGATCATCGAGTAAAATCGACGATTCGCTTCGGGAATCCCGCTCGGCATGTTCGAGCGGGCCACCTGCGGCAAACCACCTGTCGGTAGCTGTGTAGTGCAATACCAGGGGCCTGGCGCGGGCTGCCGAGTTCGGCGCCCAGCCCTACGTTCTTTCGTCAATCCGGCGGTGCAAGGCCGCCTCGCTCTTTCAAGGAATCGTCATGCAGAACCAGAAAATCCGCATTCGCCTGAAGGCATTCGACTATCGCCTGATCGATCAGTCGGCAGCCGAAATCGTCGACACGGCAAAGCGGACCGGTGCGATCGTCCGTGGCCCCGTGCCCCTGCCGACGCGCATCCAGCGTTTCGACATCCTGCGTTCGCCGCACGTCAACAAGACGTCGCGCGATCAGCTCGAAATCCGCACCCACCAACGGCTGATGGACATCGTCGATCCGACGGACAAGACCGTCGACGCGCTGATGAAGCTCGATCTGCCGGCCGGCGTGGACGTCGAGATCAAGCTGCAATAAGGTTTTCGTGCCGTCGCCGGCCCGCTCGGTCTCGTTGTGCGGCGCCGACGGCGGTAAGTCTTTGATTGCTTGCGGAAAACGAAAAGCCTAGCTATAATGCAAGGCTTTTCGCGCATTTGCGAAAAAAGTCAACGTTATTAGCCCCGGCCAATCGCAGTCGGGAATGGAGAAAACGATGAGCCTTGGACTCGTAGGTCGCAAGGTTGGCATGACCCGTATCTTCACGGCTGAAGGGGATTCGATCCCCGTCACCGTGCTGGACGTGTCCGACAACCGCGTGACGCAGATCAAGACCGTTGAAACGGATGGCTACACCGCCGTTCAAGTGGCATTCGGCAAGCGTCGTGCGTCGCGCGTGACAAAGCCGTTGGCAGGTCACCTCGCCAAAGCCGGTGTTGAAGCCGGTGAAATCCTCAAGGAATTCAAGATCGATGCGGCGAAGGCCGCCGACCTCGCCGTCGGCGCCATGGTCGGCATCGATATTTTCGAAGTAGGCCAGAAGATCGACGTTCAGGGTGTGTCGATCGGTAAGGGCTACGCCGGTACGATCAAGCGATACAACTTCAGCTCGGGCCGTGCCACGCACGGTAACTCGCGTTCGCACAACGTGCCGGGCTCGATCGGTATGGCGCAGGATCCGGGTCGCGTGTTTCCGGGCAAGCGCATGACCGGCCACATGGGTGACGATACCGTCACCGTTCAGAACCTCGAAATCGCTCGTATCGACGCCGAGCGCAAGCTGCTGCTCGTCAAGGGCGCGGTGCCGGGCGCGAAGGGCGGCAAAGTTTTCGTGACGCCGGCTGTCAAGGCGCGTGCCGTCAAGGGGGCGAAATAATGGAACTGAAGCTCCTCAATGCGAATGGTCAGGAAGCCGCGGGCGTGAACGCGTCGGACGTCGTGTTCGGCCGTGACTACAACGAAGCGCTGATTCACCAGATCGTCGTCGCGTATCAAGCCAACGCGCGCAGCGGCAACCGTGCGCAGAAAGACCGCGAGCAGGTCAAGCACACGACGAAGAAGCCGTGGCGTCAGAAGGGCACGGGCCGTGCCCGCGCCGGTATGTCGTCGAGCCCGCTCTGGCGCGGCGGTGGTCGGATTTTCCCGAACTCGCCCGAAGAGAACTTCTCGCACAAGGTCAACAAGAAGATGCATCGTGCAGGCCTCTGCTCGATCTTCTCGCAGCTCGTCCGTGAAGGCCGCCTGTCGGTCGTCGAGGATATCGTCCTCGAAGCGCCGAAGACGAAGCTTTTGGCCAGCAAGTTCAAAGCCATGGGTCTCGATTCCGTGCTCATCATTACGGACACGGTCGACGAGAACCTCTACCTCGCGTCGCGCAACCTGGCCAACGTGGCCGTTGTCGAGCCGCGCTATGCCGATCCGCTCTCGTTGATCTACTTCAAGAAAGTTCTGATCACGAAGGCTGCGGTCGCCCAGATCGAGGAGTTGCTGTCATGAGCGAGATTCGCAAGAACGATCATCGTTTGATGCAGGTCCTGCTCGCGCCGGTGATCTCCGAAAAGGCGACGCTGGTGGCCGACAAGAACGAGCAAGTGGTGTTCGAGATCGCGCCGGATGCGACGAAGCAGGAAGTGAAGGCCGCTGTCGAGCTGCTCTTCAAGGTCGACGTCGAATCCGTCAACGTGCTCAACGTCAAGGGCAAGGCAAAGCGCTTCGGCCGTTTCATGGGTCGCCGCAAGGACGTCAGGAAGGCCTATGTCTGCCTGAAGCCGGGCCAGGAAATCAACTTTGAAGCGGAGGCCAAGTAATCATGGCACTCGTGAAAGTTAAGCCGACCTCGCCCGGACGCCGTGCGATGGTCAAGGTGGTCAACAAGGATCTGCACAAGGGCAAGCCGTTCGCGGCCCTCGTCGACAAGCAATCCAAGACCGCCGGCCGCAACAACAACGGCCATATCACGACGCGCCACAAGGGTGGCGGTCACAAGCAGCACTATCGCGTGGTCGATTTCCGTCGCACGAAGGACGGTATCCCCGCGAAGGTCGAGCGTATCGAATACGACCCGAACCGCAGCGCGAATATCGCGCTCGTGCTCTACGCAGACGGCGAGCGTAGCTACATCATCGCGCCGAAGGGCGTGGCGGTGGGCGCGCAGCTGATGTCGGGCTCGGAAGCGCCGATCCGCGCGGGCAACGCGCTGCCGATCCGCAACATTCCGGTCGGTACGACGATCCATTGCATCGAGATGCTGCCTGGCAAGGGCGCGCAGATGGCGCGTTCGGCCGGCACCTCGGCCATGCTCCTCGCGCGCGAAGGCACGTATGCTCAGGTCCGCCTGCGCTCGGGCGAAATCCGCCGCGTGCATATCGAGTGCCGCGCGACGATCGGTGAAGTCGGCAACGAAGAGCACAGCCTGCGCCAGATCGGCAAGGCCGGTGCCAACCGTTGGCGCGGCATCCGCCCGACCGTCCGTGGCGTGGCGATGAACCCGATCGACCACCCGCACGGCGGCGGCGAAGGCCGTACTGCCGCGGGCCGCGATCCGGTGAGCCCGTGGGGCACGCCGACGAAGGGCTATCGCACCCGTCGCAACAAGCGCACGACGACGATGATCGTCCAGCGCCGTCACAAGCGTTAAGGAGTAGGCAATGGCACGTTCTGTTAAAAAAGGTCCGTTCTGCGACGCCCATTTGCTGAAGAAGGTCGAGGCGGCTGTGGCTTCGCGCGACAAGAAGCCGATCAAGACGTGGTCGCGTCGTTCGACGATCCTTCCCGACTTCATCGGCCTGACGATCGCCGTGCACAACGGGCGTCAACACGTTCCGGTGTACATCTCGGAAAACATGGTCGGCCACAAGCTTGGCGAGTTCGCATTGACCCGGACGTTCAAGGGTCACGCGGCCGACAAGAAGGCCAAGAAATAAGGGGCAATCAAGATGGAAGTGAAAGCAATTCATCGCGGTGCCCGCATCTCGGCGCAAAAGACGCGCCTTGTGGCTGACCAGATCCGCGGTTTGCCGGTCGACAAGGCGCTGAACGTCCTGACGTTCTCGCCGAAGAAGGCGGCTGGCATCGTGAAGAAGGTCGTGCTGTCGGCGATCGCGAATGCGGAGCACAACGAAGGCGCCGATATCGACGAGCTCAAAATCAAGAGCATCTACGTCGACAAGGCTGCTTCGCTCAAGCGCTTCACGGCGCGCGCGAAGGGCCGCGGCAATCGCATCGAGAAGCAATCCTGTCACATCACTGTGACGGTCGGGAATTAAGGGGTCACACGATGGGACAGAAAATTCATCCGACTGGCTTCCGTCTGGCCGTCAGCCGCAATTGGGCTTCGCGTTGGTACGCGAACAACAACAATTTCGCGGCGATGCTGCAGGAAGACATCGGCGTCCGTGAGTATCTGAAGAAGAAGCTGAAGAACGCTTCGGTCGGCCGCGTGGTCATCGAGCGTCCGGCGAAGAACGCGCGCATCACGATTTTCAGCTCGCGTCCGGGCGTCGTCATCGGCAAGAAGGGCGAGGACATCGAGCTGTTGAAGTCGGAGCTGCAGCGCCGCATGGGCGTGCCGGTCCACGTCAACATCGAGGAAATCCGCAAGCCGGAAACCGATGCGCAGTTGATCGCCGATTCGATCACGCAGCAGCTCGAGCGCCGGATCATGTTCCGCCGCGCGATGAAGCGTGCGATGCAAAACGCGATGCGTCTCGGCGCGCAAGGCATCAAGATCATGAGCGCCGGTCGTCTGAACGGCATCGAAATCGCGCGCACCGAGTGGTACCGCGAAGGCCGCGTGCCGCTCCATACGCTGCGCGCAGACATCGATTACGCCGTGTCGGAAGCGAAGACGACGTACGGCATCATCGGCGTCAAGGTCTGGGTCTACAAGGGCGACACGCTCGGCCGCAACGAAGCGCCGGTCGTCGAAGAGGCTGTCGAGGAAAAGCGTCCGCGCCGCAACGCACGTCCGGGTGGCGATCGCCGTCCGCGTCGCGACGGTGAAGGTGGCGCGCCGGCGGGCCAACGCCGCGGCGGTCCCCGCCGTGGTGGCGGCGGTGCCGGTGGTGCCGGCGGCAAGCCCGAAGGCGACGGCAAGACTGGAGAATAACGATGCTGCAACCGAAACGCAGAAAGTATCGCAAAGAGCAGAAGGGTCGTAACACCGGTGTAGCGACGCGCGGCAACGCCGTATCGTTCGGTGAGTTCGGCCTCAAGGCGATCGGTCGCGGCCGCTTGACTGCCCGTCAAATCGAGGCGGCGCGTCGTGCCATGACGCGTCACATCAAGCGCGGCGGCCGCATCTGGATTCGCATCTTCCCCGACAAGCCGATCTCGCAAAAGCCGGCTGAAGTGCGGATGGGTAACGGTAAGGGTAACCCCGAGTACTACGTCGCCGAGATCCAGCCGGGCAAGATGCTATATGAAATGGATGGCGTGTCCGAAGAGTTGGCGCGTGAAGCGTTCCGTCTGGCTGCAGCGAAGCTGCCGCTCAAGACGACCTTCATCGTCCGTCAGTTGGGCGCCTAAGGAGCAGATGATGAAGGCTTCCGAACTTCACCAAAAAGACAAGGCGGCGCTCAACAAGGAGCTGTCGGACCTGTTGAAAGCGCAATTCGGCCTGCGCATGCAGCTCGCGACGCAGCAGCTCACGAACACGAGCCAGCTGAAGAAGGTTCGTCGCGACATCGCACGTGTGCGGACCGTCCTGACTCAGAAGGCGAACCAGAAATGAACGATAGCGTGAAAACCTCGCTCAAGCGGACGCTGGTCGGCAAGGTCGTCAGCAACAAGATGGACAAGACGGTCACCGTGCTCGTCGAGCATCGCGTGCAGCACCCGATCTACGGTAAGTACGTCGTGCGTTCGAAGAAGTACCACGCGCACGACGAAGCGAACACGTACAACGAAGGCGATCTCGTCGAAATCCAGGAAACGCGTCCGGTTTCGAAGACGAAAGCCTGGACGGTATCGCGTCTCGTCGAAGCCGCCCGCGTGATCTGACACCGACTCGTGCCCGATCGAAGCGACTTCTGTCGAAGAAGTCGTTGAAATAGCAGTAATTTTGCTTGCAAGACCGAGATTTCGTTTGATAGAATCTCGGTCTTCCCTCTTTTTGCGGGGTCCGTCAGGGCTGGTAGAGCCGAGCGGGGTCCGGGCGGAAGGGGAGCGGCGGGTCCCAAGCTCGTCCGAAGGATTCACTCGAATGCGATGGCGGTTTCGCATGCCGTCGCTGCTGTTCCAACCCAAGCAGCCGATTGGCTGACGGGACCAAGACTGACCGGCTGAACCATGGTGGTGCAGGCGGATTAAGTTGGGAAAGACAAACCATGATCCAGACCGAATCTCGGCTTGAAGTGGCCGACAACACGGGTGCGCGTGAAGTCATGTGCATCAAGGTGCTCGGCGGTTCGAAGCGTCGTTACGCCAACATCGGCGACATCATCAAGGTGAGCGTCAAAGAGGCAACGCCGCGCGGGCGCGTGAAGAAAGGCGAAATCTACAACGCCGTGGTCGTCCGTACGGCCAAGGGCGTGCGTCGCCAGGACGGCTCGCTGATCAAGTTCGACGGCAACGCCGCCGTGCTTTTGAACAACAAGCTCGAGCCTATCGGCACCCGCATTTTCGGGCCCGTCACGCGTGAGCTGCGTAGCGAACGGTTCATGAAGATCGTTTCGCTCGCGCCCGAAGTGCTGTAAGGAGTCGCGATGAACAAGATTCGCAAGGGTGACGAAGTCATCGTCATCACCGGCAAGGACAAGGGTAAGCGTGGCGTGGTGCTCGCCGTCAAGGATGAGCATGTGATGGTCGAAGGCCTCAACCTCGTCAAGAAGCACGTGAAGCCGAACCCGATGAAGGGTACGACGGGCGGCGTGGAAGCCAAGTCGATGCCGCTGCACATTTCGAATGTCGCGCTCGTCGACGCGAACGGCAAGGCTTCGCGCGTGGGCATCAAGGTCGAGGACGGCAAGAAAGTCCGCTTCCTGAAGACGACCGGCGCCGTGCTTAGCGCCTGACGCTGCGGAGTAAAAAATGGCTCGTTTGCAAGAGTTTTACAAAGAGAACGTTGTACCCGAACTCATCAAGAAGTTCGGCTACAAGTCCGTCATGGAAGTGCCGCGCATCACGAAGATCACGCTGAACATGGGTCTTGGCGAAGCGGTCGCGGACAAGAAGATCATCGAGAACGCCGTCGGCGATCTGACGAAGATCGCGGGTCAGAAGCCCGTCGTCACGAAGGCGCGCAAGGCTATCGCGGGCTTCAAGATCCGTCAGGGCTACCCGATCGGTGCGATGGTGACGCTGCGCGGTCAAGCGATGTTCGAATTCCTCGATCGTTTCGTCACCGTGGCGCTGCCGCGCGTGCGCGACTTCCGCGGCGTTTCGGGCCGCGCGTTCGACGGTCGCGGCAACTACAACATCGGTGTGAAAGAGCAGATCATTTTCCCCGAGATCGATTACGACAAGATCGACGCGCTGCGTGGGCTGAACATCAGCATCACGACGACCGCGAAGACCGACGAAGAAGCCAAGGCACTGCTCGCCAGCTTCAAGTTCCCGTTCAGAAACTGAGGTTACCGTGGCTAAACTGGCACTGATCGAACGTGAAAAGAAGCGCGCCCGCCTGGCGGCGAAATACGCAGGAAAGCGCGCGGCGCTGAAGGCGATCATCGACGACCAATCGAAATCGGAAGAAGAGCGCTACGCGGCTCGCCTCGACCTGCAGCAACTGCCCCGCAATGCGAACCCGACGCGCAAGCGCAATCGCTGCGCGATCACGGGCCGTCCGCGCGGCACGTTCCGCAAATTCGGACTGGCGCGCAACAAGATTCGCGAAATCGCATTCCGCGGCGAGATCCCTGGCCTGACCAAGGCAAGCTGGTAATAGGAGAAACGTAAATGAGCATGAGTGATCCTATCGCCGACATGCTGACTCGCATTCGCAATGCGCAGTTGGTCGAGAAGGTTTCGGTGACGATGCCTTCGTCGAAGGTCAAGGTGGCGATTGCACAAGTCCTGAAGGACGAAGGCTATATCGAAGACTTCGCGGTGAAAGCGGACGGCCCGAAGACGGAGCTCAACATCGCGTTGAAGTACTACGCGGGTCGCCCCGTCATCGAGCGCCTCGAACGCGTGTCGAAGCCGGGCCTGCGCGTGTACCGCGGCCGCAACGACATTCCGCAGGTCATGAACGGCCTCGGCGTGGCCATCGTTTCGACGCCCAAGGGTGTGATGACCGACCGCAAGGCGCGTGCAAACGGCGTCGGCGGCGAAGTCATCTGCTACGTCGCTTAACACCGAAAGGAGAGGAAACAATGTCTCGAGTAGGTAAAAGCCCGGTTGCGCTGAACGGCGCGAAAGTGGCTCTGAGCGGCGGGCTCATCACCATCACGGGTCCGCTCGGCACGATCTCGCAGGCGCTGAACAAGCTCGTGGACGTCAAGGACGACAACGGCACGCTGAAGTTCGAGCCGGTCGACGAGAGCCGCGAAGCGAATGCGATGTCGGGTACGTTCCGCGCGCTCGTCGCGAACATGGTTCATGGCGTGACGAAGGGTTTCGAGCGCAAGCTGACGCTCGTGGGCGTGGGCTATCGCGCGCAGGTGCAAGGCGACAAGCTCAACCTGTCGCTCGGCTTCTCGCACCCTGTCGTGCACCAGATGCCTGAAGGCGTGAAGGCGGAAACGCCCTCGCAAACGGAAATCGTGATCAAGGGGATCGACAAGCAGAAGGTTGGCCAGGTGGCCGCCGTCGTGCGCGGCTATCGCCCGCCGGAGCCCTACAAGGGCAAGGGTGTGCGCTATGCCGACGAGGTCGTGATCCTCAAGGAAACGAAGAAGAAGTAAGGGTGCGCAATCATGGATAAGACTCAATCTCGCCTGCGCCGTGCTCGCCAGACGCGTATCAAGATCGCGGAACTGCAGGTCGCGCGTCTCGCCGTGCATCGCACGAACACGCACATCTATGCGCAGGTGTTCTCGCCTTGCGGCACGAAGGTGCTCGCCAGTGCGTCGACGCTCGAAGCCGAAGTGCGCGCTCAACTCGCCGATCAATCGGGCAAGGGCGGCAACGTTGCCGCGGCCACGCTGATCGGCAAGCGCATCGCGGAAAAAGCCAAGGCTGCCGGCATCGAATCCGTCGCCTTCGACCGCTCGGGTTTCCGCTACCACGGCCGCGTGAAGGCGCTGGCCGATGCGGCGCGTGAAGCCGGGCTCAAGTTCTAAGGGAAGAATTCGTCATGGCAAAGATGCAAGCGAAAGTTCAGGCTGACGAACGCGACGACGGCCTTCGCGAAAAGATGATCTCGGTCAACCGCGTGACCAAGGTTGTGAAGGGCGGCCGGATTCTCGGCTTCGCCGCACTGACCGTGGTGGGCGACGGCGATGGCCGCGTCGGCATGGGCAAGGGCAAGGCGAAGGAAGTGCCCGTCGCCGTGCAAAAGGCGATGGAGCAAGCACGCCGCAACATGTTCAAGGTGCCGCTCAAGAACGGCACGTTGCAGCATGAAGTGCACGGCAAGCACGGCGCTTCGACGGTCCTGCTCGCTCCGGCGAAGGACGGTACCGGCGTGATCGCCGGCGGCCCGATGCGCGCCGTGTTCGACGTGATGGGCGTCTCGAACGTCGTCGCGAAGAGCCACGGCTCGACGAACCCGTACAACCTCGTTCGCGCGACGCTCGACGGACTGCGTAAGCAGTCGACGCCGGCTGACATCGCCGCTAAGCGCGGCAAGTCGGTCGAAGAAATTTTGGGCTGAAGCCCGGGTGGTCACCATGTCTGAAAAAACTGTCAAAGTTCAGCTCGTGAAGAGCCTGATTGGGACCCGCGAATCGCACCGCGCCACGGTGCGCGGCCTGGGCCTGCGCCGACTCAACTCGGTTAGCGTTCTGGAAGACACGCCCGCCGTGCGCGGCATGATCAACAAGGTTTCGTACCTTGTTAAGGTCGTCGACTGAACGCGCACCAGGGACTCGAGGAGTTGAATATGGAATTGAATAACCTGAAGCCGGCGGAAGGCGCGAAGCACGCGAAGCGCCGCGTTGGCCGCGGTATCGGCTCGGGCCTCGGCAAGACGGCAGGCCGCGGTCACAAGGGTCAGAAATCGCGTTCGGGCGGCTTTCACAAGGTCGGCTTCGAAGGCGGTCAGATGCCGCTGCAGCGTCGCTTGCCGAAGCGCGGATTCAAGTCGCTGACGAAGGAGTTCGTCGGTCAAGTGCGCCTTGGCGACCTGCAAGGGCTGCCAGTCGACGAAATCGACCTGCTCGCGTTGAAGCAGGCCGGTCTCGTCAGCGAGCTGACGAAGAGCGCAAAGATCATCGCCACGGGCGAGATCTCGCGCAAGCTGGTCGTGAAGGGTCTTTCGGCTACGAAGGGCGCTCGCGCGGCAATCGAAGCCGCCGGCGGCTCGTTTGCCGAGTAAGCGGCTTTCGATCGCGTGAGAAGCCGATTGCCGATCAAGGCGTTCGAATCGGAGAAGGTACTTGGCTAACAGTCCGAGTCTCGCAAAAACCGGCAAAAGCACGGCGAAGTTCGGCGACTTGCGCCGGCGCGCAGTTTTTCTGCTGCTGGCGCTCGTCGTCTATCGGATCGGCGCGCACATTCCGGTGCCGGGGATCGACCCGGATCAGCTGGCGAAGCTGTTCCAGAGCCAGGCAGGCGGCATCCTGGGCATGTTCAACATGTTCTCGGGCGGCGCGCTGTCGCGCTTCACGATTTTCGCGTTGGGGATCATGCCTTACATCTCCTCGTCGATCATCATGCAGCTGCTCGCGATCGTTTCGCCGCAACTCGAGGCGCTGAAGAAGGAAGGGCAGGCGGGCCAGCGCAAGATCACGCAGTACACGCGGGTCTTCACCGTGGTGCTCGCCACGTTCCAGGCGTTCGGCATCGCCGTGGCGCTCGAGAACCAGCCGGGCCTCGTCATCGATCCGGGCATGCTGTTCCGCCTGACGACGGTCGTGACGCTCGTGACGGGCACGATGTTCCTGATGTGGCTCGGCGAGCAGATCACGGAGCGCGGGCTCGGCAACGGCATCTCGATCATCATTTTCGGCGGGATCGCGGCGGGCTTCCCGAACGCGGTCGGCGGCCTTGCCTCGCTCGTGCAGTCGGGTTCGATGAATCCGTTCTCGGCGATCGTCATCGTCGTGCTGATCGCGGCAGTGACGTATCTCGTCGTGTTCATCGAGCGCGGCCAGCGCAAGATTCTCGTGAACTACGCGAAGCGCCAAGTCGGTAACAAGATTTACGGCGGGCAATCGTCGCACTTGCCGCTGAAGCTGAACATGTCGGGTGTGATTCCGCCGATCTTCGCGTCGTCGATCATCCTGTTTCCGGCAACGATCCTGAACTGGTTCAGCGCAGGCTCGCACAGCGGATGGTTCTCGGACACGCTGCATAACGTGGCCAATGCGCTGAAGCCGGGTCAGCCCGTCTATGTGTTGCTGTATGCGTTGGCGATCGTGTTCTTCTGCTTTTTCTACACCGCGCTGGTGTTCAACAGCAGGGAAACGGCCGACAACCTGAAGAAGAGTGGGGCGTTCGTTCCGGGCATTCGCCCGGGCGACCAGACCGCGCGATACATCGACCGCATCCTCACGCGGCTCACGCTTGCCGGTGCGATCTACATCGTGTTCGTCTGCTTGCTGCCCGAGTTTTTGGTGTTGCGCTGGAACGTGCCGTTCTACTTCGGCGGAACGTCGCTGCTGATCATCGTCGTCGTCACCATGGACTTCATGGCGCAAGTGCAGTCGTACGTCATGTCGCAACAGTATGAATCGCTGCTCAAGAAAGCCAATTTCAAGGGCAGCAACATTCCGATGCGTTAGAAGGGCTTATGGCAGCCAAAGACAAAGAGGATGTGATCCAGATGCAGGGTGAGGTCATCGAGAACCTCCCCAATGCAACCTTCCGAGTGAAGCTGGAGAACGGCCATGTCGTGCTGGGCCACATCTCGGGCAAGATGCGGATGCACTACATCCGCATTCTGCCGGGCGATAAGGTAACGGTTGAGTTGACGCCTTACGATCTCTCGCGTGCGCGAATCGTGTTCCGGGCGAAGTGATTTGGAAAAAAGGGTAATATCATGAAAGTGATGGCATCGGTTAAGCGCATTTGCCGCAATTGCAAGATCATCAAGCGCAAAGGTGTCGTGCGCGTGATTTGCAGCTCTGATCCGCGCCACAAACAGCGTCAAGGCTAACGGCCTCGCTTTTGCTTGCGCTTTTTGTTTGAGGAAAAACAATGGCTCGTATTGCAGGGGTGAACATCCCGAACCACCAGCATACCGAAATCGGCCTCACGGCGATCTACGGTGTCGGCCGCACGCGCTCGCGACAAATTTGCGACGCGGCTGGTGTCCAGTATTCGAAGAAGGTCAAGGACCTGACCGACGCGGATCTCGAAAAGTTGCGTGAAGAAGTCGGTAAGTTCGTGGTCGAGGGCGATCTGCGCCGCGAAGTGACGATGAGCATCAAGCGCCTGATGGACCTCGGCTGCTATCGCGGCGTCCGTCACCGCAAAGGTCTGCCCCTGCGCGGCCAGCGTACCCGCACGAACGCGCGTACGCGCAAGGGTCCGCGCCGTGCCGCGGCAGCGCTGAAGAAATAAGCGCGATTGAAAGTTACAGGAAAACGTAATGGCTAAGGCTTCGAACAGCACCGCGGCGCAACGCGTTCGCAAGAAGGTCAAGAAGAACGTCGCCGAGGGCGTGGTTCACGTTCACGCGTCGTTCAACAACACCATCATCACGATCACCGATCGTCAAGGCAATGCGCTTGCCTGGGCGACGTCGGGTGGCCAGGGCTTCAAGGGCTCGCGCAAGTCGACGCCGTTCGCGGCGCAGGTTGCTGCCGAGTCGGCTGGCCGCGTGGCGATGGAGTATGGCGTGAAGAACCTCGAAGTGCGGATCAAGGGCCCCGGCCCCGGCCGCGAATCGGCGGTGCGCGCGTTGCATGGTCTTGGCATCAAGATCACCGCGATCTCCGACGTGACGCCCATCCCGCACAACGGTTGCCGTCCGCCGAAGCGCCGCCGCATCTAAGGCGTGCGCACGTAAGACGCCTGCTAGCGCATGGGTTGCGCCAGCAGGCTATTTGCTATCGATCGATTTGCTAAGTCCACCGTTCGGCCCGATAGGGGTCGGACTAGCGCGAGGCGATGAGCTTCGCGTGATCAAACCCAGAAGGAACGCAAAGTGGCACGTTATACCGGCCCCAAAGCCAAGCTGTCCCGCCGTGAAGGCACCGACCTCTTTCTGAAGAGCGCTCGCCGCTCGCTCGCCGACAAGTGCAAGCTCGACAGCAAGCCTGGTCAGCACGGCCGCACCTCGGGTGCGCGCACGTCCGACTATGGCACGCAGTTGCGCGAAAAGCAAAAGGTGAAGCGCATCTACGGTGTGCTCGAGCGCCAATTCCGCCGTTATTTCGCCGAAGCGGACCGCCGCAAGGGCAACACGGGCGAGAACCTGCTGCAGTTGCTCGAGTCGCGGCTCGACAACGTCGTCTACCGGATGGGCTTCGGCTCGACGCGCGCTGAAGCGCGCCAGCTCGTGAGCCACCGTGCCATCACGGTGAACGGCCAGGTTGCGAACATCCCGTCCCTGCAAGTGAAGGCCGGCGACGTCGTCGCCGTGCGCGAGCAGGCGAAAAAGCAGGCGCGGATCCTCGAGGCGGTGTCGCTCGCCGAGCAAACCGGTATGCCGAGCTGGGTATCGGTCGATACGAAGAAGTACGAAGGGACGTTCAAGCAAATGCCCGAGCGTGCCGATATCGCCGGCGACATCAACGAAAGCCTGATCGTCGAATTGTATTCGCGTTAATCAGATTGACGGCCGGGGTACCCGATTGCCTTGGGCAAGAGGGCGCCTCGGCTCATCTTTTTAAGGTTGTTACCGGTCAGCCTTATCGGTGTAACGAGCCGAGGGTATTGAAAAGGAAAACCTACATATGCAAACCAGTTTGTTGAAGCCCAAGATCATCGCCGTGGAATCGCTTGGCGACAACCACGCGAAAGTGGTGATGGAGCCGTTCGAACGCGGCTACGGCCACACTTTGGGCAACGCGCTTCGGCGCGTCCTGCTGTCGTCGATGATCGGCTACGCGCCGACCGAAGTGACGATCGCAGGCGTCGTGCACGAGTACTCGACGCTCGACGGAGTGCAGGAGGACGTCGTCAACCTGCTGCTGAACCTCAAGGGTGTCGTATTCAAGCTGCACAATCGCGACGAAGTGACGGTCACGCTGCGCAAGGAAGGCGAAGGTCTGGTGACCGCGCGCGACATCGAACTGCCGCATGACGTCGAGGTGATCAACCCCGACCACATCGTCGCGCATCTGTCGAAGGGCGGCAAGCTCGACGTGCAGATCAAGATCGAGAAGGGCCGTGGCTATGTGCCCGGCAACGTGCGCCGTTACGGCGACGAAACGGCGAAGATCATCGGCCGCATCGTCCTCGATGCATCGTTTTCGCCGGTTCGCCGCGTCAGCTATGCCGTCGAAAGCGCGCGCGTCGAGCAGCGCACCGATCTGGACAAGCTCGTGATGAACATCGAGACGAACGGCGTCATCTCGCCCGAGGAAGCGATTCGCCAATCGGCGCGCATCCTCGTTGACCAGCTCGCCGTGTTTGCGGCGCTGGAAGGCACGGAAGCCGCCGCGGAAGCGCCTTCGCGCGCGCCGCAGATCGATCCGATCCTGCTGCGCCCCGTCGACGACCTCGAGCTCACCGTCCGTTCGGCGAACTGCCTCAAGGCCGAGAACATTTATTACATCGGCGATCTGATCCAGCGCACGGAGAACGAGCTGCTGAAGACGCCGAACCTCGGCCGCAAGTCGCTCAACGAGATCAAGGAAGTACTCGCTTCGCGCGGCTTGACGCTCGGCATGAAACTCGAGAATTGGCCGCCGGCCGGTCTCGACAAGTAACTCGCCGGGCGGCCCGGCAACTGGCGAGGTCGCGGATTTGGCATTACAATCCGCGCCTTGCCGTTTTTCTCTACCGGCCCGTGTCCCCGTCAGTCGTTCGAAGCGGGGGCGATAGAAGAGCTGGATCAAAACTTTGAATCAAGGAAACTGAAATGCGTCACCGTCATGGTTTGCGGAAACTGAACCGCACGAGCAGCCACCGCCTGGCAATGCTCCGTAACATGTCCAACTCGCTGATCGAGCATGAAGTCATCAAGACGACGCTGCCGAAGGCGAAGGAACTCCGTAAAGTCGTCGAGCCGCTCATCACGCTCGGCAAGAAGCCCTCGCTCGCCAATCGCCGCCTCGCGTTCAACCGCCTGCGCGATCGCGATTCGGTGACGAAGCTCTTCGACGTGCTCGGTCCGCGCTTCGCGAATCGTCCGGGCGGCTACCTGCGCATTCTGAAGTTCGGCTTCCGCGTGGGCGACAACGCGCCGATGGCGCTCGTCGAACTGCTCGACCGTCCGGAACCGGTGGAAGCGGAAGGCGTACAAGAAGCGGAATAAGCACCATCCGCGGTCGATAAAAAGGGTCAAGCATCATTCGAGCTTGGCCCTTTTTTCATCGAAGGGCTTCGCTCGGCGCGCCGATGAGTGCGCCGGCGCTCGCTTTCGACCATCCGGCCAGTCCCGGTCGATCAAGTGAAATCTCGGCCGGTGATACGATAATGCGAGCTTGATCGCTTGCCGTTGGAGGGAGCCGTGCCGCTCGAAATCGTTCTGATGCTGACGACGCTGCCGGATGCCGCGTCGGCGCAACAGCTTGCCGATGGCGTGCTCGACGAGCGGCTGGCAGCGTGCGTCACGGAGCTCGGCCGTGTCCGTTCGCGCTATCGCTGGAAAGGCCAGGTCGAATCGGCCGAGGAAGTGCAGTTGCTCTTCAAGACGAGCGCGGTGCGCGCGCTCGAGCTCGAGCGGTTCATCGCTGCGCATCACCCCTATGAGACGCCCGAGATCATCTCGTGGCCCGCGACCGCGTCCGCCGCCTATGGACAATGGGTGGCCACTGAAACTCATCGTCCGACTCATGTATAGACCGGCTCCACCGCGCCGCGACACCTGCGTCATGCGCTTCGTGCTTTGGCTCTTCGCGGCCTGCCTGGCGGCAGGATTGACGAGTGCCGCGCGTGCCGACGATTTTCTCGATCCTTCGGCCGCGTTTCGCTTCAGCGCGAGCGAGCAGCCCGGCGAGGTCGATGTCAAGTTCAAGATCGCGGACGGCTACTACCTCTATCGCGAGCGTTTCGCGTTCGCCGTAAAGGGCGGCACGGCAACGCTGGGCACGGCTCAGCTGCCCGCGGGACATGTGAAGTTCGATCCGACGTTTCAAAAAAACGTCGAGACCTATCGGCAGGAAGTCGATATCCGTGTGCCCGTGCAAGCCGCCAGCGGACCCTTCGAGCTCGCCGTCACGTCGCAAGGGTGCGCCGATGCCGGCATCTGCTACCCGCCCGCCACGCATGTCTATCGAGTCGAGGGCGCGGCGCTACAGCAGGCTACCACCTCGACCGGCGGCAACGCGACGGCCGCGAACACCGGGATCCGCGATGTCGGGGCGGCGGAGCCTCAGTCATGGCTCGACCGCGCGACGAGCGCGGACTACGCGCAATCGCTGCTTCAAGGCGGCAGCTTCTTCGCGACGGTCGGTCTCTACTTTATCGCCGGCATCGTCCTCAGTTTGCTGCCGTGCTCGTATCCGATGATCCCGATCGTGTCGGCAATCATCGTCGGCGAAGGGCGCAAGGTGACGCACGCGCGCGGATTCGCGCTCTCGTTCGCCTATGTCGTCGGCATGGCGCTCGTCTATACGGTTCTCGGCATCGCCGCCGCGCTCGTTGGGCAAAGTCTCGGGGCCTGGCTGCAGAACCCATGGGTGCTCGGGGCATTTGCGCTGCTCTTGAGCGCGTTCGCGCTGACATTGATCGCGGGCGTCGACATCGTCTTGCCGCAGCGCTGGCACGACAAGGTCACGGACGCATCGAACCGCCGCTCGGGGGGCAAGTTGGCTGCCGTCGCGGGAATGGGTGCGCTCTCGGCGCTGGTCGTCGGCGCCTGCATGACCGCACCGCTCTTCGCCGTGCTGGCATTCATCGCGCATACCGGCGACGCCGTGTTGGGCGGCGCGGCGCTCTTTTCGATGGGGCTCGGCCTTGGCGTGCCGCTTCTGATCGTCGGCCTCGGCGCCGGCACGATATTGCCGAAGGCCGGCGCATGGATGGAAGGCATCAAGCTCTTCTTCGGCGTGATGCTGCTTGCCGCCGCGCTATGGATCGTCTGGCCCGTGCTCGCATCGACGGCGCAGATGCTGCTCGGTGCGCTCTGGCTGTTGCTCGCGGCCGCCATGCTCGGGCTCTTTACCCCGCATGGAACGGCGGCCGTCTCGGTCTGGCGTCGGCTCGGTCGTGGCGTCGGGGCGGCACTCGCGATCTGGGCGGCGGCCTTGCTCGTCGGTCTTGCCGCCGGCTCCGCCGACCCACTGCGCCCGCTTGCGGTCTTGGCGGGGCGCATCGGCGCGCCGGATCAGTCAACCGGCACCGGGGCCGCGACTTCGTTGACCGCGGGGCATGCTATCAATGCAACGGATACGCTGACGTTCGAACCCGTGCGCTCGACCGCCGTGCTCGACGACGCTTTGAAGGCGGCCGGGCGGCCCGCGATGCTCGACTTCTACGCCGATTGGTGCGTGAGCTGCAAGGAAATGGAGCGCATCACGTTCGGCGACCCGCGCGTGCACGCGCGACTCGCGCAACTGCAATTGATGCGTGCCGACGTGACGGCCAACAACGCCGACGACCAGGCGCTACTCAAGCGCTTTGCGCTGTTCGGGCCGCCGGGGATCGTCTTCTTCGACCGCAACGGGAAGGAGATAACGCGCGTCGTCGGATATGAATCGGCCGATGCGTTTCTGCGTAGTCTCGATCGCTTGACCGCCGCGCCACCCCCGTCGAGCGCGGTGCCGCAATCGTGAGCTGAGCGCCGGTTGCTTCTCGCGGCGCGGCGCGGCGTGCGCGCTTATTTTTGTGCGCGCAGCAGCCTCGCAGCGTCGAGCGCGAAGTAGGTCAATATGCCGTCGGCACCCGCGCGCTTGAACGCGAGCAGCGACTCCATCATCACCTTGTCGTGATCGAGCCAGCCGTTTTGCGCGGCGGCCTTCAGCATGGCGTACTCGCCGCTCACCTGGTAGACGAAGGTCGGAAAGCGATACTCGTCCTTCACGCGCCGCACGACATCGAGATAAGGCATGCCGGGCTTGACCATCACCATGTCGGCGCCTTCGTCGATATCGAGGCCGACCTCGCGCAGGGCCTCGTCCGAGTTCGCCGGGTCCATCTGGTACGTCATCTTGTTGCTCTTGCCGAGGTTCGACGCCGAGCCGACGGCATCGCGAAACGGTCCGTAGAACGCCGATGCGTACTTCGCGGCATACGCCATGATCTTGGTATGGATATGGCCTTCGTCTTCGAGCATGCGGCGCAGCGCGCCAATACGGCCGTCCATCATGTCCGACGGCGCGACGATATCGACGCCGGCTTCCGCCTGCGCGCGCGCCTGCGCGACGAGAATCTCGATCGTGTCGTCGTTGATGACGTAGCCCGCTTCGTCGAGCACGCCATCCTGGCCGTGGCTCGTGTACGGATCGAGTGCGACGTCGGTCAGCACGCCGAGCTCCGGAAAGCGTGCTTTGAGCTCGCGCACGGCGCGCGGAATGAGCCCTTCGGGGTTCGTGGCCTCGCGGCCGTCGGGCGTTTTCAGTGACGGCTCGATCGCCGGAAACAGCGACAGGACGGGAACGCCGAGCTCGAGGCACTGCTCGGCCACGCCGAGCAGCAGATCGACCGATACGCGCTCGACGCCCGGCATCGATGGCACCGACTGGCGCGCGTTCGAGCCTTCGGAAATGAATACCGGGTAGATGAGATCGTTCGTCGTCAGCACGTTCTCACGCATTAGACGACGGGAAAATTCGTCGCGGCGCATACGGCGCGGACGGTAGTGCGGATGGAAACTCATGAGCGTCGGAAAAAGTCGAGCAATTCGTTGACAGGTGGCGCCGATCACGGCTTGGGGCAGGGCCGGAGCGAGCGCTGAAGCGCTAACAATGGTATATGATAGCGATCGAGTGACGCGCTTGGCGCCGAGCTCCCCGCTTCTCCTCCCTGAGCGGGTGCCTGTCGTTTTTTCGATTAGGCTGTTTAACCCGCCGAGGTCCGGCGGGTTTTTTTATGAACGTCCGTGCGGTTCAATTGGCTTCGGACGACACACCGTCGGTCGACAGCCAGCCTTCGATCAACTCGTGCGCCTCGTCGAGACCGGTGCGCTTCAGCGCGGAAAAAAGCTGAACGGTCAACTCGCCCGCATATCCCGCATTGCGATATTCGACGAGCCCTTTTTGTGTCGCGCGCAATGCGTTGATGCTTTCCTGCCGCGTCAATTTGTCGCATTTGGTCAGCAGCGTATGAATCGGCTTGCCTGTCGGCGCGAACCATTCGATCATGCGCCGGTCGAGTTCCGTCAGTGGCCGGCGCGAGTCCATCATGAGCACCATGCCGCGCAGTTGCGCGCGACTTTGCAGATAGCTCGAGAGCAGCGCTTCCCAATGCGCCTTCGCCGCGCCGGGCACTTCGGCGTAACCGTAGCCGGGCAGGTCGACGAGATAGGCGGTCGGCTCGGCCACGGGCCCGACGCTGAAATAGTTGATATGCTGCGTGCGTCCCGGCGTCTTGCTGGCGAAAGCGAGGCGCTTCTGGTTGCAGAGCACGTTGATCGCCGTCGACTTGCCGGCGTTCGAGCGGCCGGCGAACGCGATCTCGGGCGCGACGGTGGCAGGCAGGTCGCGCAGATGGTTGACGGTCGTGAAAAAGCGCGATTGGTGCAGCAAGAAGGCCATAACGAAATGTGAAACGCGCTCGAGAGCGGCTTGGAAGAGTTGAAACCGCGGGCGGGCACGACCCTGACAGGTCTTGCGGCGAGCGGTGGGGCGCGGCCGGGGTGTCGCCGACTGGCGTCTCGGGCGATAGCGCGATATTGTACAATACGACGGTTTGCACCCGCCGGAAGCATGCGTGAACCCTGAGCATGCGTCGGCATTCCATTCCAAAAGACGAGACAAGACGGTGTGCGAATGAATCGACTCTGCAAGTCCTTGGTGGTCCTTGAACTGGTGGCGGCAAGTTGGTTGGTTTGGGCAGGAGACGTCAGTGCGGCCGAGGCGCCGAAGCCGGACATGAATCGGGGGCAAGCCATCGCGACGGGCGTTTGCGCAGCCTGCCACGGTGCCGATGGGAACAGCGCCACAGCAGCGTTTCCGAAGCTTGCCGGTCAGCACCAGGAGTATCTGATCAAGCAGTTGAAGGACTTCAAGACCAAGGCGGGAGAGAAGGTCGCCGCGCGCCAGAACCCGGTCATGGCCGGCATTGCCGCGTCGCTTTCCGATCAGGACATGGTCAACGTTGCGGCATACTTTGCGTCGCAAACGCCGAAGCCTGGCGTGGCGCGCGATGCGGCGACGGTCCCTCTTGGGCAGAAGATTTACCGCGGCGGTATCGCGGACAAGGGCGTGCCGGCTTGTGCGGCCTGTCACGGGCCGACGGGCCAGGGGATACCGATCGAGTATCCGCGCGTGTCGGGTCAATGGGGCGACTATCTCGCTGCGCAGTTGACGGCTTTCCAGCAAGGCACGCGCAACAATAGCGCGCCGATGCACGACATCGCGCAGCGGTTGTCGGACCAGGAAGTGAAGGCGGTCGCCGATTACATGGCCGGCCTGCACTGAAGGCTCGAAGCGCGACAAGAACAAAAAGGGTGGGGCGCCGCGCGATCGGCCGGCGGCCCTACCCTTTTTTGCTGGCAGTTTTGGAGTGGTAATGAGCGTCACCACCTCGGGTTATGAGTTGAAGTCGGACCGGCGCGCGCTGAAAAGCGCCGTCGAGTTGTTGAGCTCCATGCGGTTTGCGATCGCGCTGCTCGTCGTGCTCGCGATCGCGAGCATCATCGGGACGGTGCTGACGCAGGACGATCCCTACCCGAACTACGTCAATCAGTTCGGTCCGTTCTGGGCCGACATCTTCCGCGGGCTCAGCCTCTACACGGTCTATAGCGCCTGGTGGTTCATGCTGATCCTCGGCTTTTTGATCGTGTCGATCTCGCTCTGCGTGATCCGCAACGCGCCGAAGATGATCGCGGATGCGCGCAGCTGGAAGGACAAAGTGCGCGAAGGCAGCCTGCGCGCGTTTCACCACAAGGCTGAGTACGAGGCGCGCGGCACGCGTGCCGAAACCGCGACACGGCTTGCGTCGCTGCTCGGCAAGCTCGGCTATCGCTACATCGTTCGCGAGAGCGAGGGTGCGACGCTCGTCTCCGCGAAGCGCGGCGCCCTTGCGAAAATCGGCTACATCTTCGCGCATCTCGCGATCGTCGTGATCTGCCTCGGCGGGCTGCTCGACAGCAATCTGCCCATCCGATTCCAGATGTGGCTCTTCGGCAAGACGCCTGTCGCAAGCAATGCCCCGATCGCCGATATCTCGCCCGAGCATCGGCTCTCGTCGTCGAATCCCACGTTCCGCGGCTATGCCTGGGTGCCCGAGGGGCAGCACGTGTCGACGGCGATCCTCAATCAACCGAGCGGCTCGCTGATCCAGGACCTGCCGTTGTCGATCGAACTCGAGAAGTTCATCGTCGACTACTACTCGACCGGCATGCCGAAGCTCTTCGCAAGCGACATCGTCGTGGTCGACCACAAGACCGGCAAGCGCATTCCGGCCCGCGTCGAAGTCAACAAGCCGTTCGAGTACGACGGCGTCTCGATTTATCAATCGAGCTTCCAGGACGGCGGCTCGCAACTGTCGATGACGGCATGGCCGATGACGAGCGCGAGTGCGAAGACGATGTCGATCGACGGCACCATCGGCTCGTCGACGCCGCTGTCAGCGTCGATGCCCGGCGTTTCCGGGCAGACGGTCGAGTTCGCGGACTTCCGGGCCATCAACGTCGAGAACATCACCGATGCGAGCGGCAAGACCGACGCCCGCGGCGTAACGTCGCACCAGACGCTCGCGAAGTTCTTCGACGATCGACTCGGCTCGGGCGCGAAGACGGACAAGCCCGTCGAGCTGCGCAACATCGGCCCGTCGGTGCAGTACAAGGTGCGCGGCACGGATGGGCAGGCGCGCGAATTCAACAACTACATGCTGCCCGTCGAGATCGGCGGCGAGCGCGTGTTTCTTGCCGGGGTGCGGCTTGCGCCCGACGATCCGTTCCGCTATCTGCGCATCCCGGCCGACAGTAGCGGCACGGTCAAAGAATGGATGATGCTGCGCGCGGCGCTCGACAACCCCTCGCTGCGAGCGCAAGCCGCGCACCGCTTCGCCGAGCGCTCCGTGCCCGGGAACAATGCGGAGCTGCGCCAGCATCTCGAAGAGAGCGCGCTGCGCGTCCTGACGCTTTTCGCCGGATCGGACGAGCAGATGCCGGCCGGCTCCGGCGCGGCTCAAGCCAACGCGGGCTTTCAGGCGATCGCGACGTTCATCGATCACTCGGTGCCGAAGGCCGAGCAGGAAAAGGCGGCATCGTTGTTGCTGCGCATGCTGGAAGGGGCCACATGGGACCTCTGGCAACTCGCGCGCGAGCAGGCGGGCGAACCCGATGCGCAGGCGGACGCGGCGGCGAGCCGTTTCGTGCAAAGCTCGATCAACGCGCTCTCGGACAGCTTTCTGTACGGATCTCCCGTTTATCTTCAGCTCGATTCGTTCAAGCAAGTGCAGGCATCGGTGTTTCAACTCACACGCGCGCCGGGCAAGAAAGTGGTATATCTTGGCAGCCTGCTGCTCGTGGCCGGCATCTTTTCGATGTTTTATGTGCGCGAGCGGCGCGTCTGGTTCTGGCTCAAGGATTCGGGCGCGGGCACTAGCGTCGTGATGGCGATGTCGTCGGCGCGCAAGACACTCGATTTCGAGAAGGAATTCGCGCGCACGCGCGATACGGTGGGCGCCACGCTCGGCGCGGCGCCTCGTGATGCAAGCTCGCCCGCTTGAACGCGCGGGCCACGAATCTCACCCGGTAACAGCATGGATCTGACAAACGTCTCCCGCTCCGACCCCATGGCGGACGAACCTTCCGCCGCCGCGAGCCACGTCTTCGACGATCGTTCGTTCCTGCGGCGCCTGAGCCTCATCGATTGGCTTTTCGCGGTGGCGCTCGTCGGCGGCGCGGGCTTCGCGCTGTCGCGCTATCACGCGTTCATGAACTACTACGACGAGCTAGTGCTGATGGGCGCGACGCCGGCGCTCGTCGCCCTTGGCTGGCGCTGGAAATCCGCGCGGCCGCTGATGGCCGCCATCGCCGTGCTCTCGTTGCTGTCGATCAACCTCTATAACGGCGACCTGACACGGGCCGACAGCGCCTTCCTGCTCAAGTACTTCCTGTCGAGCCAGTCCGCGATTCTCTGGATGAGCGCGCTCTTCGTGCTAGCCACGCTCTTTTACTGGATCGGCATGCTCTCGCGCTCGCCGTCTGGCGGCGCAATCGGCACCAGGCTGACCTGGTTCGCCGTGCTCATGGGCTTCACCGGCATGATGGTGCGTTGGTACGAGTCGTATTTGATCGGCGCCGACGTGGGTCATATCCCGATTTCGAACCTCTACGAAGTCTTCGTTCTTTTCTGCCTGATCACGTCGCTCTTCTATCTGTATTACGAACAGCATTACGCCACGCGCGCGCTTGGCGCCTTCGTCATGCTCGTGATCAGCGCGGCCGTCGGCTTCCTGATGTGGTACTCGATCGCACGCGACGCGCAGCAGATCCAGCCGCTCGTGCCGGCGCTGCAAAGCTGGTGGATGAAGATTCATGTGCCGGCGAACTTCATCGGCTACGGCAGCTTCGCGCTGTCGGCGATGGTCGGCGTCGCGTATCTCGTGAAGGAGCGCGGCGTGCTCGCCGACCGGTTGCCGGCGCTCGAGGTGCTCGACGACGTCATGTACAAGTCCATCGCCGTCGGCTTCGCGTTCTTCACCATTGCGACGATTCTCGGCGCGCTCTGGGCCGCCGAGGCTTGGGGCGGCTACTGGAGTTGGGACCCGAAGGAAACGTGGGCGCTCATCGTCTGGCTCAACTACGCCGCGTGGTTGCACATGCGGCTCATGAAGGGTTTGCGCGGGGCCGTCGCGGCGTGGTGGGCGCTTACGGGACTGCTGGTGACGACATTCGCGTTCCTCGGTGTAAATATGTTCCTGTCCGGCCTCCATAGTTACGGGAAGCTGTAAGCCGTCTGACGGAATACCGGTTTCATCGCGAAACCGCCGGATGAGCCTTTCGGCTCCCGGCGGTTTTTCATTCGTCGGTGAATTGGCATGCATCCAAATGCCGAAACGATCGGTATATGAAAACGACGGGCGTGATCGGTCGATCATCCGGCCCCAGCGCAGGCAGCCCGACGTCTTCTATGAGGAACCATCATGGTGTTGATCAAACGAGAGCAGAGCCGGCAACTGACGGGCGAAGACCTCCGCCCGAGCGAGATCGCGCCGCGCGCTGTCTTCGAGCATCGTCGGCGGTTGCTGCAGGCGGCCGGCGTGGCGGGCCTCGCCGCGGCGGGTGGGGCGCTCGGCCTCGCGAGCCCGGCCGCTCGCGCCGAATTTGCGCCCCCCGATCCGAAGGCGCAAAAGCTCGCCGCGACGACGAACACGAAGTTCGTCGTGCCCGATAAAGTGACGTCGTACAAAGACATCACCACCTACAACAACTTCTACGAGTTCGGCACCGATAAGGGCGATCCATCGCAAAACGCCGGGACGCTGCGCCCGCGTCCGTGGCGCGTGAGCGTCGAAGGCGAGGTCAAGAACGCGAAGGTCTACGACATCGACGAACTGCTGAAGCTCGCCCCGCTCGAGGAGCGCGTCTATCGGCTTCGATGTGTCGAGGGCTGGTCGATCGTCGTTCCGTGGATCGGTTACCCGCTTGCCGAGCTCATCAAGCGCGTGCAGCCGACAGGCAACGCGAAGTTCGTGCAGTTCATCACGCTCGCCGATCCGTCGCAGATGCCGGGCCTGGCGGATCCCATTCTGAATTGGCCATACTCGGAAGGGCTGCGCATGGACGAAGCCATGAATCCGTTGACGCTGCTGACGGTGGGCCTCTACGGACAAGTGCTGCCGAATCAGGACGGCGCGCCGATTCGCATCGTCGTGCCTTGGAAGTACGGCTTCAAGAGTGCCAAGTCGATCGTAAAGATTCGCTTCGTGGAGAAGCAGCCGCCGACGTCGTGGAACACCTATGCGCCGAACGAGTACGGCTTTTATTCGAATGTCAATCCGAACGTCGACCACCCGCGGTGGAGTCAGGCGACGGAGCGGCGCATCGGCGAGGACGGCTTCTTCACGCCGAAGCGCAAGACATTGATGTTCAATGGCTATGGCAATCTCGTCGCCTCGATGTATCAGGGCATGGACCTGCGCAAGGACTACTGACTCCGGGCCATGCCTGATGACTCGCGGCGAAACGCAACCATGACGACCGACACCTCCACTATGACCCGATCGAGAGCGGCCGCGGCGCAAGGCGACGAGGGCCACCTGGGGGCGGTCAGCGCCGCCGCCAAAACGGGCCGCTCAGCACGCGCGGCCACTCCCGCTCGCAAAGGGGAAGGCTGGGTCGTGCCGGCCAAGATCGCCGTCTTCGTGGCGGCCTGGTTTCCGCTCGTGCGTCTTCTCGTGTATGGATTGACCGACCGGCTCACCGCGGATCCGATCCGTTTCATCACATGGTCGACGGGCACCTGGACGCTCGTCTTTCTCTGCATCACGCTTGCCGTGACACCGCTGCGCAAGCTGACCGGCATCAACGCGCTATTACGATTCAGGCGCATGCTCGGTCTCTATGCGTTCTTCTACGGAACGCTGCACTTCGTCACCTACGTCTGGTTCGACCAGTGGTTCAACATCGCCTCGATCGTCAAGGACATCGGCAAGCGGCCGTTCATTACCGTCGGCTTCGCTGCGTTCTTGTTGCTCGTCGTGTTGGCCGCGACCTCGCCGCGTGCCGCCGCGCGCAAGCTCGGGCGGCGCTGGCAGACGCTGCACCGCGCCATCTATCTGATCGGCGCGCTGGCGATTTTGCACTTCTGGTGGATGAAGGCCGGCAAACACGATTTGATCGAGCCGAAAATCTACGGCTCGATCATGATCCTGCTGCTCGGATGGCGGCTCATCGCGTGGATGAGGCCGCGGCTCTTGCGTGGCCGATCAGCGTCAGTCCGGCAATAACGTTTCGGTCGCGAACAGCGACTCGACCGTTTCGCGCGGCCGCGCGACGTAAGCCTTGTCTCCATCAACGATGACTTCCGCGGCGCGCGGCCGAGTGTTGTAGTTGGAGCTCATGACGAAGCCATAGGCGCCGGCCGAGCGGATGGCGAGCAAATCGCCGGGCCGCACGGCGAGCGCGCGCTCGCGGCCGAGCCAGTCGCCGCTTTCGCAAACGGGGCCGACCACGTCGTAAACGCTCGGTGCCTCGTTGCGCGGCACGACGGCATCGATCGCATGGAACGCCTGATACATCGCGGGGCGGGCGAGATCGTTCATCGCCGCGTCGACGATCGCGAAGTTCTTTTCTTCCCCCGGCTTCAGGAACTCGACGCGCGTCAGCAGAATGCCCGCATTGCCCGTCACCGAGCGGCCCGGCTCGAAGAAAACCGAGCGGTGGCCGTGGCCGCGCGCGTCGATATGGTCGAGCAGCGTGCGCACGAACAAACCGGTGTCGGGCGGCGTTTCATCGTCGTAGGTGATGCCGAGACCGCCGCCGACGTCGACGTGATGGATCCTCGTGCCGTCGGCTTCAATTTGCTCGACCAGCGCGAGCAGGCGATCGACGGCATCGAGATAGGGCGCAATCTCGGTGATTTGCGAGCCGATATGACAATCGATGCCGACTACTTCGAGATGCGGCATCGCGGCCGCGCGCCGGTAGGCATCGCGCGCATCGTCGAACGCGACGCCGAACTTGTTCGCTTTTAAACCCGTCGAGATATACGGGTGGGTTTTCGGATCGACGTCCGGATTCACGCGCAGCGACACGGGCGCCTTCTTGCCGAGCGCGCCCGCCACGGCATCGAGCCGATCGAGCTCCGCGATCGATTCGACGTTGAAGCATTTCACGCCGGCCTCGAGCGCCTGGCGCATTTCATCGGCGCTCTTGCCGACGCCCGAGAAGACGACGTTCTCTGCCTTGCCGCCTGCCGCAAGCACGCGCGCGAGCTCGCCGCCCGAGACGATGTCGAAGCCCGCGCCGAGTCGTGCAAAGACATTCAGCACCGCCAGATTGCCGTTCGCCTTCACGGCCACGTGCACCGATGCTCGACGGCCGGCGCAGGCGCGCGCGTAGGCTTCGTACGCGTCGGTCAACGCCGCGCGCGAATAGACGTAGAGCGGCGTGCCGAACTCCTCGGCAAGAGAAACGGCGCTGACCTGTTCGGCGTGCAAGACACCGTCGATGTAGGTAAAGGCGGAATGAGCCATGCGGTGACGACCGTGTCGCGTGAGCAGTTACTGATTCTGCGAAGGGTTCGAGCGGCCGCGCGTGTCCGAAGCAGCGCTTGCGGGCGACGGCGCGTTCCCGGCGGCAGGACTCGCAGCCTGCGCATCGAACGTGGCGCCTTGAGGTGCCTCGGTTGCGGCGCCAGGCTTGGGCGGCAGCGGCGGGACCGTCGGCAGATAAAGCGGTCCGCGTTGTCCGCAGCCGGCGAGCGTGACACCGCCCGCGATGGCGATGGTCAAAGCCGCTACAATCGCGCTCATCCTGCAGACGACTCGCATGACTGCTGGGTCCGTGAAGTATTCAAACCCCGGAGTTTAGCATGACCGACAGTGACTACCTGACGCGTGCCGAAGCCGTGCTGACAGCCGTCGAGCGCTCGCTCGACTACTGTGATGCCGACATCGAGGCGGAGCGCAACGGCAGCGTCGTGACGCTTGAGTTCGCGAACGGCACGAAGATCATCGTCAATTTGCAGCCGCCGATGCAGGAGATCTGGATCGCCGCGAAGGCGGGCGGCTTTCACTTCAAATTCACCGACGGCGAATGGCGGGACACGCGCAACGGGACAGAGTTCTTTGCGGCGCTATCGGATTATGCTTCCCAGCAAGCCGGTGAGCCGGTGACGTTCGAGCCTTGAAGCGCGCCGCGTTCAGCGACTTTCCGTTGGACTAGCGGCACCGCCGCCGTTATCGGTGGCCGGCAGGCCCGCGGCGACGGGTTCGATACCTGCCGTGCCCGATGCGGCTCCTGGCGGTTCGGCTTCGTGTTTCTCGCCGGCTGCCGTTTCGGCTGCCGCGGGCACGCCCACTGACGCGACGAAGCCATGCCCGGGCGAAAAGGCGTCGAAATAGAGTTCGCCGCCCGCCGATACGATCTCGGCCGGCATCGGCATCGTGTACTCGGGCAGGCCCTTCAAGGCATCGCGCATGTAGTCCATCCATATCGGCAAGGCCACGCCGCCGCCCGTCTCGCGATCGCCGAGGCTGCGCGGGCTGTCGTAGCCAACCCATGCAATCGCCGCGAGCGTGTGCTGATACCCTGCGAACCAGGCATCGCGTGAGTCGTTCGTCGTGCCTGTCTTGCCCGCGAGGTCCTTGCGCCCGAGCTCGTTCGACTTCGCGCCCGTGCCGTGCTGCGCCACGCTTTGCAGCAGACTATTCATCACGTAGGCGTTGCGCGCATCGATGGCGCGCGGCGCATCCTTCTCCGCCACGATCGGCACCGCGCGCGCGAGCACGGTGCCGTGCTGATCGGTCACTTCGCCGATCAGATAGGGATTCACGCGATAGCCGCCGTTGGCGAAGACGGAGTATGCCGAGGCCATCTGCAACGGCGTCACGAGGCCCGCGCCGAGCGCCATCGGCAAGTAGGCCGGATGGCGCTCCGCGTCGAAGCCGAAGCGCGTGACATATTGCTGCGCGTAGTGCGTGCCGATATGGGCGAGGATGCGGATGGAGACGAGGTTGCGCGATTTTTGCAGCGCGGTTCGCATCGTCATGGGTCCGTCGAAGCCGCCGCCATAGTTCTTCGGCTCCCACGGCGCGCCGCCCGTTTGCGCCGCGCTGAAAAAGAGCGGCGCATCGTTGATGACGGTCGCGGGGCCGAGGCCCTTGTCGAGCGAGGCCGAATAGATGAAGGGCTTGAAGCTCGATCCGGGTTGGCGCCACGCCTGCGTCACGTGATTGAATTTGTTCTTGTTGAAATCGAAGCCGCCGATGAGCGAGCGGATCGCACCGTCTTGCGGCGCGATCGAGATGAACGCCCCCTCGACTTGCGGCAGCTGGACGATTGCCCAGCCGCCGTCGTCCCGCTTTGCGACGCGCACGATGGCGCCCGGGCGAATGCGTGAAGCCGCCTGCGCACGCGCGCTGAGCGCCGCCGCCGAAAAACGCAGGCCGTCCCCTTCGATCGTCGCGGTGCTGCCGTCGGCCAGCACGGCCTCGACTCGCCGAGGGTCCGCGACCGTCACGACGGCCGCCGCGATCTCACCCGTGTCGGGCCGCGCGGACAGGGCATCGGCAATGGCGTCGGCGCGCGCGCTGGCTTCAGCGGGCAAGTCGATGAAAGCCTCCGGGCCGCGATACCCGCGGCGCGCGTCGTACGCGAGGAGACCTCGGCGCAGCGCACGATAGGCGCTCGCCTGGTCGGCCGAATCGATCGTCGTCGTGACGATGAGGCCGCGCGTGTAGGCTTCGTCGCGATATTGCTGATACATGGCCTGGCGCACGATCTCAGCGACATACTCGGCATGCACGCTGAATTGCTGCGCCGGCCCTTTGACCAGCGCGAGCGGTTCTTTCGCCGCCGCTTCGTACTTGGCCTGCGCGATGTAGCCGAGCTCGAGCATCCGCTGCAGGATGTACCGCTGGCGCAGCTTCGCGCGCTCGGGATTGACGACGGGGTTGTAGGCCGATGGCGCCTTCGGCAACCCGGCCAGCATCGCCGCCTCGGCCAACGTGATGTCCTTGAGACTCTTGCCGAAGTAGATGCGCGCGGCGGACGCGAACCCGTAGGCGCGTTGGCCTAGGTAGATCTGATTCATGTAGACCTCGAGAATCTGATCCTTCGTGAGCTCGCTCTCGATCTTGTAGGCGAGCATCATTTCATAGACCTTGCGCGTGTAGGTCTTTTCGCTCGAGAGAAAGAAATTGCGCGCGACTTGCATCGTGATCGTGCTCGCGCCCTGCGTCGCGTGGCCGTTCGTCAGCGCCGCCATGCCGGCGCGCACGACGCCGGCGGGATCGACGCCCCCGTGATCGTAAAAGCGCGCGTCTTCGATCGCGAGAATGGCCTGCTTCAGGTAGGGCGGCACGTCCGCGATATGGACGACGTCGCGCCGCTCGTCGCCGAACTCCCCGATCAGCACGTGATCGGCCGTATAAATCCGCAGCGGGATCTTCGGCCGGTAATCCGTCAGCGCATCGATGGAGGGCAGTCGCGGACTCGCCACGATCAACGCATAGGCGACCACGAGCCCGACCGCCAGCGCGCCCGCGGCCGCGAGGCCTGTGAGTCCGGCGAGAAGCTTCGTCAGCAGACGGCGCCCGCGAGGGGCGGGCGCTGACGGTGCGGTGGGCGGCGGCGACGCGGGCGGCTGCATATGAAAGGTGATGTAAGGAAGGCCGCGATTATAGCGGGCGAACGGTGACCGTTTCGACACCGCTTGGCCGAGCGGACAAGCGCGACGTGCCGGCGGCCGACGTGCCGGGCGCTCGATCGTCGTGCCCCTCGCATCGGCGCGCGCGTTGGCCATTTGGTCGAATGTCGCGCCGGCTGCGCGCTCTGCAAAATTTCTCCAACGCGAACGACGCCACGGCCAAGCCGGCCGGGTCTAGCAAGGAGAAATCATGCTGGTTGCAAATGAACTGTTGTGCTCGCCCCTTCCCCAGCCATTCAGCCGCCGCTTCGCCGCGGGCATCGACGTCAGCGCGTCCGAGGTCAGACTCGTCGTGCTGAGCCGCCGCACGCGACGCGAGGCGTCGGTCCGTGTGGAATGGCTGGGCGCGGTCCCGCTCGACCGCGCCGCCATGTCCGGTGTCGAAATCGTGGATAGCGCCGCTGTTTCGCGAGCGATCGCGGCGCTTTTTGCCGAGTGGCCACGGCGCCGCGCCACCGGCCTGCTGTCGTGTTCGATGGCGCTGCTCGGCAGCGCCACGCTGATCGACTCCATTCCGATGAACCTCACGCCGCCCGATGCGTCGGGCGCGGTGTCCATGGACACCCTTGCGGAACTGGAACCCGCCGTGTACGCCCACGCCGAGCGGGTTGCCGGCCTCGAGCGCCAGGCGCTGGCGGTGGACTGGTTCGTCGACGAAAGCAATCGCGGCTGCGGCCCGGGCGGTGCCTCGTCGCAGGGCGATGGCGCGGCACGAGTGACGATTGCCGCGGCGGCTCGGCGGCACCTCGAAGCACGTGTCGAAGCCGCCGCGGCCGCGGGGATCGCCTTGAGCGCGATCGACGGCGAGCCGCCCGCCGCATTGCGTGCGCTTTGCTACGCGGCCCATTACGAGCTGCGGGAAAGCGAACGCTACGCCGCGGTGTGGGTGGGCAGCGACGGCGTCTACGGTTGGCGTATCGCCGATGATGCAGTCGAAGCCCATGTGCGGTATCCGGCGCCCCAGCACCCCGATTTACCGGCCGCGCTGCGCGCGCTGACCGACGGCGAAGAGCTCGGATGCGCGATGACCGGAGGCGACTTGGAGCTGCTCGCTGAATGCGGGATGACGCTCGCCGACGTGGGCGATCTGCTCGGTTGTACGGTGTTCCCATTCGAGTGTGCGTCGTTTCTCGATGCAAACGCGCACCATCGGTTGGGCGACGCCTATCGCTGGGCGCAGGCGCCGACGTTCGCCGTCGCGTTCGGACTCGCCCTGCGCGGGGTGTACGAATGATCGCAAGGTTGTTGCCCGGCCGGGGCGGGCAGCCTGTCGGCATCCGTATCGGCGGCTTCAATTTGCTGCCCTACCGGCAACACCTGACGCGCGGCCGGCGTCGCCGGCTCATCGCGGAGTCGGCCGCGGCTGTGCTGTGCGGCGCTCTCGCCGCGCTCGCATGGACCGGGTGGGACGATGCATTCGGGGCATCGGGTTCGATGCGGCGGCGCGCCGAGCTGCAAGCGCTGCTCGCCGACTTCGCGGCGCCGCTTGCCGACTACCGGCAACTCGAGCGCGCGGGCGCGGAGGCCCGCGAGCGCAAGGCAATTGGCGGGGAACTGGCGAAGCCGCGCGCCCGGCTTCTCGGTATCGCCGAGATGCTGAGCCGCCCGCCGAATCCCGGCGTGGTACTGCGTCGTTTGACGCTGACCGGCAAGGGGCTCGCCCTGGACGCGACTGCCGTCGACGCTTCCGCCGCCACCGCATGGATCGAGCGATTGGGGCGGGCGGATGGCGTTCGTGTGGCTGAAATAACGCATTGGAGATCGGCCGCCGGCGCCGGCAGCGCTTCCGCCGTGGACATCGCGGCACGGCTGCAGTGGGAGGGCGAGGGGCCTGCCGACGCTCCGTCCAGCACTAGAGACTCGAGCCGGGGGCGCCGATGATAGCGGTTGCGAAGAAAGACGGTGGCGGATTCTTGCGCGGGATGGCACGCGCGGCGCAGCGACCGGCGGCCCACGGACAGCAATTCCCTCGATGGCTCGCAAGCTTTGCGTCCCCTCCCGAACGTTGGAGCGGGACGCATCGGCTCCTCGCGCATGTCGCGCTTGCCGCCACCGCGTTCACACTCGGCGCGCACGGTTGGCGCGCGGCCGGTGTCGGTGCGACGGCGGGCAGCAGAGCCGAGTTGGCGGATCTTGAGCGACGTGTCGAAGAGGCGCGCGCCGCCCTCGAGCGGTTGCCGGCGATGAAAAAGGCGGCAAGTCACAGCGATGCTTCTCGCGATGCGGCGTCTCGCTCGCCGACAGCCATGTGGCAGGCCATTTCTTCTCTCGCGGAGCGAAGCGGCATGATGGTGAGCGCCCTCGAACCGGGCGCCGTCGGCTCAGACCGCATTCGGGCTTCGAGGGCCGTGCGGGTCGCGGCAAAGGGCGAGTTTGCCGCACTTCTTGCGTTCGTGCGGGCGTTGTCGGAACTGCCGGCGCTGGCCGTGCCGGTTGCTCTGCAGCTCGAGCCCGCAGAAGACGGACTCGCGATCGACGCGACACTGCAGGTGTACGACGCACTGCCTGGCGACTCGCTCGCCGATGACGCGACGATTGCCGAGGCCGTGAAAGCCGACGGCGGTCTGGACTTGTTCGTCGATCCGTTTGCCGCCGCGCCGGGCGTGCATGCGGGAACGCGCGCGACCGAGATCCGTCTGGTCGGCTTCATACACGAGCAAGCGCGGGCGCATGGGCTCGCCTTGCTCGCGACCGACGATGGCGTGGCCATCTACTGGCCTGGCCAGACGATAGGTACGGAGCAGGTCGTCAGTATCGACGCGCGCGGCGTGACGCTCGCAAGCGGAGAACAACGGCGCGTGATGAAGCTCGAGAAGGAAACGATCTCATGAGGAACCGGCGAATTTTGGTCTGTCTGTCCGCCGCTTCGTCCATGGCCGTCGCTTTCGCGCATGCGGCATTGCCGCCGCTGCCGCCGCTGCCACCGGCGATGACGGACGCCGTGTCCTACCAGGACGCTTACGACGACGGCGAAGATAGCGACGACGATGACCTGGATCGCGTCAGTGACCGCAATAGCCATGTTGCCGGTGCTGCCGACATCGGCGAGCGACCGGACGCCGATATTGCCGAAACGCGCGCTTCCGTTCCCGCTCGCGAAGTTCCGTCCGCCGGCCTTGGGCGTACCGCCGCGACACCGGATGGCCTGCCAGGCCAGGCGTTGCCCGGTCCGCGGCAGGCGCTCGAGGGGCCGCCCGTGCCGCTCGCCCCGGCCGAGCGCATCAGCGAGTCGCATGAAGGTCGGATCGGCGCGCGGGACGGGAAGACGGACGACGACAAACCGATCACCCTCCATTTCCGTCAGGCGGAGCTCGCGGACGTCCTCGAAGCGTTTGCGCGCTTCACGGGCCTCAACATCGTGGCCAGCGAGAAAGTGCGCGGCTCGGTGTCGCTTCACCTCGATAACGTGCCGTGGCGTACCGCATTCGACACGCTGCTCGATGTGAATGGGCTCGCGATGGCGCGACGCGGAAACGTGATCTGGGTCGCGCCGCTCGCGGAGCTCGCGGCGCGTCAGCGTCAGCGCTTCGAGTCGCACGCGCGGGCGGCCGATCTCGAGCCGCTCTCGAGCAGAACATTCGCGCTGCGCTATCCGCGCGCCGAGGATGTTCAGCGTCTGCTGACGGCACCTGGCGCGCAACGTGTCCTCTCCAAGCGCGGGGGCGCGATGGCCGACGCACGCACGAACCTGTTGTTCGTGACGGACCTCGATGCTCGTCTCGCCCAGGTGGCCGACCTGATCGCCGAGCTCGACAAGCCGACGCGTCAGGTGCTCATCGAAGCGCGCATCGTCGAGGGCGTGCGCGGGTTTTCGCGCGATCTGGGCGCCCGGCTGTCGCTATACTCGACCAGTGCGAAAGCGGATGGCGGCGGCGCGGGAGCGCAGGCGCTCGGCCTCGCCGGCGGCAAAGACGGCGTCGTCCATGACCTTTCGGCCCGCGCGCTCGGCGGTTTCGATGCGGCCACGGTCGGCCTCGCGCTTTTCGCCGCACGGGCCACGCGCCTCATCACGACCGAGCTTTCGGCGCTCGAAGCGCAGGGGCGGGGCCAGATCGTGTCGAGCCCGCGCGTCGTGACAGCCGACAGGGCCAAGGCCATGGTCGAGCAAGGTACCGAGATCCCTTATCAGGCCCGGGTGCGCAACGGCGTCGGCGTGCAATTTCGCCGGGCGACGCTCAAACTCGACGTGGAGCCGCGGATCACGCCGAACGGGCGAGTGATTCTGGACCTCGAAATCGCGAAGGACAGCGTGGGACAAGAGACGGCCGCCGGACCCGCCATCGACACGAAACGCGTGCAAACGCGCGTCGAGGTGGAGGACGGCGGCACGGTGTCGATTGGAGGGATTTACGAGACCGAGGACCGCGACGATGTGACGGGCGTGCCAGTGTTGGGCAAAATACCCATTTTGGGTGCGCTTTTCCGCCATCGGGCGCAGCGTGAGCAAGCGAAAGAGCTTGCCGTTTTCATCACTCCGCGCGTCGTCGAACTCGATTGAGCCCGGCCGGCCATGCGGAAACGTTGGCGACAGTGGCGAGCGCGCCGGCGCGGGCTCCGGGCGGGCCGTCCGGGCGCGGCCGGCTGGCGCACTCGACAAGCTTGCGGCTTTGCCAGTAAGCTGCGCCACGAACTTTGTCCGAATCAATCAGAGGAATACCGTTGCAAGAGCGGGGCGCTGACACCAATATTTTCTTCGTGGGACTCATGGGGGCCGGCAAGACCACCGTGGGACGCGCCGTGGCTCGCCGGCTCGATCGGCCGTTCTTCGATTCGGACCATGAAATCGAGGCGCGCACGGGCGCGCGCATCCCCGTCATCTTCGAGCTGGAGGGAGAGGCGGGCTTTCGCGAGCGCGAAGCGCAGATGATCGCCGAGTTGACGGCGCGCCAGTCCATCGTGCTCGCCACGGGCGGCGGAGCGATCTTGCGTCCGAATAATAGGGAGTTGCTGCACACGCGCGGCCTGGTCGTTTATCTTCGGGCGAATCCTCACGATCTTTGGCTGCGCACGCGCAAGGACAAAAACCGGCCGTTGCTCCAGACCGAAGATCCGAAGGCGAAGCTGGAGGCGCTTTACGAACTGCGCGACCCGCTTTATCGCGAATGCGCCCATTTCGTCGTCGAAACGGGGCGGCCGTCGGTGAGCGGGCTCGTCAACATGGTCCTCATGCAACTCGAAATGGCCGGCATCAACCGGCAGGTCAACTCTTGACGAGGCTTAGCGGAGCAACTCCTCGATGATTACGGTCAGTGTCGATTTAGGCGAACGCAGCTATCCCATTCAGATCGGGGCCGATCTCATCGGCCGCACCGATCTCTTCGCGCCGCACATCGCGGGTGCCACCGTGACGATCGTGACGAACACGACCGTGGAGCCGCTTTACGGAGACCGGTTGCGAGCGGCGCTCGCGCCGCTCGGCAAGACGGTATCGACGGTCGTGCTGCCCGACGGCGAAGCTTACAAGAACTGGGAAACGCTCAACCGCATTTTCGATGCGCTGATGGAGCGGCATGCGGATCGCAAAACGACGCTGATCGCGCTGGGCGGCGGCGTGATCGGCGACATGACGGGCTTCGCGGCGGCCAGCTACATGCGCGGCGTACCGTTCATCCAGGTGCCGACGACGCTGCTCTCGCAGGTCGATTCGTCGGTGGGTGGCAAGACGGGCATCAATCATCCGCTCGGCAAGAACATGATCGGCGCCTTCTACCAGCCGCTCGCCGTCGTGGCCGATACGGCCGCCTTGCGAACGCTGCCCGAGCGGGAACTGGCGGCAGGCATCGCCGAAGTCATCAAGACGGCCGCGATTGCCGATGCGGCGTTCTTCGAATGGATCGAGGCGAACGTCGAGGCGCTCAATCGTTGTGACGCCGACGCGCTCGCGCATGCGATCAAGCGCTGCTGCGAGATCAAGGCGTCGGTCGTCGCCGCCGACGAGCGCGAGGGCGGCTTGCGCGCCATTCTCAATTTCGGGCACACGTTCGGTCATGCGATCGAAGCAGGTCTCGGCTACGGTGAATGGCTGCATGGCGAAGCCGTCGGCTGCGGCATGGCGATGGCGGCCGATCTATCGGTGCGGCTCGGGCATTTGGACGATGCCTCGCGCAAGCGCCTGCTCGCCCTGGTCTCGGCCGCCCGCCTGCCGGTGCGTGCGCCGGCGCTCGGCGAAGAGCGCTATATCGAATTGATGAAGGGCGACAAGAAGGCCGAGGCGGGCACGATCAAGTTCGTCCTCCTGAAGCGACTCGGCGAGCCACTGATCACGAGCGCGCCCGAGGCGGCGCTGCGCGCGACGCTCGCCGCAAGTGGCTGACCTCGCTCGAACGGCGGATGCGATGGCAAACGCCGAGGACACCGAACTGGCGTGACGTTGGAATAGGAGGCGGAGGAAGGTGAAGCAGATGCCGACGCATGAAGAATCGACCGGCGCGTCGCGAACCGAAGCGCGCGAGGAGCCGTCGCCTGGCGTATTGGGCGCACCGACGGTCGCGATGCTCGAAGCGCACCTCGCTCCGTACGCCGCTCATTCGTCGCGCTCGCGCGGCCGGCGCTACCCGGAGCCCGCGCCCGTCGCGCGCACCGAATTCCAGCGCGATCGCGACCGTATCGTCCATTCCACGGCCTTCAGGCGCCTCGAATACAAGACACAGGTTTTCGTCAATCACGAGGGCGATCTATTTCGCACGCGGCTCACGCACAGCCTCGAAGTGGCGCAAATCGCGCGTTCGGTCGCGCGCAACCTGCGCGTGAACGAAGATCTCGTCGAAGCGATTTCGCTCGCGCACGACCTCGGCCACACGCCGTTCGGTCATGCCGGGCAGGATGCGTTGAACGACTGCATGCGCGCGTATGGCGGCTTCGAGCATAACCTGCAGAGCCTCGCCGTCGTCGACGAACTGGAAGAGCATTACGGCGCATTCGACGGACTCAATCTCTGCTTCGAGACGCGCGAGGGCATTCTCAAGCATTGCTCGCGAGAGAATGCGACGAAGCTCGGTGAGCTCGGCGAGCGATTCCTGAAGGGGCGGCGCCCTTCAATCGAAGCGCAGATCGCCAACATCGCCGATGAAATCGCCTACAACAATCACGATGTCGACGACGGACTTCGTTCAGGGCTGCTGACGATCGAGCAGCTCGCGGAAGTGGAGCTTTGGCAGACACACTACGAAGAGGCCCGGCGCGCGCATCCGCGGCTCGATGGACGTCGGCTCGTGCATGAAACGGTGCGCCGCATCATCAACACGCTGATCGTCGACCTCATCGAGGCGACGCGTCGCAATCTCCTCGAGCACGCGCCCGATTCGCTCGACGCCGTGCGCGCGGCGCCGCCGCTCGTCGCGCATAGCGAGCCCATCGCCGCGCAGGCCGCCGAGCTCAAGCGCTTTCTCTTCAAGAATCTTTACCGCCATTACCGCGTCATGCGGATGGCCAACAAGGCGCGGCGCGTCATTACCGGGCTCTTCGACGCGTTCACCGACGATCCGCGGCTTTTGCCGCCCGATTACATCGCGGACGATCCGACCGATCAGCCGCGGCGCATTGCCCATTACATCGCCGGCATGACGGATCGATACGCGCTCAAGGAATACCAACGTCTTTTTGTCATAAACGACCAATAGACTGCCCGGTCTGCCGAAGGACGGCGAGGCCCGGTCCACTGACCGCAAGCCTCGCGAGACGGGCGTGGACGCGAAAGCGGGCACGTCGTTGCGGGGTATATGCCACGCGGGCCTACAGGCCGGGTGTCATTTTCCAAGGAGAAGAAGACAAATGAAGCGTTGTTCGACGTGGGTTCGTTCGATGGCGTTCGGCGCGGCGCTTGCCGCCGGGGCCAGCCAAAGCGCCGTTGCGGCGACGGAAATTCAGTTCTGGCATGCGATGGACGCGGCGCTCGGCGAGCGCGTCAACGATATCGCCAAGGACTTCAATGCCTCCCAGAGCGATTACAAGATCGTGCCGGTCTTCAAGGGAACCTACGATCAGACGCTCGCGGCCGGCATCGCGGCCTATCGCAGCGGCAACGCGCCGGCGATCCTGCAGGTGTACGAAGTCGGCACGGCGACGATGATGCAGGCCAAGAAGGCGATCATCCCGGCGACGGACGTGTTCAAGCAGGCCGGCGTGCCGCTCGACCAAAAGGCGTTCGTGCCGACGGTCGCCAGCTACTACAGCGACGCGAAGACGGACGAGCTCGTTTCGATGCCGTTCAACAGCTCGACGCCGGTGCTCTATTACAACAAGGATGCGTTCAAAAAGGCGGGCCTCGATCCGAACCAGCCGCCCAAGACGTGGGAAGAAGTGGCTGCGGATGCCGCGAAGCTGAAGGCGGCCGGCATGTCGTGCGGCTTCACGACCGGCTGGCAAAGCTGGATCCAGCTCGAGAACTACAGCGCCTGGCACGGCCTGCCGTTCGCGAGCGAGAACAACGGCTTCGACGGCACCGACGCCAAGCTCGAGTTCAACGGGCCGCAGCAAATCGCGCATATCGCCATGCTGCAGAAGATGGCCAAGGAAGGCACATTCACCTACGCGGGCCGCAAGGACGAGGCAAACTCGAAGTTCTACAGCGGCGATTGCGGCATCATGACGAACTCGTCGAGCTCGCTCGCGAACGTCCGCAAGTATGCGAAGTTCGACTTCGGCACCGGCATGATGCCCTACGATGCGAGCGTGAAGGGCGCGCCGCAGAACGCGATCATCGGCGGCGCGAGCCTCTGGGTGCTCGCGGGCAAGGATGCCAACGTCTACAAGGGTGTCGCGAAGTTTCTCGCCTATCTGAGCTCGCCCGCGATTGCCGCGAAGTGGCATGAGGACACGGGCTATCTGCCGGTCACGAAAGCCGCGTACGAGCTCGCGGAACAGCACGGTTTTTACGCGCAGCATCCGGGCGCGGACACGGCGACCAAGCAAATGCTGAACAAGCCGCCGCTGCCGTTCACCAAGGGGCTGCGTCTCGGCAATATGCCGCAGATCCGAACGGTCATCGACGAAGAGCTCGAGCAGGTCTGGGCGCAGAAGAAGACGCCCAAGGATGCGCTCGATTCGGCGGTGTCGCGTGGCAACGAGCTGCTGCGCCGCTTCGAGCAATCGGGCACGTAACACGCGCCGGCCATGAGCGAACGTTCCCGGTCCCGCTTCGCCGCGAGTCCGCTGCCGTATCTGCTCGTCGCGCCACAGCTCGCGATCACCGCCGTCTTCTTTCTGTGGCCGGCCGGTGTCGCGCTGTGGCAGTCGACGCAAATGCAGGACGCGTTCGGCACTTCGAGCCAATTCGTCGGTTTCGCCAATTTCGCGCATTTGTTGGCGGATCCGCTGTACCTCGATTCCTTCAAGACGACGCTGATCTTCAGCGCGCTGGTGACGGGCTCGGGCCTTGTCGTCTCGCTGTTGCTCGCCGCTTGCGCGGATCGCGTGACGCGCGGCGCCAAGGCTTATCGGACACTGCTGATCTGGCCGTATGCCGTGGCGCCGGCCATCGCGGCCGTGCTATGGGCCTTTCTCTTCAATCCGAGCATCGGCCTTATCACGTATGCGCTCGCGAAGGGCGGCGTCGTCTGGAACCACGCGCTCAACGGCTCCCAGGCGATGTTTCTCGTCGTGCTCGCCTCCGTCTGGAAGCAGGTCAGCTACAGCTTTCTGTTCTTCTATGCGGGGCTGCAGGCGATTCCGCGCTCGCTGATCGAGGCCGCGGCGATCGACGGAGCGGGTCCCGTCAGGCGATTTTTCGGCATCGCACTGCCGCTGCTGTCTCCCACGACGTTCTTTCTGCTCGTCGTCAATCTCGTCTACGCGTTCTTCGACACGTTTCCCGTCATCGACGCGGCGACCGGAGGCGGCCCCGCGCAGGCGACGAAGACGCTCATCTACAAGATTTTCGCGGAAGGATTTCAAGGGCTCGATATCGGCAGTTCGGGCGCGCAGTCGATCGTGTTGATGGTGATCGTCGTCGCGCTGACCGTCATCCAATTTCGCTTCATCGAACGCAAGGTGCAATACACGTGATTCCACGGAGCAAGTTCCGATGATCGAGAATCGAAGAGGCTTCGACCTTTTTTGCCATGCGGTGTTGATCGCCGGCGTCCTGGTGATCGCCTTTCCCGTTTACGTCGCCTTTTGCGCGGCGACGATGAGCGAGCGCGAGGTTTTCTCGGTGCCCCTCTCACTGATGCCGGGCACGCATCTGCTCGAAAACCTGGTTCACGTATGGACGCACGGTACGGGCAACGCGGCGAGTCCGTTCGGACGGATGCTCATGAACAGTCTCGTCATGTCGCTCGCGATCTCGATCGGCAAGATCGCCGTCTCGATTCTGTCGGCCTACGCCATCGTCTTCTTTCGCTTCCCGTTGCGTAACACGGCGTTCTGGCTGATTTTCATCACGCTGATGCTGCCGGTCGAGGTGCGGATCTTTCCGACCGTGCAGGTCGTGTCGTCACTGCATCTGACGAACAGCTATGCGGGATTGACGCTGCCGCTCATCGCGTCGGCCACGGCCACGTTCCTCTTCCGCCAGTTCTTCATGACGCTGCCGGACGAGCTGATCGAGGCGGCGCGCATCGACGGGGCCGGGCCGCTGCGCTTTTTCCGCGACGTAGTCCTGCCGCTTTCGAAGACGAACATTGCGGCCCTCTTCGTCATCACGTTCATCTACGGCTGGAATCAGTATCTCTGGCCGATCCTGATCACGAGCGATCAGTCGCTGACGACGGCTGTCGTCGGCATCAAGTCGATGATCGGGAACGGCGACACCGCCACCGAATGGCATTACGTGATGGCGGCAACGCTGCTCGCGATGCTGCCGCCGCTCGTCATCGTGATCGTGATGCAGCGATGGTTCGTGCGGGGCCTCGTCGATTCGGAAAAATGAAAGTGGCGTCCCGCGAGCGGCGGCCGCCAGGGCACTATCTAAGGATCAGGATCTCGGGAGAACGAACCGAATGGCTGCATTGAGCTTGAACCGCGTGCGCAAGACTTACGATGCCAAGCAATACGTGCTGCACGGCATCGACGTCGAAATCGGCGACGGCGAATTCGTCGTTCTCGTCGGCCCGTCGGGCTGCGGCAAGTCGACGCTCCTGCGCATGGTCGCGGGGCTCGAAAGCGTATCCGAGGGCGAGATCAAGATCGGCGAGCGCGTCGTCAACGGCCTCGAGCCGAAGGATCGCGACATTGCGATGGTGTTTCAGAACTACGCGCTCTACCCGCATATGAGCGTCCGCGAAAACATGGCCTACGGGCTCAAGATCCGCGGCGTGAGCGGCGCCGAGATCGATGCGCGGGTGGCGGCGGCCGCGAAGATTCTCGAGCTCGATCCGTTGCTGTCGCGGCGCCCGCGCGAGCTCTCGGGCGGACAGCGACAGCGCGTGGCGATGGGCCGCGCAATCGTGCGCGAGCCGGCCGTTTTTCTCTTCGACGAGCCGCTTTCGAATCTCGACGCGAAGCTGCGCGTGCAAATGCGGCTCGAGATCCAGCGGTTGCATGCGCGGCTCGCAACGACGAGCCTCTATGTCACTCACGATCAGGTCGAAGCCATGACGCTGGCGGAACGCGTGATCGTCATGAATCGCGGGCATGCCGAGCAAATCGGCGCGCCGACGGAAGTCTATGAACGTCCGGCGACGGTCTTCGTAGCGGGCTTCATCGGCTCGCCGGCGATGAACCTCGTGTCAGGACGGCTGTCGCAAGAGGGCAACCGATTTGAAGTGGCCGGTGGCGGGCCGATCCTCGAGCTCGACGGCGCGCAGGCCATCGGCGGCACAGTCGAGGGCGGGCGCGAGTGGATTCTCGGTATTCGGCCCGAGCACATGACGCCGCGCGCGGACGGGCCTCGCGCATCGCTCCTCGTCGATTCGTGCGAGCTGCTCGGCGCGGACAATCTGGCGCATGGGCGCTGGGGCGACCACGATGTGACGATTCGCCTTCCGCACGGACAGCGGCCGACGCGCGGGGAGACGCTGCCGGCCGCTTTGCCGGCCGAACATCTGCATTTCTTCGATCCCGCTACGGGCAGGCGAGCGAACTGAAATGCCATCGGGAGAGCAGCGAGCGCAAGCGACGAAGCGAGAGCGGTGGCGAAGGGCGCAACGAGTGAAACCCAGATGACGATGAAGACAATCAGTTGGCCTTACCCGCGCGTGGTCGCGCATCGCGGCGGCGGCGCGCTCGCGCCCGAGAACACCTTGGCGGCGATCGATATGGGCGCGCGTTTCGGGCTGCGCATGATCGAATTCGATGCGAAGCTCTCGTCCGACGACGTCGTCTTCCTGCTCCATGACGACAAAGTGGACCGCACGTCGAACGGACGCGGAGCCGCGGCCGGCATGACCTATGCCGAACTCGAGGTGCTCGATGCCGGGAGCTGGTTCGACGCCCGTTTCGCGGGCGAGCGGATGCCGACGCTCGATGCGGTCGCCGCACGCTGCGCGGCGCTCGGACTCGCCGCGAATGTCGAGATCAAGCCGTGTCCGGGGCGCGAGGTGGCGACTGGGCGACGCGTGGCCGCGGAGGCCGCGCGGCTTTGGGCCGGCGCGAGGTTGCCGCCGCTGCTGTCGTCGTTTTCCTTCGAGGCGCTCGCGGCCGCGCGCGACGCGGCCCCGGCGCTGCCGCGCGGCTTGCTGTTCGGCGGCGTGCCCAAAGATTGGCGTTCACAGACGGCCGCGCTCGAGTGCGTCTCGTTGCACGCCGATCATCGCAAGCTCGACGCGCGGCTCGTCGAGCAGATCAAGGCCGAGGGGCTCTTCATCCTCGCTTACACAGTCAACGATCCGGCACGTGCGCGCGAACTCGCGCAGTGGGGCGTCGACACGATCTGCACCGACCGCATCGATCTGATCGGTGCGGACTTCTTGGCTGCTACGTGAGCACGCACTCACGTAGCGGCTTGCGGCTATGTCACCGGCTGCGCGCGAGGAGCCAGCCGGTGAGCAGGGCGAGGCCCCCCACGACGGCAACGGTTTCCCAGGGGTTTTCCCGTACGTAGTCGTTGGCACCCGCCATCGCGTTGACCGCGCGCGTGCGCATCGTTGCGCGAGCGCCGTCGAGCCGCGCTCTCGTCACGTCGATGCGTTTCCTCAATTGCTCGCGCAATTGGGCGGCGTCGGCCTGCGCGCCTTCAGAGAGGGCTTCCTCCAGTTCCGACAGTAGTTCGCGCATTTCTCCTCCGATGTCCTCGGCGGCGTTGCGGCTATGGCGGGCGATACGGCGGGCGTGTCGTCCCGTGCTCTGCCACGTTGTTTCGAGCGCGTCTCGCGTATTCGGTAGTGCGGTCATGGTCGCTCCGTCAGCTTCTTTCCTATAACCGGATGATGAGGCCCCGTTCGAAGAGCGGGGAATGCCAGGAGCCGCAACATCAATGCCAGCCGGCGCCTGGCCGAAGGCCCCCGCGCTCAGGACCCACGGTTCGTATGAGGGTACGAGCGCATGCGTAAAAATGGGACGAAACACGCGTAGAAAAGTGATTCGGTTCGATTGGACGGCCGGCGGCGACGCCGCCGCGGGTGCGGCGGCGCCAGCGCGGTCGCCGCGCGGCCCGAGTTGAACTAGGCTAGAAGGCGTAGCCGATCTTCGCGTAGGTCACGATCGGGTCGAGCCTGATCTTTGCTTGGGTGCGTAGCGTTGTACCAAGCGGCCCGGACGGGGACGTCGTGAAGTCGGCCGTCGCGCTGACCGGAATGTAGGACACGGACAGGCCGGCGAACCAATGCTTGGTGAAGTTGTAGTTGAAGCCGAGATTGAAAACGGGCGCCCAGGAACGATCTGCCGATGCGGTGGTCGGACCCCCCAGGACGCCTGATTCGAACGTGGTGTTCGTAATCTGCGCATCGGTGAACCAGACGCGCGTGACGCCCAGGCCGACGTAGGGGCGGAACTTGTCGTCCGGCTTCCGGAAGTTCCACTTGAAGAGCAGGGCCGGGCTCCAGAGGCGCGCGCTGCCGAGTTTGCCGAACTGCGAGAATCCGTCGGCGCCGTTGATTTCGAACTTCGGCGGAATGCCCAGTTCGAACTCCGCGGCGAGGTGATCGGTGACGAAGTAGCCGAGCGACAGCCCGAGCGTGTCGGACTGGTCGATCCGGGCGCCGGTGTTGGGCTGGTATTGGTTGATGGGCGTGCCGCCCTGGCTGATTACCTTCAACTGATCACTGGAACTTTGAGGCGAGAGATGGAACCACCCTGTTGTGACGTAGAACGTGCCGGCCGATTGTGCATGTGCAGCCGTCGCGCAGGCGAGCGCCACGACGGCCCCCGTAGTGGCCTGTTTTAGTTTCATATGCGTCTTCCTCCATAAAAGGCCCGCCTATTATGAGTAAAAGGATTGAATCAGACCAAGTGCGCTCGTTAGAGCATTCTCCCTAAGCGTGGCGCGCTTGCGGCGGAACCGCTCGAGGAACCGCGGCGGCTCGTGCGCCGCGTCGTCCCTTCGGGTCATCACCAACATTCTTAACGGAATCCAGCATGGCACGGCTTGCACGTCTTTACGTCCCCGAACAGCCGCAGCACGTGATCCTGCGCGGACTCGATCAGCAGCCCGCCTTCGTCGACGAGCAGGATTACGAGCTATTCGTCGATTGCCTGAAAGCCGCTTCGCGCGACCACCGCCTCGGCGTCCACGCCTATGTGCTGATGCCGGGCGCGGTGCAGCTCCTCGTCACGCCGAGCGACGAATCGAGTTTGCCGAAAGCGATGCAGGCGGTCGGCAGGCGCTACGTGGCGCACTTCAACCGCCGCTACTCGCGGCGGGGCACCCTCTGGGAAGGTCGCTATCGCGCGACCGTCATCGAAGGAGAGCGCTACTTCCTGCTTGCCAGTCGCGTAATCGAGCTTTGTCCGGTTCGTGAGCGCCTCGTGACGTCGGCGGAAGACTATCGATGGTCTAGTTATCGGCATCACATCGGCGTTGCTGTAGACAGTCTCGTCACGGACCACCCGCTTTACTGGTCGCTCGGCAATACGCCGTTCGAGCGGCAGCGCGCCTACAAGGAGCTTTGCGAGCAGCCGCTCGACGAGCGCGAGGCGAACGAGCTGCAGCAGGCGACGCTGAAAGGATGGGTGCTCGGCGGCGAGTCGTATCGAGAGTGGGCGGCGAGGGCGGCGAACCGGCGCGTCTCGCCGCTGCCGCGCGGCCGGCCGAAGAAAGTGCGCGAGACGCCGCAGACGCAATAACACTGCTTCGCGGTTGGAACCTGCTTGCCGACGCCTGTCCACGCATGCGTGAGCCGCGAGCGGGGTAAGTTCGCCTATTGAATGCGCGCAGGGCGTCGGTTGGCGCGGTTTCGGCAATGATGCAAACGAGAGAGTCGCGGACGGCACGGGCAGCGTGCCGTTTTCTGTACCTCTTTTTGATGGGGCCCCAATAAAACAGCACCATTTGAATGCGCCGCAATAAGTGGGGTCATATCATGCGATTTTTGTTGCTATTCCTTTGATTCGTCGCGTATATTCCGATTTCCGACGGTTTTTCTTCGGCGCAATGCGCCTTCCCTGCGGCCCTATCGAGAGCGGCCGCGCGGGCAAACTGCGGCTCAGCCCTTTGAGAACGGCCCTTTCGAGGCCCCCTACAGGACGGTGTCCCCATGAACGAACAGCAACCGATGACTTCGGTCCCTGCGGCGCAAGGTCTGTACGACCCGCAAAACGAGCACGACGCCTGCGGCGTCGGGTTCGTCGCGCATATCAAGGGCGCGAAGACTCACGACATCATTCAGCAAGGGCTCAAGATTCTCGAGAATCTCGATCACCGCGGCGCCGTCGGCGCCGATGCGCTGATGGGCGACGGCGCCGGCATCCTGATCCAGATTCCCGATGCGTTCTATCGCGAGGAAATGGCGCGCCAGGGCGTGACGTTGCCGCCCGCCGGCGAGTACGGCGTGGGCATGATCTTTCTGCCCAAGGAGCATGCGTCTCGTCTTGCCTGCGAGCAGGAGCTCGAGCGGACGGTGAAGGCGGAGGGCCAGGTCGTCCTCGGATGGCGCGATGTGCCCGTCGATCATGCGATGCCGATATCGCCGGCCGTCAAGGCCTCCGAGCCCGTCATTCGTCAGATCTTTATCGGCCGCGGCCGCGACATCATGGTCACGGACGCGCTCGAGCGGAAGCTCTACGTGATCCGCAAGACGGCGAGCCACCGCATCCAGGCGCTCAAGCTCAAGCATGGCAAGGAGTATTTCGTGCCGTCGATGTCGGCGCGCACGGTCGTCTACAAGGGCTTGCTGCTCGCGGGCCAGGTGGGCGTCTACTATCGCGACCTGCAGGACGAGCGCGTCGTCTCCGCGCTCGCGCTCGTGCACCAGCGCTTCTCGACGAACACGTTCCCGGCCTGGGAGCTCGCGCACCCGTACCGGATGATCGCGCACAACGGCGAAATCAACACCGTGAAGGGCAACGTCAACTGGCTCAACGCGCGCACGGGCGCGATCGCGAGCGCGGTGCTCGGCGACGATCTGCACAAGCTCTGGCCGCTGATCTACCCGGGCCAGTCCGATACGGCCTCGTTCGACAACTGCCTCGAGCTGCTCGTGATGGCGGGCTATCCGCTCGTGCACGCGATGATGATGATGATCCCGGAGGCGTGGGAGCAGCACACGCTGATGGACGACAATCGGCGCGCCTTTTACGAGTATCACGCCGCCATGATGGAGCCGTGGGACGGCCCCGCCGCGATCGCGTTCACGGACGGCCGCCAGATCGGCGCGACGCTCGACCGTAACGGCCTGCGCCCCGCGCGCTATGTCATCACCGAAGACGATCTCGTGATTATGGCTTCGGAGGCCGGCGTGCTGCCGATCCCCGAATCGAAGATCGTCAAGAAGTGGCGTCTGCAGCCGGGCAAGATGTTCCTCATCGACATGGAGCACGGCCGCATCATCGACGACAAGGAACTCAAGGACAACCTCGCGAACGCGAAGCCGTACAAGAGCTGGATCGACGCCGTGCGCATCAAGCTCGACGAGATCGAGCCGAAGGCCGAGGACATCGTCACGGAGCGCCGCGAGGCGGCGGCGCTGCTCGACCGCCAGCAGGCGTTCGGCTATACGCAGGAGGACGTCAAGTTCCTGATGGCGCCGATGGCGCAGCAGGGCGAGGAGGCGGTCGGCTCGATGGGCAACGACTCGCCGCTCGCGGTAATGTCGAACAAGAACAAGACGCTCTACCACTATTTCAAGCAGCTCTTCGCGCAGGTCACGAACCCGCCGATCGATCCGATCCGCGAAAACCTCGTGATGTCGCTCGTCTCGTTCATCGGTCCGAAGCCGAACCTGCTCGACACGAACAACATCAACCCGCCGATGCGCCTTGAAGTGTCGCAGCCCGTGCTCGACTTCAAGGACATCGCGAAGATCCGCTCGATCGATCAGTACACGGGCGGCAAGTTCAGCTCGTACGAGCTCAACATCTGTTATCCGATCGCCTGGGGCAAGGAAGGCATCGAGGCGCGCCTCGCGTCGTTGTGCGCCGAAGCCGTCGATGCCGTGAGGTCCGGCTACAACATCCTGATCGTGTCGGATCGCCGCACCGATCGGGAGAACGTCGCAATTCCGGCGCTGCTCGCCACGGCCGCGATCCATACGCACCTCGTCTCGCAGGGGCTGCGCACGAGCACGGGCCTCGTCGTCGAGACCGGCTCGGCGCGTGAAGTCCACCACTTCGCGCTGCTCGCGGGCTACGGCGCGGAAGCGGTCCATCCGTACCTCGCGATGGAAACGCTCGTGCAGATGGCGCAGGGCATGAAGGGCGATCTCTCGCCCGAGAAAGCCATCTACAACTTCACGAAGGCGGTCGGGAAGGGCCTGCAGAAAGTGATGTCGAAGATGGGCATCTCGACCTACATGTCGTACACGGGCGCGCAGATTTTCGAGGCGGTCGGGCTCGCGAGCGATCTCGTCGAGAAGTACTTCAAGGGCACGGCCTCGAAGGTCGGCGGCATCGGTCTCTTCGAGGTCGCCGAGGAGGCCGTCCGTTTGCACCGCGAGGCGTTCGGCGACAACCCGGTGCTCTCGACGATGCTCGACGCCGGCGGCGAATACGCTTACCGCGTACGCGGCGAAGACCACATGTGGACGCCCGATGCGATCGCCAAGCTCCAGCATTCGACGCGCAGCAACTCATATCAGACGTACAAGGAGTATGCGCATCTGATCAACGATCAGACGCGCCGTCACATGACGTTCCGCGGCCTCTTCGAATTCAAGGTGGAGCCGTCCAAGGCGATTCCCCTCGACGAGGTGGAGTCGGCCAAGGACATCGTGAAGCGCTTCGCGACCGGTGCGATGTCGCTCGGCTCGATCAGCACGGAGGCCCATGCGACGCTCGCGATCGCGATGAACCGCATCGGCGGTAAGTCGAACACCGGCGAGGGCGGCGAGGACGAGAACCGTTACCGCAACGAGCTGCGCGGCATTCCGATCAAGAACGGCGATACGCTCGCCTCGGTGATCGGCAGCGAAGTGGTGCGCGACATCGCGCTCAAGGAAGGCGATTCTCTGCGCTCGAAGATCAAGCAGGTCGCTTCGGGCCGCTTCGGCGTCACGGCCGAGTACCTCGCCTCGGCGGATCAGATCCAGATCAAGATGGCGCAGGGCGCGAAGCCCGGCGAGGGCGGTCAGCTGCCGGGCCATAAGGTTTCCGAGTACATCGGCAAGCTGCGGTATTCGGTGCCCGGCGTCGGCCTCATCTCGCCGCCGCCGCATCACGACATCTATTCGATCGAGGATCTGGCCCAGCTCATTCACGATCTGAAGAACGCGAACCCGGTCGCGAGCATCTCGGTGAAGCTCGTCTCCGAAGTGGGCGTCGGCACGGTCGCGGCCGGTGTCGCCAAAGCCAAGGCCGACCACGTCGTGATCGCCGGTCACGATGGCGGCACGGGCGCGTCGCCGCTCTCGTCGGTCAAGCACGCGGGCACGCCGTGGGAGCTCGGCCTCGCCGAGACGCAGCAGACGCTCGTGCTCAACCGCCTGCGCGGCCGTATCCGTGTGCAGGCCGACGGCCAGATGAAGACGGGCCGCGACGTCGTGATCGGCGCACTGCTTGGCGCGGACGAGTTCGGCTTCGCGACGGCTCCGCTCGTCGTCGAGGGCTGCATCATGATGCGCAAGTGCCATCTGAACACGTGCCCGGTCGGCGTCGCCACGCAGGACCCGGTGCTGCGCGCGAAGTTCCAGGGCCAGCCCGAGCACGTCGTCAACTATTTCTTCTTCGTCGCCGAGGAAGTCCGCGAAATCATGGCGCAACTGGGCATCCGCAAGTTCGACGACCTGATCGGCCGCGCGGATCTGCTCGACATGAAGAAGGGCATCGAGCATTGGAAGGCGCGCGGCCTCGATTTTTCGAACATCTTCTACCAGCCCAAGGTGTCGGCCGACATCGCGCGCCGGCATGTCGAGGAGCAGGATCACGGCCTCGTGCGCGCACTCGATCACACGCTGATCGAGAAGTCGCGCGCGGCCATCGAGAACGGTGAGCATGTTTCGTTTATCCAGCCCGTGCGCAACGTGAACCGCACGGTTGGCGCGATGCTCTCGGGGATGATCGCGAAGAAGTACGGTCACGACGGGCTGCCCGACGACACGATCCATATCCAGTTGAAGGGCACGGCGGGGCAGAGCTTCGGCGCGTTCCTCGCGCGCGGCATCACGCTCGACCTCGTCGGCGACGGCAACGACTACGTCGGCAAAGGCCTCTCGGGCGGTCGCATCATCATTCGCCCGACGAACGATTTCCGCGGCAAGTCCGAGGAAAACATCATCTGCGGCAACACGGTGATGTACGGCGCGATCGAGGGTGAGGCGTATTTGCGCGGCGTGGCCGGCGAGCGCTTCTGCGTGCGCAACTCGGGGGCTTCCGCTGTCGTCGAGGGAACGGGCGATCACGGCTGCGAGTACATGACGGGCGGTACCGTCGTCGTGCTCGGCGAGACTGGCCGCAACTTCGCGGCGGGGATGTCGGGCGGCGTTGCGTTCGTCTACGACCCCGAAGGCACGTTCGCGGGCAAGTGCAACAAGTCGATGGTCGCGCTCGAGCCCGTGCTGCAGCAGGCCGAGCAGGAGCGCACGGTCGATCGCGCGCTCTGGCACACGGCCATGACCGACGAGGCGCTGCTGAAGGGGCTCGTCGAGCGGCACTTCCAGTTCACGGGCTCACCGCGCGCGAAGGCGCTGCTCGAGGATTGGGACGCGTCGCGCCGGCAGTTCGTCAAGGTCTTCCCGACCGAGTACAAGCGCGCGCTCGCCGAGCTCGGAGCGAAGAAGGCCGCCAGCGAGGTGCTCGCGGCGTGAGCGCTGCGTTCACGCGCACCTGAATGCGCCCGTTCGCCTCGCGGTGCCGGAGTCACCGGAGCGAGCGGGCGATAGATACGATGCCATCGAGGCTTGCCGCATGCGCACCACGCGCAGGCGGCGCCCGCCGGCCCCCGATACGACGATTTGGATCAAGACAAGAGAACCCCATGGGCAAGGCAACCGGTTTTCTCGAATACGAACGCCGCCACGAGGCGTACGAAGCGCCGCTCGCGCGCGTCAAGCATTACAAGGAATTCGTTCTCGCGCTGAGCGACGAAGACGCGAAGATTCAGGGCGCGCGCTGCATGGATTGCGGCATTCCGTTTTGCAACAACGGCTGCCCCGTCAACAACATCATCCCGGACTTCAACGATCTCGTTTATCGCCGGGACTGGCGGCATGCGATCGAAGTCCTCCATTCGACCAACAACTTCCCCGAGTTCACGGGCCGCATCTGCCCGGCGCCGTGCGAGGCTGCATGTACGCTCGGCATCAACGCCGATCCAGTCGGCATCAAGTCGATCGAGCACGCGATCATCGACAAGGCCTGGTCCGAAGGATGGGTCGTCTCGCAGCCGCCCAGGAAGAAGACCGGCAAGAAAGTTGCCGTCGTGGGCTCGGGGCCTGCCGGCCTCGCCGCCGCGCAGCAGCTTGCGCGCGCGGGCCATGAAGTGACGGTCTTCGAGAAGAACGATCGCATCGGCGGCTTGTTGCGCTATGGCATTCCGGACTTCAAGCTCGAGAAGTGGCTCATCGACCGCCGCATGCGGCAGATGGAAGGCGAAGGCGTGACGTTCCGCACGAACGTGTTCGTCGGAAAGGACGCGTTGCCGTCGCACATCGGCAACACGGCCAAGGAAACGATCACGCCCGAAGAGCTTCTCGAGAAGTTCGACGCGGTCATTGCCGCGGGCGGCTCGGAGACGCCGCGCGATCTGCCCGTGCCGGGCCGCGAGTTGGCCGGCATCCACTTCGCGATGGAGTTTCTGCCGCAGCAGAACAAGGTCAACGCCGGCGACAAGGTGGCCGATCAGCTGCTCGCCAAGGGCAAGCATGTGATCGTGATCGGCGGCGGCGATACGGGTTCCGACTGCGTCGGCACCTCCAATCGTCATGGTGCGAAGAGCGTGACTCAGTTCGAGCTCTTGCCGCAGCCGCCCGAGGAAGAGAACAAGCCGCTCGTCTGGCCGTATTGGCCGGTCAAGCTGCGCACGTCGTCTTCGCACGAAGAAGGCTGCAGCCGCGATTGGTCGGTGGCGACGAAGCGCTTCGAAGGCAAGAACGGCAAGGTCGAGAAGCTCGTGGCGGCGCGCGTCGAATGGAAGGATGGCAAGATGCAGGAAGTGCCGGGTTCCGAGTTCGAATTAAAGGCCGACCTCGTGCTGCTCGCCATGGGCTTCACCCAGCCTGCTTCGCCCGTGCTCGATGCCTTCGGCGTCGACAAGGACGCGCGCGGCAACATCCGCGCGACGACCGAGGGTGAGCGCGCCTACTACACGTCCGTCGACAAGGTGTTCGCGGCCGGCGACATGCGCCGCGGGCAGTCGCTCGTCGTCTGGGCGATTCGGGAAGGCCGCCAATGTGCGCGCTCAGTCGACGCCTACCTGATGGGCAGCTCGGAGCTCCCGCGCTGACGACGCCGATGTCGCCGGTGGCGCCGGTGGCCGAGCGCGATGATTGGCATCGCTGCTTCATCGCGCTCGTCCCCGATGCCGCGACGCGCGAGACGTTCGCGGCGATGCCGCTCGACGTCGCCGTGCGCCGCGTTCCCGTCGATCAATTGCATCTGACGCTGGCGTTTCTCGGCTCGGTCTCGCCGGAGAAGGGCGCGTTGCTGACGGCGGCGCTGCCATCCGTGATCGTGCCGCTGCCGGCGCTCAACATCGAGCGGTTCGAATATTGGCCGAATCGGTCGCATCCGCGCCTCGCCGTCGTTTCTTTTGCTCCGTCCGACGCGCTCGCCGAAATCGAATCGCGTGTGCGGACGCTCGTTGCGGGGCTCGGGCTGCCGATCGACGACCATCGCCCGTTTCTTCCGCACGTCACGCTTGCGCGGCTGCCTCGTAACGCGAAGCCGATCGCGACGCCGGCTGCGCGATCGGACGGCACTGCGGATCGGCGAGGCGAGACGGTGGCTGAACCTGGCTCTGTCTCGCGCTTCGACACCTTGACCCTCTACTCGAGCACCCTCGAGCGTCGTGGCGCTCGCTATCGTGCGCTTGCGTCAGCGCGCGTGCCGGCGGACTGACTCGACTGGACTTCGCTGAAGCGTTCTTTGGGGCGGAGTGTTCGGGGGTGCCGGCATCGACATGACGGATCGATGTGCAATGCAACCCATTAGTGGCGCGACGTCCGTCACCTTTCTGTCTCTTACCGATTGCTACATTTGGCATCCAAAGCTTTCTGGACGCGATAATCTTGCGATTTGCCGCTTCGCGGCACGAGTGCGTTTGCGTTTTCGTTCCGCCGGCTCGCCGGCATCCGCTACTTGTCCTTAACCATTTCGATGACTCTGACCGCCAAAGTCGATTCGTCTTCCGGACGCATCGGCTTCGACATCCACGTTCCGCAGCGAACCGCGACTGAGGATGTATGCCGCTCGCGCCGCGCGTTCCTGAAGGGGACGGCGAGCGTGATGCTTGCCGGCGCCGGCAGCGCATTGCTATCGGCGTGTGGTGGAGGCGGACCCGGTTCGGGCGATGCGGCGGTGACGCCGCGCCTGGCCTCGGTCGAAAACTTTCGCGATGTGGGCGGGGCGGCGGCCGGCTATCCGACGATTGACGGCAAGGTCGTGCGACGGGGCGTGTTTTACCGTTCGAACGTCCTGGCGCCCAGCGCGGCCGATAAGGCGACGCTCGACTCGCTCGGCATCGCGGTGGTGTACGACTTGCGCACGCCTGGAGAGATCGCGCGGACGGCGGATGCGCTGCCCGTCGGCGCGGGCTATCAAACGATCAACGTGATCGGGGCCGACGACGTGGCGTCACCGGCGTATGACACACCGGCGGACGCGATCGCTGCGATGGAGCGCGCGCAGCGTGACTACGTGCTCGGCGCCGCGCAGCGCCAGGGCTTCGGTGCGTTATTGACGCAACTGGCGGCAACGACCGGTGTCCAGGTGATCCACTCGAGCTACGGGAAGGACAGAGCCGGATGGGCCGCCGCGCTGCTTCTCAGCATCGCCAACGTGCCGTTCGACGTGATCATGCAGGATTACTTGCTGTCGAATACTTACGCGGCGGCCTCGATTTCGGCGCGCGTCGCGGCGGTGTCGACGCAGAGCGGGCAGACGGCGGCGCTGGCCAATGCGCCTGCTTTCAGCGTGCAACCGAGCTTTCTACAGGTCGCCTTCGATCAGGTGCATGAGACGTTCGGAACGATGAACGCCTATCTGACCCAGGGGTTGGGGCTGTCGCCGGATCAGATCGATCGGTTGCATGATCGGCTGGTTGTATAGAGAGTTAGATGCTCTGTCCGGGGATGGGCCCAGCTCTAAGCGCTTCCCTGTTTCCTCGCTCCATCCTTTGATGGATGCGAAAAAAAGGTCCGCCCCGGCCATACAGGGCGGACCTAAAGGGGCTGGCATTTGCGGAGATGCCAGGCCCCCACTATAAGTCCGCCCCGGTCGCTTCAGGCCCGCCGGTAAGGCGCAGTAAGCTCGCCGCCCGCAACGCCAACCGCAATCGGCGGCGGCTCGTCCGGATATGCATGCGGCTCCACTTGCGCCTCGTGCCGCGCCGGCTGAGGCAATGGCGCAGGCAACGCCAATGGCACCGGCAACGCGATTCGCACACGCAGCCCACCGCCGGCATCGTTGCTGAGCTCGCAGCGCCCACCCCGATCGCGTGCAAGCCGCGCCACAATCGCAAGCCCGAGGCCGCAATGGCCCGCGCTGCCGCGCGCCGGGTCCAGCCGCACGAACGGTTTCATCGCCGCCGCCATCCGGTCCTCCGGAATGCCCGGACCATGATCGCGAACATCGATGATCCAATGCCGCTCCTCGCGCAACGTCGTGATTTCGACAGGCGGCTCCCCGTGCTCGAACGCGTTGTCGACGAGATTCGTCATGAGCCGATCGAGCAGCGTGCGCGGCAACACGAACTGCGGTCCCGCTCTCAGATCGAGCGCAAAGAGTGGCGTGTCGGCCGGCGCATCGTCCGAATTGCAGAACTGCTTGCCAATGAACGCGTCGACTACGACGGGCGGCCCCATTTCGGGCGCCTGGCCAGCGAACTCGAGAAACTGCTGGACGATGCTCGTCAGCGAATCCACATCCTCGATGAGCCCGGCCCGCTCCTCCTCGGCGATCAATACGCTCGCGCGCAGCTTGAGCCGCGTCAGCGGCGCCTTGAGATCGTGCGCAACGCCCGCGAGCATCACCGCCTGATCGTCGCCGGCCTCGTTGAGCCGTCGCATCATGTCGTTGAAAGAGGCGATCAGATCGCGCAACTCGCGCGGCCCGCTTTCATTCACCGCGTCGGGCCGCTGGCCCGCGCCAAACGCGGCGGCCGCATGCGCGACGCGGGCGAGCGGCCGCTGCATCTGCCAGGCAGCCCCGAGCGAAAGCAGGATCGCCGCGGCGAGCATCGACACGCCTTCGATCAGAAAGCGCGGCGGCGGCGGAATGTTGACGGGCACGATGACCCACATCGACTTGCCGGGGAATCGCACCCAGAGGCGCGGCGGGCGCAGGTCGTCCGCGGCGAACTCGGTGCCGGACGGCAGGTGCGGACGCAGATGGGCGGTCAGCTCGACCAACGGCCTCGTGCGCGGCGTATGCAGGTGGATCGTCGGCGGCACGTTCCACGTCGGCATCAGATGCACGCGCAACGCAGGCGCGAGCTCGGCGCTATCCCTCGTTTCCGAGTTGACGGCCTGCAACGCGAAAAGAATGCCGCGCGCGAAGCCATCGACCTCGTGATGCGGCTGTCGCGACATCAGCACGAACCAGCCGGCCTGAATCGCGAACAATACGGCCATCGACAGCAGCGCCATCCTGCCGAACAACGTATTGAGCGGATTCCTCATCGGCGGTCACCGGCCGGCGGCGGACTCGTCGGCGGACTGGGCAGAGCGCGGAGGGCCGGACGGTGGGGCAGGCTGACCGGCGGACGGTTCGGCCGCCTCGCCGGCGGCCTGCTCGCTGAACGGCGTGCCGTCGGCGTCGGGCACGAAAACGTAGCCCTTGCCGCGCACGGTCTGTACATAGCAGGGGTTGGCCGGATCGTCTTCGATCACGCGGCGCAGCCTCCAGATCGGCACATCGAGGCTGCGATCGCGAAACGGCAGGTCGTCGCGGTGCACAAGATCGTGGATCAGCACGCGCGAGAGCACCTTGTACGGATTGTTCGCGAAGATCTTCAAGAGCGCGAACTCGCTGTCGCGCAACGGCAGCCGTTGATCGTCGCGCGTCAACGTGCGCGTGACGAAATCGAGCTCGAAGCGCCCGAAGCGGTAGCGCTGGCGCGCCTCCGGCGCGCTCGTCGTCGAAGGGCCGCGCCGCCGCAGCACCGTCTGGATGCGCGCGAGCAGTTCGCGCGGATCGAACGGCTTCGTCAGGTAGTCGTCGGCGCCGAGCGACAGGCCCTGGATCCGGTCCGTCACGCTGCCGCGCGCGGTGACGAAAATGACGGGAATGTCGTCGCCCGCCGCCCGCAAGGCGGTCAGCGCACGCAGCCCATCTGTCTGCGGCATCATGATGTCGAGCACGACGACCGACGGCCGCTCGCGTTCGAGCCGGCGCGCCAGATGGGTGCCGTCGTGCAGTACGGACGCCTCGAAACCGTTGTCCCGCAGGAAACGGCAAAGCAAATCACGCACGACGGGGTCGTCGTCGACGATGAGGACCTGTTGACTCATTCCGGAATTCTAGACTGAGCCGGGACGCAAAGGGCCGGCCGTTCCTTACCAAGGCTTACTTTAGGGCCGGTCCGTGTCCGTGAGCGCTCGCCGGCGTAAGCGTCCCACGCCTTTTCGCACTGGCGAAATCCGAGCTGTTCTTCCGTTTCCCGCGCCGATTTTCTTACCGAATCGCTCCGCCGGAAAGGATTCTCCGCGCAATCGAAACGCGCCGTAACGACCGGATGAATCGGCGCGTTTCTTGGCCGATCGGACGTTCCGCGGCGATTCGAGAATGCGTCGCATGGCAGTGCCGCGCCGTTGCCGAAAGCTTCGTCGAACGAAGCGTCTCGCGAGCACGGCATTCCGATCGACTTCCTAAACGAGCAGAAAATGAGGCCCCACCGATGACCGTTCAAAGAACTTCCGGCAGTCCGACGCCATTGTCGCCCGTTTCGCCTACCAAGAGTGCGGCGAAACCCGCTGCATCGCGCCCGGCAGGGACCGCAAAGACAGACACTTCCTCGTCGAGTGATCTGACCTCCAAGTCACCGTCGCCGAGTGCGACCGGCCTCGTCGGCAATCACGTCAATACGACGGCGTGAGCGCGGCCCACGTGCGGCGCCGGCGCATTCACGCGCCGCATGCGCGCTTGCAGCGGTTGCGCAAAGGGGCGATTCGCGGGGCGTGCTGGGCTGGCGCGGCGGCGTTGATGCTGTCGATCGGCGGCTGCGGTCTGGCCGCGTTTCCCTGCCGGGTCGTCTCCGCGACGCTCAAGGTCGTGCCCGGTGTGGGCGACGTGGCCGCGACGCCGTTCGATACCTGCGCATCGGCGATCGACTAGTGAGTTGCGTGTCCGTTGATGAGTGAGTCCCGAGCCATGAGACTCGTACCGTTCCTCAGCGCGGCGTTCATCGCCGCCGCCATTTCGTCGGGCGCCTGCCTTGGCGCTTCGGCAGCAGTGCCCGCGCAGTCGCGGCGGGCGACCATGCCCGCTGCCCGCATCGAGAAGGCCGCGCAGCAGTCGAAGCCGTTCGCGTTTCGCGGCATTGCCCTCGGCATCACGCTCGATGAATTCCGCGCGGGCCCCATGGCGCGGGCAACGCCGCCCGGCAGCGTGCCCGTTTGCGAGACCGATGTTGCGGCGGGCGCGCTCGGCATGGAGCTGCATTCGGACCAGAGTGTCACGGTGGCGTGCCGCTGGGCGCACCGGACAGCGGACGGCTGGCGGCGCTCGCAGGCCGTCGTCGATGGCTCGCTCGCGCAGGACCATGTGCTGCGTTTCGCACGGACGGCGGGTCAAGCGGAATATCGGCTCTATGAGATGTCGTTCGTCGTCGACGAAACCGTCGCGCGAGACTTGCGCGAGGCACTCGCGCAACGCTATGGAGCGCCGCATCTGGCGACGGATGCGGCGTCGGACCCATCGCGCGGGGCCGCTCCGATTTACGTCTGGAGCAACGAGCTGAGCTCGATCACGCTCTGCTACCTGCCGGCGAGCCACAACGCAACGTTGACGTACTTGCTCAACGATCCCGACGCATGGCTGAAGTCGGTCGCGCGCCGCTGGCTCGACGACAGCGCCGATGCGGTATGAAGCGCGGCTCGGTTGCCGGTTCTCCCTTCGCCTGGTTCGAGGAAAGTCAATGTCCGCATTACGCTCCGCTTGCCCCATTGCCGTGCTTGGCGTAGCTCTCGCTCTGACCGCCTGCATGTTCGGCCAACCGAGCCCGTCGATCGTCGATGTGCCGATGAACCCGCCGCTCTCGGCCGCGCCCGTGACGGTCAATACGATGGGCGCCATCTATCAAGCCGGCGCGCCGCTCGTCCTGTACGAAACGCCGCGCGCTCAGCACATCGGCGACGTGTTGACGATTCGCCTCGCGGAAAGCTATTCGGCCAACGACAGTACCGACTCGTCGGGCAAGCGCTCGGCGGACATGACGGCCCAGGCAGCTGACGGGGCGAACAAGGCCGTGCAGCGGCTCGCGAAGATGTTCAACGTCGGCTCCACGAGTTCGGATTTCAGCGGCACGGGCAGCATCGTCGACGCGCGCGGTATGTCGGGGACGTTGGCCGTCACGGTGATCGGCACAACGCCGAACGGCAACTTCGTCGTCGCCGGCGAGAAGGTGATCGCGCTGAAAGGGAACCGCGAGCGCCTGCGCCTCTCGGGCGTCGTCAATCCAAAAGATATCGAGTCCGGCAATTACGTGGAATCGAACAAGGTAGCCAACGCGCGCATCGAAGAGGCCGGCTTTGGCGCCCTCAACGACACGACGACGATGAGCTGGCTGCAGCGAATGTTCCTGAGCGCGGTGATTTTTTAGAAGCAGGATGAGCGCGACGGGCGATCACGCATCGGTATCGGCAGGCAGGCAGCGCTCGGCCGCGCCGACGTCGCCCGCCGGCACGAAGACATACCCGCGGCCCCATACGGTTTGCACATAGCGCGGCTCGGATGGGTCGCTCTCGATGATTTGCCGCAGCCGCCAGATCGACACGTCGAGGCTGCGGCTGCGATGCGTCTGGGCGCCGCCATGCAGTTTTTCGATCAGCTGCGCGCGCGAGAGCACGGTCATCGCGTGCGTGACGAACACCTTCAGCGTCGCAAACTCGTTCGTACTGATCGCTATCCGCTCGCCGTCGCGAAAGAGCTCGCGCGTCGCGAAGCTCACTTCGAAGCGGCCGAAGCGATAAGGCGCACGCGCTTCGGGTGCGCCCGGCACGAGCGAGCCGCGGCGCCGCAAAACCGTGCGAATGCGCGCGACGAGTTCGCTCGGGTCGAAGGGCTTGCCGAGATAGTCGTCGGCGCCGAGCTCGAGGCCGATCACGCGATCGATAACGTCGTCGCGCGCGGTCAGCAAAATGACGGGCACGTCGTTGCCCGCGACGCGCAGCGCGCGCAAAGCGCTGACGCCATCGAGCGCGGGCATCATGATGTCGAGTACGACGAGCGCTGGGTGTTCGGCTTCGAGCGTGCGCGCGAGCCCCATGCCGTCTTCGAGCAGCGAGACCGTGTAGCCGCGCTGCCCGAGATAGTCGCGCAATAGCTCGCGCACGACAGGGTCGTCGTCGACGACGAGAATCGAGGGGTTCATGGCCGGATGTTAAAAGAGAGCGCGGCATCCGGAAAAGCGCCGACTGCTTTCGAATCCTTACTGCGCGTGCTCGTCGGCGGGCAGAGCGCTGCTGAAGCCGTGCTTTCGATGCCATTGCGCCGACTGACTGCGCCGCACTCAATCGGCGAGCGGCGAGCTCAACGCCGAGGCCGATTCGACGCCGCGCTCGACGATCATTTTGTCGATGAGGCCCTTCACCTTCGCTGATGCGCTCGAGAATCGGTTCAGATCGAGCTCGCCCGCCTCGTAGCGGGCCGTGACGAGGATGTGGCCGCGCTCGATCAACGTGAGATCAATCTCCGCCAGATAGGCGATAGATCGCGGCACGTACGGACGACGGCCGTACGCAACCGACGCCGAGTAAGTGAGCTCGGCCTCGCAATTGGCCGGCGACGCGCCGGGGTTGTAGACGCCCGAGTTCACGCCGCGTCGCTCCAGCGCAAGCTGCAGCGCCGGCACGAGGTCGAGGGCCGAGACGTTCGGATTGATCTCGATGCAGACCGTGTGGACGAGTGCCGGTCTACCCGTGACGAAGGCCGGTGAGGAGTAGTTCGCGGCGATCGCGTAACCTGCCTGGACGGTCGAGCCGGCTGCGTCGAGGGCGGTAAAGACGGTCCAGGCGCAGCCGCTCATGCCAAGCGTGGCGGCAGCCGTGAAGGCGACGGCGACGGTCGGCGCGCGACGCGCGAGCGACATGGGCGGGACTCCGATGAGGCGATGGATGGGATCGCTCGCAAGGCGCAACGCGTCGATCGAAAACCGTCTCGCGTCCCTCGCTTACCATCGATGATCGCCGCACCCGAGCCGCGCCAAAGCCACGAACAACCTGGCTGGCCAGCAACTGCTTTCGGGCTGTTGCGGGCGCTTGCAGGCGCTTTCGAGATGTTTCGGACTGCTTGTTATCGGCTCTGCGCCTCGCGTCAGGCCACCGCGCGTTCCTCGTGGCGCTCGATATCGAGCGTGTGAGGATGAAACGCCGCGAGCGATTCGCGATGCGCGACACTGACGATCGCCGTGGCCGGCAGCCGTTCGTTGAGCAGCCGATAGACATGTGCTTCGTTGCCCGGATCCAGCGCGCTCGTCGCTTCATCGAGGAAAACGAAATCGGGCTTGTGCAGCAGCACGCGCGCTGCGGCGAGGCGCTGCTGCTCTCCGGGCGAGAGCACGCGCGTCCAATGGGCCGATTCGGCGAGCCTGTCGACGTAGCCGTCGAGCCGGCAGGCGACGAGCGCTTCGCGGCACGCTTCGTCACTGAATACATCGGCTTGCGCCGGATACGTGAGCGCCGCCTTCAGCGTGCCGATCGGCAAATAGCTTTGCTGCGGCACGAACATCGTCTTCGCGCCGACCGGGACGTCGATGGCTCCGTCGCCGAACGGCCAGAGGCCGGCGAACGCACGCAGCAGCGTGCTCTTGCCGCAGCCGGACGGCCCGCGCACGAGCCAGCGCGAGCCCGGCTCGATGACGAGATCGGAGATCGTCGCGAGCGGCGTGCCCTTCGGCAACGCGAGCTCGAGTCCGTGCGTGGAGAGTGAGCTGGAATCGACGTAGTGCAGGTTGATCCCGCCGCGCGCGGTGGACGGCAGCACCGATTCTTTGAGATGCGTCGCCCGCATGACGCGTTTGAATTCGCGCAAACGGTTGACGGTGGCGCGCCATTCGACGAGCGACGAGTAACTGTTGATGAACCACGAGAACGAATCGCTGACGCTGCCGAACGCCTGCGCGATCTGCATGAGAACGCCCATCGTGTACGCCCCGGCGAAGTAGCGCGGCGAGGCGACGACGATCGGAAAGATGATCGCGATCTGGCCGTAGAAGCTCAGCACGAAGTTCATCCGCTTCGTGTACTTCATGATGAGCCACCAGTTGTCGCGGATGCGCGCGAATATCCCGCGGGCGTTCGTGTTTTCGGTGTCGATGCCGTTATAAAACGCGATCTGCTCGGCGTTCTCACGCACGCGGATGAGCCCGAAGCGGAAATCGGCCTCGACGCGCTGTTGCTGATAGTTGATCGACACGAGCGGATGGCCGACCTTCTTGATCAGCAGCGAACCGCCGAGCGCGTAGAGCGCGGCGGCCCACACCATATAGCCGGGAATGGTGAGCGGCGTGCCGCCGAGCGTGACCGTCAACGCTCCCGCGATCGTCCAAAGGATCGTGACGAAAGAGATGAGCGTCACGACGGTCGAGAGCAGGTCGAGCGAAAGACTGAGCGTCGTCGTCGCGAACGATTGCAGGTCGTCGCTCAACCGCTGGTCGGGGTTGTCGGCGAGCCGGTCGCGCTCGATGCGATAGAAAGCGCGCTCCCCGAACCATTCGTTGAGAAAGCGGTTGGTGATCCATTGGCGCCAGCGGAAGCCGAGCATCTGGCGCAGGTACGTGCGGTAGACCGCAAGGATGATGTAAGAGAACGCGATGACCGTGAAGACGACGAGCAAATGCGGGAAGTGGCTGACGTCTTTTTCCTGCAGCGCGTTGTAGAACTGCGCGTTCCAACTGTTCAACCGTACGTTGATCCAGACGATCGCCAGATTCATTGCGATGATCGTGACGAGCAGCCCCCAGGCGACTTTCCATTCCTCGGAGACCCAGTACGGCTTGATCAGGCTCCATGCGGAGATGGAATCGGTGTCACGCGGCGCTCTGCCGCGCAGGGAAAAAGCAGCGTTGGATGGGGTCATGGAATTCTCGATCGAAACCGGCTCGTGGAGCGGGATGCGCGCGAAGTACGGCAAGCATTGTTTCGCCGAGCTCTTAAAAGAGGCTTAACGGGGCGGGACCGAAACGGCCGCTCCTCGGCCAATGCAGGCGCTCACGTACACGTAGTCGGCACATTGTGCCAGAGCCGGAGGCCGACGGCCGTTTGCGGCCCCTTCGTCTTTTGTGGTCTAATGGCCAACGACGAAACAGGGGTGCTTCGTGCAGTGACGCGCGGCGTGACCGCGCTCAGGCGAGGCTGAGAGAGACCCTTCGCACCCGATCCGGGTAATACCGGCGCGGGAAGTTTCTCACCGGATCTGCGTGGGACGTTCATTGCGGACGTTCCGCTTTCCACGGGCCGCGCCCACATTACTGCGGCGCATTTCGCAAGGCTCGGTCGGCCCCAGCACCGGTTTCGTCCTTTGTACGGTGATCCGTACGGTAAGGATCGATCCGATGACCGCTCAATCTTCAGTCGTTTCAGCTGCGCATCCCGATTTCGCCGTGCTCGGCGGCGGGCTATGCGGCCGGCTCGTCGCCTGGCTGCTTGCGGGCGATGGTTATCGCGTCGCGCTCTATGAGCGCGGCGACGCGGCCGGCACCGGCGCGGCGGCCTGGGTGGCGGCCGCGATGCTCGCGCCGCTCGCCGAAGCGGCGAGCGCCGAGCCGCTTCTCGTCGAGCTCGGCGCGGCCTCGCTCGACCTCTGGCCGAAACTCATCGCCGAGCTGCCCGAGCCGGTGTTCTTCCAGTGCAACGGCACGCTCGTCGTCTGGCACCGCGCCGATCGGGCCGAGGCTGCGTTGTTCGAGCGCCGCGTGCGCGCGAACGCGCCGGCTTCGCTCGTGGCCGATGGTGGCCTTACGGCACTCGACGGCGCCGCGCTTGCGGCCGCGGAGCCCACGCTCGCCGGGCGTTTCAATCAGGGCTTGCTGCTCCCGCGCGAAGGCCAGCTCGACAACCGGCAGGTGCTCGCCGCGCTTGCCGCGGGGCTCGAGGCGCGCGGCGTAGCCTCGCACTGGAACACGCCTGTCGCGGACGGGGCATTGCCGGCCGCTCACGTGACGATCGACTGCCGCGGCCTCGGCGCCAAGGCGGCACTGCCGGCGTTGCGCGGCATTCGTGGCGAGGTCGTTCGCGTGCACGCCCCCGATGTCGCGCTCACGCGCCCCGTCCGGATGCTGCATCCGCGTTATCCGATCTACATTGCGCCGAAGGAGCGGGGGCTTTTCGTGATCGGCGCGACCGAGATCGAGGGCGAGGACATGTCGCCCGTCACCGTGCGCTCAGCGCTCGAGCTTCTATCCGCGGCGTTCGCCGTGCATCCTGCCTTCGGCGAGGCACGTATCGTGGAGCTCAACGCGCAGTGCCGCCCGACACTGCCCGACCACCGCCCGGCGATCGTCTGGGATGGGGCGGCAACGATCGCCGTCAACGGTCTTTATCGTCACGGCTATATGATCGCGCCCGAAGTCGCGCGCACGGCGGCCGAGCTGGCCACCGCCGTCCTCGCGCGCCGCGTGACGGACGCCGACGGCTTCGACGAGTGGCGCAATCAGGCCCGCTGGGCGCAAATGCTGCATTTCAGTGAGCACGAAGGGGCGGGCGGTTCCGGGCGTCAACCGCTGTGCGAGGCGCGCCGGCAACCCGGATATCGAAGTCATTCGGCCGAACCGATGTAGTTTGCAAACATGGAAATCGAGATCAACCACAAGCCACTCACGTTGCCCGACGGCGCAACGGTGGCCGACGCGCTCGCCGCATTCGGCGCGCGGCCGCCATTCGCCGTTGCGCTCAACGGCCAGTTCGTCGCGCGCGCGCAGCATCCGGCGCGCATGCTGAACCCGGGGGACCGGCTCGACATCGTTCATCCCGTCGCGGGCGGCTGAGCGCGCGATCGTTCCGTTTCGATCGGACCGCCACCGTCGCCCGTTGCTTGCTCAATGCCTGAGGATTCTTCAATGACTTCCGCTTCCGCCGCCGATCCGCTGACGCTTTACGGTGTCGCCTTCGCGAGCCGCGTGCTGCTCGGCACCTCGCGCTACCCGTCGCTCGCGTCGCTCTCCGATTCCATCGAAGCAGCGCGGCCCGGCATGGTGACGGTCGCGCTGCGCCGCCAGATGCAGGCCGATACGGCCGAGGCGGGCTTCTTCGATCTGCTCAAGCGCCACGCCGTGCCGCTGCTGCCGAATACGGCCGGCTGCCAGACCGTCGACGAAGCCGTGACGACGGCGCATATGGCGCGCGAAGTCTTCGAGACCGAATGGATCAAGCTCGAGCTGATCGGTGACGACTACACGCTTCAGCCGGACCCGATCGGACTCGTGGAGGCGGCCGCGCGCCTCGTCAAGGACGGCTTCAAAGTGCTGCCGTACTGCACCGAGGATCTCGTCGTGGGGCGCCGTCTCGTCGATGTCGGATGCGAGGCGCTGATGCCGTGGGGGGCGCCGATCGGCACGGGCAAGGGCATCGTCAATCCGTATGGCCTGCGTGTGCTGCGCGAGCGCCTGCCCGACGTGCCGCTCATCGTCGATGCGGGGCTCGGCGTGCCTTCGCACGCATGCCAGGCCATGGAATGGGGGTTCGACGGCGTGCTGCTGAATACAGCGGTCTCGCAGGCCACCGACCCTGCCGCGATGGCGCGCGCGTTCGCGATGGGCGTCGAGGCGGGACGTGCGGCCTATCGGGCGGGGCCGATGGACGAGCGCGACAGCGCGCAGGCGAGCACGCCCGTCGTCGGCATGCCGTTCTGGCATCAGGATCCGGGCTGATCGCCCGGCCCCGGGAGGCACGCATGACGCGCACACTCGCCTTCGCCGACCGCGAAATCTTTTGGCCGCCGGCCGACGAGTTGACCGAAGCCGCCGAGCGCATTCGCGCGCGCCTGGGCGACTGGCCGCCGGTGGACGAGCCCTGGCGCATCTGCCTCACGCCGCCCGACGCGCCGCGCGCGGGCGATCTCATCGTCGCCGCCGGCGAGCGCGAGCATGGCGCGGATTCTGCCGACCGCGCCAAATGGCTCGCCGCGGGCGCGAGCGTCATCGATGCGGATGAGCACGGCGCGCGGCTCACGACCGATAAAGGCCGTTACGCGCTCACCGGGCCGCTCGCCGAGGACTGGCTGGCGGCGCTTGCGAGCTTTCTCGACTGCGGCTCCGACGCGCGCGACGCGCTGGTCTTGGCGCTCGCCTGGCGCGACGGCGACGAAGCCGATGCCGCGCGTGAAGACGCTTGGCCCGTCGATCTCACGCGCTTTCCGCGCGTCGAGGGACTGCCGGCGGCGCCCGCGCAGCCGTTCGCGCGCTGCCCCGACCGGCTCGGGCTCTACGCGGTCATGCCGAGCGCCCCGTGGGTCGAGCGCGTGCTCGATCTCGGCGTGTCGACGGTTCAGCTTCGCGTTAAAGACGCGAGCCCCGAGGCGCTCGCGGCCGAGATTGCAGAGAGCGTCGCGGCCGGCCGCAGGCACGGCGCGCGGGTCTTCATCAACGACCATTGGCGCGAAGCCATCGATGCGGGCGCTTACGGCGTCCATCTCGGCCAGGAGGACATCGAGACGGCCGATCTCGCGGCAATCGCGGTGGCCGGCGTCAGGCTCGGCCTTTCTACGCACGGCTATTACGAGATGCTCTGCGCGCTGCATTTTCGCCCGAGCTACGTTGCCTTCGGCGCCGTTTTTCCGACGGCCACGAAGACGGTCGCGACCGCGCCGCAAGGCCTGGCGCGGCTGGCGCGCTATGTGCGTCTCGTCGACGGGGCCGTCCCGCTCGTGGCCATCGGCGGCATCGACGTCGCGAAACTGCCGGCCGTGCTGGCGACAGGCGTCGGCAGCGCGGCCGTCGTCAGCGCGATCACGGGGGCAGACGATCCGGCCGCCGCCGTGGCGGCGCTCGAGCGCATCGTTGCAAATCGGTAACGGTCTTTTTGCACCGGAGTAACGCTGCGTCACGACAGTGTTTTCCCTAAGGCCCTATAATTCCGCTTCCGCATAAAGGGAGCGCCCGCTTCGTGCCGCCTTCATCCGAGCCCATTCTCGAGTTGCGCAACGTCGATTTCGGCTACGACGAGGACCGTCTCGTTCTGTCGAACCTGAACATGCGGTTTTCGCGCGGCCAGGTCGTGGCCGTGATGGGCGCGTCGGGTGGCGGGAAGACGACGGTCCTGCGCCTCATCGGTGGCCTCGAGCGCGCGCGCCGCGGCGAAGTGCTTTTTCATGGCCGCGACGTGGGCAAGGAAAGTCGGGAAGGGCTTTACGCGCTGCGCCGGAAGATGGGCATGTTGTTCCAGTTCGGTGCGCTTTTCACCGATATGACCGTCTTCGAGAACGTCGCCTTCGCCCTGCGCGAGCATACGGACTTGCCCGAGCCGCTGATTCGCGACCTCGTGCTCATGAAGCTCAATGCCGTCGGCCTGCGGGGTGCCCGCGATCTGGCACCGTCGCAGATTTCGGGCGGCATGGCGCGCCGCGTCGCGCTCGCGCGCGCCATCGCGCTCGACCCCGAATTGATGATGTACGACGAGCCGTTCGCCGGTCTTGACCCGATTTCGCTCGGCATCACCGCCAATCTGATTCGCACGCTCAACCAGGCGCTCGGCGCCACGTCGATTCTCGTCACGCACGATGTGCCCGAATCGTTTGCGATCGCCGATTACGTCTACTTTCTCGCGAACGGCTCCGTGCTGGCCGAAGGCACGCCGTCCGAGCTGCGCGAATCGAAGGAGCCGATGGTGCGGCAATTCATCGATGGCGCGCCCGACGGCCCATTCCGTTTCCACTATCCGGCGAAGGCGCCGCTTGCCGCCGATTTCGGCGTTGCCGGAGACCGCGCATGATCGGCCTCGTCAGTCTGCTCGGGCGCCGCGTGCTCGACGGCGTGGCCCGCACGGGTTACGCGACGCGCATCTTCGCGCGCCTCGTGCTCGAGTTGTTCGCATTGCTGCGGCGGCCGAATCTCGTCATCAAGCAGATTTACTTCGTCGGCAACTATTCGCTGCTCATCATCGCCGTGTCTGGGCTCTTCGTCGGCTTCGTCCTCGGCTTGCAGGGCTATTACACGCTGAACCGCTACGGCTCGGAGAGCGCGCTCGGCCTGCTGGTCGCGCTCTCGCTCGTGCGCGAGCTCGGCCCCGTCGTCACGGCGCTCCTGTTCGCGGGCCGCGCGGGCACGTCGCTCACGGCCGAAATCGGCCTCATGAAGGCGGGCGAGCAATTGACGGCTTTAGAAATGATGGCCGTCGATCCGCTCGCCACGATCGTCGCGCCGCGCATGTGGGCCGGGATCATCGCGATGCCGCTGCTCGCGGCGATCTTCAGCGCTGTCGGCATCATCGGCGGCTACATCGTCGGCGTGCTGATGATCGGCGTCGATGCGGGTGCGTTCTGGTCGCAGATGCAAGGCGGCGTCGACGTCTGGGCCGATGTCGGCAACGGCGTCGTCAAGAGCGTGGTGTTCGGCTTCGCCGTCACGTTCATCGCGCTCTTTCAGGGCTATGAGGCGAAGGCGACGCCCGAGGGCGTCTCGCGCGCGACGACGCGCACGGTTGTCTACGGCTCGCTCGCCGTCCTCGGCCTCGATTTCATTCTGACGGCGTTGATGTTCAGCTAGCGCGTTTCGCGCCGGCGTCAATTGGCACAGTGGATTACCGGCGTCTTCAGGACGCGGATGGCATCGCGGGCGCGCCCGCGGTTCTTTCTAGGATGACGATGAAAAAAACTGCTCTCGACTTCTGGGTCGGCTTGTTCGTGCTGCTGGGCTTCGCCGCCGTGCTGTTTCTCGCCTTGAAGGCCGGCAACATGAGCTCGCTCTCGTTTCAGGCGACGTACCCGGTGAAGCTCAAATTCGACAACATCGGTGGCCTGAAGGTGCGCGCGCCGGTGAAAAGCGCCGGCGTGGTCGTGGGCCGCGTGGCGTCGATCGGATTCGACACGAACACCTATCAGGCCGTCGTCACGATCGATATCGACAAGCAGTATGAATTTCCGAAGGATTCGTCGGCGAGGATCCAGACTTCCGGTCTTCTCGGCGAGCAGTACATCGGCCTCGAGCCCGGCGGCGACAGCGACATGCTGAAGCCCGGAGACACGATCTCGATGACGCAGTCGGCGATCGTGCTCGAGAACCTGATCGGGCAGTTCCTCTACGGGAAGGCGGCCGACATGGGTGCGTCGAAGGGCGGCTCTGCGGCGACGCCGCCCGCTGCGCCGGCAGCCGCTCCCGCGGTACCGCCTCCCGCACCGGCATCGGCTAGTGCCCCCGCATCGGGCGCCGGAGGCTGAGATGAAACCCGCGCTTTCTTCGCTGCCCGGCATCGGAGTGTCGCAAGGGCACGGCAGGCACCGACATAACGGAGAAAAATAATGCAGACCACGCACGTAAAAAACGTGGCATTGGCCATTGCGGCAGCGGCGCTCGCCGGCTGTGCGTCCGTCCAGACGCCCACGCCCGGAGACCCGCTCGAGAGCCTCAACCGAGGGGTGTTCAAGTTCAACGACACCGTCGACACGTACGCGCTGAAGCCGGTGGCGAAGGGCTACCAGCGCGTAGTGCCGGACCCGGTGCGCAAGAGCGTCACGAACTTCTTCTCGAACGTCGGCGACGTCTACATCGCCGCGAACGAGTTGCTGCAGCTCAAGATCGCGGACGGCGTCGGCGACATCATGCGCGTCACGATCAATACGATCTTCGGCGTCGGCGGCCTCTTCGACGTCGCCACGTTGGCCAAGCTGCCGAAGCACTCGTCGGATTTCGGCATCACGCTCGGGCATTACGGCGTGCCGTCGGGTCCTTACCTCGTGTTGCCGCTGCTCGGGCCTAGCACGGTGCGCGACGCGGCCGGGCTCGTCGTCGATTACTATGGGAATCCGCTCAGCTATGTCCAGCCATCGTCGGTCAGCTGGGCGCTTTACGGTGTGAATCTCATCAACACGCGCGCGAATCTACTTGGGACAACCGATGTGCTCCAGGCCGCGGCGATCGACAAATATTCGTTCATCCGCGGTGCTTATCTGCAGCGGCGGCGCTTCCTGATTTCCGGCGGCGACGGCGCCGTTCCGAGCTACGAGCAGCCGCCGCCGAATTATGATGATGGGTCGTCGGGCGCGGCCCCGACGCCGGCGCCCGCGCCCGCATCGGGTCCGGCCGGCGCGGCGCCGGCCGGGCCGTCGGCTGCTTCGGGCGCCGCGGCTGCGCTGCCCGCTGAAACGGCGTCGGGAGCGTCGGGCGTGGCCGCGCCGGCGCCGCTCGGCGGGCCGGACGGCGAAACGGTGCCGGGCCAGCAATATGTCCCGCCGCCGCCGCGCACCGGCTTCCCGGTGATTCGCATGCTGAAGTGAAACCGCCTCCGCGCGCGGTCGGTGACGCGTGGGGACGTAACAGTTCGACACGAATCTTGCTCGATCGGGCTGGACCCGGCTCGAACTTGCACGGTACTGTAACCGAGCTTTCACGGAACCTAGGATTGACGATGAAAAGATTCTTTCTGATTTCTCTTTTTGCCGCGTTCGTTTCTTTCTCTAATGCCGGTTTTGCGCAACAGGCGGTCAACAACGTCGATACGAGCAATCCGGACACCATGATCAAGACGGTGACCGGGCGCGTGCTCGACACGCTGCGCACCGACAAGTCGATCAAGAGCGGCGACATCAACCGCATCACGCAGGTCGTGAATCAGGAAATCCTGCCGTACACCGACTTCCGCCGCACGACGCAGCTTGCGATGGGCCGCGCCTGGCGCACTGCGACCCCGCAGCAGCAGGACCAGATGGTCGAGCAGTTCAAGATGCTGCTGATCCGCACGTATTCGGGCGCGCTCTCGCAAATCCGCGATCAGCAGGTCGAGTTCAAGCCGTTCCGAGCCTCGCCGACCGATACGGACGTCGTCGTGCGCAGCTCCGTCGTCAGCAACGGGCAGCCCGTCGAGCTCGACTATCGTCTTTACAAGACGCCGGAAGGCTGGCGCGTCTACGACCTGAACGTGGCGGGCGCGTGGCTCATTCAAGCCTATCAGCAGCAATTCACGGAGAAGATCAACCAGGGCGGCGTGCAGGGCCTGATCGACTTCCTCACGCAGCGCAACGAGCAGCTCGCGGCCGGCAAGCAGCCGACTTGAGTCACGTGAACCGCACGATGAACCGCTTTACGACCGGTACGACCATCACGCACGCGAGCGCGAAAGCCGCGCTCGCCGTCGGGCTCGCGAGCATTGAGGCCGGCGCGTCGGGCGTCGACTGCTCGCCGCTCGCCGAGTTCGATTCCTCGGCGCTCGCCGTCCTGCTCGCCTGGCGGCGCGCGGCCGAAGCGCGCGGCGGCGACTTCGACATCGTCGATCTTCCCGCCGGCCTCGCGAGTCTTGCCGAAGCTTACGGCGTCCTTGGGCTCGTAGCGACGCGACATCGGCGCTCGGAGGAAGGTGCCACGGCCGAGCTCTGAAACTTAAAGCTCGGCGGCGGATCGGCGCGTCGACATCCTCCTCGCTTCGGCCAGCTTCGACAGCCTCCTGACGGTCGCCGAGCCATCGGCTGACCGCCTCTTCCCGCGAGCGATCCCGCACCCAGTCGGCCAACGGAGAGTTGGCCTATAATCAACCGTTTTTCCGGACATCCGTTCCGCCCCGCATTTCGGGGGACGGCCAGACCCGGACGAACGGGGCAGCGGCTCTCGAGGCGTCGAATATCGCCAGCCGCGTTGCCAGCATTCAAACGTCGAACCCAAGGCGCGCCGCCGGTAAAGGCCGCGCACATCCATGTCAGCCATAGAGATCCGCAACGTCAAGAAGCGCTACAAGGCACTGCAAGCGCTCAAAGGCGTCAGCTTGACGGTCGACGAGGGCGAATTCTTCGGCCTGCTCGGCCCCAACGGCGCGGGCAAGACCACGCTGATCAGCATCCTTGCGGGATTGGCGCGCGCCGACGAAGGCAGCGTGTCGGTGCTCGGACACGATGTCGTGACCGATTTCCGCGGGGCGCGCCGCTCGCTCGGCGTGGTGCCGCAAGAGCTCGTGTTCGACCCGTTCTTCACGGTGCGCGAGACGCTGCGCATCCAGTCGGGCTATTACGGACTGCGCCGCAACGACGACTGGATCGACGAGGTCATGGCGAATCTCGATCTGACCGAGAAAGCCGACGCGAACATGCGCGCGCTGTCGGGCGGCATGAAGCGCCGTGTGCTCGTCGCGCAGGCGCTCGTGCACCGGCCGCCCGTCATCGTGCTCGACGAGCCGACGGCCGGCGTCGACGTCGAGCTGCGCCAGACGCTCTGGAAATTCATTTCGAGGCTCAATCGCGAGGGCCATACGATCGTGTTGACCACGCATTACCTCGAGGAAGCCGAATCGCTGTGCGATCGGATCGCGATGCTGCGCCGAGGGGAGGTGGTCGCGCTCGACAGCACGAGTGCGCTGCTCGCGCGATTCGCCGGGATGCAGCTGTTCGTGCGGCTCGCCGCGGGCATGCTGCCCGTTGAGCTGCGCGCGCTCGAAGTGGAGCCGTCGGCCCCGGGCGCGCGCCAGCATTTGCTGCGGCTGTCGAGCTATGATGAGGTCGAGCCGATCCTCGCGCGCTGCCGGGCGGCCGGTTGTACGTTCGAGGAAATCGACGTGCGCAAGGCTGATCTCGAAGACGTTTTTGTTCAGTTGATGAGCGGACCCGAGCTCGTCGAGGGGCTGGCATGATGCGGCCCACGCTCACTTCATCCACCGCGCCCGAGCGAACCGTCATGAGCGGTTTTCGCACGCTGTTCTACAAGGAGACGCTGCGCTTCTGGAAGGTTTCTTTTCAGACGGTGCTCGCGCCTGTCGTCACGGCGCTGCTTTATCTGGCCATATTCGGCCATGCGTTGCGCGGCCATGTCGAGGTCTACCCCGGCGTCGGGTACACGAGCTTCCTGATCCCCGGCCTCATCATGATGAGCGTGCTGCAAAACGCGTTCGCGAACAGCTCGTCGTCGCTGATCCAGTCGAAGATCACGGGCAATCTCGTTTTCGTGCTGCTGCCGCCGCTCACGCATTGGGAGCTGTTCAGCGCCTATGTGCTCGCGTCAGTCGTACGCGGACTCGCGGTCGGCTTCGGCGTTTTCATCGTCACCATCTGGTTCGTGCCGATGACGTTCGCCGCGCCGCTCTTCATCATCGGATTCGCCGCGCTCGGCTCGGCGCTGCTCGGCACGCTCGGCCTCATCGCCGGCATCTGGGCCGAGAAGTTCGATCAATTGGCGGCGTTTCAGAACTTCCTGATCATGCCGCTCACGTTTCTTTCGGGCGTGTTCTACTCGACCCACACGCTGCCGGACATCTGGCGCCAGGTGTCGCGCCTGAACCCGTTCTTTTACATGATCGACGGCTTTCGCTACGGCTTTTTCGGCGTGTCCGACGTCGATCCGCTGGCGAGCCTCGCGGTCGTCGCCGCGTTTTTCGTCCTGATCGCTGCGCTCGCGATGCGTCTGATCGCATCGGGCTACAAGCTGCGCCACTGACAATGAAACGGACACCCACGCCCCGAAGGAAGTCCCCGTGGGCACGCATACTGGCGCGCGGAACCCGAACCAAGCAAGGAGCTTGAACCATGTTGCCGACTCCCGAGGTAGTCAAGCAATACATCACGGCGGGGCTGCCGTGCACCCATATCGAAGTCGAGGGCGACGGCCAGCACTTCTTTGCGACGATCGTCTCAGAGGCGTTCGAGGGCAAACGCCCGATTCAACGTCATCAGCTCGTCTATGCGGCGCTCGGCGATCGCATGCGGGCGGAAATCCACGCGCTGAGCATGAAGACGCTCACGCCGGCCGAATGGCAAAACGCATAATTCAGGAACCGTAGTGCGCATTACACAAGACGAAACGAGCGGCGCCGGCAGCGCCGCGGCGGCGAGCAGGGCCGAGGGCGAAGCCAACCAGGGACAAATGAGCATGGACAAGCTTGCGATCGAAGGCGGCCGGACACTTTCCGGCGAGGTCGGCATATCGGGCGCGAAAAACGCGGCGCTGCCGATTCTTTGCGCGAGCCTGCTCGCCGCCGACCCGATCCATCTCGAGAACGTGCCGGATCTCAAAGACGTGCGCACGACGCTCAAGCTGCTGACGCAGATGGGCGTTCGCGCGGAGACGGCGGGGGATGCGGTCGCGCTCGACGCGACCCATGTCGACAATCCCGTCGCGTCCTATGACCTCGTGAAGACGATGCGCGCATCGATCCTCGTGCTCGGACCGCTCGTTGCGCGCTTCGGCGTCGCGAAGGTATCGCTGCCGGGCGGCTGCGCGATCGGTGCGCGCCCCGTCGATCAGCACATCAAGGGCCTGCAGGCAATGGGCGCCGAGATCAGCATCGAGCACGGCTACATCGAGGCGCGCGCCAATCGCCTGAAGGGCGCGCGGATCGTCACGGACATGATCACGGTCACGGGCACCGAGAATCTTATGATGGCCGCCGCGCTCGCCGAGGGGCAAACGATCCTCGAAAACGCGGCGCGTGAACCCGAGGTCAGCGACCTTGCGCGTCTGCTCGTCGCGATGGGCGCGAAGATCGAGGGCATCGGCACCGACCGGCTCGTCGTCGAGGGCGTCGATAAGCTGCATGGCGCGCGTCATGCCGTCATTCCCGATCGCATCGAAGCGGGCACGTTCCTCTGCGCGGTGGCGGCGGCCGGCGGCGACGTCACGCTGCGCGACGTGCGCCCCGAGACGCTCGACGCCGTGACGGCGAAGCTGCGCGAAGCCGGCGTGACGATCGAGGAAGGCGACGACTGGATCCGCGTGCGGATGCACCGCCGTCCGACGGCCGTGTCGGTGCGCACGTCCGAGTACCCGGCATTCCCGACCGACATGCAGGCGCAGTTCATGGCGCTCAATGCGATTGCCGAGGGGGCGGCGCAAGTCGTCGAGACTATTTTCGAGAACCGCTTCATGCACGTGCAGGAGCTCAACCGGCTCGGCGCGAACATCAGCGTCGACGGCAACACGGCGCTCGTCGCGGGCGTGCCGAAGCTGTCGGGCGCGACCGTCATGGCGACGGACCTGCGCGCCTCCGCGAGCCTCGTCATCGCGGGGCTCGTCGCGGACGGCGAGACGCTCGTCGATCGTATCTATCACCTCGATCGCGGTTACGACCGGATGGAGGAAAAGCTGACGAAGATCGGCGCCCACGTGCGCCGCCTCACCGGCAGCGCGGCAAATGCCGCGGGCGTGGGGAGCTTCGCATGAGCGCCCCGCAGTTGACGCTCGCGCTCTCGAAGGGGCGCATTTTCGAGGAAACGATGCCGCTGCTCGCCGCGGCCGGCGTGCAGGTCTCGGAAGACCCCGAGACCTCGCGCAAGCTGATTCTCGGCACGAGCGCGCCGAACTTGCGCGTCATCATCGTGCGCGCGACCGACGTGCCGACTTACGTCGAGTACGGCGCGGCCGATTTCGGCGTGGCCGGCAAGGACGTGCTGATCGAGCACGGCGGCAGCGGCCTTTATCAGCCGGTCGATCTGAACATCGCGCGCTGCCGGATGTCGGTGGCGGTCAAAGCCGGCTTCGACTATGCGAATGCGGTGCGCCAGGGCGCGCGCCTGCGCGTTGCGACGAAGTACGTGCAGACAGCGCGCGAGCATTTCGCGGCGAAGGGCGTGCACGTCGACCTGATCAAGCTCTACGGCTCGATGGAACTCGCGCCGCTCGTCGGGCTGGCCGATGCGATCGTCGACCTCGTCAGCACCGGCGGGACGTTGCGCGCGAACAATCTTGTCGAGGTCGAGGAGATCATGCCGATCTCGTCGCGCCTCGTGGTGAATCAGGCTGCGCTGAAGCTGAAGCGCTCGGCGCTCGAGCCGTTTCTCGATGCGTTCGAGAGCGCGTCGCGGCGCGGCGGCGGCCAGGCGTAAAACGGCGGCGCCGAACGGTCACGAGATCGGCGCGCTTTTACCGAAACGGATACCAGCATGTCTCTGAAGATTCGCAAACTCGATTCGAGCGCCGCCGGCTTCGATGCGGCGCTCGCGGCGGTGCTCGCCTTCGAGGCGAGCGAGGACGAGGCGATCGAGCGCTCCGTCGCGCAGATTCTTGCCGACGTGAAGCGGCGCGGCGACGCGGCGGTGCTCGAGTACACGAACCGCTTCGACCGGCTCGACGCGTCGAGCGTCGCCGCGCTCGAGCTGCCGATCACGGAGCTCGAGGCGGCGCTCGAAAGCCTCCAGCCGAAGCAGCGCGCGGCGCTCGAAGCGGCGGCCGCGCGCGTGCGCGGCTACCATGAGAAGCAGAAGATCGAATGCGGCAGCCATAGCTGGCAGTACACGGAGGCCGACGGCACGGTGCTCGGCCAGAAGGTGACGCCGCTCGATCGCGCGGGAATCTACGTGCCCGGCGGCAAGGCCGCGTACCCCTCGTCGGTGCTGATGAATGCCTTGCCGGCGCGCGTGGCCGGCGTGCGCGAGATCGTCATGGTCGTGCCGACGCCCGACGGCGTGAAGAACCCGCTCGTGCTGGCGGCGGCGCTCATCGGCGGCGTCGATCGCGTCTTCACGATCGGCGGCGCGCAAGCGATCGGCGCGCTCGCGTACGGCACCGAGACGGTGCCCGCGGTCGACAAGATCTGCGGCCCCGGTAATGCCTATGTGGCATCGGCGAAGCGCCGCGTGTTCGGCACGGTCGGCATCGACATGATCGCCGGGCCTTCGGAGATTCTGGTTCTGTGCGACGGCACGACCGATCCGCGCTGGGTCGCGATGGATCTCTTCTCGCAGGCCGAGCACGACGAGCTTGCTCAATCGATTCTGCTCGCGCCCGACGACGCGTTCATCGCGCGCGTCGAGGAAGCGATGGCGGAGCTCCTGCCGACGATGCCGCGCCGCGACGTGATCCAGCGCTCGCTGGAAGATCGCGGCGCGCTCGTGAAGGTGCGGGACATGGCCGAGGCCTGCGCGATCGCGAACCGGATCGCCCCCGAGCATCTCGAGATTTCGGCGCTCGACCCGCAGCAGTGGGCGAACGAGATTCGCCATGCGGGCGCGATCTTCGTCGGCCGCTTCACGAGCGAAAGCCTCGGCGACTACTGCGCCGGGCCGAACCACGTACTGCCGACGTCGCGCACGGCGCGCTTTTCGTCGCCGCTCGGCGTCTACGATTTCTTCAAGCGCTCGAGTGTGATCGAAGTCAGTGCCGAGGGCGCGCAGACGCTCGGCGAGATCGCGGCCGAGCTTGCTTATGGTGAAGGGTTGCCGGCACATGCGAAGAGTGCCGAATACCGCATGAAGCAAACCGGGTGAAGCGAAAGACCCAATGGCCAGGAAGGACACGGGCCGGACAACCGGCTGAACGATTATGACGACACCTAAAGACGTTATCCGCGGCGACGTGCTGGCGATGACGAGCTACCCGGTTCCCGATGCGACGGGTTTCGTGAAGCTCGATGCGATGGAGAACCCCTACGAGCTGCCCGACGCGCTCGCGCGGCAGCTCGGCGAGCACCTGGCCGGCGTGGCGCTGAACCGCTATCCGGCGCCGCGGCCCGCCGCGCTGATCGATAAGCTCAAGCGCGTGATGGGCGTGCCGGCCGGCTGCGCCGTGCTGCTCGGCAACGGCTCCGACGAGATCATCAGCATGATCGCCGTCGCTTGCGCCAAGCCCGGCGCGAAGCTGCTCGCGCCGGTGCCGGCCTTCGTGATGTATCAGATGTCGGCGAAGTTCGCGCAGATCGAGTTCGTCGGCGTGCCGCACCGAGCCGATCTCACGCTCGATACCGAGGCGATGCTGGCCGCGATCGCCGAGCATCGGCCGGCCGTCGTCTATCTGGCGTACCCGAACAATCCGACGGGCACGCTCTATCCCGAAGAGGACGTCGAGCGCATCATCGCGGCGGCGGGGCAAAGCCTCGTCGTCATCGACGAGGCCTATCAGCCGTTCGCGCAAAAGAGCTGGCTGCCGCGCGTGCTCGAATTCGGCAATGTCGTCGTCATGCGAACGGTGTCGAAGCTCGGTCTGGCCGGCATCCGGCTCGGCTACCTCGCGGGCTCGCCCGTCTGGCTCGACGAGCTCGACAAGGTTCGGCCGCCCTACAACGTCAACGTTCTAACGCAGGCCGCCGCCGAGTTCATGCTCGATCACATCGACGATGTGCTCGAGGTTCAGGCCGCCGATCTGCGGGCCGAACGGACCCGCCTTGCCGATGCCGTGGCGGCATTGCAGGGCACCACCGTCTTTCCGAGCGCGGGCAATTTTCTGCTCGTGCGCGTGCCCGACGCGGACGCCGTGTTCGAAACCCTTCTCGCGGCGCGGATTTTGGTCAAAAACGTGAGTAAAATCCACCCATTGCTTGCGAATTGCCTGCGCTTGACGGTCGGCACACCGGACGAAAACGCACAAATGCTCGCGGCGCTCAAACTGGTTTTGAAGTAAAGACTGAAAAGCGGGCCTGAGGCAGGGCGCCCAAGCGAGGCGCCCGCGCCGGACTGCCGCACCTCATTCTTGTTTTTCGAAGCAACTTATTTCCCGCTTGATTCGAGGTTTTCCATGCGTGTGGCGGAAGTCGTTCGCAATACCAGCGAAACGCAGATCCGTGTGAAGATCAATCTGGACGGCACCGGCAAGCAAAAGCTCGCGACGGGCGTGCCGTTTCTCGACCACATGCTCGATCAGATTGCGCGGCACGGGCTCATCGACCTCGAGATCGAGGCGCATGGGGACCTCCATATCGACGATCACCATACCGTCGAAGACACCGGCATCACGCTCGGCCAAGCCGTGGCCAAGGCCATCGGCGACAAGAAAGGGATTCGCCGGTACGGTCATGCCTACGTGCCGCTCGACGAGGCGCTCTCGCGTGTCGTCATCGATTTCTCGGGCCGTCCGGGCCTCGAATTCCATGTGCCGTTCACGCGCGCGCGGATCGGCACGTTCGACGTGGACCTGTCGATCGAGTTTTTCCGCGGCTTCGTGAATCACGCGGGCGTCACGCTGCATATCGACAATCTGCGCGGGCTCAACGCTCACCATCAGATGGAAACGGTCTTCAAGGCTTTCGGCCGCGCGCTGCGCATGGCCGCGGAGCTTGACGAACGCGCGGCGGGGCAGGTCCCGTCGACGAAAGGCAGCCTATAGCGACTGGGATAGGGCGGCAAACCCAAGGAACGAGCGACCGGCGCGCAGGACGCGCCGACCGGCTTGAGATGGATTTTCTGAAATCATTCATTTCGTTGCTCGCGCTGATCAACCCGGTCGGCGCGGTGCCGTTTTTCTTGAGTCTCACTTCGGAGCAGTCCGAGGGCGAGCGGCGACGCACGATCCGGATCGCCTCGATCTCCGTGTTTTGCGTCATCGCGATCACGACGGTGCTCGGCCAGCAGATCATCAGCTTCTTCGGCATCTCGGTCGGCTCGCTCGAGGTGGGTGGCGGCATCATCATGCTGCTGATGGCCGTCAACATGCTCAATGCGCAAATCGGCAATACGCGCGCCACGGCCGAAGAGCGCGACGAGGCTGAATCGAAGAACAGCATCGCGGTCGTGCCGCTCGCGATCCCGCTGCTCACGGGGCCAGGCTCGATCAGCACGGTGATCGTCTACGCGGCGGGCGCGCACCACTGGTACGACCGGATCGGGCTCGTCTTGATCGGCGCCGTGCTGGCGGTGATTTGCTTCCTGTCGCTGCGGCTCGCCGAGCCGATTGCGCGCTGGGTCGGACAAACGGGTATCAATATCGGTACGCGGTTGATGGGTTTGATGTTGTCGGCGCTCGCGGTGGAGTTCATCGTCGACGGGTTGAAGGCGTTGTTGCCTAATCTACGGTAGCCGTCGACGCGGCTATTTTGGTGCGATAAAGATCGCGATGAAGAAAATTGCAATTGTGGACTATGGGATGGGCAACCTGCGCTCCGTGCAGCAGGCGCTGAAAAAGGCGGCGCCCGAAGCCGACGTGGCCATCGTCGATCGCCCCGAGGACATACGCGCCGCCGAGCGCGTCGTCCTGCCCGGGCAGGGCGCGATGCCCGACTGCATGCGCTCGCTGCGCGAGTCGGGGCTCCAGGAGGCGGTGCTCGAGGCGTCGCGCACAAAGCCGCTGATGGGCGTATGCGTCGGCGAGCAGATGCTGCTCGACTGGAGCGAGGAAGGCGATACGAACGGGCTCGGCCTCATTCATGGCAAAGTCGTGCGGTTCGCGCTCGAAGGCCAACTGCAGGACGACGGCTCGCGCTTCAAGGTGCCGCAAATGGGCTGGAACCGCGTGCGTCAGGTGCACTCGCACCCGCTCTGGGACGGCGTGCCCGACGGAAGTTTTTTTTATTTCGTGCACAGTTACTACGTCGTCCCCGACAATCGCGCGCATAGCGTGGGGGAAACGGACTACGGCAATCCATTTACGTCGGCCGTGGCGCGCGACAATTTGTTCGCCACTCAGTTTCACCCCGAAAAAAGCGCGGACACGGGCTTGCGTGTCTACCGCAATTTCGTGCATTGGAATCCATGAATTCGTGAATTTGCTTGCCAGATTTTGCGCCGGCACGCCGGCCGAAGCGCTTCGAGACTGTACTAAACTAGCGAAACGGTTCGCGGCCCGGGCCGCCGATCTCCAACTCATCCCAGACTTCACGCGATTGCTATGCTGCTGATTCCCGCCATCGACCTCAAGGACGGTCAGTGTGTGCGCCTGAAACAAGGCGATATGGACCAAGCGACGATATTCTCCGAGGATCCCGCGGCGATGGCCCGGCACTGGGTGGAGCGCGGCGCTCGGCGGCTGCATCTCGTCGATTTGAACGGCGCGTTCGCGGGCAAGCCGAAGAACGAGGAGGCGATTCGCGCGATCATCGAGGAAGTCGGCAACGAAATCCCCGTTCAACTGGGCGGCGGCATCCGGGATCTCGAGACGATCGAGCGTTATCTCGACGACGGCCTTTCGTACGTGATCATCGGCACGGCCGCCGTTAAGAATCCCGGCTTCCTGCAGGATGCCTGCACGGCTTTCGGCGGGCATATCATCGTCGGGCTCGACGCGAAGGACGGGAAAGTGGCGACGGACGGCTGGAGCAAGCTCACGGGCCACGAAGTCGTCGATCTCGCGCGCAAGTTCGAGGATTACGGTTGCGAGTCGATCATCTATACCGACATCGGCCGCGATGGAATGCTGCAGGGCATCAATATCGACGCGACGGTGCGGCTCGCGCGCGCGGTCAAGATCCCGGTGATCGCGAGCGGCGGGCTTTCGAGCATCGCCGATATCGACGCACTGTGCGAGGTCCAGGACGAAGGCATCGAGGGCGTCATCTGCGGGCGCGCGATCTATTCGGGCGATCTCGATTTCGCCCAGGCGCAAACGCGCGCCGATACCTTGCGGGAATCGGACGACGCTTGACCGAACGGCGCTTCGCGCGCGCCACCGCGGCCGGCGGCTACCCGCCAGGAGGTCTGGCCACCCGGTCCGGTCATGAACATTCACGATGGCGTCCGCCTTTGGCCGGGCGGGCTTTCAGCGGCACTTGCACCAATATGGCACTAGCTAAACGCATCATTCCCTGTCTCGACGTGACCGCCGGGCGAGTCGTCAAAGGCGTGAACTTCGTCGAGCTGCGCGACGCCGGTGATCCGGTCGAGATCGCGCATCGTTACGACGAGCAAGGCGCCGACGAGCTCACGTTTCTCGACATTACGGCCACGTCGGACGGCCGCGATCTGATCCTGCCGATCATCGAGGCCGTCGCTTCGCAGGTCTTCATTCCGCTGACGGTCGGCGGCGGCGTGCGCGCCGTCGAAGACGTGCGGCGGCTGCTCAACGCCGGCGCGGACAAGATCAGCATGAACTCGTCGGCTGTCGCCAATCCGCAATTGGTGCGCGATGCGGCCGGTAAGTACGGCTCGCAGTGCATCGTCGTCGCGATCGACGCCAAACGCGTCTCGGCGGAAGGCGAGACGCCGCGTTGGGAGGTCTTCACGCATGGCGGGCGCAAGCCGACCGGGCTCGATGCCGTGCAGTGGGCGAAGCAAATGGCCGACTACGGTGCCGGCGAAATCCTTTTGACGAGCATGGACCGCGACGGGACGAAGAGCGGCTTCGATCTTGCGCTGACGCGCGCCGTATCGGACGCGGTCCCGGTGCCCGTCATCGCTTCGGGCGGCGTCGGCTCGCTGAAGGACCTGGCTGACGGCATCGTCGAGGGCCACGCGGACGCCGTGCTGGCCGCGAGCATCTTCCACTACGGCGAGCATACGGTGGGCGAGGCCAAGCGCTTCATGGCCGAACAAGGTATTCCCGTGAGACAGTGAGATGGAACGATTGCTCACGCTCATTCCATTCGCTGCTGCCCGGAGGCTCAGATGATTGCGCCCGACAAGTCGTGGCTCGACAAGGTTCAATGGGACGCGAACGGCCTCGTTCCGGTGATCGCGCAGGAAGCTTCGACGAACGACGTGCTGATGTTCGCGTGGATGAACCGTGAGGCGCTCGCAAAGACGATCGAGACGGGCCGCGCCGTTTATTTTTCGCGCTCGCGCCAGCGCCTCTGGTTCAAGGGTGAAGAGTCGGGCCATGTGCAGCATGTGCGCGAAGTGCGGCTCGACTGCGACGAGGACGTCGTGCTGCTCAAAGTCGAGCAGGTATCGGGGATCGCCTGCCACACGGGCCGCCATTCCTGCTTCTTTCAGAAATTCGAGGGCACGGCCGACGAGGGCGACTGGGTGGCCGTCGATCCCGTGCTCAAGGATCCCGAGCATATTTACCGATAAGCTCGGCTGCGGGCGCAGCCGAGATCGTGTCGACGGAGCCGGCCGATTTGCCCGCCTCATCGATCGACATGGTTTCAATTCACTGATTCAATGAAGCGACATCACTGATGCAATCGACCGAAGATACGCTGTTGCGGCTTGCGGCCGTGATCGATAGCCGCAAGGGCGGCGATCCCGAGAGTTCGTACGTGGCCCGCCTGTTTCACAAGGGTGACGATGCGGTGCTGAAGAAGATCGGCGAGGAAGCGACCGAGGTCGTGCTGGCCGCGAAGGATGTGCGCCAGGGCGGCGCGCCGGCCGCGCTCGTCGGCGAGGTGGCCGATCTCTGGTTCCACTGCCTCGTCATGCTCTCGCATTTCGAGCTGAGCCCGGCCGATGTCATCGCCGAGCTCGAGCGCCGCGAGGGGATGTCGGGCATCGAAGAGAAGGCGTTGAGAAAGCGCCGTGAACGGGAAGAGAACGGCGGATAAGATTTAGAAGGCAACAACCGGCCAACATCGGCACGAGCGAGCTTCGATCGATCATCGATCGAGCGGTTTCGGAAGGAGGGGCGCGAAGATGGAAGATCCAGGCGGACGTTCACCTGTTTCGTACGGCGGCACGACCGATGCGGACCGCATTCGCACGCTGACGCACGTGCTTTATGGGCTCTATGCGGTGCATTGGTTCACGGGCGGCATCTCCGGGCTCGTCGCGATCATCATCGACTACGTGAAGCGGCCAGACGCGGCCGGGACGCCGTATGCGGCGCACTTCGAATGGCAGATCCGGACGTTCTGGCTCGGGCTGATCGGCTACGTGATCGGCTGGGCCCTCGTCTTCGTCGTCGTCGGCTTTGTCATCCTTGGAGCCGTTTCCATCTGGATGCTGTACCGTATCGTCAAGGGCTGGCTGTATCTGTACGACAACAAGCCGCTCGAGCCGCGCGCGTGGTTCTGATCGAAGCCGCCGCGCCCCATTCACCGGGAAGACCATGAGCCACGAAAACTGCCTCTTTTGCAAGATCGCCGCCGGCGAAGTTCCGAGCACGAAAGTACACGAGGACGACGAATTTCTCGCTTTCAAGGACATCCGCCCGGCCGCGGCCACGCATATTCTCGTGATTCCGCGCCGGCACATCGATACGCTCTCAAATTGCGATGAAAGCGATGCCCCGCTGCTTGGTAGAATGATGGTTCTGGTGGCGCGCCTCGCCGATAAACTCGGCTGCGCCTATACCGGCGGCGAGACGGGTTTTCGCACGGTGATCAATACGGGGCCAGGCGGGGGACAGGAAGTCTACCATCTGCACGCGCATCTGCTTGCCGGGCCGCGCCCGTGGCAGCGGATGGGTTAAGCGCGTCGCTCTACCAAGGTTTCAGGAGATTCACATGGGTTCGTTGAGCATTTGGCACTGGCTAATCGTGCTTTTGATCGTGGCGCTCGTCTTCGGGACGAAGAAGCTGCGCAATATCGGCAGCGATCTGGGCAGCGCCGTGAAGGGATTCAAGGAAGGGATGAAGGAAGGCGAGACGCCCGCTTCCCCCGCATCGACGAGCGAGCGGCGCGAACTGCCGAACGGCGCCGTGGACGTCGAGGCGAAGGAAAAGGTTCGCTCGAGCGACTATCGCTGATCCGGGCCGCTCGCGTGGGCGTCCGATGACCTGACGACGGAAGAACGAAGCCGATGCTCGACCTCGGTCTGACCAAAATGGCCTTGATCGGCGTGGTGGCGCTGGTCGTGCTCGGCCCCGAGCGGCTGCCGCGCGTCGCGCGCACGGCGGGCGCGCTCTTCGGCCGCGCGCAGCGCTATATCAACGACGTGAAGGCGGAAGTCACGCGTGAAATTGAACTCGACGAGCTGCGCCGCATGAAGACCGATTTCGAATCGGCGGCGCGCAACGTCGAAAACAAGATCCACGACACCGTGCGCCGCGAGGAAACCGAATTGACCGACGCTTGGCGGGCGGGCACCTCGGTGACGCCGAGCATCGCCAGCGGGGCGTCCGCTGCCATCGAAGACGCCGGTACGCCGGGCGCCGCCGACCCGCCGCCATTCGGCATGCCCGGCAACGGCGGCGGTGCGCCCGGCGCAGAGAAGCGGCGCAATTGGCGGGCGAAGCGGCTTGCCACGCCCGTCTGGTATAAACGCGCGACGGGGCGCCGCATACACGTACAGTCAGGCGCCGCGCGCGTGGCGCGCCATACGCCGGCGAGCTTGCGTACGCCGAAGCGCTTTCTCTGATTCAGCGCGCGCGTGCGAGCCGCCTTTCCCGTCTTTCCACTTTCGATGCCGCAAGTGACGATATTCCAACGAGGGCCGGTGTGAGCGACCCCAACAAGCCCAACAGCCCCAACGACCCCAACGACGGGGGGGCCGAGGAAACCTTCATCTCGCATCTCGTCGAGCTGCGCGACCGGATCATTCGGGCGGGGATTTCTGTCATCCTCGTCTTCGTCGCGCTCGTCTATTGGGCGCCCGACATTTTCCGCTTGCTTGCGCGGCCGCTGATGGAGAATCTGCCCGCCGGCGGGAAGATGATCGTGACCGACGTGACGGGCTCATTCTTCGTGCCGATGAAGGTCACGATGGTCGTGGCGCTCGTGATCGCTTTGCCGTTCGTCCTTTACCAGATCTGGGCGTTCGTCGCGCCGGGCCTTTATCAGCACGAGAAGCGGCTCGTCACGCCGCTCGTCGGCAGCAGCTATGTGCTGTTCCTCTGCGGGATGGCGTTTGCCTATTTCGTCGTATTCCCGACGATCTTTCGCGTCATGGCGCACTACAACGCGCCGCTCGGCGCGGAGATGACGACGGACATCAACAACTACCTGAGTTTCGTGCTGACGATGTTCATTGCGTTCGGGGTGACGTTCGAAGTGCCGATCGTCGTCGTCTTGCTCGTGCGGATGGGCGTGCTGACGATCAAGAAGCTGAAGGAAATCCGGCCCTACGTCGTAGTGGGGGCGTTCATCGTCGCGGCCGTCGTGACGCCGCCCGACGTCTTTTCGCAGTTGATTTTGGCCGTGCCGCTGATCGTCCTCTACGAGGCCGGCATCATCGCGGCGCGGTTCCTGGTCGGCAAGGACCGCGCGCTCGCCGATAAAGAGCACGCCGCGAGCTGATCGAGCGCCGTCCGCGCGGAGCTCGGCTTGCGCCCGCGGCTCATTCGTCAGGCTGCGAATTCTCGTCGCTGGCCTGCTTCGGCGGGGGCGGGCGCTTGCCGATCGTCACCTTGACTTCCATTTCCTTGTTCTTCCGCTTCAGGCGGATCTTGGCGTCGGTGCCGGGCTTGATCTGCGCGATCACGTTGAGAAGGCGCGTGGTATCCGTGATGTCCTGGCCGTTCACGTTGAGCAGCACGTCACCGGGTTTGATGCCGGCCTTGTCGGCGGGCCCGCCCTGAAGCACGCCGGCCACGATCGTGCCCTTTTGCTCGAGTCCGAACGACTCGGCGATGGCCGGTGTCACGTCCTGCGGCTCGACGCCGATCCAGCCGCGCGTGACGGCGCCCGTCGTGATAATGCTTTCGAGCACGCTCTTGGCCGTCGAGACCGGGATCGCGAAGCCGATCCCGAGCGAGCCGCCCGAGCGCGAGTAGATCGCCGTATTGATGCCGAGCAGATTGCCGTGCGCATCGATCAGCGCGCCGCCCGAGTTCCCCGGGTTGATCGGCGCATCGGTCTGAATGAAGTTCTCGAACGTATTGATGCCGAGGTGATTGCGCCCGAGCGCACTGATGATGCCCATCGTGACGGTTTGGCCGACCCCGAACGGGTTGCCGATCGCGAGCACGACGTCGCCCACGCGGGCCTCGTCCATCCTGCCGAGCGTCATCGTCGGCAGGTTCGACATGTTGATCTTGAGCACGGCGAGATCGGTCTCGGGATCGACGCCGACTACTTTCGCATTCGTTCTGCGGCCGTCGGCCAGCGCGACTTCAATCTCGTCTGCCCCGTCGACGACATGTTGGTTCGTTAGAATGTAGCCTTCCGAGCTGACGATGACGCCCGAGCCGAGGTTCGTCGCCGGCTCGTCCTGCGGCTCCTTGCCGCCTTTCGGATTGCCGAAGAAGTACCGGAACAGCGGGTCGTTCGCTTGCGGATTCGGCGGCAACGATCCACCCTTGCCGGAGAAAACGTTGACGACGGCCGGCATCGCTTTTTGGGCGGCGTCGGCATACGAGGTCACGGCCGAGCTCGAGCCCGTTCCCGGCGCGACTTCCCGCAGCGCGACGATCGGCGAGGCGAGCTGCTTGCCGAATTGCCCCTGCCGCTGCAGCCATTGCGGCTTGAGCGTCACCACGATGAACATGAGCGCGAGCAGCACCGTCACCGCTTGGGCAAAAAACAGCCAAAACCGTCTAAGCATTTGAAGAATCGAGGTTTATATGGATCGCATAGAACTTGAATTGTACTTGAATGGGTTGCTCGATACGGGCCGGTTCAAGGATTACAGCCCTAATGGGCTTCAGGTGGAGGGACGTCGACGCGTCGACAAGATCGCCACCGGCGTCACCGCTTCGCTGGCCTTTCTGGAAGCGGCGCTCGAATGGGGGGCGGACGCCGTCCTTGTGCATCACGGTTATTTCTGGCACAACGAAACGCCGCAAGTTACGGGCCGCAAATACCGGCGCCTGAAGCTCCTTCTCGCCAACGACATCAATCTTTTCGCCTTTCATTTGCCGCTCGACGCCCATCCCGAGCTCGGCAACAACGCGCAGCTCGGCGCGCGCATGGGTCTCATCGGCGAGTCGCACTTCGGCCCCGACGATCTCGGCTGGATGGCGACGCTGCCGATGCCGATCACGCTGGCGCACTTCGTCGCGCAGGTCGAACAGACGCTTGGCCGCACGCCGCTCGCGCTCGGCGATCCGGACAGCGAACTGCGGCGCGTCGCCTGGTGCACGGGCGCCGCGCAAAGCTACTTCGAGGCGGCGATCGACGCGGGCGCCGATGTTTTCCTGACCGGCGAGGTGTCCGAGCCGACCACTCACATCTCGGCCGAGAGCGGCGTAGCCTTTCTTGCGGCGGGGCACCACGCGACCGAGCGCTACGGCGTGCAGGCGGTCGGAGCCCATCTGTCCGAGCGTTTCGATCTCGAGCATCTCTTCATCGATATCGATAATCCCGTTTGAGATCGCTATTTGGTTGCGCCGCAATACGATCTATTGTGCAAAGTGTTTAAAGAATAAAGAAAATGGGGTGCGGCAAACAGCCGCGCGCTGGGGGGAAACCCTTACGGATCAATCGCTTCGCATGGTTTTTGTCGGTCGGGTCTTGTAAATGACGACTCCATTCCCGCAAACTAGCGGCGGTGGAAAAGCGTGACGGAAAATCCAACTCAGAAGTGGGGCGTGTGATGCGAGACAAAGAAGAGGAACGCGTCGACGGCAGCCGCCGTACCTGGCTGATTGCGACGTCCGTAGCAGGCGGCTTTGGAGGCGTGGCCGCTGTCATACCGTTTGCGAGCTCTTTAGCACCATCCGAGAAAGCCAAGGCCGGCGGCGCGCCGGTCGAGGTCGACATCAGCGATCTGAAGCCCGGGGAGATGAAAACGGTCTCGTGGCGCGGCAAGCCTGTCTGGATCATCAATCGCACCGACGAGATGCTGGCCGACGTCAAGAAGGCCGATCCAGAGCTGGCCGATCCTCAGAGCAAGAACCCGTTCTCGATGCCGCTGCCCGAGTATTGCAACAACGAATACCGGTCGCGCGCCGATCACAAGAACATTTTTGTTGCCGTTGCCGTCTGTACCCATCTCGGCTGCACTCCGACGCAGCGCTTTACGCCCGGCCCGCAGCCGAATTTGCCGAGCGACTGGCCCGGCGGATTCCTGTGCCCGTGCCACGGCTCGACCTACGATCTTGCTGGCCGTGTCTTCAAGAACAAGCCCGCGCCGCAAAACCTCGATGTTCCGCCCTACCAGTTCACGTCCGCAACCACGCTCGTGGTCGGCAAGGACGAGAAAGGAGAAGCGTAATGGCTACGACTGAGAAGGCAGAGAAAGCAGTCGAGACGACGGGCCTCACCGGCTGGATCGACCGACGCTTTCCGATGACGGCGACTTGGAAGGCACACGTTTCCGAGTACTACGCACCGAAGAACTTCAACTTTTGGTACTTCTTCGGCTCCCTTGCGCTGCTCGTGCTCGTGAACCAGATCGTCACGGGCATTTTCCTGACGATGAACTACAAGCCCGATTCGACGCTCGCATTCGCGTCGGTCGAATACATCATGCGCGAGGTGCCGTGGGGCTGGCTGATCCGCTACATGCATTCGACGGGCGCGTCGATGTTCTTCGTCGTCGTCTACTTGCACATGTTCCGCGGCCTGATGTATGGGTCGTATCGCAAGCCGCGCGAGCTCGTATGGCTCTTCGGCTGCGCGATTTTCCTCTGTCTCATGGCCGAGGCGTTCTTCGGTTACCTGCTCCCGTGGGGGCAGATGTCGTACTGGGGCGCGCAGGTGATCGTGAACCTCTTTTCGGCGATCCCGTTCATCGGCCCCGATCTGTCGCTCTGGATTCGCGGCGATTACGTCGTATCGGACGTGACGCTGAACCGCTTCTTCGCCTTGCACGTGATTGCGATTCCTCTCGTGCTGGTCGGTCTCGTCTTCGTGCATCTGATTGCGCTGCACGAAGTGGGCTCGAACAATCCGGACGGCATCGAGATCAAGGCGAAGAAAGGGCCGGACGGCCGCCCGCTCGACGGGATTCCGTTCCATCCCTACTACAGCGTGCACGACTTCTTCGGCGTTTGCGTGTTCCTGATCGTGTTCGCGGCCATCATTTTCTTCTCGCCGGAGATGGGCGGATATTTCCTCGAGCAGAACAACTTCATTCCGGCCAATCCGTTGCAAACACCGTCCGAGATCGCGCCCGTCTGGTACTTCACGGCGTTCTACGCCATGCTGCGCGCGACGACGGACCCCTTCAAGATCGTCCTGATGATCGTCGTGGCGCTGCTCGGCCTACTCGCGCTCGTGCGCGCGCGCGGCAAGTGGCGCATCGGTTTGCCGGTGCTGTCCGCGCTCGTCATCGTCGCGATGCTGTTGACGGAGTCCAAGTTCTGGGGCGTGGTGGTGATGGGCTCGGCCGTGCTCTCGCTCTGCTTCCTCCCGTGGCTCGACCATAGCCCGGTCAAGTCGATCCGCTACCGGCCGTTCTTTCATAAGGTGTTCTACGGCATCTTCGTGCTGGCGTTCCTGATCCTCGCATTTCTGGGGACGCGGCCACCATCGCCGGTTGCGACCGTCATTGCTCAGGTTTGCGCGCTTATCTACTTCGCGTTTTTCCTCGGCATGCCGTTCTGGACACCGCGCGGCAAGTTCAAGACGCCGCCGGAGCGCGTTCGGTACAAGCCTCATTGAATCGGGAGCGAGGAACAACGATATGAATACATGGCTTTCGAAGCTTGCGCGAATCGGCGCGGTGGCCGCGGGGCTCGCGGCCGGCGTCGCGGCGGTTCCGGCATCGGCTCAGGAGGAAGGATTCCGGCTCGATCGTGCGCCCGACAACACGGCGAACCTTGTCTCTTTGCAGCATGGTGCACAATTGTTTGTAAACTATTGCCTGAACTGCCACAGTGCGAACCTTGTACGTTACAGTTCGCTTACGCAGCTCGGCATTTCGCAGAAGGAGATCGAGCAGAATCTGCTGTTCACGACCGATAAGGTCGGCAACACGATGAGCGTGGCGATGCGGCCGACCGACGCGAAAACGTGGTTCGGCGTGACGCCGCCCGATTTGTCGGTGGAGGCGCGAGCGCGCGGCAGCGATTGGCTCTACACGTACCTGCGCAGCTTCTATCTCGACGATACGCGGCCCACGGGGTGGAACAACATGGTGTTCCCGAACGTTGGAATGCCTAACGTTTTATGGCAGTTGCAGGGCGAGCGGACGGCGAAGTACGAGGACGTGACGGATGCCGAGACGGGGGAGAAGTCGCATCGGTTCGTCAGCTTCGAGCAGGTGAAACCGGGGACGATGTCCCGGGTAGATTATGATTCTGCCGTGGCCGACCTCGTCGCCTACCTGACCTGGATGTCGGAGCCGACGCAGCACGTGCGCAAGCAGCTTGGCGTGTGGGTGCTGCTGTTCCTGGGCGTCCTGACGTTTTTCGCCTGGCGGCTGAACGCGGCGTACTGGAAGGACGTCAAGTAATTCACGCCGTGATACCGGTGTGGGGCCGGCGCACGGAAGAGCACGCTTCGGCGGCTTTTCGGCGCGCTGGCCCTTCAGTTTTTTGAGGAAACTTTAGACATGATGGTTTTGTATTCCGGCACTACTTGCCCGTTTTCCCAGCGTTGCCGACTGGTTCTGTTCGAAAAGGGCATGGACTTCGAGATTCGCGACGTCGACCTCTTCAACAAGCCGGAAGACATTGCGGTGATGAATCCGTACGGGCAGGTGCCGATTCTCGTCGAGCGCGACCTGATCCTTTACGAATCGAACATCATCAACGAGTACATCGACGAGCGCTTCCCGCATCCGCAACTGATGCCGGCCGATCCGGTGCAGCGCGCGCGTGCGCGGCTCTTCCTGCTCAACTTCGAGAAGGAACTGTTCGTGCACGTCGGCACGCTCGAGAACGAGAAGGGCAAGGCGGCCGAAAAGAGCCACGAGAAGGCGCGTCTCGCGATCCGCGATCGGCTCACGCAGTTGGCACCGATCTTCCTCAAGAACAAGTACATGCTGGGCGAGGAGTTCTCGATGCTCGACGTGGCGATCGCGCCGCTCTTGTGGCGTCTCGATCACTATGGCATCGAGTTGTCGAAGAACGCGGCGCCGCTCATGAAGTATGCCGAGCGCATTTTCAGCCGCCCGGCCTACATCGAAGCGCTGACGCCTTCCGAGAAGGTGATGCGCCGCTGAGCGCTGCGCGCAAAGTGGTTTTGGGGGCAGCTGCCGTGCGGCTTGGCGGTTCGATAGCGGTCGTTTCGCTTTCGCTTTCGCTTCGGGCTGATTGAGTAGCGCGGTGCTGTTTCCGAACGAGGATTGTTGATGCAAGAGATTCCGACTAAGCCTTATCTGCTGCGCGCGCTCTACGAGTGGTGCACGGATAACGGGTATACGCCGCACATCGCCGTGCGGGTCGATAACCAGACGCGCGTGCCGCGCCAGTTCGTGCACAACGACGAGATCGTGCTCAACATCAGCTTCGAGGCGACGAGCCAGTTGCAGATGGGCAATGAGTGGATCGAGTTCAGCGCGAGGTTTTCGGGCAAGGCGCACAAGATCGAGGTGCAGGTTGCGAACGTGCTCGCGATCTATGCGCGCGAGAACGGGCAGGGCATGGCATTCCCGGTCGAGCCCGCGGTAGGGCCCGCGGCGACGGCTCCGGCCGAGCCCGTGGAGGAGGGGCAAGCGCCGCCGAGCGACGCGCCCCGCGCGGAGTCGAGCGAGCCGGAAGAAGGTCGCTCCCCGAGCTCCGACGACGACGGCTCGAAAGGCGGCGGCAAGGGGCACCTCAAGATCGTGAAATGAAGTAGAATCACGGGCTCACGCCGGCTTAGCTCATCTGGTAGAGCAGTTGATTTGTAATCATCAGGTGGCGGGTTCGAGTCCTGCAGCCGGCACCAATAGAATCAAGGGATTACGTGAGTTTCACGTAATCCCTTGTGCTTTTGCCGCGTCAAAAAGTACAGTTTCGGTACGCCGGCGGTAGCAGACGAGTGATCGTCGTGATCGCCGCAGGCAATCGAACTGAAAAACAACCTGTGACGACGAGCACTTCCGAAAGCACGCCACTTCCGCAGCCGAACCTTGGCTCACGCATGTGGGCATACCTTACTGAACACGTATTCGAGGGCGTTGCGCTAGTTTTTTCGGTGACGGCCGCACTCAGTTGCGCAGTCGGTCGTTCCCACCTGGAGTGGTGGGCTGGGCGACGGTCGAAGGTGAAGCGCCGCGGCCGGTGGCAATACAGATGCGCCGAGTTGGCGTTGCAGCCTCCTGCAGTTCCGTCCATGGCCTTGCTTGTTGGCGTCTGGCTGCGTGCCATATAATAAAAATTATATGGCTCTCGGAGGCGCAAATGCTTACATTCAAGGTGACGACAGTAGGGGCGTCAGCCGGCTTCATCCTCACCAAAGAGGCGATGGCGCGGCTCAAGGTAAAGAAGGGGGACACGGTGTACCTTACGGAGGCGCCCGAGGGCGGGTACCGGATTACGCCTTATGACCCTGATTTCGAGCGCCAGATGAGGTTGGCGGAAGAAATCATGCATGATGACCGCGACATCTTGCGGGCGCTTGCCAAGTGACCGTGTGGCGATGGGTTCGCGCGGACCTCGTTTATGCCGTGCATGACCGCCAGTTGGCGGAGCACGGTGGCCTTGACGGTGTGCGCGACATAGGCGCTGTTGAGTCCGCATTGGCACGACCGCAGAATCTCGATATGTACGGGGACGCGGACGTTGCTGCGCTGGCAGCGGCCTATGCCTATGGTTTGGCTCGGAATCATGGTTTCGCCGATGGCAACAAGCGGACCGCATGGATTGCTGCGCGCTTGTTTCTCGCCGACAACGGCTATCGCGTTCAGTTTGATCCGGCTGACGCGGTTAGAACGATGGAAGATGTTGCCGCCGGCGAGATCGACGAGGGGCAACTCGCGGAGTGGTTTCGGCAGCGGACAGTGCTTGCTTGATAGGTCGGGCGAGGGGCGCCCGGGACTGCGGCGTATCAGCGTCAGCGAACGAACGCGCTGCCACGAGTCAGCCACTCGCAACACGAGTAGCCGAACTGACTCTCGACAACGGCCGCCTTGTGCGAGTGGCCCCGACCGTCCCGCCTATGGCGCACGGTATCACTTATCTCGAACTGCGAACGCAGGAACTTCCATCCCGAGCGGCTTGCGCTCGCTGCTGTGTCTGCCGCTGCTGCGAGGAGACAGCCTGATCGGCGTGTTTTACCTGGAGAACAATCTGGCCACCGGTGTGTTCGATGCCACCCGCATCGCCGAGCTGGAAGTGTTCGCGCCGCAGGTGGCGATTTCGTTGGAGACAGCGCGTCTCTACGATCAATTGATCGATGAGAACAACCGTCGCGGCCGAGATGAGCCTGCGCTCCGCGCGCGCGGAACTGGCACGCACCTCGCACTTGACCGTCATGGGAAGCCTCGCGGCGTCGATCGCTCACGAAGTCAACCAGCCGCTGACGGCAATCGTGGCGAGCGTGGACGCCACCTGGCGCTGGTTGAACCGGCCCAAGCCAGATATGGCGGAGGCGCTGGACGGGTTTGCCGATATCAAGCAGAACGCGATGCGCGCTGCCGGGATCATCCGCGCACTGCGCTCGCTTGCCAAGCAGCCCCCTGCTGTACTCACGCCGCGTGCGAGGAGCAGGACGCCGTCGTGCCGTCGATAGCAAAGTTACTCGAGTTTATCGTTCGCGACGATAACAACGATAAACCGCCGTAACATCGCTTGAATCGATGGTTCAAGGAGCTCCTTTTTAACGCCTTCTCTCCGGGCGGGGATACCACCGCCCGAGCTGGCTAGCCGCGGCGAACTCCTGCATCGATGCTGTGGGCCGCTCTCGCGCCAAGGCCACGCCCGGCAACTACGTAGTCCTACGTAACGCGCTTCCGTAGTGCTGCGGTTGTGGGCAATCCAGTGATCGGGAATACTTAGCGCCGGTCGGACTCTATCCCGCCTTGAAATAGTCGAGCAGGCTCGCGGCGAAGGGACTCTTATCCTCGCCGATAACAACGATAAACACAGGAGACTCGCCGCGATCCCGATGCCGCATCGGGGTTTCGGCTACCACCCGTGCGCTGGCCGTGCGCGGTCTCCCTCGTGAATCGATGCCGCCCGGGCTGTCCGCCGTGCCTCAAACCCTGATTCCACACGAGCTTTGGAGGAGAAAACAGTGACGACGCAAGCGCGTTCAGCCGGCCGTTCATGGCTTTGGCTCATTTTGCTCATTCCCTACGTAGCGCTGCTCTGGCTGCCGTTCTACAACGAGCGCATGCCCGCATTCGCCGGATTCCCGTTCTTCTACTGGTATCAATTCCTCTGGGTTCCCGTTACGTCGCTACTGATCTATCTGGTCTACCGGGGGCTCAAATGAACGCGCTGAATCCAATCAACCCCGTGGCGATGGCGGTATTCATCGCATTTTTCGCGCTCGTCACGGTGCTCGGCTTCTTTGCCGCACGCTGGAAGCGCGGTGACCTGACGCAGCTGCACGAGTGGGGGCTCGGCGGTCGCCAGTTCGGCACCATCATTTCCTGGTTTCTCGTCGGCGGCGACTTCTATACGGCGTATACCGTCATTGCGGTGCCCGCGCTCGTCTATGCCGTCGGCGCGTATGGCTTCTTTGCGTTGCCGTATACGATCATCGTTTATCCGTTCGTCTTTGCCGTGATGCCGAAGCTTTGGCAGATCGCGCATGCGAAGGGCCACATCACGGCCGCTGATTTTGTCCACGGCGAATACGGCGGCAAATGGCTGCCGGCCGCCATCGCGCTCACCGGCATCGTCGCGACGATGCCATACATCGCGCTGCAACTGGTCGGGATGGAAGTCGTCATCAAGGGACTCGGCGTGTCAGGTGAATTGCCGCTCGTCGTGGCCTTCGTGATCCTCGCGCTCTACACCTACACGAGCGGATTGCGCGCACCCGCGATGATCGCGTTCGTGAAGGACATCATGATCTATATCGTCGTCATTGCCGCCGTCTGCTTGATTCCGGCGAAGCTCGGCGGCTACGAGCATGTGTTCGAATTGGCCGATGCGCATTTCAAGGCCAAGGGCGGCGCAACCGGGATCGTGCTCGCGCCGACGCAGTTCACGGCGTACGCGTCGCTCGCGCTCGGCTCCGCGCTCGCGGCTTTTATGTATCCGCATACGATGACGGGCGTGCTCTCCTCGGCATCGGCCAACACCGTCCGCAAAAACGCCATCTTCCTGCCCGCCTACACGTTGCTGCTCGGCCTCATCGCATTGCTCGGCTACATGGCGATCGCGGCCGGCGTGCAGGTCAAGTCGCCAAGCGATGTCGTGCCCGCCCTCTTCAATACGCTGTTTCCGTCGTGGTTCATCGGCTTCGCCGCCGCCGCGATCGCGATCAGTGCGCTCGTGCCTGCCGCGATCATGTCGATCGGAGCGTCGAACCTCTTCACGCGTAACCTCTGGCGTCCGCTGGTCTCTCCGAATATGTCGCCCGCAAGCGAAGCGTCGACGGCGAAGTTCGTCTCGCTCGTCGTGAAGTTCGGTGCGCTCATTTGCATCGTCGCCTTGCCGACCAAGTTCGCGATCGACTTGCAACTGCTCGGCGGCGTCTGGATCCTGCAGATTTTCCCGGCGATCGTCTTCACGCTTTATTGCCGCCGTCTCAGCTCGACGGGCCTTTTCCTCGGCTGGATCGTCGGCATCGCGCTGGGCACGGGGCTCGCCGCCGTGCAGGAGCTCAAGCCGGTGTTTCCGCTGCACGTGTTCGGGAATGTCTATCCGCTCTACATCGGCCTCATTGCGCTGGTCGCGAATGCGATCGTGGCGATCGTCGTCTCGCTCGTGTTGCCCGCGCGCAATTCTGTAGAAGCTGGGAAGCTGGCCGCGTAATAACTACACGGCAAGCAGTTCCGATCCGAATCCCTTCCAGCGCAGGGGCTGCCGGCAACATCGCTTCAACGCGCTTCTCGCGAGCGTGCTGACGATGGCAGTCCCGCGCGCTGGATTCACTTCAAGCGGCCCTCGGCTGCGGCCCGCCAATTGCTTATTGGTGGCGGGTTGTCAGCGAAGTGCAGCGGGATTACATTTCCGGCAGCCTTTTCGCGGCGTTCCGCGTTCGGCGGGAGCTGCGCGGGGCCGCGCGTCGGGCGTAAGGATTCGGAGAAGTTGCAATGAATTGGCTTGGCGAAATGCCGGGACCGGACGTGAACCTCGATGGCGATGCCGATCGCGATTCCCCTCCGAAGCAGGCTCGGTATGGACGTTTCGCATTGTGGATCGCCTCGGCGAGCTCCCTCGCTTTTGGGGTCGCAGGCACCGTTGCGTACGGCGTCTGGTTTGATCACGATCAGGGTGTCTACGTCGATGCGTTGGCGAGTGCCAGACAGGCGCTCGGAATCGGCGAGCCTGCGACGGCGGCGTCGGTGGCCGTTCGCGCGGGCACGGTAACGCACGCGCCTGACGTGGGTGCAGCGGCCGGGGCCTATATCCCGTCGGCTCAGCCCGCCTCCGCCGCTCAGCCGGCCGCGGCGAATTCGCAGGATCCCGCGCAATCGCCCGTGGCGGCGACAGGTTCGGCCCGGGCTAGCCGCTCGCCTGCGCAAGCCCGCGGCAGTACGGCGCCGCCGCGAGGCAAAGCGAGCCGCAACCCGTTCGAGCGGATCGCCTGGTTCTTCCACCGTGCAAGCCACCGCCGCCATGGCACCGGATATCGGCCAGAGCTCTACGCACGTCCCTAGACGGCCGCGCGCGGTGCGCGACCGGGCCGAGCGTGTTCTATCGCACGCCCTGCGGGTGGGACCGCGGGCGATGGCCATCGCCTCCTTGCTCGCGCTGCTGACAGGCTTGCTTTTTCTCGCCGTGCAAGCCCGCGCTATCTTCTCGGACGAGCTCAAGCAGGAATACGTTGCGCTTGTCGTCGAAGCGGTCGGGCGCGCCCAAGCCGCCGCCGTCGCCGCGAGCGAAACGAAGCGAACGTTCGATCTCGATCAGACCGCGGCCGATGACTATCGGCGCGCGCAAGCGAACCTCGTCGCTCGCGTGAAAAGGCTCGCGGCCTTGGAGGATGCAAGCCCGTTCGCGTCTCCGCACGTTACCGGGGCCGCGCTCTCCCCGGACGCGGTGGCGAGCGACACCGACGCCTCCCTCGACGCAGCGTCGACGTATTGGCACGCGCAGCGCGACCGCACGGCTGCCGATCTGCGAATGCGTATCTCGGGCGTGGCCAACGCCCTCATCGTATTGTCCGCATTCGTATTCAGCGCGCTCATTACCGCGCTCGTGATGTATTCGAAGCGGGCGCGGCAGCTGGCGGAGCAGTCATCGCTGTTCCAGCACGCCGCGCTGCACGACGCGCTGACGGGGCTGCCGAATCGCCGCAAGCTGTTCGAAGTGATCGAGGAAGCGGCGGCGGCGACTTCCACCGATCCGCCGGGCAAAATCGCCATTCTCTACATCGACCTCGATGGATTCAAAGCCATCAACGACTCGCGAGGTCATCGCGCGGGCGATGAGTTTTTGATCGGCACTTCCAGGCGCTTTCGTCGTGCCGTTCGCGTGGGCGACGTCGTCGCACGGATAGGCGGCGACGAGTTCGCCGTGCTGATCCGCGAATATTCGAGCGATGCTCAGCTTGCTTCGATCGCGCGACGCTTGAGCGCTTGCGTCGAGCAGACAGCCGAGGAAATGGGACTCCGAGGCGTGAGCGCGAGTATCGGCATCGCTTGTTGGCCGGATTCCGTCAAAGATCTGTATCGCCTCGTCGCCGCAGCCGATGAAACGATGTACCAGGTGAAGCGGACGCGGAAAAGCGGCTATGCGTTCGCTGCGCCGGCGAATCGATGATGGGCTTCCGAGGTCGCCAGCGACCGTCTCGACGCAACGCGGGCGTGAGCGCACGTTGCGTCTGACCGGCTCGGTCACAACTGCACGACTTGCTTGATCGCATCGGCGAATGCCTCCGGCGCTTCCTGCGGAAGGTTGTGGCCGATGCCGCCGCCGATGGTCCGATGCACGTACTTGCCGGTGAATTTCTTTGCATACGCCGCGGGCTCAGGGTGCGGCGCGCCATTGGCATCGCCTTCGAGCGTGATGGTCGGCACCGAGATGGTCGGGCCGGTAGCCAGGCGTTTTTCGATGCTGTCGTATTGCGCTTCGCCCTGTGCAAGCCCGAGCCGCCAGCGATAGTTGTGAATGACGACGGCTACGTGGTCCGGGTTCTGAAACGATGCGGCCGACCGCTCGTAAGTCGCGTCGTCGAAGTCCCACTTCGGCGAGGCGAGTTGCCAGATCAGCTTGTTGAAGGCGTCGCGGTTCGCCTCGTAGCCGAGCGCGCCGCGCTCCGTCGCGAAGTAGTACTGATACCACCATTGCAGTTCGGCCTTCGGCGGCAGCGGCTTCTCGTTCGCGGCCTGACTTCCGATCAGGTAACCGCTCACGGATACCAGCGCTTTGACGCGCTCGGGCCATAGTGCCGCAATGGTATCGGCCGTGCGCGCGCCCCAGTCGTAGCCGCCGAACACCGCCTGATCGATTTTCAGCGCGTCCATCAACGCGACGATGTCGACAGCCGTAACAGCTTGCTGACCGTTGCGAGGCGTATCGGCCGAGAGAAAGCGCGTCGACCCGTAGCCGCGCAGATACGGCACGATCACGCGATAGCCGGTCGACGCCAAAAGCGGGGCGACTTCCGCGTAGCTGTAGATGTCGTAAGGCCAACCGTGCAGCAGTATCACCACCGGCCCGTTCTTCGGTCCGGCTTCGGCATAACCCACGTTGAGGACGCCTGCATTGATTTGTTGAATTTCACCGAACGACGCGTTGCCGCTCGTGCGTTTTTTCGCGGAAGCGGTGTGCGACGACTTGGCGTTCGCAAGACTGCTCAGGCTTAGGTCCAACAGGCTGACGCTGGCGAGCGTCGTACCGAGTATTCTGCGGCGGCGGATATTGACGGGATCTGACATGGCGAATGCTCCGGTTGGGTTGTTCGGAAGATCGATGCGGCCGACCACGGACCACAAACATCACCTGCTTTTTCGATCGATTGCGCTCTCCTCGATGGCGGACGGAGCGCATCACCCGCTTTATATCCGGTCCGTTCAGACGTTTTGTATTTCAATGTATCGGCCAGGAGTTGCTACACACATCGATTCAAAATCGATACAAACAAGTTGAATTGCGTCATGGCGAATGTATATTGGTGCGCTGACTGAGCGCTTGACGACGACTCCAGAGAGTCGGTCTCTGAATGATGGAATCATAGGAGAACGAAGTGATCCGCACCGGAGCGCCCGAGGATGCCTTCTCCATCTCGCGCCTATACAACCACTACGTTTTGAATACGACCGTCACCTTCGAGACGGACGAGGTCTCTTCCGGCGAGATGGCTTCACGCATCCACGAGGTAACCGCGGCCGGCCTGCCCTGGGTGATCGCTGAGCTCGATGGTCGTCTTGTCGGCTATGCGTATGCCAGCAAATGGAAGGGACGCTGTGCGTACCGCTATTCGGTCGAGAGCACGGTCTATGTCGATGCCGAGCACACTGGGAAAGGCATCGGTACGGAGCTCTATGGCGCACTGCTTGCCCGATTGCGGTCGGGCAAGACGCATGTGGTCATCGGCGGCATTGCCCTGCCGAATGAAGGCAGTGTGGCACTGCATGAGCACTTTGGCTTCCGGAAGGTCGCGCACTTCAACGAAGTCGGCTTCAAGTTCGAGCGTTGGATCGACGTGGGCTATTGGCAGACTACGCTATAGCCTCATCGCGGCCGGCACCTGCATGCGCTTGCCGCGCCGTGGCGAGGGGGCCGCGATGCTCTCGTTCAGTTCGGCCGAACGATGATCGTCAGCGGCCACGCGTAAGTGCCGTCCTTTAGTTTTTTCGCCAGGTTGAAGCGGTAGGTCAGCGACAAATTGGTGGTCGATCCCGTGAACGGCATGGCGACCGTGCCGCCGGTAGCGGGCAGGGTTACGCTCGGTCTCGCATGAGACGCCGAAGAGCGCTTGTCATGCGCCCGGGCTCCCGATTGGCACGCCGATTCAGGTCGCGCTTGCGCCAAATCGGCAGGGACAGGAAAGACGCAAGTGCCTCACAAATGAGACGTAGCGCGAACGCATGTTCGCCGGCCTGCAAAGTCGAGGCGTGGCGAGTATCCTGATTCGCCTCATTCACGACGGAGGCGAAGATGCAAAAGCGCAAACTGGGCCGATCGGCGCTCGATGTGTCGCCGATCTGTTTCGGCGGAAACGTGTTCGGCTGGACGGCGGACGAGGCGACGTCGTTTTCGCTGTTGGACGAGCTCGTCGATGCCGGCATCGACTTTATCGATACGGCCGACGTCTACTCGCGCTGGGCGCCGGGCAATCGGGGCGGCGAGTCGGAGACGATCATCGGCAAGTGGCTCAAGCGAAGCGGCAAACGGAACCGGATCGTACTGGCGACGAAAGTCGGCATGCTCGAGGCACGGCCGGGTTTGTCGCAGGCGAATATTCTGCAGGCAGCGGACGAATCGCTGCGCCGTTTGCAGACCGATTACATCGACGTTTATTTTTCTCACCGCGATCTTGCGGACACCCCGCTCGAGGAAACGCTCGGCGCGTATCAGAAGCTGATCGACGCGGGGAAGGTCCGGGTAATCGGCGCGTCGAACTACACCGGCGCGCGGCTCGACGAGGCCGCGGCGATCAGTGCGCGCAACGGCCTGCCCGCCTATCAGGTCGTACAGCCCGAATACAACCTTTACGACCGGCAGGAATACGAGCGCGATATCGAGCCTGCCGCTGCGCGGAACCAGCTTGCCGTGGTGACGTACTACTCGCTCGCGAGCGGCTTCTTGAGCGGCAAGTATCGGGGCCGCGACGATTTGAAAAAGAGTGCGCGCGGCGGGAATGTCGAGAAGTATTTCACCGCGCGCGGGCAAAGGATTCTTGACGCCCTCGACGAGGTCAGCGCGCGCCACAACACGACACAGGCGAGCGTGGCGCTGGCTTGGCTGATCGCCCGGCCGAGCGTGACAGCGCCGATCGCGAGCGCGACGTCGCGCGAGCAGGTGCGCGCGTTGGTGGCCGCCGCGGATCTTAGGCTGCACAAAGAGGATGTCGAGCTGCTCGATCGGGCTAGCGAGTACGCAGAGCAGCACTAACTACGTTTCAATGCGACTATGCGGCGCGGGGTTCGTTCGCGCCGCATCGGTCGGCCTTTGGGCCCGTTGATGGGGTCCATTGATCGTTTCCCGGAACTCTTCCATCACTCGGATACGGCGGAAATCGTTACCAGCGCGGCCGCGCGCGGTGACCTTTCTCACGCTCCAACCTTCTCTTCGTCCGAGAATTTTCCCTTCCTAGCGATTTCCTTGCGGTGGTTGTTTACATTGCGGCCTTCGTTTGGCGAGCGCACATGCGCCGCCGATCGTCGGCAATGCATCGGCAAGTCCGTGCTCGAGCAGACGCAAGAGCGCACATGTACGCGCATCACGCTTGCCGATTTTGCGATTTCGAGTCAGTGCCAGGTACTGACTTGTTTTGTGGACGGGGTACGAGGGATCCCGAATAACTAGCTGGGAGAAACGATGAAACACAAATCCATGGATCTGCCGTGCAGTCGAGCGGCATTGGCTGTCTCTGCCGTCGCGGTATTGGCAGCGATGGGGTTAAGTGCTTGTGGCGGCGGCAGCGGCGGACCCGGTTCGGCGGCTAGCCAAAAGGAAACGGCCGCCGGTTCTGCTCCGAACGGAATCAAAGTGGAAGGGAAATCGCAATCAGTGCAAGCTGTTGACGGGAAGGTAGAGCTAGTCTTGCCTCAAGTGCCTTCTTCCGAATACGGCGTGCTCAGGGGTAACTTCCACAGTGCTGCAATCGACGCCGCCGTGCTTCAGGAAGCGGCACCGGGCGCATATAGGGCATTTGGGGATCGCGCCTCGCTGTCGTCGGGAACGATCACCGATTTGTCGGGCAATGGCGAGTACGCGATCGGCCGCTGGACGCAGGGCGCCGATTCGAACGGTGCAACGTACAACGCAAATCAAGGTCGTGCATGGGCGGTAGGGAAGGCACTTGCTCTGACTATCGATGAAGGCTCCGAGTACCACTGCAAGTTCCAGGCGGCTACGCGGCCTGTGGCAATCAATGGTAATACTCCGCCCGGCAAAGTGAACGCGGGCGCAGCGAAGGTGTATGTAAAGCGCCAAGTATTGAAATCGGGCGACGTATCGCGCAGGGCTGTCTTCGATCTGTCGCTGGAGTACTCGATTGGAAACGACGCCGCGCAAACCAAGGCAGCGAGAGCCATCTCGATCGGGTACGTGAGCGATCCGACGGATCAGCATACGTTCACGTCTAAACTCGTCGGCAGCGACAAAGCAAAGCCTAATCTCACCGTCGCCTACACGATGCAGGCACCCACCGCCGGTACGGTCCATGGCGTCGCGGTGATGGCGTGCGAGTACCATCCGCCGGCAACGAACGAGCAGCCTCCCGCGACGGATAGTCAATCCGGGCCCCTGAGTCAGTCGGACGCAGCCGGCGATTCGCCGGCTACGATCGATACTCCATCGCAGCAGCACGAGGCGCCATCCGTCGATCAATCACAGCAGGCGGGGCAGACGGACACGGCCGACGGCTCGCGTGCTACGACTGATACCTCGTCGGTACCCGCTGATGTTCCGTCCGGTTCTCCATCGGAGCAAGCAGCGCAGTTGGACGCGGCAGGCGGTACCTCGGCGGTGACTGAAACCCCGTCGTCGCAGCATGACGGCCCATCCGCCAGAACGCCCGCCACGGCTCCGGAGAGCGTCGTCGCCAGTATCGACTGGTCAGAAGGGGAAGTGCTCCCGACGGATTAGGCCGCATTGATGATCGACGGCCGGTTCCCGGTTCGGCTACCGGTCTTCCAGACGGGTAGCCGGCTCGACAGAGTTCGGCCCGATCGCTTGCTCGAGGGCTCGCGATCGGCGAAGCGCGGGGCCAAGTGAATGTAGCGGCCCACTACGGAGCGGGAATATCGAGATCCAGCAGGGCGGAGCTGACGGACTTGCCATGCGCGTCGAGCGCGAGCGAACGCGTCACGCCTCCGCCCAGCGCCTCACGTAAAACGAAGTTGAGTGCGCCGATCAAAGGCAGTTCGTAGCGGACGACATCGCCGCGCACCAGATCGGCTAAATGCGCTTTCACGCGCTCGGGCGTGACATGCGCGAGCACATGCGCGTAGGCATGCGGATCCCGACAAATGACCGATACGTTGAGCGTATTGCCTTTGTCGCCGGTCCTCGAATGGGCCAGGTCTCGCAGCTTCAATCAAACCTCCACGATTTCGAATGATGGCTGGACCAGTTCGCGCGGAACCAACACCGACTGCACGGCAATCACCTCGCGCGCGCTCTTCGTCGCACCGCCGCCGCCGGCCGGTCCGTTCGTATAGAGCGTTTCGACCTCGTTGCCAATCCGCGTCGCCTGTTCGAGCGTCGGCGCGCGCCCAGCCACGCGGGCACGAACTTCATACGGTGCGGGGTGACTCATGCTCAACGAGGGCCCATAGAGCGCGTCGACCCCAATGAGATCGAAGCGCAACTCGCCAACATCGACGCCCGCGAGCGCCAGCCGCTCGCGGACGATGTCGAGCGCCAACCGTCCTCGATCGACGGCACCCGGGCCGCCATATGAAATCTGCCCCTCGCCGATGAACCCATCGGCAAACGCCACGCTTGCCTTCAACGTAGACGGCCGCGGCGTTCCCGTTCCTCCTGTCACACGCACGTGATCAGGGCTTTGCTCTTCAATGCGTACACCGGTGAAATCGGCAACGACATCAGGCTGTAGATAGCGCTTGGGATCGTGTATCTCGTAGAGCAATTGCTCCTTGCAAGTCGCCGCCGTCACGCAGCCGCCCGCGGAAGGGATCTTCGTCAGGACGACGGTGCCGTCTTCCGTCACCTCGCCGATCGGAAACCCGAGCCTCGCCAAGGCGGGAACGTCCTTGATGCCGGGATCGGCGAAGTAGCCGCCCGTGACCTGTCCCGCGCACTCGAGCAAATGCCCGACGACGGTCGCTTGCCCGAGCCGCCGCCAATCGTCGAAGGCCCACCCGAACTCGTAAGCGAGCGGTGCCACGAAGAGCGACGGATCGGACACGCGACCCGTCAGCACGATATCGGCTCCCGCCGAGAGCGCCGCAACGATCGGTTCGGCACCGAGATAGGCATTCGCCGACACGATCCTTTCGCCGAGCGTGCTGACCGCTTGGCCGGTCTCCTCGAAACGATAGGCGCCTTGCTTCACGATATCGAGAACGTCGTCGCCTAAGACAGCGGCGATCTTCAAGCCCGACAACCCGAGCGATCGCGCGATTTCGGCAGTTGCGCGCGCAGCCGCATGCGGGTTGGCCGCGCCCATGTTCGACACGATGCGCACGCCATTGAGTACGGCGTGCGGCAGCACCGCACGCATACGGGCTTCGAGCAGCGGATCGTAGCCGCGCTGAGGGTTATGCCGCCGCGCTTGCTGCGCGAGGGCGATGGTTCGCTCGGCGAGGCACTCGAACACCAGGTAATCGAGGGCACCGCGTTCGGCGAGCTCGACCGCAGGCTCGATTCTGTCGCCCGAGTAACCGGCGCCTGCGCCGAGCCGCACGATGCGCTTGGATTGGGCTTGGGCTGCTGTCATCGTCGTCGATTGCGTCAAAGAGAAAAGATGCCGAGCGCGACGCAAGCGATCGTCATGACGATCGACGCGCCGAACAGCAGCGGAAACGTGAACTTCTGATGGTCGGCAAGATCGACGCGCGTCAGCCCGCAAACGAGAAACGTCGCGGGCGTGAGCGGACTGATCGGAAAGCCGGTCGTCATTTGGCCGAGCAGGGCCGCCTGCCCAATCTTGACGGCAGGCACGCCGAGCTGGGCGGCGACTTCGGCGACAACCGGCAGGACTCCGAAGTAAAACGAATCGGGATCGAACAGAAGGCTGAGCGGCATCGACAGGAGACCGAGCACGACCGGAATATGCGCGGCCATATCGGCGGGCACGAACCCGACGGCGACGCCCGCCATCGCCTTCAGCATGCCGCTGCCTTGCATGATTCCGGTGAATGCGCCGGCAGCGAGCAGGATGCCGGCCATCATCAGCGCGGCCCGCGCATGCGCGTCGATGCGCTGACGCTGCATCTCGACGTCGGGGTAGTTCACGAGCAGCGCAATGCAAAGGCCCACCATGAACATGATGGCCGGCGGCATCTTCTCTCCCATTGCGATCATCGAACCGAGCACGAAGACCGTCAACACGATGTTGAACCAGAAGTTGCGCGGCCGTCGCAGCGCCTTCTGTTCATCGGTGATCGCGAACTGGGGCAGGGGGACGCCACTGCCGGACCCGGCGTCGAGCCCGAGGCGCTTTTCTTCGCGTCGGCCGAGCCAATAAGCGGCGCCGAGTACGAATGCGAGCCCGACGATCTGCACGGGCACCAGCGGATTGAAGAGCGCCGCTACCGGCAAATGCAGCGACGCCGAGGCCCGGATCATCGGCCCCGTCCAGGGCAGAAAGTTCACGCCCGCAGCCATCGAGGCGGCCGCCGCCAGCACGCGTCGATCCATGCCGAGGCGGTCGTACAGCGGCAGCATCGCGGGAATCGTCACGAGAAAGCAGACGGCTCCCGAGCCGTCCAGATGAATCAGCAGCGCGAGCAGCGTGGTGCCCATGACGATGCGGGTCGGGCGCGTGCCGACTGTCCGCACGATGCGCTCGATGATCGGATCGAGCGTGCCGGCATCCGTGATCACGCCAAAGTAGAGAATCGCGAACACGAACATGCCGACGACCGGAGCGAGGCTCTTCAGCCCATCGAGCACGAACTTGCCCGTTTGCAAACCGAAACCGCCGATCAGCGAGGCGACGATTGGCACGATGATCAGCGCGACGAGCGGCGACATCCGTTTAGTGAGGATCGCCGCGAGCAGCACGGCAATAGTCAGGACTCCCAGCAACGCCAGCATGCGAATGTCTCCGATCTTGTCTTTTGGTGGCGATAAGCGTAGTTTTTCGCCGTTGATAAAACAATTGAAACGATTTGATCGAAGCGATTACAAACAGTGATGGATCTCAACTTACGCGACATCCGCGCCTTTATTGCCGTCGCGCAGACGGGTAGCTTCACGCGCGCGGCCACGAGGCTGCACCTGTCGCAGCCCGCGCTAACGGTGCAAATCCGTCGGCTCGAAGAGATCGTCGGCACGCGACTCTTCGACCGCAACAGCCGCAGTGTGGCGTTGACTGAGGTCGGGCGTGAACTGTTGCCGCTCATGCAGAAATCGCTGCATGACATGGAGCGCGTCCTGCACGATGCTCGAGCGCTCAGCGATTGCGCGCGCGGGCGAGTACGTGTGGCCGCTTTGCCGTCATTTGCATCGAGCGTGCTGCCCGACTGCATTCGCTCGCTATCGCAGGCCATGCCGAGTATTTCGTTCGAAATTCGCGATGTGGTGGCGAGCGTCGTCAATCAGCTCGTTCGCAACGAGGAGGCGGATCTCGGCGTGACGGGCGGTGAGATCGCGGATCCTTCGATCGAGGTGATCCATGCCGCCAACGATCGTCTTTGCGTGGTATGCCCGAGCAACCATCCGCTGGCAACGAAGCGCAAAATCGGCGTCGACGACATCGTCGCCCACCCGCTCGTCCTGACGGCGACGGGAACGAGCGTGCGAGCCGTCGTCGACGCGGCGCTCGCGGAGGCCGGCCGTGCGCCGGTGATCAATTGCGAGCCGACGTACATGATGACCGCCGTCGCCATGGTACGTGCGCGGCTTGGCGTCACGATCCTGCCCGCGTCGGCGCGCGAGATTCGCGCCGAACGCAGTTTGGTCGCGCGCCCGATCGACGACGAGCGCTTCTTGCGCCCGATCATGCTCGTCAAGAAGCGCGGCCGCGGATTGCCGCGCGCAGCCGAGGCATTCGCCGAAATCGTGGTCGACGCGCTCAAGCAGGGGAGCTGAGCGGAAAGGTCAGCCTGACCGGCGTGCCGCTGCGTTATTTGGCGGGTCAGCGGCAGCGCGTTCGGGCCGATGATCGTGCCGATCGCATGCTTGGCAGTCCTTACGATAGGCACGACTGTCGCGCGATTGAGGAGCGAGCGCCGGCTCGTTGCCGCCGAGGCATGAGGCAGCCGGTCGGCGGCGCGCCTCGTCTTACGCGGCGGCCGCGTCGCTTGCCTGCGACGCCTGCCGCGCTTCGCGCTCGGCGTTCCACATCTCGAGCAACGCGCGCGTCTGGGCACGTACGACCGTCTTGACGAACTCGAGCTTCTCCTCATCCATTTCCGGCCAGCCGAGGGCCGCCAGCATCGCGCGCGGCGCGTGATGGAAAATGGTCAACTGTCCCATCAGGCTCAGCGTACGGATCTGTGTCACGGGATCATCGAACGCGGTGCCGCCGATTCTGGCGACGAGCGAGGCGCAAACGCGGTTCAGCGGCATGCGCAACTTCTCTTGCAGGACTTGTGACGCGATCGGCGGCTCTTGCCCCGCCTGCTCCCGCACCATAAAAAGACGCAGCCCCGGCACGTGGGGCCCGTAAAAGATTTTGCTGGCCATCGCTTCGTGGATCGAGACGAATGCGTCGATGAGCGCGGCCGGCCCCGCTGACCCGGCGAGCACGTCGGTCGCCTGCTGCACGACCGGCTCGAAGCGCTCCCACACGGTCTCGACGATGTGCTCGGCGCAGGCGCGGTAGACCCCTTCTTTGTTTTCAAAGTAGTACTGCAGCGCTGGCGCGTTGACGCCCGCGCGCGCCGCGATGTCGCGCGTCGAGGCCGCAGCGAAGCCACGCTCCCCGAAAAGCTCGATTGCCGCGTGGATGATGCGGTGCCGCGTTTCATCGCCGCGCGCATAACCCCCTTCCGGCGGACGGCGAAGCCGCTTCACATCGCTCATGACTTCTCACTCCTTTCCCGTATCGCGGTGAAAATATATCACTTGACACATTTTTTCCAACTGGAATAATTGCCTGCGCTTCCTCAGGAGAATCCCTCATGTCCGAAACCGTCGATGCCCCAAGGCGCGCCGGCCCGGCCCGCAATGCCGTCGCCGAAGGCAAACCGGCCGAGGATACCTCGCGTGGCGCCGCTCCGGCGCGTCCAAAGAGGCGCGGTTTGCTCATCCTACTCGCCGTTGCGCTCGGCCTTGGCGCGGCGGTCTGGCTCGTCCACTGGTGGACGGTCGGTCGTTTTATCGAAAGCACGGACGACGCCTATCTTCAGGCCGACGGCGTCACGATCGCACCGAAAGTGAGCGGGTACGTCACCGAGGTACTGGTCGCGGACAATCAGACGGTCGAGGCCGGCGCACCGCTCGCGCGGCTAGACGCGCGACAGTATCAGGCATCGGTCGATCAGGCCCAGGCTACCGTCGACGCACGCGCGGCCGATCTCGAGCGCGCCCAGGCGGATCTGTTGCAAGAGCGCGCCAAGGTGGCGCAGGCGCAAGCGGACGAGCAAGTGGCGCGCGTCGCGCTTGCGCACGCCGAAGACAACGTCCGCCGCTATGCGCCGCTCACGGCAACGGGAGCCGAGACGGCGGAGCGCCTGGCCGATATGGTCAGCACGCGCGACCAGGCGCGCGCGACGTTGGCGTCGAACGCCGCGGCGGTCCACTCGGCCGAGACGCAAATCGCGGCCACGACGGCGCAGATTGCCCAGGCGCGCGCGCAGCTCGAAGCGGCGCAGGCCAACCTGAAGCAGGTGCGGCTCGATCTGCGCGACACGACGCTCCACAGCCCGATCAAAGGCCGGGTCGGCGACCGCACGGTGCGCGTGGGCCAGTACGTGCAGCCGGGCACGCGTCTTCTGACGATCGTCCCGGTCCAGAACGTCTACCTCGAAGCAAACTTCAAGGAGACGCAGGTAGGACGCATGCGCGTCGGCCAGCCGGCGACGCTTCACGTCGACGCGCTGCACGGCGTCGACCTCCATGGTGTCGTCGAGAGCTTCGCGCCCGGCACCGGCGCGCAGTTCGCGCTGCTTCCGCCCGAGAATGCGACGGGCAACTTCACGAAGATCGTGCAGCGAGTGCCCGTGCGCATCCGTATCGATACGGGGCCCGAGACGCGTCGCGTCTTGCTGCCGGGCCTTTCGGTGACCGTCGATGTCGATACGCGCTCGGCGCGCGAAGACGACAAGCGGATCGCCGGCGAGAATCGACATGGCTGACGCGTCGCCGATCTCGTCCTCGCGCGCTCCCGCGCAAGCTGAGCGCGCGAGCCCCGTCGACTGGATCGCGGTTGCCGCGGGCGCGCTCGGCGCCTTGATGGCGACGCTCGACATTTCGATCACGAACTCCGCGTTGCCGCAGATTCAGGGCGCCGTCGGCGCGACGGGCACCGAGGGGACCTGGATCTCCACGGGCTACCTGATGTCCGAGATCGTCATGATCCCGCTCGCCGCCTGGCTCACGCGCGTGTTCGGGCTGCGCAATTTCCTGCTCGTCAACGCGGCGCTCTTCACGATCTTTTCGATGATGTGTGGGCTCTCGAGCTCGCTCGAGTGGATGATCGTCGGGCGCATCGGGCAGGGTTTCACGGGCGGCGCGATGATACCGACGGCGCAAACGATCGTTCGCACCCGGCTGCCGCGCTCGCAGATGTCGATCGGCATGACGATTTTCGGCCTGATCGTGCTGCTCGGGCCGCTGCTCGGCCCCGTCGTCGGCGGATGGCTCGCCGAGAACATTTCATGGCGATGGTGCTTCTTCATTAATCTGCCCGTTTGCGTCGCGCTTGTTACGTTGCTGATCGTGGGGCTTCCCGCCGACCGGCCGCATTGGCATCAGTTCGTCAATGCCGATTGGATCGGCATAGTGGGCCTGTCGATCGGTCTTTCCTCGCTGACTGTCGTGCTCGAAGAAGGGCAGCGGCATCAGTGGTTCGAGTCGCAGCAGATCGTGTTTTGCTCCTGCTTGAGCGCGCTGGGATTCATACTCATCGGTATCTCGCAGTTCGTCGCCAAGAAGCCGATCATGCGGCTCGCATTGATGAGCAATGCCCGCTACGCGAGCGTCATCGTCATCGTGACCGCCGTCGGTGCCGGGCTCTATGGCGTCTCCTACCTCGTGCCGCAGTTCCTCGGCATCATCTCGGGCTACAACGCCGAGCAGTCGGGCGCGATCATGCTCCTTTCGGGGCTACCTTCGTTCCTGATGATGCCGCTGTTGCCGCGCCTGCTCTCGACCGTCGATTTCCGGATTCTCGTGGTGACGGGGCTCCTCTGTTTTGCCGGCAGTTGCCTGCTCGATACGACCCTCACCGCGCAAAGTGCCGGCGGCGACTTCGTCTGGTCGCAGCTTTTGCGCGGCGCGGGGCAGATGCTCGCGATGATGCCGCTCAACCAGGCGTCGATGGCCGCCGTCTCGCGCGAAGACTCGGGCGATGCGGCAGGGCTTTACAACATGGCGCGCAATCTCGGTGGCTCGATCGGTCTTGCGATCATCGGTGTCATCATCGACCGGCGCACGACCTTCCATACCGAGGCCATCCGTGAGTCGCTGACGGCCAACTCGGTCATCGGCCAAGAGCGCATTGCGGCCAACGCCGCCAATTGGTTCGTGCAGACGGGCGACATGGCCTACGCGAAGATGCGCGCGCTCGGTCAGCTTGCGGTGCAGATTCAGGTGCAGGCGTCGGTCATGACGTACGCGGAAACGTTCTATGCGCTCGCTATCGCGCTCCTGGTCTGCATTCCGCTTGCACTATTGCTGAGGACTCCTGTGCAATCGCAATCGACTGGCGCGTCGCAGGCTTCGGGCCACTAACGATCAGTACGACCAACAATGTCATGACGACGCAGATCCGCCGTTCTTTGCCCCTCGCTTCGTTGCCGACTGTTCTGCGCTCGAGCGGCCTCACAGTGACAGTCGCGGTCGCGCTCGCCGCATGCACCGTCGGCCCGGACTACCGCGGTGCGCCGCCGGTGGCCAACGATGCTGTCCACGCACCGGCATTCGTTCGCACGCCATCGGCCGGCATCTCGAGCGGTCCTGCTCCGAACGATTGGTGGCACGCGCTTGGCGATGCGGAGCTCGATGCGCTGATCGATGCGGCGCTCGCGCACAATCCTGATGTCCACGCGGCCGAGGCGCGTCTTCGCGAAGCCCGTGCGCAGCTGAACCTGCAGCATGCCGATCAACTGCCGAAGGTCAGCGCCGATGCCGCCGCGCTGCGCATGCGTCAGCCCGATCTCGGCAACCTGTTTTCGTCGGGCGGCAACGGCTCGCAACAAGGCTCGTCGAGCGGCGGCGGCCCGGTGCAGTTCTATGCGGCGACGCTCCAGGCCTCCTGGGAGATCGACCTCTTCGGCGGTACGCGGCGTGCCGTCGAGGCCGCCTCGGCTCAGGCCGAGGCCGTCGACGCCGATCTCGCCGACACGCAAGTCGCGCTCGCGGCCGAAGTGGCGCAGGCCTACTTCGATCTGCGCGACGAGCAGCAACGCCTCGCATTGGCGCGCGATATGACGGAACTGCAGCAGCGCATGCTGACGCTGACCGAGCAGCGCCGTGCGGGCGGCACGGCGGCCGACGTCGACGTCGAGCGGCTCACGAGCCAGGTCGAAACCACGCGCGCGACCATTGCCCCGCTGGATGAGCAGATTGCCGAATCGCTCGACCGACTCTCCGTGTTGACGGGACGCGCGCCCGGCGCGCTCGATGCCGAGCTCGCATCGGCACGGCCGCTGCCGTCATTGCCGGCGGCCGTGCCCGTGGGCGATCCGGCCCTGCTGATGCGGCAGCGCCCCGACGTGCGCGCCGCGGAGCGGCGATTGGCGGCGAGCAATGCGCAAATCGGCGAGCATATTGCCGACTATTTTCCGAAGCTGACGCTTTATGGAGACCTCGGCTTCACGGCCGCCAATCCGGGGCACCTCTTTCACAAGAACAACTTCTCGTGGTTCGGCGCGCCATTCCTGCAATGGAACGCGTTCGATTTCGGCCGCACGGCGGCCAACGTCCGAAGCGCCGAAGCGTCGCGCGACGAGGCGAGCGCGAAGTACGAGAAGACGGTGCTCGCGGCCCTGCAAGACGCCAATGCGGCCCTTTCGCGCTACGGCCATCAGCGCGAGCACCTCGTGCGGCTGGACGCGGTGCAGCGTTCGGCCGATCGCGCCTCGGTCCTCATGCAGCAGCGCTACCGGGCGGGCGTATCGACGCTCATCGATCTGCTCGATACCCAGCGCACGCAGTTCTCGGCACAACAGGACGTCGTGGCGGGCCAGGCCGAGCTGCTCAAGGATTACGCGCTCGTTCAGAAGAGCCTCGGCCTGGGTTGGCGTGGGCGACCGGACTGACGCCGGTTTGGCCGCCTCCTCAATGTTTCCGGTGCTTGGCCGTTAATACGTCCGGGAGGGTAGCATCGACGCCTGAATGCTCGCTGACTCGCGGGATCTGGTCTACTCTCGTCAGATCCTACAAACCCGTCGGGGAACTCTGTGCTTACGTCCGGAAGGGGCGATGCGGGCTGGACGACCAGTCTTGTGCGGCGCATCTATCAGCTACGCGTGCTCGGCTACACGATGGGTGCGGCGCCGGTGCTATTGCTGCTGCGTGCGCAGCGGGCGCCAGCGTGGCTCTTCGGCATCGTGCTCTTCGTCTGCTGCGTCTGGCCACACATCGCCTACCAGCGCGTGCGCTGGAAAGGCGACGCGCCAAAGCGCGAGCAGTGGAATCTGATTTTCGACTGCGCGTTCGGCGGATGGCTCGTCGCGGCGGTCCATTTCGAGCCGCTCGCGACTGTCGTCATCCTCTTGATGTTCGCCCTCGACAGCATGGCGGTCGGCGGCTGGCCCATCTTTCTCGGCGGGATGGCGGCGAGCGTCGTGGGCGTCCTGTCAGGAATAATCGGCCTCGGCACTCGAATAGATCCGCTCTCGGCGCGGATGGCGCCCGCATGGCTTCCCGTCATCTTTGTCTACCCGCTCGTGTACGCCAAGGTGACGCACGACGTCTCGGTCAAGCTGCTCGACCGCTCGCGCCGGCTGCGCGAGCTCAGCGAGCGCGACACACTGACCGGACTGGCGAATCGCGTCACGGTCGGCACGAGGTTGCAGGCGCTGCTTGCCGATCCGGATTGGGCCGACGGGCGGATCCTCGTGCTCTTCATCGATCTCGACGGCTTCAAGACGGTCAACGATGTGCTCGGACACGGCATCGGGGATCAAGTGCTCGTGGAGGTGGCGCGGCGTCTTTCGGGCTGCGCGCGTGGCGGCGACCTGGTCGCCCGCTACGGCGGCGACGAGTTTCTCATCGTGACGACGGGCGCGGACGGGGCGCATCGACGCGAACTGCCCGACGTCGTCCTCGCGGCGATGGCGCAGCCGATTCATGCCGGCGGACATGAGCTGCACATCGGCGCGAGCATCGGCATCAGTGTGTTTCCGGTCCACGGCAGCGACGCCGAAGCGCTCATTCGTTCGGCCGACATGGCGATGTACGTCGCCAAAAGCCGCGGCCGCAATTGCTGCGCCTACTACCGCGCGGAAATGAGTGAGGCGGCCGACGCGAGGCTCAAGCTGTCGAGTCGGCTCAGAAAGGCGATCGAGTCGGGCACGCTGCGTCTGCACTACCAGCCCCAGGTCGATATGCGTGACGGAAAGCTCGTCGGCGTCGAGGCGCTCGTGCGTTGGCGCGATGAGCTATACGGCGACGTCGAGCCCGCGCTGTTCGTTCCGGTCGCGGAGGGCTCCGGGCTGGTATCGGACCTCGGGGAATGGGTGCTGCGCGAGGCATGCCGTCAGTCGGCCCTTTGGCGCAGTGCCGGCGTGCGGCCGAAGCGCCTGTCGATCAATCTCTCGGCGCTGCAGTTGCAGCGCGGGAACGTCGTCGAGGCGTTCCAAGCGATCGTACGGGAAACAGGCGTCGACCCCGCCACGATCGAGCTCGAGGTCACCGAGACGGCACTCATGAAGCAGCCCGAGTTGGCGGTGCGCCGGCTTTACGACTTTCGCCGCGCCGGCGTCACCGTCGCAATCGACGATTTCGGCATCGGTTACTCGAGCCTCAACCAGTTGCGCACGCTGCCCGTGGATCGCATCAAGATCGACCGGGCCTTCGTGGAGGGCATAGGGCAGGGGGGGCGCGAGACCGGCGCCATCGCGACCGCGATCGTGAAGCTCGCGAAGGCGCTGGGCCTCGGCGTGATCGCCGAGGGTGTCGAGACGTCCGCGCAGCAGGATTTCCTGCTGGCGCTCGGCTGCTTCGAAGCACAGGGCTTTCTCTACAGCAAGGCACTCGATGCCGAAAGCATCACGCGACTCATGCGCGAGGGCGGCCCGCTGCCGAACCCGCCGCTCGCGACGCAAGGCAGCGCCTTGATCGTTTGAGCCCGCGAACGGTTTGCGGTTTCTCTTGCGAGGCCGCGGGATGCGACAATGCGACATGCATCCCTCTCAAAACTCGATCGGCTGGATGGAAGGCGGCGTTTCGCATAACGCGCTTTGGCGCTCGGAAGCCGGTGTACCCGTGCCGAAGCGCGTGGCTGTCGTCGACGACCGCATCACGGCCGACGCGGCCTACGCTCAAGCCTGTGAAGGCGTGGCGCTCCTTTGGCGCGGCGACTTTCAGAACGCGCGCCAACTGCTGCAGGCGATGGCGCGCCGTATCGACCGCAAGCCGCGCAAGACCGCCGACGCGCCGCTCGATGCGTTCAACCTGCACCGGCAGGCTCAGGCGCAGCGCGCACGTACGCTCGGCATGCTGTTGATACCGCTCGACGCCGATTACGCGATTCCGTTGCGACGTGCCCCCGACGTACGCGCCGCCTGTCTCGAAGCGTACGGGGAGGCCCATGCGCCTTCGATCGTATCGCTGAGAGAGTTGCAGGGCTTGATCGGCGCGCACGAATGGCGCAAGAAAGGGGTGGCGATTGCGGCGTTAGGTGGGGCGCACGTTCATCCGCACTATGGTGTTTTCTCGCCGGTGCGCGGCGAGTACGTCGAACTCGTCGCGCGTGCGCCGCTGCCTACGACCGCGCTCGCATTCGATATCGGCACCGGGACGGGCGTGCTCGCGGCCGTGCTCGCGAAGCGCGGCGTCGCGCGCATCGTCGCGACCGACAACGACGAGCGCGCGCTCGACTGCGCACGCGAGAACACGGCGCGCCTCGGCTATGCCGATCGTATCCAGATCGTGAAGACGGACCTGTTTCCGCCGGGTCGCGCACCGCTCGTCGTCTGCAATCCGCCGTGGCTGCCCGCGCGCCCGAGCTCACCGATCGAGCGCGCCGTCTACGATCCCGGAAGCCAGATGCTGCGCGGGTTTCTCGGCGGACTCGCGGCGCATCTCGAGCCCAGCGGCGAAGGGTGGCTGATCCTGTCGGATTTTGCAGAGCACTTGGGGCTGCGCCCACGGGATGCGCTGATGGCGATGTTCGACGAGGCGGGATTGGAAGTCGTCGGGCGCGAGGACATACGACCCCAGCATCCGAAGGCCTCGGATGCAAGCGATCCGCTCTATCGCGCGAGGGTGGCCGAGGTGACGTCGCTCTGGCGTCTCGCCGTTCGCCCGGCTCCTCGATGAACGCGCGTGGCGAACGCATCGCCACCCGCGCTTAAGCGAGGAGACCGTCAGCCCGGATACGCCTCGTCGACCTTCAGCCCGGCGAGCTTGAAGATGACGCGAAGCGTCTGCGGGCGAATGTCGCGCCGCGATGCGAGCGTCGTGAGAATGAAGTCGATCACTTTCGCGTACTTGAGCAGCGTGAGCAGTGTCTCCAGCCCGGCGTCGGTCGTGTCGCGCATCGATTCCGCGAGGCGCAGCATTTCCACCGAAATGTCGCGCGCCATCTCGAGCTCCAACTGCTGTTTTTCCGACCAGCCGGTTGGCGCCGCGAGGAGCGTGGCGAGCATCGCCTGAAACTTTTGCTCAGCGTCTCCGTTAGGTATCGTAGCCATCCCTGTCGTCCCTTCCTCAACTTGGGTCCTGCACCAGATGCCGCCGACTGCTCTGGAACCGCATGCACGGACGTTACGTCGGCCGGTTACTCTGTGGTTACGGCTGTCACGTAACACGATGCGCGCATTTAGCGCGCCTCGACCGGTCCCCTGTACGACGTTCGCGGCATGCATGCGGGCAACGCATCGCTCATTAGCGCTTTCCAGGCCGATGGCGCCGGGCGCGCCGGGTGATCCGCCCCGGCTGTGCCGGCGTTGCCGCTTCTTGCCCTGACGGCGCAACGGGGGCCGGCGGTGCATAATCCGTTCCATCGGTGCGCGTGGGCGGACGGCAACGCCCCGCGCCGTTTTCGGTAAACTGACGCGATCATTCCCGCTGTTCTGTAGGCTGTCGCACGTTTGAGGCGACTTGGCCGCAGGTTCTGCCCTCGATGTCCGCAAAAACCTACGAAATCCGTCCAAATCAGTCCGTCGAGCTGCTGAAGGAGCTGCATATCCTCACGCGCGACGGCAAGATGAACCAGGATAGCCGCCGCAAGCTCAAGCAGGTCTATCATTTTTATCAGTTCATCGAGCCGCTGCTCGAAGAAGTGCACCGGGAAAAGGGGTGCGTCTCGCTCGTCGACCACGGCGCGGGCAAGTCGTATCTCGGTTTCATTCTTTACGACCTGTTCTTCAAGGCGCTGCCGCCCGGCGACGGCTCGCGGATCTACGGCATCGAAACGCGGGCGGAGCTCGTCGACAAATCCACGGCGCTGGCAGCGCGGCTCGGCTTCGAGCGGATGTCGTTTTTGAACCTGTCGGTGGCCGCATCGATCGAGTCGGACCGGCTGCCGCCTGTCGTCGATATCGTGACGGCGCTCCATGCCTGCGATACCGCCACGGACGACGCGATTCGCTTCGCATTGCACAAGCACGCGAGCCGCATCGTGGTCGTGCCGTGCTGCCAGGCGGAAGTGGCCGGCGTGCTGCGCCGCAATAAGGGGAAATCGCTCGGCAACGCGCTCACCGAGATCTGGCGCCACCCGCTCCATACGCGCGAGTTCGGCAGCCAGGTGACGAACGTGCTCCGCTGCCTGCAACTCGAAGCGCACGGGTATCAGGTCAGCGTGACGGAGCTCGTCGGATGGGAGCACTCGATGAAAAACGAGCTCATCATCGCGCAGTATAAGAATCTGCCGCGTCGGCGGGCGGCCGAGCGGCTCGTGCAAGTGCTCGATACCCTCGGTCTCGACGAACTGCGCGAGCGGTTTTTCGCGCCGGCGACAGACGAGCAATCGCACGCTGGCGGCGCAGTGGAAGCCTCGAGCGAGAGCGCCGGGTAGCACCGGCGTTCAATCGTTGTCTTCGTGGTTGTCGCGGGTTTCACTCATCAACTTCCGCCAGCCATCGTGGCCCAGGCGGCGCAGCGTTTCCATATTGCGTTCGTAGATCCCGGCGGCGTCAGGGTACGCGTCGACCGCGCGCGCGATGCTCGATTCTCGCAGCAGATGCAGGATCGGGTAGGGCGCCCGGTTCGTGTAGTTCTCGATATCGTCGGGGTCGCTGCCCTCGAACTGGTAATGCGGATGGAAGCTCGCGACCTGAAGTACGCCATCCAAACGCATCTGGGGCACGAGCCGTTCCGCGAAGAACAGGCAATCGTTGAATTCGACGAAGTCGGCCAGCGCGTGCGGAAAGATCACGAGCGTCGTATCGATCCGTTGCGGATCTGCCGCCTTGAGCCCTTTGAGTTCGGCTTCGAGATCGGTCAACACCCCTTCGAGATCGTGCGCTTCGCTGACCGCATAGCGGATCTGGTCTTTGACGTGGACGGCCTTGGCGAACGGACACAAATTGAGTCCGATCACGGCGCGCGTCAGCCAGTGCTGCGTGGCGGCGATGACGGCGGCGGTGGCGTTTGCCGCATCGGCGGCTACTGGATTCGGCGGCATCGGGGCACGATTACGTCGGTGAACGGGAGCAGGCGGCGGCGACGAGTTGCGCCGCCACGCGCGGCGCCGCCTTGATCGGGTCGCATCCGGGGCCGTAGGTTTGGCTCGCGGCGTAGACGCCCTCGATCAGCAGTGCGAGCGCGCTCGCCAACGCTTCGGGATCGTCCGCTCCGGCGCTCGCAGCGAGCGCCGTCAACCGCTCCATCAATTCAGTCTTGTTGCGCAGCACGCATTGCCGCGCCGGGTGGCTGGCATCGGGAAACTCGGCGGAGACGTTGACGAACGGGCAGCCGCGGTACCCTTCGACCGAAGCACGCTCCGTCAGGTCCTCGAAATACTGGGCAATCTGCCGGACAGGATCGCCGGGGTGCTTGTCGAGGCTGCGTTGTAAGCGCTGGAAGAAGCGCTCACTCGATCGCTCGAGATAGGCGACGACAAGTTCGTCTTTCGACGAAAACTGCCGATAAAGGCTCATTTTGTTCACGCCCGCGCGTTCGACGACGGCATCGACGCCGACGGCCCGCACTCCCTCACGGTAGAACAGCTCTGCCGCGGCGTGAAGCAGCAATTGCTGCGCGGCAGGCCCCGCCGTGTGAGGACGCGCTTGCACACGGTCGGATTTTGGGCCTGCGGGCTTCTCTACTGCGGTTCGGGTCATGTTCACTCAACATCAGATTTGTCTCGCTTGACATGTTACTGACCGGTCACTAGGATGGCAACTCACGTTTGTGACCAAGTTGTCACAACCGGGAACGGGACAAAACGAACGAGCACCAGATGAGCTCAGCGCCACCGTGGCGCCGAACGCGATAAGGAATACGAATGAACTGGCTGGCGAAGCGGATCGCAACGCGGTTTCACTATGGATGGCTCGTGGCGGCCGTCGTCTTCCTCGTACTGCTGGCGGCCGCGGGCACGCGCGCAACGCCGAGCGTTCTCATGCTGCCGCTCGAGCACGACCTCGGCTGGAGCCGCGCCACGATCTCGCTCGCGATATCGGTGAACATCGCGCTCTATGGTCTGACGGGGCCGTTCGCGGCGGCGGCCATGCAGCGCTTCGGCGTGCGGCCGACGCTCTACGCGGCGCTCGGCACGATGGCGGCCGGCGTGGCGCTCTCGTCGATGATGACGGCGCCTTGGCAAATGGTCCTCGTGTGGGGAGTGATGGTCGGCAGTGCGACAGGCGTCGCGGCGCTGACGCTCTCGGCAACCGTCGTCAATCGTTGGTTCGTCGAGCGGCGCGGGCTCGTAATGGGCATTCTGACCGCGAGCTCGGCCACGGGCCAGCTCGTCTTTCTGCCGATGCTCGCCACGGTGGCCGAGCATCACGGATGGCGCCCTGTCGTGCTCATCGTCGCCGTTGTCGCCGCTATCGTGCTGCCGCTCGTCGCGCTGTTCTTGCCCGAGCGTCCGGCCGACGTCGCGCTGCGCCCGTATGGCGAAGCGCCCGATGCGCCGCCGGCCGCGGCAGCCACGAAGCAAAACCCGCTGGCGCTCGCTTTCGGCACGCTCTTGTCGGCAAGCAAAAACCGCGATTTCTGGCTGCTTTTCTTCAGCTTTTTTGTCTGCGGCGCGAGCACCAACGGCTATATCGGCACTCACCTCATCGCGATGTGCGGCGACTATGGGATGACCGAAGTACAGGGGGCTTCCCTGCTCGCGGCGATGGGCGTCTTCGACCTCTTCGGAACGACGCTCTCGGGTTGGCTCTCGGATCGTTTCAACAGCCGCGTGCTGCTTTTCTGATATTACGGGCTGCGCGGGCTGTCGCTGGTCTATCTGCCCCACGCATTCGGCATCGATTTCTTCGGCCTGCCGCTGTTCGCGATGTTCTACGGACTCGATTGGATCGCTACGGTGCCGCCGACGGTGCGCCTCACCACCGACGTCTTCGGCAAGGAGGCGGCGCCCGTCGTGTTCGGCTGGATCGTCGCCGGCCATCAGCTCGGCGCGGCCTTCGCGGCATTCGGCGCCGGCTTGCTGCGAGCCGATCTCGGCACTTACACCTTGGCGTCGACGATCTCGGGGGGTCTGTGCCTTGTCGCGGCGCTCGTCGTGCTTCGAATTCATCGGCGCGGCACCGTGCGCACGGTGGGCGCCTTGGTCGAGCGCGCGTGACGCCCGAGGTGCAACCGGAAGGCCCGGGCGCAAGCTCAGTCTGACCGGGCCTCAGTCGTCGCGCAGCGCTGAAAGCGGCAGAGCGACGTGCTCGAGCGGCTTGCGTTCGGCGTCGACGCCCCATATGGCAGCAATGAGTGCGGCGAGGAGCATCAGGGCCGAGCCGACGAGGTAGCCCTCGAATACGGCGGAGCGTTCGTGCGTGTCGATGAGACTACCGAAGAGCGCCGGTCCGGCGATCCCGCCGAGCGCCGTGCCCAACGCATAGAAGACCGCGATGGCGAGGGCGCGGATTTCGAGCGGAAACGATTCGCTCACCGTGAGATAGGCCGAGCTCGCGGCCGCCGACGCAAAGAAAAAGATGATCATCCAGGCGATAGTCTGCTCGACCACCGTCATCCATTGCCGTTCGAAAAGATATCCGCTTGCCGTGAGGAGCACGCCTGAAATCGCGTAGGTGAAGGCGATCATCTTGCGGCGGCCGACGACGTCGAATGCGCGGCCGAGCACGAGCGGTCCCATAAAATTGCCGAGCGCGAACGGCAACAGATACCACCCCACGTGCGCGCCGGGTACGTGATAGAAGTCGGTGAGCACCAGCGCATAGGTGAAGAAAATGGCGTTGTAGAAGAACGCCTGCGCGGTCATGAGCGAAAGTCCGACGAGCGAGCGCCGTCGGTGCAGGACGAAAAGCGCGGCGAAGACTTCGCGAAGCGGCGTGTGATCGCGTTCGGCGAGCCGCAGGGTGTGGATCTCGCCCCCGAGCGGCGCCCCCGCGCGCTGTTCGAAGCGCGCCTCGATCGCCTCGACGATCTCGCGGGCCGGACGCGGCCGATTGTGCGTCAGCAGCCACCGGGGGCTCTCCGGTATCCACATGCGCATCAGCACGATGACGAGGGCGAGCGTTGCGCCGATGAGAAAACACGCGCGCCAGCCGTAGTCGCCGGGCACGAGCGCGGGATCGAGCAGCACGATGGAGCTGCCGGCGCCAAGCGCGGCGCCGACCCAGAACGTGCCATTGATCCCGAGATCGGTCCATCCACGCACGCGCGCGGGGGTGAACTCCTGAATCGTGGAGTTGATGGCGGCATACTCGCCGCCGATGCCCGCGCCGGTCAGGAAGCGGAACAGAACGAAGCTCGCGAGGTTCCACGAGAGCCCCGTCGCGGCGGTTGCGGCGAGATAGAGCGCAAGCGTGACGAAGAAGAGCTTGCGCCGTCCGAGCCGATCCGTGAGCCAGCCGAAGACGAGCGCCCCGAGCACCGCACCGGCGATGTAGGCGCTGCTCGCGAAGCCGACGTCCGCGTTCGAGAAGCGAAGCACAGGGCTCGCTTTCAGCGCGCTCGCCACGGCCCCGGCGAGCGTCACCTCGAGCCCGTCGAGGAGCCAGGTCACGCCGAGCGCGACGACGATCAGTGTATGGAAACGCCCCCAGGGCAAGCGATCGAGCCGCGATGGCAGATCGGTCTCGATCACACCAGCCGGACGAGCGGCAACAGGAGTATCGGTGGGCCGGTTCACGCGGGGGCGGTCTCCTGATGAATGTGGGCGGCGGATCGGGCATGCGCGCGACAATGCGTGTCGCGCCGTGGGAAGCGAGCAACGGGGAGCAATACCCGTTCCCGACCGACCAAGTTCGCCAACGTTCGTTCGCGCGGGTTGCGCGGCCCCGGCCGTTCGTGGTAAAACCGCGCTCCGCGATCGGCTCTGGCCCGCGCACCGGAATGCAAGCGATGGAATCCCAAGCGATGACTTACTGCGCGATCGACTTCGGCACGTCGAATTCGGCGCTCGCGCTGCCCGCCGGCGATGCCGTGCGGCTCGCGCCCGTCGAGGGCGATCATACGACGCTGCCGACGGCCATCTTCTTCAATACGGACGAGGAGGCGATCGTGTACGGCCGCGCGGCCGTGGCCGCGTACATCGACGGATTCGACGGCCGGCTCATGCGCTCGCTCAAAAGCATCCTCGGTTCCGCGCTGGCCGAGGGCGTCACCGAGCTCGGCGACGGCTCCGCCGTCAAGTACACCGATGTCATTTCGACGTTCCTCGTCTATCTGAAGAAGCGGGGAGAAGCGTGCGCGCACGCGCCGATCGAACGGGCCGTGCTCGGCCGACCGGTGTTTTTCGTCGACGACGATCCGCGCGCCGACCTGCTGGCCGCCCGGCAGCTCGAAGCGGCGGCGCACGCGGCTGGCTTGCGCGAGATTCACTTCCAGTATGAGCCGATCGCGGCCGCGTTCGACTACGAGTCGCGCCTCGATCGCGAGGCACTCGTACTCGTGGCCGACATCGGCGGCGGTACGTCGGATTTCTCGCTCGTGCGGGTGGGCCCCGAGCGGATGCGCCGCCTCGAGCGCAAAGACGATGTGCTCGCCCATCACGGTGTCCACGTGGCGGGCACCGACTTCGATCGCCGCGTCGAGCTGGCGACGATCCTTCCAGAGCTCGGCTACAAGGCGATCGATCCCGAGGGGCGCGAGGTCCCCAACCGAATCTACTTCGACCTTTCGACCTGGCATCTCGTCAATACCGTCTACACCGGCAAGCGTGTCGGCGAGCTGCGCTTGATGCGGCACCTTTACCGCGACTCGCGGCACCACGATCGGCTCATGCGTGTCGTCGAGCAGCGGCTCGGCCATGCGTTGGTCGCGCGCGCCGAGGAGGCGAAAATCGGCGTGGCGGCCGGCGGGCAGACATCGATCGATCTGGACGATGTCGAGACCGACTTGCGGCTGGCCTTCGACGAAGCGCAGCTCGTCGAAGCGGGCGTCGACGAGCTGCATCGCATCGTGGACGCCGCCAGAGAAACGGTGCGGGCGGCCGGTATCGCGCCGCGCGACGTTGGCGCGCTTTATTTCACGGGCGGCTCGACAGGGCTTACATTTTTGACGCGCTCGCTCACCGAGGCGTTTCCGGCCGCGCAACCCGTCTTCGGCGACCGGCTCGCCAGCGTGGCGACGGGGCTCGGCATCCACGCCCGTCGAATCTTCCGCTAAGAATGAAAAAACCCCGCCTGAGCGGGGTTTTTTTCATCCGGTCGGACGGGGCTTAGACCGGCTTGATGTTCGCGGCCTGCTTGCCCTTCGGGCCCGTCTTCACTTCGAACTGCACCTTTTGGTTTTCTTGCAGCGTCTTGAAACCATCGATGCGGATTTCCGAGAAGTGCGCGAAGAGATCTTCGCCGCCGCTATCGGGAGTGATGAAGCCAAAGCCCTTCGCGTCATTGAACCACTTGACGGTACCGGTTTCCATATTACGTATTTCCTAAAAGAGACGATAAAAACTAGGCCGAAGCCCGGGGTGCACGAAAATCAAGGAAGGGTAATGGAACAACCGAAGGTACCTGAGGGGCGAACCACGAAAGACCAATTCACACTCGCCGCTTGAAATCCTGCCTGCTCGTTATACGGCGAAATCGCGCAAAGGTCAACCTGTATCCTCGAATTTGCAGGGACATTCGGTGCATTGGAACGGGCTTTGCTACGCAAGTCTTTCCCCACGCCTGCGAATTTTTGGGTGCCAGATCGAAACGCACACTTCTGGGGCGGCGCAACCGGTAAACTACGCGCCACACAGCGCGGTTGCGCCTGGTTGCGGCCCGGTATCGGCCGCGGGGCGAGGCACGAGTTGCAAGCGTCGGCGGACGCACTGGCAAGCGTGCACTCGCGCGTTCCCCATATCCCCTAGGAGAGGTTGTGAAAAGTTCGATTCAACGGAACATCGGCCCATTCGCGCTGATGCTGACCGGCTTGGGCTCGATCATCGGGTCCGGGTGGCTCTTCGGTGCCTGGAAGGCGGCCAAGATTGCCGGTCCCGCGGCGATCTGCGCCTGGATCATCGGCGCCGTCGTCATTCTCGCGATCGCGCTCACCTATGCCGAGCTCGGCGCCATGTTTCCCGAGTCGGGCGGCATGGTCCGCTACGCGCGTTACTCGCATGGCGCGCTGGTCGGATTCATCAGCGCGTGGGCGAACTGGATCGCCATCGTTTCGGTGATTCCGATCGAGGCCGAGGCGTCGATTCAGTACATGAGCACCTGGCCCTACGAATGGGCGCACGCGTTGTTCGTTCATGGAGAGCTGTCGACGACGGGGCTCTTGCTGTCGGCGCTGCTCGTCATCGTCTATTTCCTGCTCAACTACTGGGGTGTGAAGGTTTTCGCGCGCGCGAACACGACGATCACCGTCTTCAAGTTCATCATTCCGGGCCTCACGATCCTCGGGTTGCTCGCCTCCGGCTTTCATTCGGACAATCTCGAGGCTGCCGGCGGCTTCGCTCCCTATGGGTGGTCCGCCGTCTTCACCGCCGTCGCGACGAGCGGCATCGTCTTCGCCTTCAACGGCTTCCAGAGCCCGGTGAACCTCGCGGGCGAAGCGCGCAATCCGTCGAAGAGCGTGCCGTTCGCCGTGCTCGGCTCGATTTTGCTCGCGCTCGTCATTTACGTGCTGCTGCAGATCGCCTATATCGGCGCCGTGAATCCGGCCGATGTCGCGAAGGGCTGGAGCCACTTCAACTTCGCCTCGCCGTTCGCCGAGCTCGCGCTGGCGCTGAACCTCAACTGGCTCGCGTTCCTGCTTTACGTCGACGCCTTCGTGAGCCCGAGCGGCACGGGCACGACCTACATGGCGACGACGACGCGGATGATCTACGCGATGGAGCGCAACAACACGATGCCGAAGTTCTTCGGCAGCGTGCATCCGCTTTACGGCGTTCCGCGCAACGCGATGTGGTTCAATTTGCTCGTCTCGTTCGTCTTCCTCTTCTTCTTCCGCGGGTGGAGCTCGCTCGCCGCCGTGATTTCGGTGGCGACCGTCATTTCGTATCTCACGGGGCCGATCAGCCTCATGGCGCTGCGGCGTTTCGCGACGGATCTCGCGCGGCCGCTGCATTTGCCGCTCATGGGCGTCATCGCGCCATTCGCGTTCGTTTGCGCGTCGCTCGTGCTCTATTGGGCGAAGTGGCCGCTCACGGGCGAAATCATCCTTCTCATGATCGTCGCGCTGCCCGTCTATTTCTACTATCAGGGCAAGTCGGGCTGGGGCGGCTGGGGCCGCGATCTGAAGGCGGCGTGGTGGCTCGTCTGCTATCTGCCCGTCATGGCCTTCCTCTCGCTCATCGGCAGCAAGCAGTTCGGCGGTGCCGGGTGGCTGCCGTACGGATGGGACATGCTGACGGTGGCCGTCGTCTCGCTCGTCTTCTACTTCTGGGGCGTTCGGTCCGGCTATCGCACGCGCTACCTCGACGAACGCGAACCGGAAGACGACATCCTCGAGGGTGTCGGCGTTTGAGATTGGCGTTTCCTACAAGCTGTTCCGCAGGGGACGCTCTCTGAGCATGTCCGGGGCATCGCTCGAGAACCGCTTCTCCAGGCAACTGCCCGTGACGCGCCCGGCCAGGCTCGGCCGGGCTCGGCCGAACTCAGTTGCCGGCGCTCTCGAACACGTAGTTCGTCATCGCAAGCGCGCGCTGATAGGTGCCGAGCGACTGGATTTGCAGTCGATAGTCGTCAGGGGCCGCGCCGAGCGCCGCGAAGACGGGCAGAAGGTGCTCGTCGCGCGGATGCATGAGCGCCGCATGCGGCGCGAGGCGGCGGTAGTCGAGCAACGCGTCGACGTCATGTGAGCCTAGCCGCGCCTCGAACCAGTCGGTGAACTCGGCGACGCGCGGGTCGGCGTCCTCCGGGCGCGCGCCAAAATCGGCGGCGCGCAGGTTGTGCGTGATCTGCCCCGAACCCACGATCATCACACCATCGTCGGCGAGCGGCCGCAGCGCGCGGCCGACGCGATAGTGGTGCGCCGGGTCGCGATGCGGCTGAATCGAAAGCTGCGCGACGGGCACGCCGGCGTCGGGAAACATCAACAATAGCGGCACCCATGCGCCATGATCGAGACCGTGCTCTTCCGTCGTCGCGGCGATATCGTCCTGAGCGAGCAGCGTAATCGCCTGGCGGGCGAGGTCCGGCGCGCCCAGTGCGGGATAGCGGATCTCGTAGAGCGCGCGCGGAAAGCCGTAGAAATCGTGGATCGTCTCCGGCTTCACCGCCGTGCTTGCAACCGGGTCCGGCGTCTCCCAGTGCGCCGACAGCATTAGAATCGCCCCCGGGCGCGGTAGCCCGGCCGCCAGCGTGCCGAAAGCGCCGGAGGGAAGCGACGGATCGATCGGCAGCGTCGGTGCGCCGTGGGACAGAAAAATCGAAGGTAGGCGAGACATGGCAACAGGCGTCGCGCTGAGGCGAACCAAAAAGTGATCGGATTGAATCGACTATAAGCGCTCACGGCTGCGCCAGAAAGCCGTGATCGTGAAACGCATCGTGTCGTGCGCGTTAAGAATCGCGCTTCACGAGCCTGTGTCGCGCGGGCCGCCCAGGCCTTTCCACGAAGTGGCTAGCGCGGGGCCGATCGAGAACATGTCCAGCACGCGCGAGATCGTTTCGTCGACCATCTCGCCGATCGAGGTGGGCCGATTGTAGAAGGCGGGAAGCGGAGGGAAGACGATCGCGCCCATCTCGGTCACGGCCGTCATGTTGCGCAGATGCGCGAGGTTGAGCGGCGTTTCGCGCACGAGCAGCACGAGCCGGCGGCGCTCTTTCAGCGTGACGTCCGCGGCGCGCGCGATCAGGTTGTCGGAGAGCCCATGCGCGATGCTCGCGAGCGTTTTCATCGAACATGGCGCGACGACCATGCCTGCGGTCGAAAACGACCCCGACGCGATGCTGGCGCCGACGTCACGGACCGAGTGGACGACGTCGGCCAGCGGATGAACGTCGTCTTTCGTCAGCTCGAGCTCATGCCGGATGTTGAGCCAGCCCGCGCTCGAGATCAGCAGATGCGTCTCGATGCCGCCGAGGCGCCTCAGCGTCGCGAGCAGGCGCACGCCGTAGATGGCGCCCGTGGCGCCCGTGATCGCGACAATAAGCCGGCGCGGCGGCGCGCTCAGCGCTGCTTGCATTGCGTGCGGTGCCGCGGGAAACGGGCCAGCCTGCCGGGCCGCAGAATCAGGCCGACGCGAACAGCTGCTGCAGCTCGCCGTTCTGATACATCTCCATCATGATGTCCGAGCCGCCGACGAACTCGCCCTTCACATAGAGCTGAGGGATGGTCGGCCAGTTCGAGAACGCTTTGATGCCCTGGCGGATCTCGTCGTCTTCGAGCACGTTGACCGTCTTGAACTCGTTGACGCCGCATGCGTTGAGGATCTGCACGGCGCGGCCCGAGAAGCCGCACATCGGGAACTGGGCGGTGCCCTTCATGAACAGTACGACAGCGTTTTCGTCGACGATGTGCTTGATGCGTTGTTGCGTATCCATGACTGACCTTGATTCCGTGACGGACACGGAGCGTGGTAGATAGACGCAAATGATAGCGGATTTCGTGAGTGCCGGCCGGCCGACGCGGGTGGCAGCGCAGCGTGCGTGGGTCGGAAGCGGCGAGCGGGCCGTGCGGTACGCGCCTTGCGTCCGGCCCAAGCTCCAGCCCTAGGCTGTTGCCATTTCACCGTCGACGGCGCCCGGCGCAATGCCGCCGCTTGCGCGCTCGATGCCGGCGAGATCGCCGAGCGAGCGGACGTCGGCGAATCCCTGCGCCGCGATCAGCGCGCGCACTGCCGCCGCTTGATCGTAGCCGTGCTCGAGCCACAGTTGCCCGCCCGGCGCCATGAAGGCGCCGGCGCCGACAACGATCGCGCGAATCGCCGAGAGCCCGTCCGCTTCGTCCGTGAGTGCGCCGCGCGGCTCGAAGCGTAGGTCGCCGACGCCGAGATGTGGATCGCCCGAAGCGATATAAGGCGGATTGCTGACGATCACGTCGAACGAGAGGGCGGGATCGAGCGCCGCGTACCAATCGCTTTGCAACAGCTCGATCGCGCCGCCGGGCCGACGCTCGCCGACGAGCCGCACGGCGTTGCGCGTCGCGACGGCGAGCGCCTCAGGCGATCGGTCGAGCGCCCAGACGCGCGCGTCCGGCCGCGCCGACGCGATGGCGATCGCGATGGCGCCGCTGCCCGTGCCGAGATCGAGCACGCGCGGACGCGTGAGCGGCGCGATCGCGGCGAGCGCTGTCTCGACGAGCAGCTCCGTCTCGGGACGAGGAATCAGCACGTGCGGCGTGACTTCGAATTCGAGTCCGTAGAACTCGCGCGCACCGACGATCTGCGCAATTGGCTCGCCGGCCGCACGCCGCGCTTCCAGGCTGCGGTAGACGGCCACTTGCGCTTCATCGAGTGGCTCGTCGCCGCGCGTGATCAGCTCAGTGCGGCGCCAGCCGAGCGCATGCGCGAGCAGGATGCGGGCTTCGAGGGCCGCGAGCGGCGACGCGCGCAGCAGATCGGTAGCCGTCCGAGATGGCGGTGGTGAGGCGGGCATGGGTTGCGGATCCCGTGAAGGCGCAGCCGGCGGCGCGTCGGTGCGGGGGTCAGTCGGCTTCGCCGAGCGAGGCGAGCTGCTCGGCCTGATGTTCGCTGACGAGCGCCGCGATGAGCTCGTCGAGCTCGCCGTCCATGATCGTTTCCAGCTTGTAGAGCGTCAGATTGATCCGGTGATCCGTGAGTCGTCCCTGCGGAAAGTTGTAGGTGCGAATCCGCTCCGAGCGGTCGCCCGAGCCGATCAGACTCTTGCGTGTGGCGGCCTCCTTCGCATGTTGCTCGTGATACTGCTTGTCCTTGATGCGCGCGGCGAGCACCTTCAGCGCGCGGTCCTTGTTCTTGTGTTGCGAGCGATCGTCCTGACACTCGACGACGATGCCGGTCGGCAGGTGCGTGATGCGAACCGCCGAATCCGTTTTGTTGATGTGCTGCCCCCCCGCGCCCGAGGCGCGGAAGGTATCGATGCGCAACTCGGCCGGATTGATCTCGACCTCGCCGATCTCGTCCGCTTCGGGCATCACGGCGACGGTGCAGGCCGACGTGTGGATGCGGCCCTGTGTTTCGGTCGCCGGCACGCGCTGCACGCGATGGCCGCCCGATTCAAACTTGAGCTTCGAGTAGGCGCCCTGGCCCGCGACGCGGACGATGACTTCCTTGTAGCCGCCGAGATCGGACAGGCTCTGCGAGATCATTTCGACTTGCCAGCGCTGCCGCTCCGCATAGCGCAGATACATGCGCAACAAGTCGCCGGCGAAGAGCGCCGACTCGTCGCCTCCCGTGCCCGCGCGAATTTCGAGGAAGATGTTGCGTTCGTCGTTCGGGTCCTTCGGCAGCAGCATGGCCCGCAGCTCGTGCTCGAGCTGCCCCATCCGGTCGCGTGCCGAACGCGCCTCTTCTTCGGCGAACTCTCGCATCGACGCGTCAGCCGACAGCTCTTGCGCCGTCGCGGCGTCGCTGCGCGCCTGGCGCCAGTGCGCGTAATGCTCGACGACGGGGCTGATCTCGGCGTGCTCGCGCGAGAGCTTGCGATACTGATCGAGATTCGCGGTGACATCACCGCGGCTCAGCAGATCGTTGAGTTCGGCCAGCCTTGTCGTGAGCTGGTCGAGCTTTTGTTGCATGCTCGTTTTCATGAGTCGGAGCTCGGCTCCAGGGGCAAGAAAATTCGAAAAAAGGGCGGCGGGTTGGCGAGCCGCTGCTTGCGGCGGCGGGTCGAGGCCGGCGCTAATGATCCGACGACGGTTTGTCGTGCCGGTAGACGCCGCCGAGCAGCTCGATGAGCGTCGAGCGCTCGCTGCTGCTGGCGCGGTTGAGCGCATGCGTCGGGCCGTGAATCAGCTTGTTGGTCAGCGATTGCGACATCGCTTCGAGCACGGCGGCGGGATCGTCGCCGCGCGCGAGCATTTTCAGCGCGCGCTCGACTTCGGCCCGACGCAGTGCGTCCGCCTGCGTATGCATGTGGCGAATCACCGGCACGACGCTGCGCGCGTCGAGCCATTGCATGAAACTCTGCACGCGCGTCTCGATGATAGTCTCGGCCTGCGCGACAGCGGCCTGCCGCGACGCATGACCTTCGCGCACGACCGCGCCCAAGTCGTCGACGGTGTAGAGAAACACGTCTTGAAGCTTCGCGACTTCGGGCTCGATGTCGCGCGGCACCGCCAGATCGACCATGAAGATTGGCCGGTGCCGGCGAGCCTTGACGGCGCGCTCGACCGCACCGAGACCGATGATCGGCAGCGTCGACGCCGTGCACGAGACGATGATATCGAACTCGTGCATGCGCGCGGGCAGCTCCGAGAGCGGCATCGCATGACCGCGAAAGCGCTCCGCGAGCTTGGCGCCGCGCTCGGCCGTCCGGTTCGCGACGACGAGCTCGCGCGGCTCCTGCGCCGCGAAATGCGTCGCGCAAAGCTCGATCATCTCGCCCGCGCCGATGAATAGGACGCGCTGGTTCGAGACCTTGTCGAAGATTCGCTGCGCTAGCCGTACGGCGGCCGCCGCCATCGAGACCGATTGCGCGCCGACGGCCGTCGTGCCGCGTACTTCTTTAGCGACGGAGAAAGTGCGCTGAAAGAGCTGATTGAGATAAGTGCCGAGCGCGCCCGCTTCCGACGCCGTGCGCACGGCCGTCTTCATTTGTCCGAGGATCTGCGTTTCGCCGAGGACCATCGAATCGAGGCCCGACGCGACGCGAAATGCATGCCGCACCGCCTCCGATTGTGGAAGCGTATAGACGTGCGGCGCCAGCTCGCCCGCATCCATCCCGTGGTAGCTCGAAAGCCAGTCGATCGCGGCCTCGCGCGTCGACAGATCATCCGCCGCGCAGTAGAGCTCCGTGCGGTTGCAGGTGGAGAGGATCGCCGCCTCGGGCTCGGCACTCGAGCCGCCCGCGACCCAAAGCGACTTGAACGCGGCAAGCGCCGGTTTGATCTGCTCGAGCGGAAACGCCACGCGCTCGCGCAACGCGACGGGCGCCGTGTGGTGATTGATTCCGATCGTGAGCAGTTGCATACGCGGGGAATATAGCCGCTCAGGTAGACAGGCGGCAGCTCGATTTCAGGCGGTTATTATAGCGGTTCCATGCTTTCGGCTCTTTGAGCGCGGCAGGCGGCCGCGGGCCGCCGACCGTACCGGACGCCCGCGCCGCTTGGGGAGCGGCCGATTGTCGCGGCGCAGCAATCCTGCTTGCGACATCGCCACGGCGCCGGAAGCCAATCCTTCTCAGATCGACAGAGTCGACTATCTATGCCATTGCGCCGTTCGTTCCGTCTTCCAGACATCACTCCGACAACGATCGCGGCGGGCCGGCACTGATGGGCTGGCCGGGGATCGTCGTGCTCGGCGCCGTCATCGGCCTCGCGGGCTGGCGCTTGCATCCGCTTCATCGCGCCACGCGCATGCGCTGGTTCGTCGCCTTGCCGATCGGTGTCGTTGCGGCAGGCGCCGCCAAGATGGCGGGCAGCGTATCGGGCCTCTTTTACGATGGTGGCGTGCTCGAATGGCCGCTCTGTACCGCTGTCGCGCTTTCCGCCGTCGCCGTGGCAGCGGCTTTGGCCTCTCGTCGTTGAAATCCCGGGAAAAATCATGAACGTCCGACTCTCCGAAACTCCCGCGCCGGCGAACTCCGGCGGCCCCGAAACTTCCCACGAGGCCGTGTCGGCCCGCCTTGCGCGCCTGCGCGAGGCGATGGCGCGCGAAGGGCTCGCCGCCTACATCGTGCCGTCGTCCGATCCGCACTTGTCCGAATATCCGCCCGAGCGGTGGGAAGGACGGCGATGGCTGTCGGGTTTCACGGGATCGGCCGGCACGCTCGTCGTAACGGCCGATTTCGCGGGCCTGTGGGCCGACAGTCGTTATTGGTCGCAGGCGGAAGTTCAGCTCGCCGGCAGCGGCATTGCCCTGATGAAGATCCTGGGAGTACAACAGGCCCAGCATGTCGAATGGCTCACCGCACATCTGACGGCCGGCGCTTGTGTCGGCGTCGACGGCGCCGTGCTCGCGCTCGCCGCTGCGCGTACGCTCAGCGACGCCCTGGACGCACGCGGCATGTCGCTGCGCACGGATCTCGATCTGCTCGATTCGGTCTGGAGCGGCCGGCCCGCCCTGCCAAGGGATGCCGTCTTCGAGCATGCGATGCCTTACGCCAGCGTGACGCGCGCGGAGAAACTCGAGGCGATCCGCCGAACGATGCGTGAGCAGGGCGCCCAATGGCATTTCGTCTCGACGCTCGACGATCTCGCGTGGCTCGCGAACCTGCGCGGCGCGGACGTCAATTTCAATCCCGTTTTCGTCGGGCATGCGCTGATCGGGCTCGACTCGGCGACACTTTTCATTGCCGCCGGCAAAGTGCCGAATGACGTGGCGAACGCGCTCCTGCGCGACGGTTTCCGGATCGAAGACTATGAGCGAGCGCCCGCGGCGCTCGCGGCGCTGCCGGAAGGGTCGACGCTGCTCGTCGATCCGCGCCGCATCACATATGGCGCGAGGCAGGCAGTGCCCTCCACCGTGAAGGTCGTCGAGGCCGTCAATCCGTCGACGTTCGCAAAATCGCGCAAAACGTCCGGCGAGGCGGAGCACGTGCGCGCGACGATGGAGCAGGACGGCGCGGCGCTTGCCGAATTTTTCGCGTGGTTCGAAGGGGCGCTTGGCCGCGACACGGTCACGGAGCTCATGATCGATGAAAGGCTCACCGCGGCGCGGGCGCGCCGGCCAGGCTTCGTCTGCCGCAGTTTCGCGACGATCGCCGGGTTCAATGCGAACGGTGCGATGCCGCATTACCGCGCGATGGAGGCCTCGCATGCCACCGTCACCGGCGACGGATTGCTGCTCATCGACTCGGGCGGGCAGTATGTCGGCGGCACGACCGATATCACGCGCGTGGTGCCTATCGGTCAAGTCTCACCGGAGCAAAAGCGCGACTTCACGCTCGTGCTGAAAGGGATGATCGCGCTTTCACGCGCCCGCTTTCCGCGAGGGATCCGTTCGCCCATGCTCGACGCGATCGCGCGCGCCCCGATCTGGGAAGCGGGCGCGGACTATGGACACGGCACGGGTCACGGCGTCGGCTACTTTCTCAACGTGCACGAGGGTCCGCAAGTGATTTCGCACTATGCGCAGGCGGAGCCGTGGACGGCGATGGAAGCGGGGATGATCACATCCGTCGAACCGGGCCTCTATCGGCCCGGCCGATGGGGCGTGCGGATCGAGAACCTCGTGCTCGCCCGCGAGGCCGGCGAGACCGAGTTCGGCGCTTTCCTCGACTTCGAGACACTGACGCTTTGCCCGATCGATACGCGCTGCATCGTGCTCGAGCTGATGCGCGTCGACGAGCGCGCCTGGCTCAACGCTTATCATGAGACCGTGCGCGCTCGCGTTTCGGCGCATGTATCGGGTGACGCGAAGGCCTGGCTCGAGGCACGCACGCAAGCGATTTGAGCGAGAATGCGGCGGCGGACGCATGTGCGTCGCCGCCGACGGCACGGTCAGAACCAAAGCTCACGATTGGAGTTCACATGGCTGTCAAAGCGGTCGTTTTCGATTTCGGCGGAGTCCTGATCGACTGGAACCCCGAGTATGTGTATCGCAAGCTGATTCTCGACGAAACCGAGCGGCGGCGTTTTCTCAGCGAAGTCTGCTCGATGGAGTGGGTCGTTCGGCAGGATGGCGGGCAATCGATCGAGATCGGCACGGCTGAGCTCGTTGCCCGTTTTCCCGAGCATGAGACGCTGATCCGCGCGTTTTACGAGCGCTGGCAAGAGATGATCGGCGGCGTCATTGCGGAAGGCGCCGCGCTCGTCGACAAGCTGGAGACAGCCGGCGTCCCGCTGTTCGGCCTGACGAACTGGTCGGCCGAGACTTTTCCGTGGGCGTGGGAGCGCTTCCCGGTATTGCGGCGCTTTCGCGATATCGTCGTTTCGGGGCGCGTCCAGCTCGTCAAGCCCGACCCGGCCATCTACGCCGAAATGTTCTCGCGCATCGAGCGGCATTTGCCGCGTATCGCGCCGCACGAGCTCGTTTTCATCGACGACAACATCAAGAACGCGCACGCCGCCGCCGCGCTGGGGTGGCACGGCGTGCATCACACGAGCGCGGCGGCCACGGAGGCGCGCTTGCGCGAGCTGGGGCTCGTCGTCAGCGAGTGATCGGCTTGTAGCGAATGCGCTTCGGCTTCGCGGCTTCTTCGCCGAGGCGCTTGCGCTTGTCCGCCTCGTACTCCTGATAGTTGCCGTCGAAGAACACCACCTGCGAATCGCCTTCGAACGCCAGGATGTGCGTGGCGATCCGATCGAGGAACCAACGATCGTGCGAGATCACCATGACGGAGCCGGCGAATTCGAGCAACGCGTCTTCGAGCGCGCGAAGCGTTTCGACGTCGAGGTCGTTCGAAGGCTCGTCGAGCAGCAGGACGTTGCCGCCCGCGATCAGCGTCTTCGCCAGATGCAGCCGCCCGCGCTCGCCGCCTGAGAGATTGCCGACGTTCTTCTGCTGATCGGCACCCTTGAAGTTGAAACGGCCGATGTAGGCGCGCGAGGGCGTCTCGTACTTGCCGACCGTCAGCACATCCGCGCCGCCCGAGATCTCCTCGAAGACCGTCTTCGCGCCGTCGAGCGCGTCACGGCTTTGGTCGACATACGCCAGCTTCACGGTCGGCCCCATGACGATCTCGCCCGAATCGGGCGTTTCGCGGCCCGTCAGCATGCGAAAGAGCGTCGATTTGCCCGCGCCGTTCGGCCCGATGATGCCGACGATCGCGCCTGCCGGCACCTTGAAGCTCAAGTTGTCGATGAGCAGCCGGTCGCCGTACGCCTTGCTGACGTTCTGGAATTCGATCACCTCGTTGCCGAGCCGGTCGCCGACGGGGATGAAGATTTCCTGCGTCTCGTTGCGCTTCTGATATTCCTGGCTGTTCAGTTCCTCGAAGCGGGCAATACGCGCTTTCGACTTCGCCTGGCGGCCCTTCGGATTCTGCCGCACCCACTCGAGCTCCTTCTTGATCGTCTTTTGCCGCGCCGATTCGGTGGCCTCTTCCTGCTTCAGTCGCGTTTCTTTCTGATCGAGCCAGCTGCTGTAGTTGCCCTTCCACGGGATGCCCTGGCCGCGGTCGAGCTCGAGAATCCACTCGGCCGCGTTGTCGAGGAAGTATCGGTCGTGCGTCACGGCGACGACGGTGCCGGGAAAGCGCGTGAGAAACTGCTCGAGCCACTCGACCGATTCAGCGTCGAGGTGGTTCGTCGGCTCGTCGAGCAGCAGCATGTCGGGCTTTTCGAGCAGCAGCTTGCAAAGCGCGACGCGGCGCTTTTCGCCGCCCGACAGATTGGCGACCTTTGCATCCCACGGCGGCAAGCGCAGCGCGTCGGCGGCCACTTCGAGCTGCTGCTCGGGGCTGCCGCCGTCGCTCGCGGCGAGGATCGCTTCGTACTTCGCCTGCTCGGCGGCGAGCGCGTCGAAGTCGGCATCGGGTTCGGCGTAAGCCGCGTAGATCTCATCGAGTTTCTTTTGCGCGCTGAAGACGTCGCCCAAGCCTTCCTCGACGGCTTCGCGCACGGTTTTCTCGGGATCGAGTTGTGGCTCTTGCGGCAGATAGCCGATCTTGAGATTCGGCATCGGCGTGGCTTCGCCTTCGATGTCGCGGTCGACGCCGGCCATGATGCGAATCAGCGTCGACTTGCCCGAGCCGTTCAGGCCGAGCACGCCGATCTTCGCGCCGGGGAAGAACGAAAGCGAGATGTCTTTGAGGATCTGGCGCTTGGGCGGCACGATTTTGCCGACCCGGTTCATGGTGAAGACGTATTGGGCCATATCTGTGAACTGGATCAGACGTTGAAGAGGAAATTCATGACGTCGCCGTCATGGACGACGTACTCTTTGCCTTCGGCGCGCATTTTTCCCGCTTCCTTCGCGCCTTGCTCACCTTTGTAGGCGATGAAGTCAGCGAACGAGATCGTCTGCGCGCGAATGAAGCCGCGCTCGAAGTCAGTGTGGATCACGCCCGCTGCTTGCGGCGCCGTATCGCCGATATGAATCGTCCACGCCCGCACTTCCTTCACGCCCGCCGTGAAGTAGGTCTGCAGGCCGAGCAGCTTGAAGCCCGCGCGGATCACGCGGTTGAGGCCGGGTTCGTCCATGCCCATATCCGCGAGGAAGGCGGTCTTGTCCTCATCGTCGAGATCGGCGATTTCGGCTTCAATCGCCGCGCAGACGGCGACGACGGGCGATTTTTCACCGTCGGCGTATTTGCGCACAGCGTCCAGATGCGGATTGTTCTCGAACCCGTCTTCCTTCACGTTGGCGACGTACATCGTCGGCTTCGCCGTGATCAGGCAAAGCGGCTTCACGAGCGCCGCTTCCTCGTCGGTGAAATCGAGCGCGCGAACCGGCTTGGCGGCGTCGAGTTGAACGCGCACTTTTTCGAGCACGGCGACGAGCTTGGCCGCTTCCTTGTCGTTGCCGGACTTCGCGGCCTTCGTGTAGCGTGCGAGCGATTTTTCGACGGTCGCGAGGTCGGCGAGCGCAAGCTCGGTGTTGATGACTTCGATATCGGAGAGCGGATCGACCTTGCCCGCGACGTGAATGACGTTCTCGTCCTCGAAGCAACGCACGACGTGCGTGATCGCATCGGTTTCGCGAATGTTGGCGAGGAACTGGTTGCCGAGGCCTTCGCCCTTGCTCGCGCCCGCGACGAGTCCGGCGATGTCGACGAATTCGACGACGGCGGGCACGACGCGCTCGGGCTTCACGATCTCCGCCAGCGCGTCGAGCCGCGCATCAGGAACTTCGACCACGCCGACGTTCGGCTCGATCGTGCAGAACGGATAGTTCTCGGCGGAAATGCCCGCCTTCGTCAGGGCATTGAAGAGAGTGGACTTGCCGACGTTGGGCAAGCCGACGATGCCGCATTTGAGGCTCATTGTGAGAGGGTCCTTCGACGATCCAAAATTTTGCGTGGTGCGCTCGACACCGGCGGGAGCGCGCGCTGCGCGATGGGCGGCTCGACCGGAAACCGTGGCCGCAGCGAATCGAAGCGCGAATCCGGGCGCCGGCTCGACGCGCGTTCGACCGTTTCGTGCATATTGTCGCGGAAAGCGCAATTGTAACGCTTTCCGCCCGGTCTCCCGCGTGGGCTCCGCGCTCCCCGGCGATCCCAAGTGGCGGCTGCTGCGAGAAGTCGCGGGCGTGGGCAGCCGAACGTCCGTGGCAGGCGCGGCCGTTATAATTCCGAACCATGACCGCCCACCATCAGTCGTTCCACATCGCCGTCGTCGGCGGCGGACTCGTCGGTAAAAGCGCCGCGCTCGCGCTTGCGCAAGCCGGCCTGCGCGTTGCGCTGATTGCGCAGCCTGCCGCGCCGCGTCCGGCCGACGCTCGGTTCGACGCCCGCATCTACGCGCTTTCGGCGAGTTCGCAGGCGCTCTTCGAGCGCTTGCGGATCTGGCAGGCGCTCGACCACGATCGCCTCGAACCGGTCTATGACATGCGCGTCTATGGCGACGCGCTGGCCGAGCTGCATTTCTCGGCCTTCCAGGCCGCCGTTCCGCAGCTTGCCTGGATCGTCGAGTCGTCGCTGATCGAGCACGCGCTCGACGCGGCGCTGCGCTTCCAGCCCAATGCGGCATGGTTCGATACGCGCGCCCAGGGGCTCGACGTGAGAGCGGATGCGGCGACACTCGCCTTGGCGAGCGGCCAGGTGCTCGAAGCGGATCTGATCGTCGGCGCGGACGGCGCGCATTCGTGGGTTCGCGCACAGATGGGTGTGAACGTCATGCGCCGCGACTACCGGCAAACCGGTGTCGTCGCGAACTTCAAAGCCGAAAAACCGCATGGCGAGACGGCCTATCAATGGTTCAGAGACGGCGAGGTCATTGCCTTGCTGCCGCTGCCCGAAGGTCATGTATCGCTCGTCTGGTCGGCGCGGACCGAGCACGCGCGCGAGCTGATCGCGCTCGATCATGCCAAGCTCGAGGCCGAGGTCGAAGCGGCCACGCGCTCGCGGCTCGGCGCGCTCGAATGCGTCGGCGCCGCGCATGGCTTTCCGCTGGCGCTGCAGCGCATCGATCGGCTCATCGCTCCGCGCATCGCGCTCGTCGGCGATGCCGCGCATCTGATTCATCCCCTCGCGGGCCAGGGGATGAATCTTGGCCTGAGAGACGTTGCTTCGCTCGTCGACGTGTTGACGGCAAAAGAGGCGTTCCGCGACCTCGGCGACGTCGTGCTGTTGCGCCGCTACGAGCGTTCGCGCCGCGAGGATATCGGCGCGCTGACGCTCGCGACCGACGGCCTGGAGCGGCTTTTTGCCGTTCCCGGTATGCTGGCGCGAACGGTTCGCAATGCGGGAATGGCGCTGGTCGGCGCGCAGCCCCTCGTCAAGCGCTGGCTCGTCTCGGCCGCGCTCGGCTGACATCCCGGAGGCCGTGGCCGAGGGGCCCGCCACCGATTTCGTTTCAACGTGACGCGCGCAAAGCCGTGCGGCACACCATCAGGAAAGGACTCGACATCATGCCCATCAATTCGCGTCACGCCGCCTTGGCCGCGGCCTTTGCGGCCGCACTGGTGGTCGGCGCGTCGGCGCATGCCGACCAGACCACCGACAAGCTGAAGGCGACGCTGCAAGCGCGCCTGCCCAACGTCGAGATCAAGAGCATCGACAAAGCGCCGGTCGCGGGGCTTTACGAGGTCAATCTCGGCTCGCAGATTCTCTATAGCGATGCCGCGGGCAATTATGTGATCGCCGGCGAGCTCGTGGACACCAAAACGCATACGAACCTCACCGAGGCGCGCCTGGCCGAGCTGAACAAAGTCGATTTCGCGAGCCTGCCGCTCGGCGACGCGATCAAGGTGGTGAAGGGCAACGGCAGCCGCAAGATGGCTGTCTTCTCCGACCCGAACTGCCCCTACTGCAAGCAGCTCGAGTCGTCGCTGAAGTCGATCGACAACGTGACCGTCTACACGTTCCTTTTCCCCGTGCTCTCCGACGATTCGACGGCGAAAGCCAAATCGATCTGGTGCTCGGCCGACCGCGCGAAGACGTGGGAGGCATGGATGATCGAGCGGCAGACGCCGAGCGGCAAGGCGATCTGCGATACGAGCGTGCTCGACAAGAATCTCGCGCTTGGCCACTCGATGAACGTAACGGGCACGCCGACGATCATTCTGACCGACGGCCGGCGACTGCCGGGCGCCGTTTCGGCTGACACGCTCGACAAGGCCCTCACGCAGGCGAGCGCGGCCGCTCGCTGAGCGCATCACCGAGTCGATCGACAACAATAATGCCGCCGATGAAGCCAATTCGTTACGCCATCGTTCCCAAGCATCCCGCCGCTCACCTCTTCGAAGTCACGCTGACCCTCGCCGATCCAGACCCGGCGGGCCAGCGCTTTACTTTGCCCACGTGGATACCGGGCAGCTACATGGTGCGCGAGTTCGCGCGCAACATCGTCGCGCTGCAAGCGTTCAACGAGGCGGGCCGAAAAGTCCGCATCGTGAAGACCGACAAGCAGACGTGGCAGGCCGCGCCGGTGAAGAGCGGGGCGCTGACGTTGCGCTACGACGTCTACGCCTGGGACCTGTCGGTGCGCGCGGCGCATCTCGACGATACGATCGGCTTTTTCAACGGCACGAGCGTGTTCCTTGCGCCGATCGATCGTGAGGACGCGCCTTGCATCGTCGACATCCGCAAGCCTGAAGGCTCTGGCGCGCGTGACTGGCGCGTTGCGACGGCGCTTCCCGAAGCCCGTGGCACGAAACGCTATGGGTTCGGCGAGTACCGGGCGCGGAACTACGACGAGCTCATCGATCACCCGGTGACGCTCGGCCAATTCGGCCTCGCCACGTTCAAGGCTCATGGCGTGCCGCACGACGTCGTCATCGCGGGGCGCACGGTGTCCGTCGACATGGAGCGGCTCGTCGCGGACCTGAAGCGCATCTGCGAGACGCAAATCGAGCTCTTCGAGCCGAAATCGAAAAAGGCCCCCATCGAGCGCTATGTCTTCATGACGCTAGCCGTCAGCGACGGCTATGGAGGCCTCGAACACCGCGCATCGACTGCGCTCATCTGTAATCGGACCGATCTGCCCGTACTCGGGCGCCCCGAGATGTCGGACGGCTATCGCACCTATCTCGGCCTGTGCAGTCACGAGTACTTTCACACCTGGAACGTTAAGCGCATCAAGCCGGCCGCGTTCGTGCCGTACGATCTTTCGCGCGAGAACTACACGTCGCTGCTTTGGCTTTTCGAGGGCTTCACGTCGTACTACGACGACTTGATGCTCGTGCGCAGCAAGGCGATCGGCGAGGCCGACTACTTTGGGCTCGTCGGCAAGACGATCGGCGGCGTGCTGCGCGGCAGCGGACGCCTCAAGCAAAGCGTGGCCGAGAGTTCGTTCGACGCCTGGATCAAGTACTACCGCCAGGACGAAAACGCGCCGAATGCCATCGTCAGCTATTACCAGAAGGGCTCGCTCGTCGCGCTTGCGTTCGATCTCGCGATCCGCGCCCGCACGAATCACCGCAAGTCGCTCGACGATGTGATGCGGCTGCTCTGGCAGCGCTACGGCCGCGAGTTCTACAGCGGCCAGCCCGTCGGCGTCGGCGAGGACGATGTCAAAGCGCTGATCGAGGAGGCGACCGGCGTCGACCTCGGGCCGCTGTTCGACGACGCGGTCAGCGGCACGCGCGACCTTCCGCTCGCTGAGCTCCTCGCCGCCTTCGGCGTGACGCTTGCGCCCGATCCGGGCAATGGCGGCGGCAAGGCCGGCAACGGCGCGACGAGCAAGCCATCGCTCGGTGTGCGCGTGCGCGGGGGCGCCGAATGCACGATCGCCGCGGTCCACGACGGCAGCGCGGCGCAAAAGGCGGGGCTCTCGGCCGGCGACGTGCTGGTGGCGCTCGACGGCCTGCGCGTCACCGGCTCCAATCTCGATGCGCTGCTTTCGCGTTATCGGCCAGACCAGGCGGTCGAGGTCCACGCGTTCCGGCGCGACGAGTTGCGCGTTGCGCGCGTGAAGCTCGACGGTCCCGAAGTCACGCGCTACAAGCTCGCGGTCGACGAGCGCGCGCGAGCGCCCCAGCGCAACGCGCTCAAGCGCTGGCTGCACGGGTGATCGTTCCACTGATGCAACGATCCGTCGCTGCCGACCTACTTTTTGAGACAGGCTGAAGCAAACAGAATGGCTCCACTCGCGCAACCGATGCGCACCCCATCTGGAGCCCAACATGACCACCATCCTTCAACTGAACTCGGCAGCTCGCTCGCAAGGCGCGAATTCGACGCTGCTCGCCAACGAACTGACCGCCAAGCTGCAAAGTGCGAACCCCGGCGCGAAAGTCGTCGTGCGCGATCTGCTCGCCGATCCGCTGCCGCACCTCGACGACGCCGTCCTCGGCGCGTTCTTCACGCCGGCCGAGCAGCGTACGCCCGAGCAAGCGGCCATCCACGCCCGCAGCCAGGCGCTGATCGATGAATTGCAGGCGGCCGACATCGTCGTCATCGGCGCGCCGATGTACAACTTTGGCGTTTCGACTCAGCTGAAGGCCTATTTCGACTGGATCTCGCGGGCCGGGATCACGTTCCGCTATACCGCTAACGGTCCTGAAGGGCTCGTAAAAGGCAAGAAGGTGTTCGTCGTTACGGCGCGCGGCGGCAAGTATCACGGCACGCCGAGCGACACGCACACGCCTTTCCTCAAAATATTCCTCGGTTTCATCGGCATCACGGACGTGAGCTTCATCCATGCGGAGGGTCTCAATATGGGGCCGGATGCTGCCAGCGCTGCGTTGGCGGGTGCGCGAGAAGCGATCGCGGCTGCGGCGTAAGCCGTCTTCGGCGAAGGGAAGCATCCGGGAGCCGCGATATACCGGCCGGCTCTGACCACATCGGTCAACGGATGTAGCCACCGTCGCCCTAACGCGGGGCGCTCGTCACATGACGAGCGCCCCGGCTTCTTTGGGCAGTCGCCAATCGATCGGCCTGCGGCCGCGTGAGACGAGATACTCGTTCGCGAGTGCGAAGTGGCGGCAGCCCAGAAACCCGCGATGCGCCGAGAGCGGCGAGGGGTGCGGCGCCTCGAGCACGCAATGGGGCCGATCGTCGATCAGCACGCGCTTGGCCTGCGCATGCGATCCCCAAAGCATGAACACGAGCCCTTCATGCCGATGCGCGAGCTCGCGAATCAGCGTATCGGTGCACTTTTCCCATCCTTGGCGTGCGTGGCTCGCCGCCTTGCCGCGTTCGACGGTCAGCACCGTATTCAGCAACAGCACCCCCTGTTTCGCCCACGCGTCGAGGCAGCCGTGGCTCGGCATCTCGAAGCCGAAATCGGCCGCGATCTGCTTGAAGATGTTGCGCAGGGAAGGGGGCGGGCGCACCGGCGCCGGCACGGAGAAGGCGAGACCGTGGGCCTGCGGATGACCCTTGTCTTCGCCGTGATACGGGTCTTGTCCGACGATCACGACTTCGACATCGTCGGGCCGCGTCAGTCGCAGTGCGCGAAAGACGTCGGCCGGATAAATGGTCTTGCCGGCCGCGCGCTCGGCATCGACGAACCGGCAGAGCGGCGCATAGGCATCGCTTTCGACGAACGGGCGCAGGTGCTCGCGCCATGCGGGCGGCAGCGCGTCGAACTGCGCTTCCAACGGCTCGGCAAGCGTCACGGGTATGGCGGCGTCGGGGTTCGACGAAGCAGTCGACGCGGATCGATCGGTTGCCTTGGCTGGCCGGGATGCGGCCGACCTTTCGGACGGATCGGCCGGCAGCATATCCGTATCGAAGAGGGTCGCTTGAGACGGCGACGATCCGGAGCGAGGTGAGCGGGGGCGTGCCATCGTCGATTGGTCTTCCCTACGCTTAGACGCCCGCGCGCAGCCGATAGCCGCGTTGGGCCTTGTTGACATCTTCGGGCGCGAGGCCCGGCACTTTTGACGACAGATCGGCCGCAAGCGCATGAAGCGCCGACTCGTCGCCGTGGAGCAACTCGAGCTCGATTTCACTGATCGGCGCGCGCCGCACTTCGCCGTTGACGTCCGCCGTCACTTCCCCTCGATCGATAGCCGCTTCGATCCGTGCGCCGCCCGCCACCGCCAGGCGCCACAGCCGGCGCGTGAAGCTCGTGCGAAAGAGCGGGATGAGCTCAGGCGCCGCGCGCCGCAGCACGGCAAGCGCTTGTGCATCGTCGCAGGCCGCGGCGAGCGAATCGACCTCGAGCGCCTCGCCGGCTACCGGCACTTCCCATTCGTGGCGGCTGTGGAGCCCGCCCTCGGCGCGGCCCGCGGCCTTGAGCGTCTGCAGCCAGCCGTCCGGGGTCCGGCGCAATCGCAGTGCGATCTTGGCTTGCGTGAGCGCGAGCGCGGGCGTATCGAAGTAGACGTTGTCGAGCGGCACGTCACGTCCCGCTTTGCCCGCGCGCTCCATGAAGTACCGAATGGCGGCATCGGCCTGCTCGGCCGGCAACGCCAGTTTGATCTCACGTTCGATGCCCATTGAATGCGTCCGTGACTTCCTGAATGGCTCGTATCGAAGCTCAGAAGAATCGAAGCTCAGAAGAACATGCGATCGAGTTCCGCGCCCGGGTCCTCCGCGCGCATGAACGCCTCGCCAACGAGGAATGTATGGACCGAGTGCTCGCGCATCCGTTCCACGTCGGCGCGCGACAGAATGCCCGATTCGGTGACGACGATGCGATCGGCCGGCACTTTGTCTAGCATGCCGAGCGTCGTGTCGATCGTCGTCTCGAATGTGCGCAGATTGCGATTGTTGATGCCGATGAGCGGCGTTTTGAGCGTCAGCGCTTCGTCGAGCTCGCGCTCGTCATGAACTTCGACGAGCACGGCGAGGCCGAACGAGTGCGCGAACGCTTCGAGGTCGCGCATTTGCGGTGTGGTGAGGGCGGCCGCGATGAGCAGAATCGCATCGGCGCCCATCGCGCGCGCTTCGACGACCTGATAGGGATCGACGATGAAGTCCTTGCGCAACACGGGCAAACCGCAGGCGGCGCGGGCCGCTTCGAGGTAAGCGGCACTGCCCTGGAAGAAGCGCACGTCCGTCAGCACGGAAAGGCAGGCGGCACCGCCGCGCTCATAGGAGCGCGCGATATCGGCAGGCACGAAATTCTCGCGCAGCACGCCTTTCGAAGGGCTCGCCTTCTTGACTTCGGCGATGACGGCAGGCTGACCCGCCGCATGCTTCGCGCGCAACGCGCCGACGAAGTCACGCAGATTGCGTGTCGACGCTTCCAGCCGAAGCTCTTCGAGCGGCGCACTTTGCTGTGCCGTGCGCACTTCCTCGCGCTTGACCGCGATGATGCGTTCGAGAATGTCGCTCATGGGTGTGCCCTCGTTTCCTCGCTGCTTGACGCTTATTGCCGATGTTCGTTCGATGCGTAGTGATAATCACGCGGCGCTTACTGCTTGAATTGCCGCGTGAAGCGGACGAATTCGTCGACCTTCGCGCGCGCGCGGCCGGTCGCGATGGCTTCGCGGGCGATCTGAATGCCGTCGGCGATCGATGCCGCGACGTTCGCCGCGTAAAGCGCCGTGCCGGCATTGAGCGTGACGATTTCACGCGCCACGCCGGGTCGATTCTCCAGTGCTTCGATGAGCAGCTGCTTCGATTCGTTCGCATCGTTCACCTTCAGCGATCGATTCGACACCATCTGCAGGCCGAAGTCTTCGGGATGAATCTCGTACTCGTGGATCTCGCCGTCGCGTAGTTCGCCGACGAGCGTGGCGGCGCCGAGCGAGACTTCGTCCATGCCGTCCTTGCCGTAGACGACGAGGACATGATTCGCCCCGAGCCGCTGCATGACGCGCACTTGGATGCCGACGAGATCGGGATGAAACACGCCCATCAGCTGGTTCGGCGCACCGGCCGGGTTCGTGAGCGGGCCGAGGATGTTGAAGATCGTCCGCACGCCGAGTTCACGGCGCACAGGCGCGATGTTCTTCATCGCCGGATGATGGTTCGGCGCGTACATGAAGCCCATGCCCGTCTCGGCGATCGATTGGGCGACTTCCTCGGGCTTCAGGTCGATGTTGACGCCGAGCGCTTCGAGCACGTCGGCGCTGCCCGACTTGCTCGACACGCCGCGGCCGCCGTGCTTCGCCACCTTGGCGCCTGCGCCCGCCGCAACGAACATCGTCGCTGTCGAAATGTTGAACGTGTTCGAACCGTCGCCACCCGTGCCGACGATGTCGACGAAATTCGAGTTGTCGGCCACCTGTACGTGATTCGCGAACTCTCGCATCACCGTGGCGGCCGCGGCGATCTCACCGATCGTTTCTTTTTTCACGCGCAAGCCCGTGATAATCGCCGCCGACATGACGGGCGAAAGATCGCCGCGCATGATGAGCCGCATCAGATGCAGCATTTCGTCGTGAAAAATCTCGCGATGCTCGATCGTGCGCTGCAACGCTTCTTGCGGTGTGATCATAATGTGGCCTTCGCTCCGGCGCTGATGCATTCGATGGCTCAAGCCGTCGCCGCGTGAGTCGTCTTCGCCATTTTCAGAAAATTTTCGAGCAGCGCGTGGCCGTGCTCGGACAGGATCGATTCGGGATGGAACTGCACGCCCTCGACGAGCCGCTCCTTATGGCGCACGCCCATGATTTCGCCATCCTCGGTCCACGCCGAAATCTCGAGACAATCGGGCAGCGTATCGCGCTCGATCGCGAGCGAGTGATAGCGCGTTACGTCGAAATGCTTGGGCAAATCGGCGAATACGCCTTTGCCGTCCGTTTCGATCCGGCTCACTTTGCCGTGCATGATCGTCTTCGCGCGCACGACGCGCCCGCCGAACGCCTCGCCGATCGCCTGATGGCCGAGGCATACCCCGAGAATCGGCTTTTCCCCCGCGAAGCGGCGCAGTACGTCGAGCGTGATGCCCGCATGCTGCGGATTGCTCGGCCCCGGCGAGAGACAAATGGTGTCGGAATTCAAGGCTGAAATCTCGTCGAGCGTGATCTCGTCGTTGCGGTAGGTGCGCACGTCCTCGCCAAGCTCGCCGAAATACTGGACGAGGTTGTAGGTGAACGAGTCGTAGTTGTCGATCATGAGCAACATGTTTAGCTCTCCCGGTCAGAAGTCGGCGTCGAGGCCGTCTTGTACCTGCTCCGCCGCGCGCAGAACGGCGCGCGCCTTGTTCTCCGTCTCCTGCCATTCCGATTCGGGCACCGAATCGGCGACGATGCCGGCCGCGGCCTGCACATAGAGATTGCCGTTGCGGACGAGGCCCGTGCGGATCGCGATGGCGAGATCCATTTCTCCGCTGAACGAAAGATAGCCCACGGCGCCGCCGTAGAGGCCGCGCTTGACGGGCTCGAGCTCGTCGATGAGCTCCATCGCCCGCACCTTCGGCGCGCCCGAGAGCGTGCCGGCCGGGAACGTCGCGCGCAGCACGTCGAAGTTCGTCGTGCCGGGCTTGAGCTTGCCTTCGACCGAGCTCACGATGTGCTGCACATGCGAGTATTTTTCGATGACCATCTTGTCGGTCACCGTCACGGTGCCCGTCTCGGCGATGCGGCCGACGTCGTTGCGCGCCAAATCGATCAGCATGACGTGCTCGGCGATCTCCTTCGGATCGTTGAGCAGTTCCGTCGCGAGCTCCGCGTCACGCTCGGGCGTATTGCCGCGCGGCCGCGTGCCGGCGAGCGGCCGGATCGTGACGATTTTGTCTTCGCCGCGCTTCTCCTGGCGCACGAGAATCTCGGGCGACGCGCCGATCACATGGAAGTCGCCGAAATTGTAGAAGTACATGTACGGCGACGGATTCAGCGAGCGCAGCGCGCGATAGAGCGAGAGCGGGTTGTCGCGGTAGGGCTTGATGAGGCGCTGGCCGACCTGGACCTGCATCAGCTCCCCGGCGGCAATGTACTCCTTCGCCCGCCGGACCGCCGCGAGATAATCGTCGCGCGCGAACTCGCGGTAGATTTCAGTGCGCATGCTCGGCGACGTGATCGGCGGCTCCACCGTCGCGTGCAGCCGCTGACGCAGATCGCGCAACCGCGCTTTGCCGCGCGCATAGGCCTCGGGCGCCGATGGGTCCGCATAGACGATCAGATAGAGCTTGCCGGCGAGGTTGTCGATGACGGCCACTTCCTCCGTCAAGAGCAGCTCGATGTCGGGCAGCTCCAGATCGTCGGGGGGCGCCGTATGCGCGAGTTTCTTCTCGATGTAACGGACGGCGTCATAGCCGAAGTAGCCGGCGAGCCCGCCGCAAAAGCGCGGCAGGCCGGGGCGTTGCGCCACCTTGAAGCGGGCCTGGAATTGAGCGATGAACTCGAGCGGATCGCCTCCGTGCGTTTCGACGACCTTGCCGTCCTGCACGACTTCCGTCACCCCGCTCTTCGTGCGCACGAGCGTGCGTGCCGGCAACCCGATGAACGAGTAGCGGCCGAACCGCTCGCCGCCGACGACGGATTCGAGCAGAAACGAGTTCGCGCCGCCGCGCTCGGCTTGGGCGAGCTTCAGATACAGCGAGAGCGGCGTCTCGAGATCGGCGAGCGCCTCGGCGATGAGTGGAATGCGGTTGTAACCCTCGCTGGCGAGGGACTGGAATTCGAGTTCGGTCATGTTTCGTTCCTGTTCGTAGACCGACGCTCACGCATCCTTCTTCTTACCGGCGATGCGTAGCGGACGGCAAACCGTTGGAGCGCAAGCCCGGGCGGTGACGCGGCAGCCGGGGCGGCCGTTATCGTCCGGTTGTGCAGCAAAGGGAGCGCGGGTGCGCGGCGAATCAAAAAACGGAGCTGGACAGGTATTTCCAGCATACCTCGGGAGAGGCTAGTGCGACGAGCGACGCCAGGGCCAAGCTCCCCGGTCGATACTGCTCGGACTCCGCTTTTTGCTCAGAAACATGAGATGAAAGACTTAGATCGTCGACGATTGAGACGCTGCTGACCCGGCTTCGAGGCTCGCATGATGATGCGCGATGACGGTCGCGGCCGCCAGCAACGTGGCGACTATACCATCCGACTTGATCGTTTGTATAGCCTTGCCATGGTTGTAGCCGTAGGGAACCGTCAGCGTCGCCATGCCCGCCGCGCGGCCCGCGATCGCATCGTTTTCGGAGTCGCCGATGGCGACCGTCTCGCCCGGCGCCACGCCCATCGCGGCGCAGGCCGCAAGCATCGGCTCAGGGTCGGGCTTCTTGCGAGGCAAGCTGTCGCCGCCGAAAACGAAGGAGAAGTAGCGTGCGAGCCCGTATTGCTCGAGCAGCGCGAGCGCGAAGCGGTGCGGCTTGTTTGTCACGCAGGCAAGCCGCAGCCCGGCATCGCGCAGCGCCGCAAGACCGCGTTCCACGTCAGGGTAGAGCCGCGTATGGTTGCCGTTGATCTTCGCGTATTGGGCCTGATAGACGGCGAGCGCCATCTCGAAGCGTGCCTGCGCTTCTTCGGCCTCGAAGCGCGCGGCCAGCACGCTGCGAATCAGATGCTCCGAGCCTTTGCCGACGTAGCCGATGACTTCGCCGCGCGTGACGGGCGGCGCGCCGCCGAGCTCGGCGAGCATGCCGTTCAGACCGGCCGTGAAATCATCGGCCGTGTCGACCATCGTGCCGTCGAGATCGACGACGGCAGCCTTCAGTTTTAGCGGCGGGAGCTTCGGTGTTTCAGCCGGTACGGTGGAGAGGCGAGTCATGGAATAATCGCCGCTCATGCAGGCGAGACGGCCGCGAGCCGGGCTCGCATGTCCGCGATGACCGCTTGGTAGTCGGGCTTGCCGAAGATCGCCGAGCCGGCCACGAACGTATCGGCCCCTGCCTTCGCGATCTCGGCGATATTGTCGACCTTGACGCCGCCGTCGACTTCAAGATGAATCTCCCGGCCTGTCTTTTCGCGATAGGCGTCGATCTTCGCTCGCGCCGCGCGCAATTTGTTGAGCGCTTCCGGAATGAACGATTGCCCGCCGAAGCCGGGATTCACCGACATGATCAGCACGAGGTCGACACGGTCCATCACATGGTCGAGGTAGTTCAGCGGCGTGGCCGGATTGAAGACGAGCCCCGCCTTGCAGCCTTGATCGCGGATCAGCGACAGGGTGCGATCGATATGTTCCGACGCTTCCGGATGAAAACTGATCAGATTCGCGCCGGCTTTCGCGAAGTCTGGCACGATGCGGTCGACGGGACGTACCATCAGGTGGACATCGATCGGTACCTGCACGTGCGGACGAATCGCCTCGCAGACGAGCGGCCCGATCGTCAGGTTCGGCACGTAATGGTTATCCATCACATCGAAATGGATCCAGTCGGCACCTGCGGCGACGACATTGCGGACTTCTTCGCCGAGCCGGGCAAAATCGGCCGACAGGATGCTCGGGGCGATACGGAATTGCGTCATGACCAGTCGATCCTCTTTGCCGACGATGAGCGGCAACGAAAGCCCGTATTTTACCGTGCGTCCCGTCGGTGTTCGGGCGGGGGCGACCATCGTCGCGATTGCGGGTGTAGACTCCGACGCGCGACAATGCCGAACGCAACACCGTATGCGCCGGCGTTCTTGCGATGTCGTCGCCGTGCAGCCCATTGTATTCGGGCAGGGGTAGAACCCAAAGTAAGCAGATTTTTGCTGGAGTCTAAGCAGATACTTATTAAAGCGGAACAGAGTCACGATGAGCCAGTATCAATTCAGCGTTTCGGCCCAAACGCGCTACCTGCCTGAACAATCCGATCCCGAGCGCCGCCAGTATGCCTTCGCGTACACGCTGACGATTCGCAACACGGGGCAAGTGCCCGCGCAGTTGATCGCGCGCCATTGGATCATTACCGACAGCGAGTCCAAAGTGCAGGAAGTGAAGGGCCTCGGTGTCGTCGGACATCAGCCGCTGCTGCAGCCGGGCGAGCAATTCGAGTACACGAGCTGGGCCGTCATCGCGACGCCCGTCGGCACGATGCGGGGCGAGTACTTTTGCGTGGCGGAGGACGGCGAGCGGTTCGAGGCGCCCGTGCCCGAGTTCACGTTACAAATGCCGCGTACGCTGCACTGATGGCGGCCGGCGTTCCCATGCGCATCGAGCGCACAATCGCCGGGCAGGTCGCGGCCGTCTTGCTGGCGGTGCTGCTCGCGGCCTGCGGCGGCCCCGCGGTCGTTCGCCCGACGGCCGCACCTCCCGGCAGTGCCGTCGGAACCTTGGGCCAACTGCCCACGGGGCGGTTGACGCAGGTATCGTGGCAGCAGGTGCCGGGCTGGGACGACGATTCGCTGATCGGTGCGGCGGCCGCCTTGCGAGAGAACTGTCTGCGCCTCGGACGCGAGCCGTCCTGGCGGCGCGCCTGCACGGCGGCCGCTCAGCTCGACGATCTGGATGTCACGGGTGCTCGGACTTTTTTTGAAACCTATTTCACACCCTTTCAGCTTGCCAATGGCGACGGTACGCTCGACGGGCTCGTGACGGGCTACTACGAGCCGCTTCTGCATGGTTCCCGTACGCGGCGCGGACCCTACCAGTACGCGCTTTATCGCTGGCCGGCCGGCTTTCGGGCGGGCACGACGCTTCCGCCGCGCGCGCAACTCGAGCGTTCCGGTGCGCTGGCGGGCAGCGAGCTCGTGTGGGTCGACGATCCGATCGAGGCCTTCTTCCTCCAGGTGCAGGGCTCAGGGCGCATCGTGCTCGACGATGGGACGGTCATGCGCGTGGGCTTCGGCGGCAGCAACAATCAGCCTTATCGATCGATCGGAAGGTGGCTGCTCGATCATGGCGAGCTGACGCCCGCGCAGGCGACGATGCAAGGCATCAAGGCTTGGGGGCGCGCGAATCCCGCTCGCGTCGATGCGCTGCTCGATACGAACCCTCGGTTCGTGTTTTTCCGTGAGATGCCGTCGGCCGACCCGGCGCTCGGCAGCACCGACGTCGGTCCCATCGGCGCCCTCGGCGTACCGCTCACGCCGCAGCGCTCGATTGCCGTCGATCCGTCATCGATTCCGCTCGGCACCCCGGTTTTCCTGCAAACGACGCGGCCGTTCACCAACACGCCGATGAACCGGCTGGTTTTCGCGCAGGACACCGGGACGGCGATCAAGGGCGGCGTGCGCGCCGATTATTTCTGGGGCCTTGGCGACGAAGCAGGCGATCTGGCCGGCAAGATGAAGCAGGTCGGCCGGATGTGGCTATTGCTGCCGAACTCCTGATATAAGCCACCTGCGAAAGAATGCGCTCGTCGGTTGGGGGCAGCGATTGCTAGCGCCGGCCAAGCGCCTGTCTCCGTCTAGGGCACTGCGGTCGGACCGACGGACTGCCGGGCGTTCCCCGCGGCCCGCGCAGGCATCAACCGCCGGCCTTGCGCTTGTCGACGATATGCCGGGCCTTGCCTGCCGATCGCTCGATTCCGTTGACGGGTAGCACTTCGACGATCGCGGTGACCCCGATCAACGCCTTGATGTCGTACGCGAGCGCCGACTTTGCTGCCTCGATCGCCGCATGGTCGGCGAGCGCCTCGGGCATCGGCTCGACGTTGAGCGTCATGACGTCGAGCGGACCTTCCTTCGTCAGCACGATCTGGTAGTGCGGCGCAAGTGCCCGCTGCTTCAGCAGCAGCTCCTCGATCTGCGTGGGGAAGACGTTGACGCCGCGCACGATCATCATGTCGTCGCAGCGGCCCGTGATCTTTTCCATGCGCCGCATCGTGCGTGAAGTACCGGGCAAGAGCCGCGTGAGATCGCGGGTGCGATAGCGGACGATCGGCAGCGCCTCTTTCGTCAGCGACGTAAAAACGAGTTCGCCGAACTCGCCGTCGGGAAGGACGGCGCCGGTTTCAGGGTCGACGATCTCCGGATAAAAATGGTCTTCCCAGATGGTCGGGCCGTCTTTCGTTTCGATGCACTCGCAAGCAACGCCGGGACCCATGATTTCGGACAGTCCGTAGATGTCAACGGCATCGATGCCCATGCGCCGCTCGATCGCGAGACGCATTTCGTTCGTCCACGGCTCGGCGCCGAATATCCCGACCCGCAGCGACGATTGGGCGGGATCGAGCCCTTGGCGCTGGAACTCGTCGGCGAGCGCGAGCATGTAACTGGGCGTGACCATGATGATGTCGGGCTTGAAATCCCGAATCAGTTGAACTTGCTTTTCCGTTTGCCCGCCGCCGAACGGGATGACGGTCAGGCCCGCGCGTTCGGCGCCATAGTGCGCACCGAGACCGCCGGTAAAAAGACCGTAGCCGTAGCTGACATGGACCTTGTCGCCGCGGCGGGCGCCGGCCGCGCGAATCGAGCGTGCGACGAGGTTGGCCCAGGTATCGATGTCGCGCGCCGTATAGCCGACGACGGTAGGCTTGCCCGTCGTGCCGGACGACCCGTGAATGCGCGAGATTCGCTCCTGCGGTACGGCGAACATGCCGAACGGATAGTTGTCGCGAAAATCGCGCTTCGTCGTGAAAGGAAAGCGCGCGAGATCGGCCAGCGTCTTCAGGTCTTCGGGACGCACGCCGGCCTCGTCGAACTTGCGTCGATAGACGAGCGAGTTCTCGTAGGCATGGGCAAGCGACCATTTCAGTCGCTCGAGCTGCAGAGCGGCGAGTTCATCGCGGCTTGCGGTCTCTATGGGCTCGAGCGGGAACGCGGTGTTCATCGGGTCTCTCTCCTATGTCTCCTGGGTGAAACGTTTGCGACCGGTTCGAGCCGAGCGCTTTCCGTTGCGCCGCATCGGCGCTCAACGGGTAGGAATCACGGTTCCTCTGATCTGTGCCGATTTGCCGCGAAACATCGCCACTGTGTCGCCCGCGCCATTGGTGACGCGAATATCGTAGATGCCGGTGCGCCCGTTCAATGTCTGCTCGACCGCCTCGGCGGTCAGGGTGTCGCCGCGGCGGACCGGACGCAGAAACTCGATCGAGCATCCCGATGCCACGGTATTGACGTTGTACGAATTGCAGGCGAATGCGAAGGTCGAATCGGCCAGGGTGAAGATGAGGCCACCGTGGCAGATGTCGTGGCCGTTGAGGAAGTCGGGCCTTACCGCGGCTCGCATGCGCGCATATCCCGCGCGGACTTCGAGAAGTTCGAAGCCGAGCGCGCGGCTGCACGCGTCCGCGGCGTACATCGCTTCGGCTACCGCTCGAGCGAGTTCGTCGCCGCTCTTATCGGCGCCGGTGCCGAGAACGTGAGTTGCCGTAGACATCCTAGCGCCCTTCGAAGCGCGCGGAACGCTTCTCGATGAACGCGGCGACGCCTTCCGCGAAGTCGTGCGAGGCGCCGAGTTCTCGTTGCAGGTCGCGCTCGAGATCGAGTTGCTGGTCGAACGAATTGACGGTGCTTGCGTGCATGGCTCGCTTGATGGCGGCGATGGCCTTCGTGGGCTGTTGCGCGAGCTGCGCGGCGAGTTGCTGAGCGGCAGCGGGCAGATCCGCATCCTCGACGACCTGCCAGATGAGGCCCCACTGTTGCGCCTGCTCCGCCGAGAGCTTGTCGCCCGTGATGGCGAGGCCGAGCGCGCGTGCCATGCCGATGCGGCGAGGCAGCAGGGCGGTTCCGCCCGAGTCGGGGATGAGGCCGATCTTCACGAACGATTGCACGAAGCTGCTCGAGCGCGCGGCCAGCGTGATATCGCAAGCGAGCGCCAGATTCGCGCCCGCGCCGGCCGCGATGCCGTTGACCGCGGCGATGACGGGCAGAGGCAGGGCTTGCAACCGGCGCACGAGCGGATTGAAGTTTTCGTCGATGAGCGCCCCGAGATCAGTCTCCGCCCCGGGCTCGAAAGCCAGATCCTGCCCTGCACAAAAGCCGCGGCCCGCGCCCGTCAGCACGAGCGCACGCGTCTTCGCGGCCTCGACCTCGTCGAGCGCGGAACGCAGCTCCGCGTGCATCTTGCGCGTGAAGCTGTTGAGCTTGTCCGGCCGGTTCAGCGTAATGGTGGCTACGCGCGAGGACGCGTCGACGTCGACGCGGATTGCTTCATAAACCATCGTTCGTCTCCTTTGTCGCTTGGCTTAGGCTGCTTGTGCCGATCGATCCGTCGGATCAGGCTCCCTTATCCGAGCCGTCGGATCGGAATCACTCCCTGCCGCTCACAGTCGCTCGATGGCGAGCGCGATGCCTTGACCGACGCCGATACACATCGTGCAAAGCGCATATTGACCGCCCGTGCGTTCGAGCTGGTAGAGCGCTGTCGTCACGAGCCGGGCCCCCGATGCACCGAGCGGATGCCCGAGCGCGATGGCGCCGCCGTTCGGATTCACGCGAGGGTCGTCGTCGGCCACGCCGAGCAACCGCAATACTGCGAGTCCTTGCGAGGCGAACGCTTCGTTCAGCTCGATGACGTCGAACTGACTCAGCGACATCCCGAGATGAGCCAGCAGCTTTTGTGTTGCGGGAGCCGGCCCGATGCCCATGACGCGAGGCTCCACGCCGGCCGTCGCCATGCCGAGGATCCGCGCTCGGCGGCGCAACCCGTATTGCTCGGCCGCTTCGCCGTTGGCAAGTAAAAGCGCGCATGCGCCGTCGTTCACGCCCGAGGCGTTTCCGGCCGTCACGGTGCCGTCGGCGCGCACGACGCCCTTCAGCTTGGCGAGTGCCTCGAGCGATGTTTCGCGCGGGTGCTCGTCTTGCGCGACATGCAGTGCATCCCCCTTCTTCTGCGGGACGACGACAGGGACGATTTCCGCGGCTAGCGTTCCGTTGCGCTGAGCTTCGGCCGCTTTCCGCTGGCTCCGCAGTGCGAAGGCGTCCTGATCGGCGCGGCTCACTGAAAACTGTTCGGCCACGTTTTCGGCCGTTTCGGGCATCGAATCGATCCCGTATTGCGCTTTCAGCGCTGCATTCACGAAACGCCAGCCGATCGTCGTATCGTGGATTTCCGTCTGGCGCGAAAAGGCGCTCGTCGCCTTTGGCAAGACGAAGGGCGCGCGCGTCATGCTCTCCACGCCGCCGGCGATGAGCAAGCGAGCTTCGCCGGCTTTCAGCGCGCGCGCGGCCGTGCCGACCGCATCCATGCCCGAGCCGCAGAGCCGGTTCAGCGTCGCGCCGGGCACGTCGGTCGGCAAGCCCGCGAGCAAGGCAGCCATGCGCGCGACATTACGGTTGTCTTCGCCGGCCTGGTTCGCGCAACCGTAAATGACATCGTCGAGCGCCCGCCAGTCCACGCCCGCGTTGCGCTCCATTAGCGCTTTGATGGGCACGGCCGCGAGATCGTCGGCGCGGACGTCCTTCAACGCGCCGGCGTAGCGGCCGAATGGAGTGCGAATCGCGTCACAAATGTAGGCATCGTTCATCGGAATTCCTGAAGTTCGCAATCGTGTCTCTCGACGCAGGGGCATGAGGGGACGGTCGGGGCATCGTACGGAGGGGCGTGGCGGCGCGCCATTCGGCCGTTCGGCCTATGCCGTTTGGCCGACTTGAGCGGCTTCGGCAAGGGGCGCAACATGGACCCGGCTCTGAATCACGCGGAATCGATTGGCCACGAAAGCCGAATCCGTCAGCGCCGCGTTCGCCGCGGGATTCGCGCCGGTTCCATGAAAGTCCGAGAACGCTGCGGACTGGTTAACGAACACGCCGCCTGTCAGATTGATCGAGAGCGCCACTCCGCCACGGATCGCCGCCTCGTGCGCGGCTTCGATGATCGTTTCATCGGTGCTATAGATGGACAACGTCAGCGCGCCATGCGCCGCTGCGGTCGATCCGGCCAGGTCGAGCGATTGCTCGGTCGACTCGGTGGCGATCACGAACGAGATTGGGCCGAACCATTCGCCGCTGAATTTGGCGCTGTCCGTTGCCGCGTCGAGTTTCAGCACGAGCGGCGTGTGCACGCGCGCGCCGGGGAAGGCGGGATGGTCGATCGATTTGCTGTCGACGAGTATTTGGCCAAGCGGCCGTGCTTCGTCGATGCGGCGGGCTACGCCGTCGTTCTGAATGGCGCCCAGCACCTCCACGGCACGCGCGGGATCCCCGACCAGCTTTTCAACGGCTTCCCCGAGCGCTCGAGCAACTTCATCGAAGCTCGCATGCCCGGCGGACGTCGAAATGCCGTTGCGGGGCACATAGATGTTCTGTGGCGCGGTGCACATCTGTCCGGAGTAGAGCGCGAGCGAGAACGCGATGTTGCGCGCGGCGGCTTTGAGGTCGTCGACGGAGTCGATGACGATCTGATTGACGCCTGCTTTCTCGGTGAATACCTGCGCCTGGTGTGCGTGCCGTTCGAGCCAGTTGCCGTTTTGGGTGCTGCCCGTGAAATCGATGAGCTTGATTTCGGGGCGCAGCGCCAGATCCTGCACGAGTGCCCCGTCGTTCGGATCGGTGGCGAGCAGCGTGACGACGTTCGGGTCGAAGCCAGCCTCTCGCAGCACGTCTCGAGCAATCCGCACGGTGATCGCGAGCGGCAGGATCGCTCCTGGGTGCGGCTTTACGATCACGGCGTTGCCGGTTGCGAGATCGGCGAAGAGGCCCGGATAGCCGTTCCAGGTCGGGAACGTGCAGCAGCCGAGCACGAGGCCGATGCCTCGCGGTGCGATCGTAAAGCGCTTTTTCATCGCGAGCGGCGGATTCTTGCCTTGCGGCTTTTCCCAATGCGCTTCGGCGGGGACGCGGCGCAATTCGGCCCACGCATAGGCGACGGCCTCTAGCGCGCGGTCTTGCGCATGAGGGCCACCGGCCTGGAACGCCATCATGAATGCCTGCCCCGTGGTATGCATGACGCTATAGGCGATCTCGAAGCTCGCGCGGTTGAGACGGGCGAGGATTTCGAGGCTGACGCCGGCCCACGCTTCGGGGCCGGCCGTGCACCAGCCGCGCTGCGCGGCGGTAGCGGCGGCGATCAGTGCGCCGGCGTCCGGTTTCGGGTAGCGGATCCCGAGCGCGAAGCCGTACGGCGATTGCTCGGCACCGACCGTGTCGCCGGTGCTCGGCTGATCGAGTTCGAAAGTGTGATTCAGACGCGCTTTGAACGCGGCCTCGCCATCGGCGTTGCTGCTTTCCCCGTACACTTTGGGGCTCGGCATTTCGGCGAACGGGCTCCAGTAGCCGCGGGTTTCGATTGCGGCGAGCGCATGCTTGAGCGTGTCTTCGTGCTTGGCAAAGAGAGGATGTGTCATGTCGGAGACGAAAGCGGCGTGAGTTGGGAAAGATCGGCTGCCAATTAATTGACCGACCGGTTGGTTGGTGAATGGTACCATCGTTCGCGCGAAGGTTTCTAGCGTTTTTGCGGTGTATCGAGACAAACCATAGGAGGGTGCAGATGACCTACGAGAACATTCTTGTCGAGACGCGCGGTCGGGTCGGGCTTGTGACGCTGAACCGCCCGAAGGCGCTCAACGCGCTCAACGATGCGCTGATGGACGAACTGGGCGCAGCCCTGAAGGCGTTCGATGCCGACGACGGTATTGGCGCGATCGTCGTGACGGGCAGTGAGAAGGCGTTCGCGGCGGGCGCCGATATCGGGATGATGGCGAGCTACACCTATATGGATGTGTACCGAAACGACTACATCACTCGCAATTGGGAGGCGGTGAGTTCGATTCGCAAGCCGGTGATCGCGGCGGTGGCCGGGTTTGCGCTCGGCGGCGGCTGCGAGCTGGCGATGATGTGCGACATCGTCTTCGCCGCGGACACCGCGAAGTTCGGGCAGCCCGAGATCAAGCTCGGCGTCATGCCTGGGGCGGGCGGAACACAGCGGTTGCCGCGGGCGGTGTCCAAAGCGAAAGCGATGGACATGTGCCTCACGGCTCGCTTCATGGACGCGGCGGAAGCCGAGCGCGCGGGTTTGGTCTCGCGCGTGGTGCCGGCGGCGGCCTTGCTCGACGAGGCGATCGCGGCTGCGTCGACGATCGCGGAGTTCCCGTTGCCCGCCGTCATGATGGTGAAGGAATCGGTGAATCGCGCGTACGAAACGACGCTTGCGGAGGGCGTGCGCTTCGAGCGCCGATTGTTCCATTCGCTATTCGCGACGGAGGATCAGAAGGAGGGGATGGCGGCGTTTGTCGAGAAGCGCAAACCGGTTTTCAAGCATCGTTGAGGGCGCGCTCATTTTCCCCTTGCGGTGCACTGCGAAGCGGCCTAGAATCACGCCCTTTCGCGCGGTCGGCGACGGCGGCGCGAGAGCGGGAAGTGGGAGGGCGAGCGGCGCGCATCGTGCAGTC
>NZ_PTIR01000012.1 GCF_002934455.1 Trinickia symbiotica | reverse complement strand
CTGTCGTAAGACAAGCCATCGACGAAGCTCGCCTTGCCCGTTTGCTGCAACGCCGCCTGTTGCAGCAACAGGTCCTCTTCCTGCGGGTTGTAGTAGAACAGCGTTGTGCTCGGCTGCAGGTTCGACGGCAGATTGCTCAGCAAGAGCTGCGGGCTATAGAGATCCTGCGTCGCGCCCAATGAGCCATCGACGTACGAAGCTTGGCCGGCCTTGAGCGTCGGTGTCGAGCCGAGCTGTCTCGGTGCCGACACATTAAAGCCCGGCAGCATCAACGAGCTCAATGAAATCACTTGCGAGGGCGAGTTCACGCGCGGCGTATAGACGTGACGCCAAATACTGAGATACGCAAACTGCGGTTTGTCGATGACATTGACCACCGATCCTAAACCGATGCGAACAAGGAATGTGCCCCCTTGACGAACGATCCTCCGACGACGGCAAACGTGCAGGGACCCTCGGTGGGCTTCCTCCTCCTAGTCGTGCTCGTAGCACTCAACTTCTTCAGGATCGGATGTCAGCTGGTCGTCACCGCATGGTCCGCGGTGCAAATCACAGGGCGGACGGAATCCGCAGGTCAGATCCTGCTCATCACGAGCATGGCTAACCTTGCGCTCTCCCCGTTCATCGGCGCGCTTATCGATCGTTGCGTAAGAAAAAAACCGTTGGTAATGGTGGGACACGCTGGCATTTTGCTTTGCGGCGTGGCCCCCCATTTCATCGATCTTCTTTTGCCTAAGCTCGCACCCTTCTCCGTTCTTGCCTTAGTCGCACTGGTTGCCAGTGTGTCGAGCATCGTCATCGGCGGCGGAATGGACTACTTCACAAAGCTCACCATTGCATCAGATGACCGGATCAAGAAACTTGCGACGATTAGCTCCGTATCTCAGCTCGCACTAATCGCAGGCACCGCGTTCGGTGGCTACATCGTCTCCTGTGTGTCATGGCGGAGTGCATTCCTTCCAATTACCGGATGTAGTTTCCTTCTCGTCGCCCTTTGCGCCTTTCGCCTGCCGCCGTTAACGCTGGCCGCTGTCAATCAACCGGACAGGAGGCGCGGGGTCTTCTTGGCTGGTCCCGCTCTGTATCTGAAACATCATCACTTGTTTTCGATCGCGTGCTGCTCCGCGCTGGCATTCGCAATTGGACAGGCCACGAATACACTCTTGCCCCCGCTAATGAGCCTTCATCTTGGGCTTACAGGCAGGAGCTATTCTCTTGTGGAGGCAGCGTGGTCGATCGGTGCTCTCGCAGCGAGCGTTGGCTTGGCGAAGATCCCGAAGGTCAGAGTCGGCGACCTCCGCAATGATCTCGTCCTCATTGTGATTGTCACCGGCCTCTTATCGATTGTTCCGCGCTTGCCGTGGCTGCCTGCGTTGCTTGCGGCGCACCTCCTGTTGGGTGCCGCCTTTTCGCTCGTCCGCATACGTAGCGAAACGCGCTTCTTAACGGAATGCCCCACGCACCTCCTAGGCCGTTTCCGCGCGAATAGCTTGTTTATCACCAGCTTCGTCGGCGTCGTCATTTTCATGACACCCACGGTCTGCGATCATTTCTCCATTCCAGCCCTCTACCAACTGCTGTCAGCGATGGTAGGCATGTCGGCAACCGCGCTGCTCGCTTTCGGCTGGCGTCAGCGAAATTCGTCAGTCCGCACCGGCGGCTAGCAACGAGCTAGAAACCGCGCACGAAACGCACGCCGCCGATCGTAGCCGTTTGCACTTGGCAACGACGGCGACGCGCGTGTACAACAATGCCCAACCGAGCAATCCCCTCCTTAACCCGGGCAATTCATCTCCTTCATCGCCTTCTGCATTTCCTCAGCGCTGACATCGCGCGTATGCGACGCGATGTGCCACTGATGCCCGAACGGATCTTCGACGAGCCCCCAGCGATCGCCCCAGAACATGTCGGCGAGCGGCATTTTGACAGTCGCTCCTGCCGCCACGGCCTGTTCGAACGCTTTGTCGGCGTTCTCGACGTACAAGTAAAGACTGACCGGCGTACCCTTGAGCGCCTTGGGGCCCAGGCAGTTCTGTTCGGGCGCTTCGTCGGTCAGCATCACGGGGGAATTGCCGATCCTGATTTGAGCATGCGCGATCTTGCCTTCGCGGCCCGGCATGCGGAACAGCTCCGTCGCCCCGAAAGCCTTCGTGTAGAACGCGATTGCCTCGGAAGCGTTCGCGCAGACGAGGTGAGGCGTGAGCGAATGCATGCCTTCGGGAATCGGCTTGACGGATGTCGCGGACATGATGATGGCTCCTATTGGAACGTTATGAGGAAAAGAGCCGCACGGTCGAATCGATGCTTCGACTGGCTCCATACCCACGACGAACGATAGTGCGTCGAATCGACATCCGCCCACAAACTTTTAGTAATCGCCCTCCAGCCACACCCGTCAATGAGTACAGCGCTTAAAACACACTCCGCCGCCGCGACATAGCGGCAAACCGCCTCACGGCCCGACTTTGGCGATATGCAGAAGATTCGTCGTCCCGGATTCGCCGAATGGCAAGCCGGCCGCGATCACGATCGACTCGCCTGGTTTCGCGAATCCCGAGCTTCGCGCGGCTTCAGAGGCGAGCGCGATCATATCGTCGACATCCCGTGCGTTCCTGAACGCAATCGAATGCACGCCCCAAACGAGGGCGAGCCGACGTGCCACCGCCAACGAAGGCGTCATTGCAATGATCGCGGTCGCGACACGCTCTCTCGCCGCGCGCACGCTCGTGAAACCTGACGACGTATACGTCACGGTCACGGCCGGACCGATGAGCTGAACGACCTCCCGCAGCGCGCAGCATATGGCATCGGCCGCAGTCGACTGTGCGCGGGTATGTGAGGCATCGATTCCGGACCTGTACTCCGGGTCCCGCTCCACGCGCTCGACGATCCGATTCATCATCGATACGGCCTCGAGCGGATATTTCCCGCTGGCCGATTCGGCCGACAGCATGACCGCATCGGCGCCTTCGTAGATCGCGCCCGCCACGTCCGACGTCTCGGCCCGGGTGGGAACCGGCGAATTCGTCATCGACTCGAGCATTTGCGTCGCCACCACGACCACTTTGCCCGCCGCCCGGCAAGCACGCACGATCCGCCGCTGCAACTCCGGTATCTGCTCGGCCGGCAGCTCGACCCCGAGATCGCCGCGCGCCACCATGATGCCGTCGCAACGGTCGACGATTTCATCGAGATGATCGATCGCCAGCGGCTTCTCGAGCTTGGCCATGATCCATGCACGATCGCCGATGATCTCGCGCGCTTCGTCGATATCCTCGGCGCGCTGCACGAACGACAGCGCCACCCAGTCGATGCCGTTCTCGAGCCCGAACGCCAGATCTTCGCGGTCCTTGTGCGTCAACGCCGAAATCGGCAGCATGACGGCCGGTACGTTGACTCCCTTACGGTCCGAAATGCGCCCGCCGACGACGACGACGGTGTCGGCGAAATCGCTCCCCTTCCGCTCGACGCGCAAACGAATCTTTCCGTCGTCGAGCAATAACTCAGACCCGGCCTCGATCGCCTCGAAAATCTCCGGATGCGGCAGCGGCGCTCGCGTGGCATCGCCGGACAACGAATTCAACTCCAGCCGAAAGCGCTCGCCGCTGCGCAGCTCGGCACTGCCGCCCTCGAACGTGCCAAGCCGCAGCTTCGGCCCCTGCAGGTCCAGCAAAACGCCAATCGGCCGGCCGCTCTCCTTCTCGAGCTTTCTGATTTCCGTCAAGCGCCGCAGATGGTCGTCATGAGTGCCATGACTGAAGTTGAGACGGAAGACATCCACGCCCGCCTCGAACAGTTGCCGAATCGTCTTCCCGTCGGAACTCGACGGCCCGAGCGTCGCGATGATTTTCGCGTTACGTTCACGCTTCATCCTGCATCTCTCCTCATGTCGCCTGCGCCTCGCATAGGGCAGCGCCTACGCCGACGCAAAACTTTAGTCCTGCTCGAGAGATGCGATAAGCCCACTCGCAGTCAGCAATGAATGTACGAGATGTATCGAATCGGTGCGTGACCAGGCCGCTCGAAGCCGTCCACTGCTCGGGATACGGCCGATAGGTGAACCGCGGGAGCGCCGTTCACTCGGGGCGAAAAAGCTGAGTGGAAAACTCGATTCCGGCTGAACTCAGCGCCGCCGTCGTCCTCTCGTCGTCCTCGCTCATCCTCAATTCCACGAGACCGGCGCCCTGCAACCGCGACAGCGTCCGGCGCAGTGTGCTCATGGGCAGGTCCGTCCGCTTGCCGAGCTTCGGCAGGGACCAGGGCTTGTCGGGCGATTCCTGCCACGCCGTCCAGAGATACAGGAGCACGGTCATGACGACGGGGTCGAGCTCGTCGTCGTGCGTCTTTACCTGTTCGTCGGGGGCCAAGTTGCGCTCCTCTGCTCGTCTGTGGAAAGTCGAATACCGTGCCGCGTGGGCGTCTCCCGCCGTCAGATCGACATCGGCCGCCCGCTATCGCGCGCCATGGGCGACGAGCTTGCCGACCGTCACGAGCGCGTTCTCGAGCTCGGGAGACCATTGATAACTATAGTTGAGCCGAATGAAATTGCTGTAGCGGTTCGACGTCGAGAACATATAGCCGGGCCCGATCGTGATGCCGCGTTCTAGCGCCGATTGGTAGAGCTTCATTGAATCGACCTTGTTGGGCAGCTCGACCCACAACACGTAGCCGCCCATCGGCTCCGATGTACGCGTTCCCGCCGGAAAGAAGCGATCGACGATCGTCTTCGTCAGCTTTGCCTGCTGCCGGTACAGCTTGCGCACCCGGCGAAGATGGTGCTCGTAGCCGTCCTTTTCGAGGTACTCGGCAATCGCGAGCTGTGGAATCGACGGTGTCGTCAGCGTGTTGAGAAACTTGAGCTTCTCCACCTGATCGCGATATCGGCCAGGCATTGCCCACCCGATGCGGTAGGCGGCGGTCAGGCTCTTCGAAAACGACGCGCAGTGGAGCACGATGCCCTTCTTATCGTACGATTTCAGCGCGCTCGGATGCGCCTCGCCAAAATAAAGCTCGTTGTAGACGTCGTTTTCGATGATGGGCACGTCGTGACGCGACAGCAGCGCGACCAGCGCGCGCTTTTTCTCGTCGGGCATCTGGAATCCGAGCGGGTTCTGAAAATTCGGCATGACCATGCACGCCGCGATCGTTCGTTTCTTCAGGATTTCTTCGAGCGAGCCGAGATCGATCCCCTCGCGCGGATGCGTCGCGACTTCGATCGCGCGCATGCCCATGCGCTCGATTGCGTGCAGCATCGCGTAAAAGGTCGGCGACTCGACAGCCACTGTGTCGCCGGGCTTGCCGACGGCCTGCAGGCAGAGGTTGATCGCTTCTGTCGCTCCGACGGTCACCACGATTTCACGCGGATCGACCGCAATGCCGTTCTCGTGGTAACGGCGGGCGATTTGTCGAATGAGATTGGGGTTGCCCGGCGGCAATTCGTCGGTCACACCCCATATCGCCTTGTCGCGTCCGATCGAGTACGCATAGCGGTTGATCTTCTCGAACGGAAAGAGCCGCGGGTCCGGATAGGGCGAGCCGAGCGGTATCGCCTCATCGGTGCCGATCGAGCGAAGTGTCGAAAGCACGAGGCGGCTGACGTCGACCTTCGACGAAACGGCGAGCGGCTTCGAGGGGCGCAACCCCGCCACGCCGCGCTCAGCGGCGTCGGCCGCACCGCGGCGAACGAAGTACCCCGACTGCGGTCGGCTCTCGATCACCCCTTTGCTCTCGAGCAGCAGATAGGCACGGATGACCGTCGTGATGCTCACCTGCCGATGCTGGCTCGTCTGCCTGACCGACGGAATGCGGTCTCCGGCGCGAAAAACGCCGCGTTGGACGAGATCGTCGATGTCCTTCGCGAGCTGTTCGTAGAGTTTCACCATAGGTGTTCCGCGTCCTTCCCCGGGGTAACGCGCCAACGGCGCAACTGGCTGCCTGCACAAAATCCATGCGCGCCGCGCCCTGACCTTGCTTCGGTGCACCGTCATAGAGCACAGTTCCAGAGCAGATCCGCATCCCGCAGAACTGTACTCTTTTTCCGGACGCCGATGTGTGTGCTCCGGCGAGGCCTCGATGCCCTTACGCTTCAACCATCGCATCTGGCAATACTGCAACGGCCGCATGAGGCGCCGTTCGGCATCGCGACAAGTCATCGGAGCCGACGTCATGGACAAATCGAAACCGCAAGGGCGCATCGAGCCCTATCATCATCCCGCCGCCGGCTGGGGTGCGCTCAAGTACGTCGCGATCAACCTGATTAAGGAGAAGGTCGCGGGCGGCAACTACCGGACGCTCTTCAAGCAAAACCAGCCCGATGGCTTCGATTGTCCAGGCTGCGCGTGGCCCGATCGTAAGCACTCCTCAACGTTCGAATTCTGCGAAAACGGAGTTAAGGCCGTCGCGGCCGAGTCGACGACGAAACGGGTGACGCCAGCGTTCTTCGAAGCCCATACGATCGAAGCGCTGATGAAGCAAACGGACTATGAGCTCGAGCAGCATGGACGGTTGACCGATCCCGTGGTCTACGATGCACTGACCGATAAATACAAGCCAATTTCGTGGAACGGCGCTTTCGCGCTGATCGCCGAGGAGCTGAAGAAACTCTCTTCGCCGCACCAAGCCGCCTTCTATACCTCCGGACGTGCGAGCAACGAAGCCGCATTCCTCTATCAGCTCTTCGTGCGGATGTTCGGCACGAACAACTTCCCGGATTGCTCGAACATGTGCCACGAGGCGACGAGCCGAGGTCTGCCGATGACGGTCGGCATCGGCAAGGGCACGGTCACGCTCGACGACTTCGAGCTCGCCGATACCATTCTCATCTTCGGCCAGAACCCGGCCACCAATCACCCGCGCATGCTCGGTGAGCTGCGCGAATGCTCGCGGCGCGGCGCGACCATCGTCTCGATCAACCCGCTGCGCGAGCGCGGGCTCGAGCGGTTTGCGAGCCCACAGCATCCGATCGAAATGCTGACGCTGTCGAGCACGAAGATCGCATCGACGTTCATTCGCCCCAAGGTAGGCGGCGATTTCGCCCTGCTCAAGGGGGTCGCGAAACGCGTTCTCGAGCTCGATGACGAAGCATGCGAGCGCGGCGTGGAGCGTGTGCTCGATGTCGACTTCATAGACGCCCATACGCACGGCTTCGACGCATTCGCCGCTGATCTGCGCGCCGAAAGCTGGCCCACGCTCGAAGCGGAATCGGGCGTGCCGCGGGAGGATATCGAGGCGCTCGCGCGCATCTATGCCAACGGCCGCCGCGTCATCGCGACGTGGGGTATGGGCTTGACGCAGCACAAGAACTCGGTGGCGACCGTGCAGATGCTGTCGAACCTCATGATGATGCGCGGCAACATCGGGCGCGAAGGCGCGGGGCTCTGCCCCGTGCGCGGACATTCGAACGTACAGGGCAATCGAACGGTCGGCATCGAGGAGAAGCCGACGCAGGAATTTCTCGACCGCCTCGGCAAGGTGTTCGACTTCGAGCCGCCACGCGAGCACGGCTACGATGTCGTCGAGACGATCGAAGCCATGATCGAAGGGCACGTAAAGGTGTTCATCGGTCTCGGCGGCAACTTCGCCATCGCGACGCCCGATACGCCGAGGACGTTCGATGCGCTGCGCTCTTGCGACCTGACGGTCCATATCGCGACAAAGCTCAATCGCAGTCATCTCGTGCATGGCAGACATGCGCTGATTCTGCCGACGCTCGGCCGAACCGAAATCGACGAGCAAGGCGGCGTTGCGCAAGGCGTCACGGTGGAGGATTCGATGAGCATGGTCCACATCTCATACGGAATGAACGTTCCGGCGTCGAAGAACCTCTTGTCCGAGGTCGCCATCGTGGCGAACATCGCGCATGCGACGATCGGCAGCGATAAAGTGGACTGGCTCGGCATGGCGAACGACTACTCGCGCGTCCGCGATGCGATCGAGCAAACAATCGAGGGCTTCGAAGACTACAATGCGCGCATCGCACACCCCGGCGGCTTCCATCTGCGCGTGGCATCGCGCGAGCGCGACTGGAAGACGGGCACGGGCAAGGCGAACTTCGTCGTCAACGCGATCGAGCACGATACGCCGATCGCGCGTGCGAAGAAGCTCCACGGGGAGCGCGTCATGGTGCTCATGACCACACGGTCACACGATCAGTACAACACCACGATTTATGCGCTGGACGACCGCTATCGCGGCGTGTTCGGCCAACGCCGAGTGGTCTTCATCAACCGCGCCGATCTCGACATGCTCGGCCTGAAGGCCGGCGAATGGGTCGACTTGACTACGGTGTGGGACGACGGCGTCGACCGTCGCGCCGATTCGTTCCTGCTCGTCGAGTACGACATTCCGCGCGGGTGCATCGGCGCCTACTACCCCGAGACGAATCCGCTCGTGCCGCTCTCGAGCGTGGGTGACGTGTGCAATACGCCGACTTCCAAGTCGATACCCGTGCTGCTCCATCGCTCCGCGCCGCCGGCCCTCGCTGCTTGACCGCGACGGCGGGTGCGGCCGGTCTCAGGTGCTGACGATCAGGTACCGACGACGCGCCGCAAGAACCGCCAGAGCCGCTCGTCGTTCGAATAAGGAACGTTGAAGCGAAACCAGGCGCTGGCGGCATCATCTGGCCGGAAGTAGGAGCCAGGCGCGAGCCAGATGCCGTCGCCGAGCGCTTCGGTCGCCACTTCGGCGGCACGCTCGTCTTCAATGGGCAAGCGCGCCCAAAGGAAGAGTCCCGCGCGCGGTCGATGAAAGATCTCCAGCCCCAACTCGTCCATGCTCGCCTCGACGGCCGCATGCGCCTCTTTGAGCCGCTCGTCGACGCGTTCGACATGTCGCGCGTAATGCCCCTCGACGAGAACCTTGTCGACGATGCGCTCGATCGTCTCGGACGACGTCAACCCGACCGCCATCTTGATCCGCGCGAGCTCACGCAGCACGTCGCGTTGACCGACGACGTAGCCGCAACGCAGCGCGGGCGTGACCGTCTTGGAAAATCCGCCGATGTAGAGCGCGCGCTGCAATCCTTCCATCGCCGCGATGAGCGGCGTGTTCGACGGCGCCAGCTCGCGGCTCACGTCGTCCTCGACGATCCACATGCCGGCCCGCTCGGCGATCTGAACGAGGCGGAATGCCGATGCCATGCTGAACGTCGCGCCGGTCGGGTTTTGCAGCGCGGTGTTCACGAAGACGGCCTTCGGACGATGCGTCACGACGAGCGCATCGAGCGCGTCGACGTCGAGCCCGGTCGGCGTGCGCGGCACGCCGACCACCTTCAAGCCGGCCAGCTTCAGAATCTGCAGAAGATTGCAGTAGCCCGGGTCTTCGACGATGACTACATCGCCTGGCCTCAGCAACGTTCGCACAATGAGATCGAGTGCCTGCGTCGCACCTTGCGTCAGCAGGATGTTATCGAGCGCCGCAGGCAGCCCGAGGCGATCGAGTTGCTCCACGATTCGCTCCCGCAACGGCGCGAAACCGTAGGGATGCCCATAGTCGGCGAGACGCGCCGCCGGCACGCGCGCCAGGGCGCGCAACGCCTGATGCAGGCCGCCTTCGTTGATCCACTCGTTGGGCAATGTGCCGCATCCGGCCTTGATCGGCACCGAATGGTCGGCATAGACGTCCGAGAGCAGCCAAGTCGCCGTCAAGCTAGGCGGCTGCCAGGCCGGCATCTCGCTGCGCGTCGCCTCGCCGCGTGCAGCGACGCGGTAGCCCGAGCCCGGGCGCGACGCGACGAGCCCCATCGAGACGAGCCGCCCGTACGCCTCAGTCACCGTGAACGTGCTGAGCCCCTGCTCGCGCGCCAGCTGCCGCACCGAAGGGAGCGCGGCGCCGGCCCTCAGCGTCTGCGCGCCGATCGCCTGCGCGAACGCTCGCACCAGTTGCTCGACGAGCGTCGGCGCGCGCGCCCGGTCGCGCTCGAGGTTCAGATCGATCAAGGCGGCCACGCTCTCATCTCCACTTCCCAATACGGTTAACGCCAATTTACCAGCACAGTTGGCAGGGCGGTGGAATAACTGTGCATGTCCATCGGCTGACGGGGGGCGCTAGAGTGATTCGTCGCCAAGCCGCGAGCGCGCTTCGCATCGTTTGATCGCAGCGCCGATCGAAACCCTACAACAGGAGAAAAGCCGTGACCGCCCACCCTGCGTCCGACGATCTTGCAAGTTTCTGGATGCCGTTCACCGCCAACCGCCAGTTCAAGTCCGCGCCGCGGCTGCTCGTCTCGGCACGCGGCATGTACTACCGCGCGAGCGACGGGCGCGAAGTGCTCGACGGCTGCGCTGGTCTTTGGTGTGTGAACGCGGGCCACTGCCGCGACGAGATCGTGGCCGCAGTCCAACAGACGGCCGCCTCGCTCGACTATGCCCCGCCGTTCCAGATGGGCCATCCGCTCGCGTTCGAAGCGGCGGCAAAAGTGGCGAAGGTCATGCCGGCCGGACTCGATCGCGTCTTCTTCACGAATTCGGGCTCGGAGGCCGTCGATACGGCGCTCAAGATCGCGCTTGCATATCACCGGGCACGTGGCGAAGGGCAACGGACGCGGCTCATCGGCCGCGAGCGCGGCTACCACGGGGTGGGATTCGGCGGCATTTCAGTCGGCGGCATTTCGCCGAACCGAAAGGCCTTCTCAGGCTCCCTGCTCGGCAACGTCGACCACCTGCCGCATACGCACAACCTCGAACAGAACGCGTTCTCGAAGGGGCAGCCGGCGTGGGGCGCTCATCTCGCCGACGAGCTCGAACGTCTCGTGATGCTGCACGATCCTTCGACGATCGCGGCCGTCATCGTCGAACCCGTGGCCGGCTCGACGGGCGTGCTGATCCCGCCGCAGGGGTATCTGCAGCGGCTGCGCGAAATCTGCACGAAGCACGGCATTCTGCTGATCTTCGACGAAGTCATCACGGGCTTCGGCCGGCTCGGCCGCGCGACGGCGAGTGAATTCCTCGGCGTAACGCCCGATCTCATCACGCTCGCCAAGGCGATCAACAACGCTGCCGTGCCGATGGGCGCGGTGGCCGCGAGCCGCAAGGTTCACGATGCCATCGTGGAAAGCGGTCTGCCCGGCGCGATCGAGCTCTTTCACGGTTACACGTATTCGGCTCACCCGGTCGCAAGCGCAGCCGCCATCGCCACGCAGGACGTCTATCGCAAGGAAGACCTCTTTGCGCGTGCCGGTCGCCTCGCGCCTGTTTTCGAACGCGCGGCGCACGCGCTTGCCGATGCGCCCTACGTGAAGGACATACGCAATCTGGGGCTCGTCGCGGGCATCGAGCTCGAATCGCGGGCCGACGCGCCTGGCGCGCGCGCCTATGAAGTGTTCGTCAAGTGCTTCGAGGCAGGCGTGCTCGTCCGCTACACGGGCGACATCGTGGCGTTCTCGCCGCCGCTCATCGTCGAGGAAGAACAGATCGAGAAGATCTTCGGGACGGTCAGGAAGGTGCTCGCTACCGTGCAGTGAGCGATACGCGCACGAGATCGACTGCAATTTCGTTCAAGATTACCCGTTCGCTGCAGGCTAACTTCGCGCTCATCTTTCGACGAGACGAAGAGGTCTGTAAATGGGTTCACGCCTGACTGGCTATTTGTTTTGCGCGCTCGCGATGATCGGCGTCGGCAGCACGGTCGTCGCGAGCAAGCTCATTGCACATGGGCTGCCGCCGTTCTCCGCCACGGCACTGCGCTTTGCCATTGCATTTCCTATCTTGATGGCGATGATGCGCCTCACGGGCGAGCGCTGGCCGCGCCTGCGCCGGCGCGAGGCATGGCTACTCGTCGCGCAATCCGGTTGCGGAAGCGTCGGCTATACCGTCTTGTTGCTGAGCGGGATGCGCCTCGCCTCGGCCACCGATGCGGGCGTCATTGCCGGCAGCCTGCCGGCCGTCGCGGCGCTCGTTGCCGTCCTTGCGTTGCGCGAGCGGCCCGGCGCGATGACGATCGCGGCCGTCGCGCTCGCCACGATCGGTGTCGTCGTCTGCACCCTGAGGGCGGATGCCGCCGCGGCTGGCGCACGCCCGGCCTCACTCGCGGCGTCTTCGCTGCTCGGCGATCTGCTCGTGCTCGCCGCCGTATTCTGCGAAGGCTTCTTCATCCTGCTCAACAAGCGTTTGCAGACGCCCGTCTCGCCGCTACAGATGTCCACGCTGATGTCGGGCATCGGCCTCGCCTTGTCGCTCGTGCCGGCGCTCTTCGAGCATCCCTGGAACCCAGCCGGCATCGATCGATCGGCATTGGCGGGCGTCGTCTACTATGCGCTCGTGCCGACGGTCGGCGGCTTCCTCCTTTGGTTCGCCGGCGCCGCGCGCATTGCCGGCGCGCAGGCGAGCGCGTTCACGGCGTTCGTCCCCGTATCGGCAGCCGCGTTCGCGGCGCTGGTCCTGCACGAGTCTGTCGGCCCTGCACAGTGGTCGGCAATGGGATGCGTGCTTGCGGCAGTGGCGCTGATCGCGTTCGAGGGAGCTCGGCGCGAATGACGCCTTCGAAGTCGAATGCCTCAGACGTTCGGCATCCCCGACACGCTCGAGGTACCGACGATCGACAGAAACTCGCGGCGAGTGGAAGGGTCGGTCCTGAACGAACCGAGCATCCTTGACGTGACCATAGCGACGCCGGGCTTGTGGACGCCGCGCGTCGTGATGCACTGGTGCGCCGCTTCGAGAATGACGCCTACCCCTCTCGGCTGCAGAATCTCGTTGAGCGTATCGGCGATCTGGACGGTCATCTTTTCCTGGATCTGCAGCCGCTTCGCGAATGCGTCGACGAGCCGCGCCAGCTTCGAAATGCCGACCACCCGGTGCTTCGGCAGATAGGCGACATGCGCGCGTCCGATGATGGGCACCATGTGGTGCTCGCAGTAGCTCTCGAAGCGGATATCCTTCAGCACGACCATTTCGTCGTAACCGTCGACTTCCGAAAACTGGCGGACGAGGATCTCGCGGGGATCGACGTTGTAACCGGAGAAAAACTCCTCGTAAGCACGCGTGACGCGCGCCGGCGTATCGCGCAGGCCTTCGCGATCGGGGTCGTCGCCGGCCCAGCGCAGCAACACGCGCACGGCGTCCTCCGCCTGCTCGCGCGTCGGCCGTGCTAACCAGCGCGTCGACGGATCCACGTCCACTGCGGCGCTCGCCTTGGTCCTCGCCATCGGCTCGCTCTTCTTCTTCGATCGGGGTCCGCTGCTCATCGCTGACTGTCCTCCTATGATGTAGCGTATGGGGCTTGATGTTGGCGCAATCGAGTCGACCTCGATGCACGAGCGAACCGTCGTCGTATTCAGCATCGGCCGCTCCAGCCATTGTTTCACGTTTCGTAGGGCCCTGCGCACGTCCGCGGCGCGCGTGAGCGCCCTCTTGCACAATAAATGCTTCGGTCTGGAAAAAGGAGTGCCTTTATGCCTTACGTCAATGTCAACGACATCAGCCTCTACTATCGGATCGACGGCGCCCAGCGGGCCGATGCGCCGTGGCTCGTCTTATCGAATGCGCTCGGCACCGATGTCGCGTTATGGTCCCCGCAGATCGATACGCTGTTGCGGACTTTTCGCGTTTTGCGTTATGACACGCGTGGCCTCGGGCGCTCGAGCGCGCCGGCCGGCCCTTATACGATCGAGCAACTGAGCGCTGATGTGCTCGCTCTCCTTGATGCGCTCGGAATCGAACGCGTGCATTTCTGCGGAGTTTCTCTCGGAGGCGCGACAGGAATGGCGCTGGCCGCGCGACACGGAGAGCGCATCGATCGCTTGATCTCGGTCAGCGCACCGCCGCGCAATCCAACTTCTGCCGAAATATGGGCGGAGCGCATGAAGCAGGCACGCGGCGGCGGCATGCCCGCACTCGCGGATGCGGTAATCGCCCGGTGGTTCAGCGCCGCTTTCGTTGCGCGCGAGCCGCTCGTCTGTGCCGCCATCCGCGACATGATCCGGCATACCGATCCCGAGGGGTACGCGGGAAACTGCGCGGCTGTCGCATCGACCGACCTGACCGCTGAGCTCGTCCGCATCGAAGCGCCTACGCTGATCTTGACGGGAACGCACGATGCGGCGATCGCTCCGGAAGCCGGCCGTGCGCTTGCAGCCTCGATCGCCGGCGCGCGTCATGTCGAGCTCGACGCGCTTCACCTGCCGAACGTCGAGCAGGCCGACGCGTTCACCCGTGCTGTCCTCAACTTTCTAAACGAGCCGCGCCCGGCCGCGAGCGGCGGCTAGAAGCACGCTGCCGGCAGCGCTTACTCCTCGGCGTCGTGCTCGGCGACGAAGCGAAGCAGGTAGGCGCGCAGCGCGGCCTCGAGCGCGCGATGATCGGCGGCGTTCTTCGCGCCCGCATCCGCCTCCTCGCCGAAGAACGCGGGCGGCGCGTCATAGACGCCCACCTCGGCGCCTTCTCGCAGCAGACGCACCTCGTGCGTCGATTGAACGTATTCGGCCACCCAATGGATGCCTTCGATATGAGCGCCGGTCCGAACGGTCGATTTCATAGAATCCTCCTTCGGCTTCGGGCTTCGCGGCGGGGTAGTCGCCTGCGCGCCTAAAAGGAAGCGTACGCCTCTCGGGCGGCGAGCGCACGTCCCGTGACGATTCTTCGGCTCGCCGTGGCCGGCGCGCGTCAGTGACTGATGGCTTCGAGCATGCGCCCCTTCGTCGACGGTCCGAGCAGAATCATGCAAATGCCGACCAACATCGATGCGGCGATGAAGACGGCCACGCCGGGCACGCCATAGCTATGCAGCAAAATGCCGATCGCAAGCCCCGCGAAAGCGGCTGCGATGCGGCTCCATGAGTAGACGAAGCCAACCGCGCGAGCGCGCACGCGCGTCGGATAGAGCTCGGCCTGATAGCCGTGATAGGCGTACGACATGACGTTCGAGGCAAGCGTGAAGAGGACCCCGAGCACGATCAGCACGGCCGGGTCCGACGCGCGAGCGAAGAGCGCGATGACGATGCCCATGACGAGGAGGCCACCGCAGATTTGCGTCTTGCGTTCGAGCTTGTCCGCGAAGAACGTGCCCAGCAGCGGCCCGAACGGATTGGCGATCGCGATGATGAACGCGTATTCGAGGCTGGCCGTCACATGAACGCCGCGATGGATGAGCAGGGTCGGCACCCAGGCGGCGAAGCCATAAAAGCCGATGACCTGGGCCATATTGAAGATCGAGAGGATGATCGTGCGCTTCAGATAGAGTGGTCCGAAGATTTCACGGAACGAGCCGCGTCCCTCCATTTCCGCCGCGGCGCGCTCGGGCGCCGGCAACGTGATGCCGTTCTCAGCGGCCACGCGGCGCTCGAGATCGGCCACGATCCGCTCGGCTTCGTCGGCACGGCCGTGACGCGCAAGCCAGCGCGGGCTTTCTGGAATGTTGCGGCGGATGATCCAGACCAGGATCGCGCCGAGCGTGCCGATCAGAATCACGACGCGCCAATATTCGAGGCCGAATGGCTTCGTGTCTTTGAGGATATAGGCGAGAAAAGCGACGACGGGGACGGCCGAAAACGTGATTAACTGATTGACGGCATACGCGCGCCCGCGCTCTCGGCTCGGGATCAGTTCGGAGATGTACGAGTCGATCGTCACGAGTTCGACGCCGATGCCGATGCCGGCCGCGAAGCGCCAGAGGTTGATCGTGAGCCCTGAGTCCTGGAAGGCCATGATCGCCGTGCAGACGACATACCAGACGAGCGACCACGTAAAGATAAAGCGGCGGCCGAAGCGATCAGCGACGAAGCCGAACACGAGCGCACCGATCCACAAGCCCGCGAAGGTGGAGAAGACGAACGTGCCGAAACCGGCGACTGCGAGCGGCGCCAACGCGGCGAAAAAGCCGAGCGATTCAGGCTTGAAGAGCCCCGATTGAACCATGCCCGGCGCGACATAGCCGGTAAAGAAGAGATCGTAGAACTCGAACACGCCACCGAGGGAGATCAGAACGACCATGGTCCAGATGGTCCGGGACGGGGGCAGCCGATCGAAGCGCGCCGCGATTTCAGCCGATTTCTGAGTGGACATCTTTGCCTCTATGTCTTCTTGCATTTTCGTCTTCTCGCGTTTTGTTTTCGAAAGCCTTTTGATTTTGAAGGCAATCAGGGAAAATCCCGCCCGAATGTCGCATGTCGGCCAGGACTTAACAATGCGTGCGACTACGGACGCATGCTTCTGAGCGTTGCAGCGGCTCGAGCGCGAACCGCCCGATCCAAAGCATTGGTCGGCGCCTCAACGCACCGCGGCGGCGTAGCCGGCCGGCGTCACGCCGAAGAAGCGCACGAACGCCCGCGTCATATGGCTCTGATCGGCGAAGCCCGCGCCGAGCGCCGCGTCGGCCAGCGCAGCGCCCGCCGCGATAAGCCGGCGAGCGAGCGCCACGCGCCGCTGAATCAAATACGCGTGCGGCGGCAAGCCCGTTTCGCGTGTGAATTCGCGCAGCAGCTGAAAGCGGCTCAGCCCCGCCTCGACCGCGAGATCGGCAAGCGTCAGGGCGCCCGCGGGATCGTCGTCGATGCGCATGCGCGCGCGTGCGACGGCGACATTCGTCCGACCGCGCAGCAACGGCGCGGATTGCCGCAAGCGAACCGTGGTGTGGCGCGCCACGACGTCGGCGAGAAAGGCAAAGAGCGCTTCTTCGCGGGCAATGGCGTCCAACGCAAGGGGACCGTCCACCGCTGCGATGAAGGCTCGATCGAAGAGGCCCGCGAACCTCGCATCGCGCAGCACCGGTCGCTCGATTTCGAGCGACGCGGGCGAGGGCGCGCCGAGATCGCGCGCGATGTCGTACACCAGCAGCGGCTCGACGTAGAGCATGCGCCAACTGCGTCCACTCGCGTCGAACGGTGCGCCGTCATGCACTTCGCCGGGATTGACGGTGATGGCGTCGCCGGCGCGGGCTTCGACAGGCCCGCATCCGCTCGCCGAGCGCTGCGCTCCGCGCACGACGACGCCGACGCCGAAGCGGTCATGAGAATGGCGAGCGAACGACCGGGCGGTGTCGGCATACGTTGCCTCCACGCCTTCCAACGCGCAGCGGTACATCACGACGCGGCCGTTGCGCCTGATGTTCATTTGCGCGCGCGCCTCGCCGGCTCGTGCTCGCGCTCGTCGGCACGCGCCCCTTCGCGCACGTTGCCTTGTGAAACGTGGGTCCCCGGCGCGACGCTATGCGTCAGCCAGACGTTCCCGCCGATGACGGCACCCCGCCCGATCGTCACGCGGCCGAGGATCGTCGCCCCCGCATAGATGACTACGTCGTCCTCGACGATCGGGTGCCTAGGCTGCCCCTTCACGAGCGTACCGTCGCCGTCGGCGGGAAAGCTCTTGGCGCCGAGCGTCACGGCCTGATAGAGCCGCACGCGCTCGCCGATGACGGCGGTCTCACCGATGACGACGCCGGTACCATGATCGATGAAGAAGCTCGGACCGATCCGCGCACCCGGATGAATGTCGATACCGGTCGCGGAATGGGCGATCTCGTTGATGAATCGCGCCAATAGCGGGACGCCGAGCTGATGCAACGCATGCGCGATGCGATGGTGCACGACGGCGAGCACGCCCGGATAGCAGAGCAAAATCTCGGTGATGTGCTGCGCGGCCGGATCGCCGGCAAATGCAGCCTGAATATCGCTGACGAGCAGCGCACGGATGGACGGCAGCTGAGTGCCGAACGTGCGCGTGATTTGGAACGCCAGCGCGCCAAGGTCCGCCTCGGACGTCTCCGCATGCTCGGGCAAAAAGCGCAGCGCCCGGCGAACCTGCTCGCTGAGCAGCCTCAACGTACTGTCGAGCGTATGGCCGACGTAATAGTCGACAGTCTCGTCAGTCAGATCGGGGGCGCCGTAATGCGTCGGAAACATCGAGGCGCGCAGTCCGTCGACGATATGAACGATCGCATCGCGCGAAGGCAGCTCCCGGATGCCGCGCGGATGGCGCGTGCGATGCCGTTCTTCGCGGGAGGCGCGCAGTTCAGCGACGATCGTCTCGAGTCCCCAGTGGCGGGCAAGCGGATTGGACATGGCTCGACGAAAACCGCATGGCGCGGCCTGAAAGTGAAAACGTCGAAAAGATTACCGCGTTTTATCGGCACGCGCCCGACCCGGGTCTACACGGTCACGCTGCTCGCATCGATCAAGCGCACCGCCCAATCGCGCGCATGTGCGATGGCGGATGCCTCGTCGGAAAAACGCAGATCGGATGGAAAGAAACGATTGGCCACGAGTTCGCCATCGCTCGTGCGCGAAATGACGACGTACGGTTGATAAGTGCCGTCCACGGCCCGCGCGGGCGCGCAGTTCAGCAAGTATCCCCGATGAGTGAATGCGGCGTCGGAATGCATAGTGTCGCCTGCCTCCAAATCCCCTCTCGCTAACCTTTCTTAGTCGCCAACTGGTGGCGAAATCGGGCAGGCCGCGGCTCGTTCTTGATCGTGGGCGCCCGGTCGCCGGAAAGGAATCATACTCCCGAGAAACCACGGGTTCCACGAAGAAATAAAATCGGGCCGGTCCGGCCTATCGGTACGCCGTCCGAGCCGCGTCCGGAGTGACGTTCCAAAATGAGAATCGGGGAGAACCCTCGCGCTGTGTCGAGAAGCGGGCAGCACAGGCCTTGTCTGACGAGCCGGCGACGTCGTCCACGGGATGAAATACGCCGTGCACGATGCATGCTTGAAGTTGCGAGTGGCTGCGCTACGATGAGGGGAAAGACGACGCGCGTTTGAAACGCGTCGAACTTTCGTCCCGCCCCACGGCAGTGGGCGCACGCGACCGCGAGCGAGTAGACCATGAATGCAAGCCGCCTGATTTCCGGGGCGCCGAGACGGCGCGCCTGGCTCGCGCCCGGATCCGGTCCTGGCTCTCTCGAGCCGGCCGCCGCCGCGCGTTTTCGTGTCGCGGTCATTTGCCTTCTCGCGAGCTATGCGCTCGCATGGGTCGAAATTCCGCTGGAGTTCGCGTTTCAGCCCGCCGAAATCAGCGCGGCCGGCGCGTCCGCGCTCCTCGCGGCCATCGTCGCCCGAGTGCTGCTTGGCGCGCTGTACGTCTTCGTCGCGTTGCATCGCGCCTGGGCTCGCTGGATCGCCGTCTCCCTCGGCTTTCTTGCGGCGTTTTTCGTGACGCCGATGCTACCGGGCGAGTGGCACGTGTTTCCGCTTGCGGCGATCGTCACCGGCCTTGGCGTGATCGGCAAACTGGCGGCCGCCATATTGCTGATGCTGCCGCTGCGAAGGTTGCGGGTCGCGCAATGACTTCCCGCCTCTTCCAATCATCTGCAGGAGCAGAACAATGAAAATTGTCGTCATAGGCGCCAGCGGCACGCTCGGCCGCGCCGTATGCGCCGAGTTGAAGACGCGGCACGAAGTGATCGAAGTCGGGGCATCGCACGGCGACCATCATGTCGATGCGACGAACCTGCCGAGCGTCGAACGGCTCTTTCACGAAATCGGCCGCGTCGACGCAGTCGTGACGACGATCGGCAAACTGCACTTCGGACCGTTTCGCGACATGACGGCTGATCAGTTCTGGATCGGCTTGCGCGACAAGCTCATGGGACAAGTCAACGTCGTGCTCGCCGCGCAACATCAACTCAACGACGGTGGCTCGTTCACGCTGACGAGCGGCATCCTCGCCGAGGAACCCATCCGCGACGGCGTCAACGCAACGACGGTCAATCTCGCGCTCGAAGGCTTCGTGCGCGGAGCGGCGATCGAATTGCCGCGCGGCATTCGGATCAACCTCGTGAGTCCGACGGTGCTCGAGGAATCGATGGGTGCCTACGGCGCATATTTTCGCGGGTTCGAGCCCGTGACCGCTCAACGCGCGGCGCTTGCATTCTGCCGCAGCGTCGAAGGAGCGCAGACCGGACGCGTCTATCGCGTCGGCGGATGACGAGCCGATCCCATGCGGCACGCGGGACCGTCCCGCCTGCCGCACGGAAGCGCGCTCCGCGCTTCAGCGGCGTTCGAACGCGCCGTCGCGCAGCCGCCAGAGCCCGAGCGGGTTGTCGTCTCTCAACGCCTCGGGCAGCAGGGCTGCCGGCAAGTCCTGGTAGCAGACAGGCCGGAGAAAGCGTTCGATCGCCAATGTGCCGACGGACGTCGCGCGCGGATCGGACGTCGCCGGGAACGGGCCGCCATGCACCATCGCATGAGACACCTCGACCCCCGTCGGATAACCGTTGGCGAGAATCCGCCCGGCCTTGCGTTCGAGCGTAGGCAGCAGCTTGCTCGCCAGCTCGAAATCGTCCGATTCGACATGCAGCGTCGCGGTCAACTGACCTTCGAGATGCTCGGCCAGATCGATCATCTCGTCGATGTTGGAACACGTGACGATCAATGACGTCGGGCCGAAGATTTCGTCCTCGAGCGGCGGCTCCGAAAGGAACGTCTGTTTCGAGGCGCCGAAGAGCACGGGCAGCGCCGCATGCGCGGCTTCGCTCGCCGCCCCTTCGGCAATCTGCTTGACGCCGTTCACGCCCGTGCGCCGTTTGACGCCGTCGCGATAGGCCGAAGCGATGCCGGCAGTCAGCATGGTTTGTGCGCCTTTTTTCTCGAGCGCCCTCGCCGCTGCATCGACGAACGACTGCAGGTGCGGCCCCTGGAGCACGACGATCAGCCCGGGGTTCGTGCAAAACTGGCCGACGCCGAGCGTCAGCGATTCGACGAATCCGTTCGCGATCGTCTCGCCGCGCGTCGCGAGCGCGCCCGGTAGCACGAAGCTGGGATTGACGCTGCTCATTTCCGCGAAAACCGGAATCGGCTCCCGGCGCCGCGCCGCGATAGTCGAGAGCGCAAGACCGCCCGCGCGCGATCCCGTAAAACCGACCGCCTTGATCGCCGGATGCGCGACGAGCGCTTCGCCGATCGCGTTGCCGGCGCCGACCACGAGCGAAAAGACACCGGACGGCAAGCCGGATTCGGACACGGCCTGTTGAACAGCCCGGCCAACGAGCTCGGACGTGCCCAGATGCGCCGGATGCGCCTTCACGACGACCGGACAGCCCGCCGCGAGCGCCGACGCGGTGTCCCCGCCGGCGACCGAAAACGCGAGCGGGAAGTTGCTTGCGCCGAATACGGCGGCGGGACCGACGGGAATCTTTCGCATGCGCAAGTCGGGGCGCGGCAGCGGCTTGCGCTCGGGCAGCGCCGAATCGAGCGTCGCGCCGAGCCAGCGGCCATCGCGAACGAGCGCGGCAAAGAGCTTGAGCTGTCCGACCGTGCGGGCGCGCTCGCCCTCGAGTCGCGCCTTCGGCAGCGCCGTTTCGACGTGCGCTCGCTCGATGAGCGTATCGCCGAGCGCCATGATCCGTTCGCCAATCGACTCCAGCAAACGCGCGCGCTGCTCGAGCGGCGCGTGCCGGAACGAATCGAACGCCTCGCGCGCCAGCCCGCAGGCGCGGTCGACATCGTTCGCATCGCCCGCACCGAATTCCGGATCGATTTCGACATTCCGCACGGGGTCGAACGCGCGCAACGTTCCAGCCTTGCCACGCACCGCTTCGGCACCGATCAACATCTCTCCTGTGATCTGCATCATCAATCTCCTTGGTAGATATCTAAATCCCGAAAAAGCTCACCATTGGGGCGAGCGATGCATCGACGGTGAACAAAGCAAACGGCCGTCCGTTCACCGATGACTGACCGCAAAGGCTCGCCGGGCGGGTCTCACGCGCTGAGACTGAGCCGAATTCCGATCGCTCGCGGCAAGCAGACGCCCGCCATCTTACTCATCCTCGAAGCGATCCCGGAAACGCTCACCTCGGACCGCTCGCGCTTTCCGCGACCGATCGCCGGCTTCGCGATGATCCAGCGTACATCGGCTCGATGTCGAACGAATGTTGGGTGATCACGACAGCGCATCGACGACGAGCACGATGTTCAGCGCGATGACAATAAGCGCGGAAGCGATCGCAAGCGCTGCCATCGGACGGCTGAGCCGGTAAGGGCCCATCGTTTGCCGGCGGCACGCGAACGCGATCAGCGCGGCCATCGGCACCGGCACAGCGAGGCTCAGCACGACCTGACTCGCTACCAGCGCGCGCGTCGCATCGACACCGAGCCCGACGACGACGAAGCTCGGCACCATGGTAGCGAGACGGCGCAGCCATAGCGGCACGGCGAAGCCGAGAAAGTCGCGCATGATGAGCTGACCCGCCATCGTTCCGACGGCCGAACTGGAGATGCCCGATGCCATCAGCGACGTCAAGTAGAAGCCGGCGGCCGTGGCGCCGAAAAGCGGCGTCAATGTTCGATACGCGTCGCCGATCTCGGCGATCTGAGGATGCCCTTCGTGAAATGCGCCCGCGGCCATCGCGACCATCGCCATGTTGACGATTCCCGCCACGCCGAGGGCAATGACGACCTCCACGTTCGAGTAACGAAGCAGCTTGCGCCGGTCCTCTTCCGTCGCCGGCTTGATGCGCTCGCCCGTTAGCCCCGAGTGAAGAAAAAGCGCGTGCGGCATGACGGTCGCCCCGATGATGCCGACGGCGACGAGCAGCGCCTGGCTGTCGGCCAGTGTCGGCACGAACGTTCCGCGCGCCACCGATCGCCAATCAATCGGTACGAGTATCAGCTCGGCGAGATAAGCGATTGCGATGACGCCGACAAGCGCGCCGACCGTCAACTCGATCGGCCGAAAGCCGCGCCCTTGCAGCAACAGCAACGCCCAACTGAGCGCGGCCGTGATGCCCATGCCGGCGATGAGCGGCAAATGCGCGAGCAGCGCGAGCCCGATGGCGCCGCCGAGGAATTCCGCCAGATCCGTCGCCATCGCGGCGATCTCGCTGACGATCCACATCGCGGCGGCGACCGGCCTCGGCAAGCTGCGTGCGCATATCTTGGCCAGGCTCGCGCCGGTGACGAGCCCCACGCGCGCGGAGATCGCCTGGAACAGCATGGCGACGAGGTTCGCGAACAGCACCACCCAGAGCAGGCCATAGCCGTAGCCTGCGCCCGCCTGCAGGTTCGTCGCGATGTTGCCGGGATCGATATAAGCCACCGAGACGACGACGGCCGGCCCGGCAAACGGCAGGAGAATCCTGAGGCCGCGGCGGCGGCCGTCGAGCACCTCGCGGACGTCCAACGCCGTTCGGGCGCTGAGACTCTTCCGGCGTTCGGGCATCGCCGACTCGTCCGTCGCACTGCTTCGTTCGGGTTCAAACGACATAGGCTGCACACGCGAGAGGCGAGAGGCGAGAGGCACCGGGCATCGCGCCGTCCGACGCCGATGATCGATAGCTTGAGTGTAGCCTTCTCGACGGAGCAACGCGTATGCCGGCCGACGGCTCCATCGGTGAACTGCCCGCTGGAACCGCCCCTTTTTCACTCTTCGGCCGATCCGCAGGAATGAAATCTGCTGGGTCGACAGCGTTCGTTTCACGATGCCCGTTCCCGAATGAAAAGTCGCTTGGGTGCGTTGCCGGTCCGCCGGCGCAATAACGCGCGGATCCCGCGTCGCTTCGTTCTGCCGTGGCATTGCGCAACGGCGGGTTCGATTTGCGTGACGACGCTCGCCCATGCGCTACCCAATCAGGACGCGCTCGAGCCCGCCGGTATCCAAGCCGCTCACATCTTGCGGCTGTGGAACCTCACACTGATCGTGTGCGCCGTCTTCTTCGCCGCAGTGCTGGCCGGGGTTCTCGTCGCTCTGCTGCGCCGAAAGTGGGCCGACGTCGCGACGCCGCCCGATCTCTCGGGCAATGCGCGGCCCGAACGCGGCGTGCGGCGCACCGTCGTCGCGCTCGTCGGTCTCGTCGTTGCCGACGCGCTGACCGACCGCGCCCTCTCGCAGTTGCCTGTCGCGCGCGCATTGCATATCGAGCTCGTCGGTTGGGACTGGTGGTGGCAGGCGAACTATGCTCCCGACGGCGACTCGCCCGGCTTCGCCACCGCCAACGAATTGCACATCCCGGTCGGCCGCCCCATCGTCGTTTCGCTCACCGCCGGGGATGTGATTCATAGCTTCTGGGTACCCAATCTGCACGGGAAAAAAGACCTGCTTCCCGGCATCCGATCGACGGTTGAGTTCCGTGCGGACAAGCCCGGCATCTATCGAGGCCAATGTGCTCAATTCTGCGGGACCGAGCACGCGCTGATGGCGCTTGCCGTCGTCGCGGACCCGCCCGACCGCTATGCGGCCTGGGCCGCCGCTCAGCGTGCGAACGCCGACGATTCGGCCGATACGCTCGCGCAACGCGGCAAACAGGTCTTCGAGCAGTCGGCCTGCGCGAGCTGCCATACCGTGCGCGGCACACGAGCCGCGGGCGCGCTGGCACCCGACCTCACGCATTTGATGAGCCGGCAGACGATCGCGGCGGGGCGGCTCGTCAACGATCCCGCGAACCTGGCCGCGTGGATTCGCGATCCCGGGGCGTTCAAGCCGGGCGCGATGATGCCGCCCGCCAACCTATCCGGCCCGGACCTTCGGGCACTCGTCGCCTGGCTGGGCACACTCCGATGAGCGATCGCGCCGACGCTTCCCGCTCCCCCGCCGCGGGCCTCCTGCTCGACGGGCCCGCCGCACCCGACAACGTGCGGCTCGCACTCGCGCAAACGTGGCGTGATCCACCGGGCTGGCTGGGCGCGCTCGCGGCCGTCAATCACAAGACGATCGCGCGCCGCTTCGTCGCCACGACGTTCATGTTCTTTCTGCTCGCCGGCATGCTCGCGCTCGCCATGCGGCTGCAACTCGCGCGGCCGGACAACCGGCTGCTCGGCCCCGACGTCTACGACACGTTCTTTACGATGCACGGTACGACGATGATGTTTCTCTTCGCCGTACCCGTCATGCAGGCGGTGGCCGGCTATCTGATTCCTCTCATGGTCGGTGCGCGCAGCATCGCGTTTCCGCGCATGAACGCCTACGCCTATTGGGTGTACCTGTTCGGCGGCATCATGCTTTACGCCGCGTTCGCGCTGGGCAGCGGCCCGCGCTCGGGCTGGTTCAGCTATGTGCCGCTCGCCGGCCCCGACTATGGGTTGGGCAAAGGCTCGGATATGTGGGCGCAGATGATCACGTTCACGGAACTCTCCGCTTTGCTCGAAGCGATCGTGCTGATTACGACGATCCTGAAGATGCGCGCGCCCGGCATGTCGTTGAACCGGCTGCCGATCTTCGCATGGGCAACGCTCGCCACGCAGTTCATGGTCATCTTCGCGATGCCCGCGATCATGCTCGCGAGCACGGCGTTGATCCTCGACCGGCTCGTCGGAACGTCGTTCTACAATCCCGCGCTCGGCGGCGACGTGCTCCTTTGGCAGCACCTCTTCTGGTTTTTCGGCCATCCCGAGGTCTACCTGATCTTCGTGCCCGCCCTCGGCTTCATCTCGTCGATCATACCTACGTTCGCGCGCCGGCCGATGTTCGGCTACACCGCCGTCGTGCTTGCGCTGATCGCCACCGCGTTTCTCTCGTTCGGCCTATGGGTGCACCATATGTTCGCGACGAGCGTCCCGCAGCTCGGCAAGAGCTTCTTTACGGCTGCCAGCGTGATGATCGCCATTCCCTCGGGCATGCAGATCTATTGCTGGATCGCCACGCTCGTCACCGGGCGCCTGAACGTCAAGACGCCGCTGCTTTTCGTGCTCGCCTTCTTCTTCATTCTCGTGATAGGCGGCATGACGGGCATCATGCTCGGCTCCGTCGCGCTCGACCTGCAATTGCACGATAGCTACTTCGTCGTCGCCCATCTGCACTACGTGCTGCTCGGCGGCGCCATCTTTCCGCTGTTCGGCGCGTTCTACTACTGGTTCCCGAAAGTCACCGGGCGCATGCTCGACGAGCGCACCGGCCACTGGCAGTTCTGGCTCTTCTTCGTCGGCTTCAACGTCGCGTTCTTTCCCATGCATCTGCTCGGCTTGCACGGTATGCCGCGTCGCGTGTGGACCTATCCGGCCGGCATGGGGTGGTCGACGATGAATTTCGTCGCGACCGTGGGCGCATGGACGATCGCGGCGAGCGTACTGCTCTTTCTCGTCAACGTTGCGCGCTCGTGGCGGCATGGCAACCCGGCGGGCGCGAATCCGTGGGGTGCGGGCACGCTCGAATGGGCCACGACGAGTCCGCCCCCACCGCACAACTTCGATGCGATCCCCGTCGTGCACGGTCGCGATCCGCTCTGGGATCCGCCAGGCCAACCGGCATTCGTGAGCGGCCTTGCCGCCGATGCGCGCGAAGTGCTGCTCACCACGGTGCTCGATGCCAACCCAGATCTGCGTGCGCTCTTTCCGACACCGTCGATCTGGCCATTCTTGAGCGCCGTCGCGACGACCGTGCTGTTCATCGGCTCGGTCTTCACGCCGTGGGCGATCGTTTGGGGTTCGATTCCCGTCGTCATCACGTTGACGGTCTGGTTCTGGCCGACCCGGAGTCATCATGCGCGAGCACTCGCGCTGGAGCGCAGGCCATGAACGGCGAAACGGTCACCGGAACGCGCGCCGACATGGCGCCGACCGCGCTCGACGTGACGAAGCTGCCGACGTTCGGCTTCAGTCATCGAAGCCTTATGTGGTGGGGCACGGCAGGGCTCATGCTGATCGAAGGCACGGCGTTCGCGATCGCCGTGGCGATGTACTTCTATCTTCGCGATGTCAACGTCGCGTGGCCGCTGACGGCGCCACCGCCGAACCTGCTATGGGGAACGTTAAATCTCGCGATCCTCTTAGCTAGCCTTGCTCCGAACGAGCTCGCCAAACGCGCGGCGCAACGGCTCGAGCTGCGCGCATGCCGGATCTGGTTCGTCGCCTGTCTCGCCTTCGCGCTCGCATTCCTCGTGGTGCGAGGCTTCGAGTTCGCCACGCTCAACGTCAAGTGGTATGCCAATTCATATGGCTCGATCGTCTGGTTTCTGCTCGGTCTCCATACAACACACCTCATCACCGACACGATCGATACGGCCGTTCTCGGCGTGTTGCTCTTCACGGGGCCGCTCGAGGGGCGGCAGTTCGTCGACGTCAGCGAGAACGCGCTCTACTGGTATTTCGTTGTCCTAAGTTGGCCGCCGATCTATGCGGTCATTTATCTGGCCCCGCGTCTGCCGCACTAGCGGCGAGGTGCGGGAACGGCAACGAAAGGGAAGAGGAAAACCGGCACGATGAAAACCTGGCTCGGACTGCTCGCCGCTCCGGCACTGGTGCTCGCCGTGCAGAGCATCGACTATGCGCTCGTCCAGCTCGCCTGCGCGCGGCATAGCATCGTCTCACTCAACATCGTCAGCGCAGTCGCATTCGCTGTTTCATTGTTCGCCACGACGCTCGCATACCGCAAATGGCGCACGACGGCGGCGCCGTTTCCGGCGAGCTACGACGCGCGTGCCGCACGCGCGGCATGCCTTGCATTCGCCGCGACGATCCTTGGTGCGCTGAGCGCATTGATTCAACTGATGATGTGGTTTCCCCAATGGCTGCTTTCGCCATGCCGATGAGAACGTGCCGCAGGCCTCGCGCGTGGGCGGCCGCGACGGCATTCGCAGCCTGCGTCGCGGCGCCGTCCGCGCTCGCGCATCCCTTGCCCCCCGCCGAACGCTCGATACCTCCGACCTTCGGCTGGGAATTCACACCGTGGGTAACGACGTTGCTCGCCGTCAGTCTCGCCGCTTACTGGATCGGGTACGCTCGCCTGCGCAGCCGCGGCAACGCCGGGCGCGCAAAGCGCGATGCGCGTTTGATCGCGTTCGCCGCGGGTTGGCTGGTTCTCGCTGCCGCGCTCGTCTCTCCGCTCGATTCGTTGAGTGAAGCGCTTTTCTCCGCGCATATGGTGCAGCACGAATCGATGATGATCGTCGCCGCGCCACTGCTCGTGGCAGGGCGGCCGCTCGGCATCTGGGTCTGGGCGCTGCCGCGGCGCGCGCGCAGCGGCGTTGGCCGCGTCTTCCAGTCGCGCCCTTGGCGCGCTTTCTGGCGATGGATCGTGTCGCCGGTACCGGCTTGGATTCTGCACGCAACCGCGCTTTGGGTGTGGCACGCGCCAGCGCTCTTCGAAGCCGCACTGGCGAATCCGCTCATCCATACGCTGCAACATGCGAGCTTTCTCATCACCGCACTGCTGTTCTGGTGGAGCATCGTCGGCGACGGCGCCACGCGGCGCCGCAGCGGTCATGCGATGCTCTCGCTCTTCACGACGATGGCTCACACAGGCGCTCTCGGCGCACTGATCACCCTGGCACCGGGGCTGTGGTACCCGTCGTACATCGAGCCCGCGAGTGCGCTCGGCTTCGACCCGCTCCACGATCAGCAGCTCGGCGGACTGATCATGTGGGTGCCGGCGGCGCTTGCCTATCTCCTTGCCGCGCTGGGCGTCGCCGGGCGCTGGCTCACTCGTGGCCGCGCACTGTCCGCGACGCCGCGCCCCATCGCAGTGACCGAAAGCCGTTCCAGCGGCTCGGGCGCCCCTTCGGTTCCGGACGCATCGCCATGAATTCACGACGCCTGACGAGGCACCTGTTGCTGCTGGCGCTGCCCGCAGTCGTGGCCGTGGCGGCAGTCGGTGAGTGGGTGCTGCGCGCGAATGCCGGCTCCTCGCCCGCGGACACCACGAGGCCATCATCGGCCGGCGACACTGCGCCGAGTGCCGCGTTGCTCCAACGCGGCGAGTATGTAGCCAAGGCGGCCGACTGCGCAGGCTGCCACACAGCGCCCGATGGGGGTGCGCCATACGCGGGCGGCCTTGGCATGGGTTCGCCGTTCGGCACGATCGTCAGCAGCAATATCACGCCGGATCCGCGCTACGGAATCGGCCGATATGACCTCGGCGATTTCGAGCGCGCGATTCGGCACGGCATCGCGCCGGGAGGCACCCCGCTCTATCCCGCCATGCCGTATCCGGAATTCTCGAAGATGTCCGACGAGGACCTGCGCGCGCTTTACGCGTTCCTCATGCACGGCGTTGCGCCGGTCGCGAAGCCGAACGCGCCCTCCGACGTTGCGTTTCCGTTCAACCAGCGTTGGGCACTGCGCTTCTGGCAGGCCGTCTTCATGCCGAAGCCGTTTCGAGCTCATCCTGATCGCGATGAGCAGTGGAACCGCGGCGCCTATCTGGTGCAATCGCTCGGGCACTGCGGCGCATGCCATACGCCACGTGGCTTCGGATACCAAGAGCGCGGCTACGACGAATCGTCGCCGCGCTACTTGACGGGCGGCATCAACGACAACTGGTTCGCGCCCAACCTGACGGGTGAAGCAGGGTCGGGACTGGGCCGGCTCGGCGAGGCCGATATTGCACGCTTTCTGAAGACGGGCCACGCGGCTGGCAGCATCGCCTACGGCAGCATGGTCGAACAGATCGAAGACAGCACGCAGTACATGTCGGATGAGGACTTGCAAGCGATTGCGCACTACCTGAAGTCACTGCCGGCGCGCCAGCAGTCGGGCAGCTACGACCCGGACAATCAGACGGCGCAGGCTCAGACGAACGGCAACCGCCTGCGCGATCCGCAATCCGTGGGCTTCAATGTGTACCGGTCCTTCTGCGCGCGGTGCCACGGTGAAGACGGCAAGGGCATACCGAACGTCTTCCCGGCGCTCGCCGGCAATCCGTCGGTGCTGGCCAAAGACACGACGTCGCTGATCCGGCTGCTCGTCGAAGGCGGCAGCAGCTCCGCCACGAAGTCAGGGCCGCCCCGCCAACGCATGCCGGGTTTTGCGGGTACGCTCGTCGATGCGCAAATCGGCCAGGTGCTGACCTACGTGCGCAGCGCCTGGGGCAACGACGCGCAGCCGATCAGCGGCAACGACGTCAACAGCCTGCGGCAGACGCTGCACAAATAACGCTCACTGAAACTCAAGGCTGACGCTGCCCGCCTTGGTGACGCGGCATCTTCTGTTGGTTTTGCTGTTGCTGTCCCTGTTGCGGCGCGCCGCGATCGCTCTGGCGCGGATTGCTCGGAGCGTTGTTGCTGGACTTCTTCGATGTCATGGCAGTCCTCCGTTGAATCGAGTTGTGAAGCTCGAAGAGATTCATTGAATTCGCGCAACGAGCATACCCGCCTTCATGATCGCGCCCTGCCCATGCTGGAACAGCCGTTGCGAAGTTCGAGAGATGCCGAGCATGGTGCCGGCGATCTGGCCGCGATGGGAATGCGGTCGAGGAGAATGCGATGACGAAACCCCAGGAACACCTCGTAGATTGGTTGCGGGATGCCTATGCGATGGAAAAGCAAGCCGAATCCATGCTCAAAGCGCAAGCGTCCCGGCTCGAGCACTATCCAACGCTTAAGCAGCGCATCGAGCAACACATCGACGAAACGTTGTCGCAGCAAAAGCTGCTCGAACAACGCCTCGAGCAGCTGGGCAGCGGCCCGTCCACGATCAAGGATCTCACGGCGCGCATCGCGGCGTTCGGGCAGGCGATGGGCGGCATGACGATGACGGATGAGGTCGTCAAAGGCGGTCTCGCCGGGTACGTCTTCGAGCATGTCGAAATCGCCTCGTACACGACGCTCATCGCCGCCGCGAAAGCGGCGGGAGACGCGGAAACTCAACGATGTTGCGAAACGATCCTTCCGCAAGAGGTCGCAATGGCGAAGTGGCTTATCGAGAATCTGCCCGAAGTGGTCACGTCGTACGTTGCTCGATCGGAAGCCGATGTGGAGGCCAAACGATAAGTAGCAGCGCCTGGCCGCGGCTTGGTGGCGCCGCGGCGCCGGCGCGTTCGAGGTCTCTCTCGGTTCGACGAAAGGCAGAAACGCCTCTCGTGCGTGCGCGCGTCAGTGCTCCGCGCAACGGTAGAAATCGATTTGCTGTCCCGCGGCGACGGCCCGGCGCAACCAATCGGGCATATCGCCATAGCCGTCCCACGTGTTGCCCATTGCATCGCGATAGAGCACCGGCCGCTCGGGTTGCCGATCGGCCGAAATCGATTCGGCTACGGCCTGCAACGTAATTCCGTATTCGTCCATGCGGCGCCGGAGCCAGCGAATTAACCGTTCGCGAGCCTCTCCTTCAAGCTGTTCCATCGATGATTCCGGTTGTGGTTGATGCGGGAGTTCGAGCTCCCCTGTTGGACCCGAGCCGAATCATACTCGACTCGCGGCGATGAGCGGTCGCAACCGCCCGGCGGCGGGGTCCGAATGAACCCTCGCCAGATCGTGTTTCATGCTGCCAACTCCAATTATCGATACAAAATCTCGAAAAAGCAAAATATGAGAAACCATAAGAGAGGCGTGGCGCGCATATCGATTTTCAACGCACCGTCGGCCGCCCAAGCATTGAATGTGGAAGGCTGCCCGCGCGTACCTGACCGAACGCGGCGAGCGCGAGTGCGGACGCTCGCGCATGCCCTCCCCACGCCGGATGCGGCTGGTTGGCGCCCGTGAGAACGGCTTACCACATCGCACGAGCGGCATCTCCCCGAAGGCAAACGACGTCGACCGGAATTTTTACTGTTTGCGCCGGCATATTGTCGGTAAAGACAACATGAGCATTCTTTGGGGGCGTTCTTTAATGGGCGTTTCGTATCAAATATAAATGTTCGAAAAGATCACGCAACACCGCCGCGTCCGAACGGTGCCTGCAGCCTTGCGGATAGCTCCCGAAGAAGCTCACCTTCGGTGCCAGCAAGCGGTAAAAGTGAGACTTTTCGGGAGTCCTGCGAACGGCCGCGTTCCAACGAACGCAGACTAACCTGAGCGGGGGAGTGCCACCGGGGAAGGGACGCTGGACATGCAATATAGTCGAACGTCACTTTACTTATGGGCCCTTACGCCTATGGCGATGCCAAGTTGCCGCCGCCGACTTTCCCGCAAACACTCACCTTTTGCCGCGGAGCGCTCCCGCAAATGCTCACCGTTGCGGCTGAAAATGAATGGCGCACGGTATGGGCATCGTGGCAGCTCGAATACGGCTACCAACCGAGTCGACGATTCTTGTCCGACGAGATCAATCCGGCGGTTCCCGGAAAGGCTCACCTTTTGCCCACCGCGGATAGCATGGCGGGAACTACGCGGATTCGGAAGATCCCGAAAACACTCACCGTTGAGCCCCGCGTTGGGACCTCTCGCATCCATCGTCGACAACAGAATGGGGCATAACGTGCCGCTCCCGATCCGCACATCGGCTCTCTGGTGCGCCCCCGAAAAGGCTCACCTATTCCTGTGCGGGCCGCGGCGCGATAGGTGGTCCCGAAAATCCTCACCGTAGCTTGCCGAGGTGAGCTTTTACGGGACCAGGGTCGACTTGAGCGTCGCTGAGGATCGATGCGGGCGCAGTTTGCGAATTCGAAGCTCCCGAAAACACTCACCTCCCGGCAAGGAAAGCGCCTCGATACGCGGCAATAGAGAAGATTTTGGCCTGCGCGGGACGAGCACTGAGAGCCGGTTGTGGCTCCCGAAAACACTCACCGTCGAGCGATTCTTGCGTCAGCGCACTAGTACCGCACTCTCAACTGGAATCCGACGGTAAAGGGCAGGTTGTCCGAGGGAATCGGCGGTACCAGGATGAAATTGACGCCCACACGCTTGTAGCTCGTCATCAGGATTGGCGCGGCAACGGGACCGATCGAATGGTCATGTCCGAAGCCCCAACGGCCGTAGTTGTACCCGGAAATAAGCCCGCCCATCACGGCGAGGCGGACGAATCCCCAGTGCGCGAATTCAGGCGCCCACACGCCGCCGCCATACCAGGACGGATGAGCAAGCGAATTGCGAAATCCGCCCGCCGTCAAGGCCCATTGGCCGTTGAGCCAGCACTCCACGCCGAGCCCGGGGTTGAAGTCCTCGAACGATTCTTTCGGATGGATATGATACGAGCCGAGCATCGCGTCGACCCACAGCCCGCCGCTGCACCAATCGGCGCGAGCGCTCGTCGAAGCGCTCATGCCCGATAAGGTCGCGAGCAGAAGCGACGCGGCACGCACCGCTTTCCCATACCGATTCCCCGTACCCATCCACGAAAGACGCATATCCGCTCCGCCCACCGGCGCCAAGCCGGCTCTCTGTCGTTGCCGTCGCGGCTCAGCGCCGCTCGCCGCGCACTGTACCTCAATGACGGCGCATCATGCGAGGAGGAAATTCTCGGACGGACAAGTCGGTCGCAACGAAGCGGGCTGGCGCGACGCTGAATGGATACCGCCAACGGCGCGGAATCGCTCAGAGCCCGAGATCCGACAGCCCTGGATGATCGTCGGGACGGCGACCGAGCGGCCAGTGATAGAGACGCTCGCTTTCTCGTATCGGAAGATCGTTGATGGAGGCGAAGCGACGCGCCATCAAACCATGATCGTCGAATTCCCAGTTCTCGTTGCCGTACGAGCGAAACCAATTGCCCGAATCGTCGTGCCACTCGTAGGCGAACCGAACGGCAATGCGATTGCCATCATGCGCCCATAGTTCCTTGATGAGTCGATAATCGAGCTCCTTCGCCCATTTGCGGCGAAGGAATGCGACGATCTCGGGACGCCCCGTGACGAATTCGGCTCGATTGCGCCAGACGCTTTGCGGCGTATAGGCCAGTGCAACGCGCTCGGGGTCGCGAGTGTTCCATCCGTCTTCGGCTGCACGAACTTTCTGCATCGCGGTTTCGCGCGTGAACGGCGGTAACGGTGGGCGGGCTTCCTCTTGCTGGTTCGTCGTGGACATCGGCAGCTCCTTGCGAGTTGGGGTGGTCGATCATATCTTCAACGATCATTTGCCCGAGTCAAGCTTAATGTAGAACGGTCGTTCCCTGCATCGTCTCGTGCCGTCTCATTCATTCCGCGACCGTTCGCCGCGATCGGCGCTTTATCGTCGGAGAGCGCGCGTATAAGCTACGTTTTGCACAACTTTCTGGCGCTTACATGAGAATGCATTGCACGGTGAGGAGACTGATTCCGCGCGCCCTTCTTGCGCTAACTGTCGCTGCGACGGCGGCGCTCATGCCCGCCTGCACGCCGCTGCGCGTCGTCACCCATACCGTCGGGACTGACGAAGCGCGCGTACCGCCCGGGCAATATTCATTGGATGCTCACCACTGGAGCGTCATCTTCGATGTCGACCATCTGAAGTACTCGCGTTTCGTGATTCGATTCGATCGGGCGCATGCCATGCTCGTCTGGAAAGAAGGCGGGCTTGCGGCAAGCACTGTCGATGCTTCGATCGACGCCTCGAGCGTTGACACGAATGTGCCTTTGCTCGACAAGCTTGTGAAAGGCAAGGACATGTTCGACGCCGCAACTTATCCGACGATCCGCTTCGTCAGCACGCGCTTTACGCGTACGGGGGCCGCCGCGGGCAAATTGGAAGGAGACTTGACTATCCGAGGCGTCACGCGCCCCGTCACGCTGGACGTGACTTTCAATGGCTATGGGCCCAACCCGCTCACGAAGGAGGACACGCTCGGGTTTTCGGCCAGCGGCAGATTCAGCCGCGCGCAGTTCGGCCTCTCAACCTGGTACCCCGCGGTCGGCGACGAAGTGCGCGTGAGGATCGAAGCCGAGTTTGCGAAAAAGAAGGCGGGCTCGGCGCAGGCGGACAGCAACGCGCAGTGACCGCCTGCGCCGCGTTTCGGCGTAACCGCGCGCCGATCAGGCGGCAGCCCAGTCGAGGATGACCTTGCCGCTCTCGCCCGAGAGCATCGTCGAGAACGCCGTCTGATACTCGTCGACCGGGAAGCGATGCGTCAGTATCGGCGACAAGTCGAGTCCGCTTTGCAGCATGGCGACCATCTTGTACCAGGTCTCGAACATCTCGCGCCCATAAATGCCCTTGATTTCGAGACCCTTGAAGATAACCTGATTCCAATCGATCGCCGTTTGGGCGGGCGGGATCCCGAGTAGCGCGACCTTGCCGCCGTGGTTCATCGCTTCGAGCAGGCTCGTAAACGCGGTCGGCACGCCCGACATTTCGAGGCCGACGTCGAAGCCTTCCGTCATATGGAGGTCGCTCATCACATCGCGCAGCGATTCACGCGCCACATTGACGGCGCGCGTCGCTCCCATTTTGCGCGCAAGCGCGAGCCGGTAATCATTGATGTCCGTGATGACGATGTTGCGCGCACCGACGTGCTTCGCGATCGCCGCCGCCATGATGCCGATTGGCCCGGCCCCGGTGATCAGCACATCCTCGCCGACGAGATTGAACGACAGGGCCGTATGCGTCGCGTTGCCGAACGGATCGAAGATCGAGGCGAGGTCGTCCGAAATTTCGTCAGGAATCCTGAATGCGTTGAACGCGGGAATGACTAGATATTCGGCGAACGCGCCCTCGCGATTGACGCCGACGCCCACCGTGTTGCGGCATAGGTGGCGCCGCCCCGCGCGGCAGTTCCGGCAAAAGCCGCAAGTGATGTGCCCTTCGCCCGACACGCGGTCGCCGATCGAAAAGCCCCGCACCTCCTGTCCCATTTCGACGATCTCGCCGACATACTCGTGGCCGACGTGCATCGGCACAGGAATCGTCTTTTGCGCCCAGTCGTCCCACTTCCAGATATGAATGTCGGTACCGCAAATGGCCGTCTTCCTGATGCGGATCATGACATCGTTGTGGCCGACTTCGGGCTTCGCCACGTCGGTCAGCGTGAGGCCTGGCGCGCGTTCGAGCTTTGCAAGTGCTTTCATTGTCGGGATCCTCGCTCGATCAGACGACGCCGAGCGCCGCGCCGACACGCTTGAATGCGTCGACTGCGACGTCAATCTGCTCCGGCGTATGCGCCGCGCTCATTTGCGTGCGAATGCGCGCACGCCCCTTGGGGACGACGGGATACGAGAAGCCGATCACATAAATGCCCTCGTGCAGCAACGCGTCGGCCATGCGTGAGGCGACGAGCGCATCACCGAGCATCACTGGAATGATCGGGTGCTCGCCCGGTACGAGCGTAAAACCGGCGGCGGTCATCGCCTCCCGAAAACGCTCACCGTTGGCGCGGACACGCTTGCGCAGATGCGCGCCTTCTTCGCTTTGCAAAAGCTCGAGCACTTTGAGGGAAGCGGCGGCGATGCTCGGCGCGAGCGTATTCGAGAAGAGATAGGGCCGCGAGCGCTGGCGCAACAGCTCGACGATCTCGCGACGCGCGGCGACATATCCGCCGGATGCGCCCCCCAGCGCTTTCCCAAGGGTTCCCGTCAGTATGTCGATACGCCCTTCGACGCCGCAATATTCCGGCGTGCCTCGGCCATGCTCGCCGACGAACCCGACGGCGTGCGAATCGTCGACCATCACGAGCGCGCCGTAGCGATCGGCGAGATCGCAGATGCCTGCGAGATTCGCGATGATGCCGTCCATCGAGAAGACGCCGTCCGTCGCAATCAACTTGAAACGCGCACCGGCGGCATCCGCTTCACGCAGCTTCGCTTCGAGGTCGGCGAGATCGTTGTTCTTGTAGCGATAGCGCTTCGCTTTCGAGAGCCGGACGCCGTCGATGATGCTCGCATGGTTGAGCTCGTCGCTGATGATCGCGTCGTTTTCATCGGTCAACGTCTCGAAAAGGCCGCCGTTCGCGTCGAAACAGCTCGAATAAAGAATCGAGTCGTCGGTGCCGAGAAACGCTGCCAGCGCGTGCTCGAGTTGTTTGTGCACAGTCTGCGTGCCGCAAATGAAGCGCACCGATGCCATGCCGAACCCGTCGGTATCGAGCCCTTCTTTCGCCGCCGCGATCAGCCTCGCGTCGTCCGCGAGGCCCAGATAGTTGTTCGCACAGAAGTTCAGCAAATCCGCGCCGCTCGCGAGGCGCACCGCAGCTGATTGCGGGCTCGCAATCACACGTTCGGATTTGTAAAAGCCGTCTGCGCGAATTTGATCGATCGTGCTGCGTAGATGGGTGAGATAGGTTTCGCGCATCGATGGCTCCTGTAAGAGTCGGATTGCACCGCGTCGCTCACCGGGGTCTCCGGCGAAAGGCGGCCCTGTTGCTGTTATAGTCGTTTATCGCATCCAGCGGACAATTTCGTTTTGTCGAACTCCGGTTCGATATATCGAACAACTTTAAGCGATCGGAAACCAAATGGCAAGCACCGCCAGCCGGCGTGGCCCGCGCGCGCCGTCGTCGCCGCCCACTATGTCGCCTACGTCGGCACTCGCCGCGCCGCCGCGCGTCGGCGAACAGATCCAGCGGCTGCGCACCGAGCGCAACATGACACTCGACGATCTCTCGCGGTCAGCCGGCGTCTCGAAGTCGATGCTTTCGGAAATCGAGCGCGACAAGGCGAATCCGACGATCGCCGTCGCGTGGCGGCTGACGAATGCGCTGGGGGTAAGCCTCGACCAACTCTTCGCGGCGCAAAAGGCGCCTGAGACGATCAGCGTGGCGGGGCCGCACGACATTCCGACACTCGACGGTCACGATGCCAAATATCAGCTTCGCGTGTGGGGACCCATCGAGCTCGCTGGCAAATTCGAATGGTATGAGCTGACGCTGCAGGCCGGCGGTGCGCTCGTCTCGAATGCGCACGAACCGGGGACGCGTGAGCACCTGACGGTGTTGCAGGGGACGGTCGAAGTCGAAGCGAACGGCATTGCGAAACGTCTCAAGACGGCCGATACGGCACGGTACGTCGCCGACGTGCCGCATGCCATTCGCAACGCCGGCAAAGGTGACGCCAAAGCGCTGCTCGTCGTCATCCACGGCTGATCCGGCGCACGAAACCGAGGTTTGCCAACCGCCCGAGATGCTGTATATTTGTACAGTACTTCATCTCAAAAATAGGCGCGGGCCATGAAAGAACAAGACCTTGCCGCGCTGCGCTTTCAAGCCGCGGCGCGCGACCTCGAGCACATCGTCCGGAACATCGCGGCGCGGTACATCGTGCAGGACGTGCCGTTGACCTGGCGCCTGCTGCACGCCATCGAAGCCGAGGCGCTCGCCGACCTCGGCTTCGCCAGCCGGCACGACGCGTTCATTGCCGAGCTTTTCAAACGTCCGGCCGACATGAGCTATCCGGAAACGGACGACCCGGCGACGTTCGGACGATCCAATGCTCTACCCGCGACATTTGCATTCGTCGTGTCCGCCTATGAAGAGGCCGAGCGAGCCGAGCAATCCCGCCATGCCGCCGAACGCCCGCATCGACTCGTGCGGAGACCGGAGCGACGCGGCTAAGCGGCGCGCGGCCGGGCACGCCGCATCGCGGAAACAGCAGACGAGGCCCGCCTGCGACACTGTTCACGCTATTCCCGGCTCCTGAAAAGGCTCACTTTTCCGATCCCGGAAGAACTCACCATTCGACGAGGCGGAGTAGCCGGAACAGCGGCGAGTCGTCCGGATCGCCTCAGGCAGGCGAGGCGCCCGCCGCGTTCAGGAAGCGCGCAACCGCCTCGAGCCGCGAGCAGCCCATGCCCGAGCTGTGCTCGCATTCGGGACACGACAGTTCGTATCGCCCGTCGACCTGAGCGAGCTCGGGTTCTCCATCGCCGCATTTGGGGCAACGCGAAGGAACGTCGACATGATTGTCGAGGGCCGTGCCAAGTTCATCGAAATCCTGTGCGCCGAGCCGGCCGGAGCGAGCCAGCGCCCAGACAGCGGAGGCAACCTCCGGGGACACCGTGCTTCGCGCTCGCAACGCGTTGAGCTCGCGTGTCAGTGCGTCGATCTCGTCGGATTGGTCGCGAACTTGGGCATCCAGTCGGTCGGAGCGGGTTTTGGCGGCGCTCAGCTGCTGGATGAAGTCGAATTCTTTGCGGCTCGCGTCGCGAATGCCAGCCTGATAGGTCGATGCCATGCCGCGCAGCGAATCGAGCTCGACGAGCATCGGCTTGACGCGACGCTCCGCTTCGGCAATCGCATCTTTGATCTGGGCGGCATAGTGTTCGGCGTTCTGCCGCATTTCCGCCTGAAGCCCGTCGATGCGTTCGCGCAGCGCGGCATTCGCGGCCGTTTCTGTCTTCAGATGCTCGGTCAGCTTCTCATTGTCGGCTTCGAGCCGCATGAGCGCGGCCTGCAACGTCTCTTGTGTCGAGGCGCGTCGCGTGGCCGAGGAGGCCAGTTCGGCTTCCAGCTCGCGAATGCGTGCCCACGCTGCCTCCGCTCGCGCTTCGCTGCGCTGCAGAGCTTCGTCTGACGCCTGACGGCGAATTTCCGCTTCGCGCAGGCGCCGCTCGGTGTCGTCCTTCAGGGCATGCAAATCCCGGCGTTCCGATTCGAGGGAATCCCGAGCAACGATCATTGCTTCGCGGAAAAGCTCGCCAAGCAGTTCGCCCGCCTTTTCCTCGAGAGCGGGCGGGATAGCGCCCGATCCGATTCGAACCTTCGATGCCTTGCGAATTCGTTCCCAGAAGTGGTCGATGTCTTTCGGGATATCGCTAGCACTGCCCGTTTGCGTCAAGTCTCGGACAGCCGCCATCGACGGTCGTATGCCAAGATCGAAAAAGAGCCGTTTGCAAGCGTGCAGCGAAAGGTCCCGCCGATGAGCGCCGCCTGCTTTCATCGATTCAAGTTCCAGGCGAATCGCTCGCCGCTCGTCGTCTATAGTCAAGGAGATATACCTCGGCGATGTGAACCGTGCTGATCATAACGGATTACGTGCTGTCCGTTACGGTTCGGAGCATTGTTGTTGCGTTTTGACGAATCTATTGTCGTCGAGCCGTACCGGGGCGGCTTTCGACAAAGCACGAGCGCCAACTTCGTGAAACAAAACTAACAAGCGCGTCCAACGCCTTGTTGTATAAGGAATTTACGTGGCTGTGGCTGTTCGTTCACTTGTTTCACGGATGCATTCGCAAGCAGTGGAACGACTTTTTTGGAACACACACGGCTTTGCCGTTGAGAGTCATTGAAGTAAACACCCTTGAACCTTGTTAAAAGAAGTTAACGACTGCGCTCGGCCTTGCTGGATAAGGGTTTGCCGGCGCCAAGGTGAAGCCTTCCGGGAAAGATCGTGAGCATTTGCGGGACGCATCAGTGATGAGGTTCAGGGATGCGCGTGAGCGTTTGCGGGACAGGACGTGAGCGGATTCAGGACTCATCGCCGATCTGGTTGGGTGGCGAGGTGAGCGACTTCGGGAAGAGTGAGCGCTGGCAGGCTTATGTCAACGCCCTGTCCTGAGTTGCTTCGATTTATCATCGGTGAGATTTTGCGGGACTCCTCGGAACGGGCTGTCGCAGTGCCAATTCGGCCTGTTGGCTCGACATGGTGAAAGCATTCGGGAGCCAAAGCCCGATGTCGGTGAGCTTTTGCGGGCGCCGAGCCGGCCGGCGCGGGCATTTGGCCCAAAGGTGAGGTTATCCGGGAACACAGTTGGTCTGGAGCAGCGATGACCTCTCGGTCGGCCCCGAGGATCTTGGTCGCGGCGTCAAAGGTGAGGTTATTCGGGGACCGGCTGTTGGGCATCGGTGCAGCTTTGCGGGAAGGAAGCCCGTCAGCTTAAGGTGAGCGCTTTCGGGACATCGCGCGAAGTACCGTGGCGAATCACCTCGGTAAGTTAGTCATTACTTTCGCTGAATGACGCATCTGCGTTGTAAGGTGAGTAGTCGAACGTATATCGATCGCTGCCCAAGGTGAGGCTTTTCAGGGGGCTCCGATCGGTGAGACATGGCGGGTCCGTGAAACTCTCCTCTCCGATAAAGGTGAGGCTCTTCGGGAGCATGCGGCAACATAAGTGATGCACGAGATTCTCGACGTAAGTGGCCGAAGCAACAGCGAATTTTGCGACGGCAGCCAAGTTGAGGTGAGGTTTTTCGGGAATCCATTGCGATGATGCTTGGGCGGTCGTGTCCGCGTCGCTGAAAAGCAATGGTGAGCCTCTGCGGGAGCCGTCAGAGGGGCAACCGTGTGCATCATGATGGAGCTACCGTATGCCGTCTGCGGTTCGGGGACTTCTCGGGTGAGGCTTTTCGGGAGCGAGATGCCGTCTTTGGACATCTTCGGTATCCAGCGGGGCGCTGAGCGGTCCGCACTCGGGCGACGCGTGCGCTCGTGGTCGCCGCTGCATCGCCCTGCGCACATCGCCTTTCGGAACCTCGCGGTTGCCTGACTGCGCCAGCCGTATAGCGTGCCCTGTCCCGCGCAAGTTCGTTTGATATGGAATCCCCAGATGGCCGCCATTTGCCCAGAGGAAATCCCTTGGGGGACGGCCTCGCTCGTCGTTGCCATAGCTAGGGCTATGGCGCCTCCTCCCTCCTTGCCTGACGTCCATCTCGACAATTTCATTTATCAAAGAGCTTACGAGACAGGCACCTGCCTGCGGCTGGCCGATGAGAACGCGAACTCGCTGACTGCCACTCCATTCGTCGCGAAATTGCGACAGCCCCCCGCGGTGAGGGAGTTCGGGAGCCGATGCCACGCGTTCGACGACACGCTTGCCGGCCGATTCGAAGATGGATTCCGCGATAGACAACGAATGCGGACCGGTGGGGTGCGGGCACTAAGGTGAGCCTTTCCGGGAGCGCTGCAGGTGAGTCCGCGCCGAGAAACGACGATCACCCGGAAACGGTGAGAGTGCCGCTATAGACGTGCTTCACCGCACTCGGTATCCTCTTGCGAAAATCCCTTCCGGATCCGATGCATGGTAACGAAGCGCGCAAAGAAAACCGATGTCGTGGGTCCAAGCTCCGCGGAACTGCGCAAGGCCGTCGAAGCGATTGCAATCCAGCCGAAGAGCGGCAAGATCACGCTGCTCACACGCAAGTTGTTCAATGTGTTGCTGGCCGTGGCCCAGCAGGCGGACGAGTCCGGCGATACCTACCGCGCGCTGCTGTCGGACATCGTCGCCAATTCCGCGTTCGATTCGAACGATACCGCGCTCGTCAAAGAGCATCTGCGACGCATGGTGTCCGTCCAGGTCGAATGGAGCCAAGGGACGTCGAGCCAAAAGCCGGGCCGCAAGTGGGGCATCTCGACGCTGATCGCCGATGCGGAAATTCTCGAGGATCCGGCTACGCGCCGCGTGTGGGTGGAATTCTCGTTTGCGCCGAAGATCAAGAAGAAGTTGCTGGACCCGGTGCAGTATGCACGCCTGAGCCTTCAATTCCAAAGTCAGCTGCGCAGCAGCGCGGGTCTGGCGCTCTACGAAATCTGCGTACGCTATTTGACGAATCCGAGCCACCTGACGATGCGTGAGTCGTGGGCCTGGTGGCGGCCGATCCTCTCGGGCACGCCCGACAACGAGGCCGGAGACGAAGCGAAGCGCGAATACAAATATTTCAAGCGCGATTACCTGCGGCCGGCAATCGCTGAGGTGAACGCGGTCACGAACATCTTCGTCGAATTGATCGAGCATCGCGAAGGGCGGCGCGTCGCTGAGATTCAGTTCCGTGTCACCGAGCGCAAGCAGCCGATGCTGGCGCTCGACGAACACCCGAATGTATTCGACAGCACGCTCGTCGATCGCATGGTGAAGATCGGCATTCCGCTCAAGGAAGCGCAAACGATCTATGCCGATAGCGAGGAGAACCGGATTCGCGCGGCGCTTCAGATGACCGAGCAGCGCATGCGTAGTACGACGCTGCCCCCCGTGCGCAGCGCGGCCGCCTTATTCAAGGATGCCTTGAAAAAGGGCTACGCGCCGGCGGTCGAAGTCGTCCAGTCCGGCGGCAACGCCGCGAAGGGCCCGGCTATTGCCGCACCGGCCGACGAATTGAAGGCCCGCCTGCTCGACGAGTACGCCGGATATCGCCGCAATGAAGCCAGGGCTCTCTACGAGGAGCAAGGCGAGTCGGAACAGGAACTCGCGCGGCGCTCGTTCGAGGAAGACGCCTTGCCGGCGCTGGGGCCGCATCTGCGCGAGGACTGGCGTCGCCGAGGACTGAATTCGAAACTCGTCGAAACAGCGTTTTTTGACTGGCTCGCTCGGAAAACGTGGGGCGAGCCGACCGACGGCGATCTGTTAGCTTTCACGCTGAGCCAATCGCGGGCGGCCTGAGACGCACACTCGTCGCAAGTTTTCGGCGCGTCGCGCTCCCCTCCCCTTCCCGCTCGCGGACGCAGACGGCGAATCGTGCCAAAGAGGCACGACCCGCATACGGTTATTTCCGCTCGGATTGCAGGATCTGTTCGATCTGGCGAAGAATGTCGTCGCGCTTTTCGCGCGATAGTCCGCGCAACCGCAACTCGAGCCGATCGTCGCCATATGATTTCAAGTCGCCGACCGAGACGCCGTCGAGCTTGATTTCCATTCGCTGCGCGTAGCGCTGACGGGTCGCGGGCTTAGCACTTTCCTGCGGACCCGTGCGTCCTTTGACGATGTCGGCCACCTGGCGCGTACTCAAGTCGTCCGACACGATTTTGTTGATCAAGCGAAGCGTCGCATCGACGCCTCGGGCCGAATGATACCGGCCGACCTGGTAGGCCATGTTCGAGCCGAAGCGATCGGGTCTGGCCACCATTTCCTGCATGATCGTCTCCGGCAGCTTCGATAGCGAAAGCGCTACCGCCACCGTCGACTCGTCGAGTCCGAGGTGTTCGGCGAGTTCCTTCTGGCTCTGGAAGTGCTTTTCGTCGAGGAAGCGTCGCCAGACGACGGCATTGTCGAACACCGTCTGCGAATCACGCTGAACGTTGAGATCGTAGCCGAGCTTGTAGCTTTCGATGCCGACTGAAATATCGACGACGACAGCTTTTACCGTCTCCTTGTTGGCTTCTTTTAGTGCTCGGACGCGTCGGCCACCGTCGCTGACGAAGTAGGTCCCCGGGTTGGCGTAATCGGGAATGACGTGTATTGCCTGCTGCTGACCCTGCTTGGCGAGATTGACGGCGAGCTCGGCGATCGACGATTTCAGATAGAAATGCCGCGGGTTGAACGGGCTTGGTTTGATCGCTTTGAGATCCAGCTCGATGATTTGACCGGGCCTATATCCATGTGCCCGGCGCCACGCGCGGTATTCGGGCGATTCGTTCGAGGCTTGTTCGTCATCGGCGGCGGGCGCGATCGGCACTTCATGCAGAGACGCCGCCGGCTTGGTTACCGCAGGCGCATCGTTCTTCACCAAGTTGTCGATGGCATTAAGGCGATCGAGTGCGGTTCGCTTCTCGCTACTCGTCGTGTCGGGGCGCGTTTGAAAGCCTTTGGCGAACTGGGAAGGTTTCATGAGGGTGTCGTCCTTTATGCGCATAAACTCATGGGAGCAAGGCGGCGATCTCGTCGGCGCACGCGCGAATTTCGGCGGCGGCGAGTTTCGCACCGCGGTCGCTCATTTGCAGCACGGTTTGTCCAAGCGCCATCGCCTGCTTGTAGGCTTCGCGGGTTGGAATCTGTGTTTTCAACAGCGGGAATCCGAGGTCCTCGAGCGCGCGCTTCAACTCGCGCGTCAGCATTCGCTTTTCTTCCGTCTTGTTGAGGAGGAAAACGGCGCGCAGGTCCTCGTTCATCACTTTTGCTTGCTGAACGAGCTTGACGAGGCCGACGCTCGACCAGTAATCAGCCGGCGATGACGACGTAGGGATCACTGCAATCGAAGCCGCCAACAAAACGACGCCGGAGACTTTCTCGGTAATGGAGGGCGGGCAGTCAACGACGATGACGTCGTAGTCGCTGATGAACTTCTTGATCTCGCGATGGATCTGCCCGCCGGCTTCGGAGAGATTGACGACGGGAAACGGAATGCCCGCTTCTCCGTCATTCGATGCGCTGGCCCAGTGGATCAGCGTGTTTTGACCATCGGCATCGACCACGAGAACCCGCTTCCCTTTTTCGTGGAAGGCCGCGCCGAGGTGCATGGCGATCGTGCTCTTCCCGACTCCGCCCTTTTGTTGAGTTACCGCGACGATTTCCGCTGCCAATTTATTCACTCCTTAAGAGGTCGAGGAATTCTACCTTGAAGGATTTCTATTTCAACGTTTTTGTGTGGCGAGCTGACGACACTTGGCCATTCGGCAGTGGTTTATGCGCATAAATCGAGGGCGATGGAGCGCTGTGTGGCCGGCGGGTGGCACTTCGATAGCCGCTCTTCGGCGATACGATGCGAATCACCATCCAACGGCAACTACTCGCGACCGGCATCGAGAGTCGAGCCCCTGCTCGCCGTTTTGATTACGGGACTGTGAACCCCGGTCAGTCTTAGGATGAGGTTCATCGACGACACGCGCTCACCGCAGCGAGATCATCAAACTAACCGCACCTTGGCGCGGTAACTTGCCGGTAGGGGTCCGGACGCACAGTTCGTGGACCGGTGGCGTGGGACGCGAGAGCGCCTAGCGTTCGTATTTGCCTCATGGGGGGGGCTCTAAGCAAGATCATGCAGCGGATGCCTCCCTCGGTGACCTGCTCTTGGACGGGGCTGCGCGTTGCGCTGGTTTATGCGCATAAAGATGCTGCGGCAACCGCATGGACACGCCACCGGGCCAGTAGCATTGCAGCGACGTGAGGACTAGTCGCCGAGATGACTGGGATAGGTCGGAGCGATCGTTTCGTCGCGCGGCAACTTGCCAATGCCAACGGAGGCGCGAATCGCATGCTAACCACCAAATTGCACTACTGACCAACATTGAAAATTGAAGGGCAAAACAGATTACACGCTTTATATCTCCGCTACCAATGCCATCAATTGCAACACGCGATAGGCGAACGGCAAAAGTGAGATGGATCTGTCGCGCGACGCCGGTTCGCCGTTACGCCGGCCAAGAGAATCGGCGCGCTTTCTCGAACCCGTCGTCACGCGCATCGTGGCTTTCTCTGATCTCTTATAGCCCCTAGAATCGAGTTGTTCGAACATCGAAGCAAACCTCCAAGAACCGCAATACACGATGATCACGATTTATCACAACGCCCGCTGTTCGAAGTCGAGAGCGGCATGCGATCTCGTCCGCGATGCGCTAGCCGCACCCGGCAAATCCGTCCGTATCGTCGAATATCTCAAAGAGCCGCCGACCGTCGACGACCTCGAGCAACTGCATCGCATGCTCGGTGGTCCGGTGCGCGCCATGATGCGAGACACTGAGTCGGTATACCAAGAGCTGGGCCTTGCCGACCCCGCCTTGTCGGATGCCGCGCTCTATGAGGCGATCGCCAAGCATCCGATTCTGCTGCAGCGCCCGATTGTCGTTCGCGATGGGCGAGCGGTGATCGGTCGCCCTCCGGAGGCAATCCGAGCGTTGCTGGATTGAAGCGGTCGCGCGCCCCTCGTACAAAGACGCGCATATGGGCATCGATCCGCGCCGCCGCGCGGGCAAGATGGGTACGCTCATTGCGCCTTGGAGCCGTACTGTCAAGGCAATGACACACATGTGACCATTGGTAAGCGCCAACAGCAGGCGACAAGTTATCCACAGTTTCTGTGGAAAAGGTTGTGGAAAGTCGGATCAAAACCCGCGACGGGCCGACGCCGGACTGGTCTGAGCGCGAAAAGGGCCGCCGGTGCGGATCGCCTTCGGACTATGATCGAAGGGCAGCACATGTCGTCAAACAGTTCTTAGCGAATAGGAGCGACAGCAATGGCCTATCAAATCGAAGTGGTCGTCGGCAGCCTGCGCCGCGATTCGTTCAACAAGCAACTGGCGCACGCCCTGACGAAGCTTGCGAGCGCGGACTTAAACTTTTCGTTCGTGGATATCGGCGTACTGCCTCTTTACAGCCAGGACTATGATCCCGACTTTCCCGAAGTCGCACGAAAATTCAAGCAGCAAATAGAAAGCGCCGACGGCCTGCTGTTCGTCACGCCCGAGTACAACCGATCGATGCCGGGCGTTTTGAAGAATGCGCTCGATTGGGGTTCCCGGCCATGGGGTGCGAACTCGTGGAAGGACAAGCCGGCTGGTGTATGCGGGATTTCGCTGGGTGCGACCGGCACGGCATTGGCCCAGCAACATTTGCGCAACGTGCTGGCATACCTCGACGTGCCGACCCTCGGTCAACCCGAAATCTTTCTCAAGTACAGCGACGGATTCTTCGATGAGCAGGGCGCCATCGCGAGCGAAGACACGCGCCAGTTCCTGCAAGGCTTCATTGGCCGCTACGAGGCCTGGGTCGAGCGGCACGTCGCCAAGAAGTGAGGGCAGTCAATCCTCATACCTGGTTTCCCGCCGCACCGGGAACATGAGAAATCGCCCGACGCCGGCGCGTCACGGGCGATTGCTTCCATTGCGATGGGCTTTGTCCTCGAATTCCTCTTCGTCTTGGAGGTATTCGTCGGGAACCGACTTGGGCGGCACGAGCGGAGGGTCCTCTGGCGTTTTCCGCCGTGCCGGTTCCGCGCTAGTATGGGCGAAGCTGCGCACCGGTCCGCCCGGCTGTGCCTTCGGGGCACTGCGGCGAAGGCCTAGCTCCTCGAGGGGCGAGCGCTCGTGCAGCGCTTGCTCGCTCGGAGCGGACCAGGTCGACGCCCGTTCCTCGATGTCGATGGGACTCGTCCCCTCGAGCGTGGTCTTTGCAAGTTGGCATTGAGCATCGGTCGCCGCATCGACGCTCAGCATGACAGCGCCGCGCCTTATAGCCTCTGCGTATTGCGCCGTTTCACACCGTTGCGGCTGCGTCGTAAACAGCGATTCGAAGAATCGCTCGATGCTCGCGAGCAGCCCCTCGTCCTCATGTGCCTTTCCGGCGACCGTCGTCGCGTCGGTCGCATAGGTCGGCTCGCACCGTGTCTGCAGCGAAATCGATTCGGTCGTGAGCCCCGCGGCGATTAGCATGTCCCGTGCCCGTTCGGCCGCATCGTACGTATCGAAAAATGCGATAACCGTATGTTGCATGATGCTCTCCCCTTACTTTCGTTCTGCTTCGTCTGGCTGCGCCGCAAGCGGCGCGCCGGCTTTTGTCAGCTGGGTTTGCCTGCAGCCTGGGCGCGTTGCTCGCGCTCCCGCTGGATTCCCTCCAGCATCGTCTCCAGCAATGCGATGTCAAAAGGTTTTGACAGCACGCGCACCTTGACATTCCTTGCGCGCTCCAATTCCTGCGCATAACCGGTGATGAGGATCACGGGTAGCGGCGTCGTAAGGGCCTGCGCGGCTTCCGCCAGATCGATGCCGTTCTTCGCGCCGGGCATGTGAATGTCCGAAATGACGACATCGAACGGGGGCGGCGCCGTGTCGAAAAGCAGAGGTATCGCCGCGTCGGCGTTGTACACGCAGCTGACTTCATGGCCCATCATCCGCAGCAGCGCTTCCGTGCCGGCGGCGACTTCGTCGTTGTCCTCGACGAGCAGTACACGTAAGCCGCTCATCATTGCGAGCGCTTCAGGCTTGCGTTCGACTGCTGGCGCTTCGGAAGGCGCGGCGCTCGAGCGGGGCAGGTAGAGCCGCACCGCCGTGCCTTCGCCGACCTTGCTTTCGATCGTGGCCAGTCCCCCCGAGCGTTCGCAGAACGCGTAGACCTGCGGCAGGCCGAGGCCCGTGCCCATGCCCTTCGCCTTCGTGGTGTAAAGCGGTTCGAATGCATGCGCGAGCACGTCGGGCGGCATGCCGGCGCCGGTATCTTCCAACGAGATCTGGACGAATTCGCCGGCCAGTGCGAAGCCGCTCGCTCGCTCGAGCTTGACGTTGCTTGCGCGAAGGGTGAATCGTCCGCCATTGGGCATCGCGTCGCGCGCATTGACGGCGATATTGATGAGGGCGAGCTCGAGCTCCGCGATGTCGACTTCGATGGGCCATACGTCCGGCCCCACGTCGAGGCTGAGACTGGCCTTCGCTCCCAGCGAAGCGTTCAGGAGCTCCCGGCTGGCCGCCATCCAGCGGGCGAGATCGATCGTCTCGTTGCGCAGCGGCTGCTTGCGCGCAACGCCCAGCAACTGACGCGTCAGCGACTGCCCGCTTTTCACGGCGCGCTCGACGGCGCCGAGTTCGCGCTCGAAATTCGACGCGCCGCGGCGACGCGCGATCTGGATGTTCGTCGCGATAATCATCAACAGGTTGTTGAAGTCGTGCGCGACGCTGCCGACGAGGTTGCCGAGCGCCTCCATCTTGCGCGACTGCCGGTATGCCGTTTCGATCGAGCGGCGCATCGAAGCCTCCACCTGCCAGCGCGACCAGGCTTGCTGCTCGGCGGCGAGGCGCTTCAACGACAAGGCGAGCACGATCCAGAGCACGATCGACGGCGCGAACATCGAGACGACGAGTACCGTCGCCCGGCGATACCAGTCTCCCCAGATCACGGCCCGGCTGTACGCGCACGAGACGTAGACCGGATATGAGCCGACGCGCCGATAGGCCAGGATCTCACCCCGTCCCGTTTCGGGCGACGAGCCGATGCGCAGCACGCCGGCGGTCGCATTGGCCGCGAGCGCTGACGACAATGCGGGTGGCAGCGCTTGCTCGCCGCCGGGCTTCGGCGGGTACGAGGCGAGCACGGCGCCGTCCGCGCGCATCAGCGAAATCGTCATGGCGCGGCTTTCCTGACCGAGCAGCTCGCGATAGAACGACTCGAAATACGAACGCCGCAGCGCGATGGAAACGAGGCCGGCGAACGAACCGTCCGCGTTGCGCCGGGCGGCCCCTGTGTTGAAGATCGCTTCGCCGGCGCCGGCGTGCCATGTCATCGTTCTCGAAACGTGCTCGAGTATGCGGCCCCCGCGAATTCCGATGAAATCCTCCCGGTCGGCAATCGAGGCGTGCGGCGCGGGAAAGTAGCGGCTGTTCGCGAGAAGCATGCCCCCCGCACCGAAAATCGAAATCGACGCGACCTGCGGGTAGCCGCCGCCGATCTCCTGCAGCTTATCGTGGATATCGGCTTCTCGAGCCCGTATCCGACTGTCGTCGAGGCCGTGCACCAGATCGTCGACGCGCGCGTTCAGCGTTTCGTTCAGGTCGAATACTTTCAGCGCATGCTCGTCGGCAATGCGCACCGTGCGCACGGTCACGTCGGACGCGGCGGCGACGCGCGCTCGAAAATCCGAGTAGGCCATCGTCGCCGCATAGATGAAAGGCAGCACGATCGCCGCGGCCAACAACACGATCAACGTCGCGCGACGCACCGCGAAATCGGGCTCCGGTACGGCCGGGTACGACGGCTCTTCGTGCCAGCTGCCAGGAGCGTCGTTCTCTGCGGGCCGGTCCACCCGGTGGCGCGTCATGTCGATTCTGGTCCAATGAGGGTACGGTGGGCAGGCACAATCATAAGCGACTTGTCGCTCCGCTTGACGCCGGGTTCCCCCGAAGCCGAACCCTGTGAAATGGCCCCGGTCTCCGCGCGGTGCTCATATGTCGATGCAAAACAGCGACGAAATCGGAAGCGCAAACGTACACAAAAGAATAATCTTCCACGTTCGACGCAAACAAAACGGTTTTCTTTCCTCATATCTCACGGTGGAATGATGTCTTATCCCATGACGGAAAATTAAGGAGTTGATTTTTCGCCTGTTTGCCAACAGAATTTTGCTCCACTTCTACGCGAAAGATGTGCCCACCAGTCTCCGGGCGCACCGTGAAGCGCAGGCTTCACGACGAGACGATGCGCGCGCCGCGCCTTGCGTCTGTCCCCTGATGCACCTTGAGGGCGACCGCCCCAAAGCGGCCGTAGTCTGTCGACACAAGCTCGCTTCTCGCTAAAGAAAGGGTTTCGGGCCGCCGTTAACTCGGCATAGATTGTTTCGTTCTTCGCCACGCTTGCCATGCCTTTGCCGATTGTGATCGCCGATGACTCCCTGCTTGCCCGCAAGGTTTTGACGAAAGCCTTGCCGCAGGACTGGGACGTCGACGTCGCATATGCGTCGAACGGACGAGAGGCGCTCGCGCTGTATCGCGCTGGTAAGGCCTCGGTGATGTTCCTCGATTTGACGATGCCCGACATGAACGGCTATCAGGTTCTCGAGGCGCTGCAACATGAGGATCTCAATACCTTCGTGATCGTCGTATCGGCCGACATCCAACCCCTCGCGCAAGAGCGTGTGCGCGCCCTTGGCGCCGCCGCCTTCGTCCCCAAGCCCGTGACTACCGAGGCATTGCTGCCCATCCTCAAGGAGTACGGGTTGTATGCGTGATCACGTCCTGAACGAAGACCAGCGCGACGCCCTGCAGGAGATCGCCAACCTGGCGATGGGGCAGGCCGCGACACGGCTCGCCCGTCTGCTCGATACGTTCATCGAGCTGTCGGTGCCGCGGGTGCGCGTCGTGCGTGTCGAAGAAGCGGCTCAGGCACTGCGCGAGATGACGGGCATCGACGAAACCGTCACGGCCGTGCGACAAGGTTTTCGGTCGGACATCAAGGGCGAAGCGCTCGTCATCTGCCGCAGCAGCGGCGTCGGCAATCTCTGCTCGCTCGTCAACGATCCGTACATTCATTCGGCTTACGAATCCGTGAGCCAGACCGAGCTGATGTTCGACGTCGCGAACGTCCTCACCGGCGCCTGCGTGTCGTGCATCATGAACCAGCTCGACCGTACGCCCATCTTTTCCGCGCCGGGACTGCTCGGCGAGAAGATCGCACTCGAAGACGTTTTCCAGGCGGATGTGCTGGCGTGGAAATTGGCGCTCTTGCTCGAAGTCAATTTCGCGCTCGAGGATCAGACGTTCCGCGCGCATCTGGTGATGCTGATGGCCGAGGATTCGATCCGCCGCGTGCATGAAGCGCTCAACGCGCTGTTGTCGAGCTTATGAATCAGACGATGGAGCAGTCTCTTAGTGATTTGGTGCTCGAACGGGTCGGCTTCGGCATTTTCGTGCTCGACCGCTCGATGAAGGTCTTGATGTGGAATCGCTTCATGCAGGACCACAGCGGACTTACCGCGCAGCAGGTCGTTGGCAAGTCGATCTTCGAAAGCTTTCCCGAGTTGCCGCGCGTCTGGCTCACGCGCAAGGTCGAAAGTGTCTTTCAACTCGGCAGCTTCGCGTTCAGCTCGTGGGAGCAGCGGCCTTACCTGTTCAAGTTCGATCACGACAGGCCCATCACCGGCGGCGTCGACTTCATGCAGCAGGATTGCACGTTCATGCCGCTCACGCGCGAGCGAGACGTCATTGCCGTGTGTGTGACGATCTCCGATGTGACGCACGTGAGCGTCGTGCAGCGCGAGCGCGAGGAAGCCGTCGTGAAGCTGCGCGAATACGCGAACCGCGACGGCCTGACAGGCATCGCCAACCGCCGGTATTTCGAAGGGCGCCTGCGCGACGAATTTTCGCGCTGGGAACGTTACGGCGGCGAATTGTCGGTGCTCCTTTTCGATCTCGATCACTTCAAAAACATCAACGATCGTTTCGGCCATGCGGTCGGCGATACAGTCCTTCGCGTCATGGCGCAGCGCGTGGCCGAGGCGGTTCGCGTGCAAGACATCTTCGGCCGCTTCGGCGGCGAGGAATTCGCGTTGCTGCTGCCTTGCACGCCGCTTGCCGATGCCATGGTCGTTGCCGAGAAGATCCGCACGACGATCGGCGATACGCCTGTCGAAGCGGAGGGTGTACGCGTACCCGTGACGGCGAGCGTTGGCTGCGCGGCTGCACGGATCGGCCTGCCGACCTATGAGGTGCTGATCAATGAGGCGGACGCCGCCCTCTACAGTGCCAAGCGTCAAGGACGCAATCGCTGCGTCGCGCTGACCTGACGCGCCTCGCGTTTTCCGCCTCTTGCATCGCCGCGGTTCGCGCTTGCGCCTGACGGCTGGCGCGGCCCTTGCTGTGGCACCGATTAAAAGATTGCTATACTTTTGCCGGTTTCCGGCGCCGCCGGCGGACTGCGCCCGGGAAGACAGGGCGCGGCGAGTCGATGCGGCGCGCTTGCGGCACGCCGCCTGGAGAGTATCGATTTTCATTCGCCCGCTATGGGCGCCCACAGCGGAGTTCGCTTTGTCCGTTTCAAATCCCGTCGCAGACGAACCCGATATCGACGCTGCAGCCGTGACTTCCGGCAGCTCGTTCTATCTGGCAATGCGCATATTGCCTGCGGCTCAACGCGACGCGATGTTTCGAATCTACGCGTTTTGCCGAGCCGTGGACGACATTGCCGACAGCGATGCGCCACGCGCCGAGCGCGGCGCGGCGCTCGACCGCTGGCGTGAGGACATCGACGCTTGCTATGGCGGCACGCCACGGCCGGCGCTTGCGGCCCTTGCTCGTCATATCCGCACGTTCGATCTGAAGCGCGAAGATTTTCACGCCATGATCGATGGAATGGCAATGGACGTGGCCGAGGATATCTGCGCGCCGGACGAAGCGACGCTCGATTTGTATTGCGACCGCGTCGCGAGTTCGGCGGGCCGCCTATCGGTGAGAATCTTCGGGATGGAGGAAGAGCCGGGCAGGCGGCTCGCCCATCACCTCGGCCGGGCCCTGCAGTTGACGAATATTCTGCGCGATATCGACGAAGACGCGGCCATCAACCGTTCCTATCTGCCGCGCGAATTGCTTGCCCGCGAAGGCATTGCCGCGACGAACCCAGTGACGATCGCGGACGACCCATCGTTGCCGCGCGTTTGCGCGACGCTTGCCGAGCGGGCGACGAAGCATTTCCGTGAAGCCGACGCGATCATGGACGCCTCGCCCAGAAAGGCAGTGCGCGCGCCTCGCATCATGTCGGGCGTCTATCGGTGCCTGCTCGAGCGTACGCTCGAACGCGGGTTCGATTTGCCTCGCACACCTACGCCCAAGCCCCGCGCGCGCCTTTTGTGGATCGTCGCGCGCTATGCGCTCTTCTGAGCCCAGAAAAAAATGAACGATTTCTCCGCACCCTCCGCCGCGCTTGCGGCGGCTTCCGACACGAGCGAATCCCATGCGATGGACGCCGCGCTGGACGCGGCCATCGCTCGCGCGACCGACGCCATTCTCGCCGCGCAACGTCCCGATGGACACTGGGTATACGAGCTCGAGGCCGATTCCACGATCCCAGCCGAATACGTGCTGCTCATTCACTATCTCGGTGAGTCGCCCAATGTCGAGCTGGAACAGAAAATCGGCCGCTACCTGCGCCGCATTCAGCTGCCCGGTGGCGGCTGGCCGCTTTTCGCGGATGGAGCGCTCGATGTGAGCGCGAGCGTCAAGGCGTACTTCGCGCTGAAGATGATCGGCGATTCCGAGAATGCCGAGCATATGGTGCGCGCGCGCCGCGCCATCATCGAGGCCGGCGGCGCCGAAGCCGTCAACGTGTTCACGCGGATTCTGCTGGCGCTCTTCGGGATCATTCCGTGGCGGGCCGTGCCGATGATGCCCGTCGAAATCACGCTGTTGCCCGCATGGTTTCCCTTCCATCTGTCCAAGGTGTCCTATTGGGCGCGCACGGTCATCGTGCCGCTGCTAGTGCTTAACGCGCGGCGGCCCGTGGCGAGGAATCCGCGCGGGGTGCGCATCGACGAGTTGTTCCTGGGCAAGCCTTCCGAGGCGAGAATGCTGCCGCGCGCGCCGCATCAAAGCCGCGGTTGGTTCACGCTCTTTCGCGTCGCGGATGTCGTGCTGCGCGCGTTCGACGGCCTCTTTCCGAAGGCGACGCGCGAGCGCGCGATCGAGGCCGCCGTCGCCTTTGTCGACGAGCGCCTGAACGGTGAAGACGGGCTCGGCGCGATTTTTCCGGCGATGGCTAACTCCGTGATGATGTACGACACGCTCGGGTACGCGCCCGACCATCCGAACCGCGCGATCGCGCGCGCATCCATCGACAAGCTGCTCGCGGTGGGCGACGAGGAAGCCTATTGCCAGCCGTGCCTCTCGCCCGTGTGGGATACGTCGCTGGCGGCTCATGCGCTGCTGGAAACGCGCTTGCCGCGCGCGGAGCAGGCTGCCGGCAGGGGGCTTCAATGGCTGCGCCCACTGCAGATCCTCGACGTTCGCGGCGACTGGATTTCGCGTCGCCCCGACGTGCGCCCCGGCGGTTGGGCGTTTCAGTACGCGAACCCCCATTACCCCGATGTCGACGATACGGCCGTCGTTGCGATGGCGATGGACCGTGCGGCTCGACTCACGGGCTCGAACGTCGATCGCGAGGCGATCGCCCGCGCGCGCGAATGGATCGTCGGCATGCAAAGCAGCGATGGCGGGTGGGGCGCATTCGAGCCCGAAAACACGCATTACCACCTCAACAACATTCCGTTCTCCGACCACGGCGCGTTGCTCGATCCCCCGACGGCCGACGTCTCCGGCCGCTGCCTTTCGATGCTCGCGCAACTCGGCGAACTGCCCCGCAATAGCGAGCCGGCTCGTCGCGCGTACGACTATCTGCTCAACGAGCAGGAGACCGACGGTAGCTGGTATGGGCGTTGGGGGATGAACTACATCTATGGCACCTGGTCGGTCCTGTGCGCGTTGAATGCGGTAGGGATGCCGCATGACGATCCGCGAATCCGCCGCGCCGCGCAGTGGCTGATCTCGATACAGAACGACGATGGCGGCTGGGGCGAGGACGGCACGAGCTACAAGCTCGACTACCGCGGATACGAGCGCGCGCCGAGCACCGCGTCGCAAACGGCCTGGGCTTTGCTCGGCCTGATGGCGTGCGGCATCGTCGATCATCCGGCCGTCGAGCGCGGCATCGCCTATCTGACGCGCACGCAGTGCGCGCATGGGCTATGGGATGAGACGCGGTTTACGGCAACGGGCTTTCCGCGCGTCTTCTATTTGCGCTATCACGGCTATCGAAAGTTCTTCCCGCTATGGGCGCTCGCTCGCTATCGAAACATGATGCGCGACGGCGAGACGCGCATTGCGGTCGGCATGTGACGATGGGGCAGGGGGCGACGGCACCGGTCGTCGCGGTCACGGGCATGGCTTTCGAAGCCCGCATCGCGCGCGGCGAAGGTGTCGAGGCGGTATTCGCCGCCCGCGCCGATTTGCTCGAGCATGCGCTTGCCGAGGCGCTCGCGCGCGGCGTTTCGGGCGTCGTCAGCTTCGGGACGGCAGGCGGACTCGACGCCGACCTGAAGCCCGGGACGCTGATCGTCGCCGACGCAATTGAAGGTCCGTTTGGCCGCGCGCGCACGGATTCGTCATGGAGCGCGCGGATCGCCGCGGCGCTCGCCGCGTCGCCGCTTGCGCCGCGTGTCCGGTTCGGTACGCTCGCTGCCGTGACGGCTCCACTTGTCACCGTCGAGCAAAAGGCTGCATTGCATCTCGCCGCGGGAGCGCTTGCGGTCGACATGGAATCACATATCGCCGCTGCGATGGCCGAGGCGCGCGGCCTGCCGTTCGTGGCCTGCCGGGCCATCGTCGATCCCGCCTGGCGCTCGTTGCCGAGCGCGGCAACGGCCGGTCTGCGCGACGACGGCACGACTGCCCTGATGCCGATCCTTACAGAGCTTTTGAAGGCGCCCTGGCAGCTCGCCGCGATGATTCGGCTTGCAGCGGACGCAAGCGCCGCTCGCGCGACGCTCACGGGCGCGCGACGAATACTGGGCCGCGCATTCGGATTGCCGGCATAGGCCCGCGCAGGTCTACTTGCCGGCGGCGGAGCTTGCCGGCGCGGCCGGCGTAGCGGGCGCGGGAGCGGGCAGGGGTGCCGTCGGCACCGGAGGGCTGGTCGGCGTGGTTGTCGCCGGCTCGCTTCCGCTCGCGGGCGCCGCCGGCGCCGCACCTGAGCTTTCTTCGTCGCCATAGTTCGGCAGCGCGGGCGCCGTGCCCGTCTCGGCGCCCAAGCGCGAGCGCCGCTGCTGCAAGTAGGCGTCCCGGACGAACGAGTATTTGTCGAGCGCCGCTTGCTCGAGGATGTTCGTCGCCCCCAGCAGGTCGGAGCGCGCGCTGACGAATTGCAGGACATAGAGCTGCGTGCGCGTGGACGGCTCCGCATAGTTCAGCGGATTGAAGCGGACATCGACGGCGAGCCCGACGCCGTCCCGGAACGTGCTCGGTCCGAAGACCGGCAGCACGAGGTAAGGCCCCGAAGGCACGCCCCAGCGCCCGAGGGTGAGCCCGAAGTCCTGATGGTGTTTGGGCAGTCTCGCAAGCGTCGCGAAATCGATGAGGCCGCCGATGCCGAACACCGTGTTCATCGAGAAGCGGATCATGTCCGACGTCGCATCGGTGATCTTCAACTGCAGCAACTCGTTGGCGATATTGCTGAGATCGCCGAGATTCGAGAAGAAGTTGCTGATCGCCGTGCGCAACGGGTGCGGCGTCACTTTCTGATAGCCCTTCGCAACCGGTATCGCAATGGCGTGGTCCACGGCGTCGTTGAACCTGAAGATCGTGCGGTTCATCGGCTCGAGCGGGTCGCCTGGCGTGCGGTTCGCACCTGTTGCGCAGCCCGCGAGCATGGCCGCGGCAGCGAGAGTGGCAGCAAAGGTTCGCATCTTATCTATCGATTCCTTCTAGTTCTTTGCGGGGCGCTTGTGCTTTACGCGGCTTGCCCATCAATATCGGCTGAAAAACGACCGCACCGACGAGCGTGCATGAAAGCGCGAGTGCGAGCAGCCGTCCCATGCTGGCGGTGCCCGGATGATGCGAGAGCCAAAGGCTGCCGAACGCGGTTGCCGTCGTTGCGGCACTGAACAGCACTGCGTGAGTGAGACTGGACGAAAGCAGGCTAGTCTGACCGGCTCGCCATGCCATCACGAAATACACCTTGAATGCTACGCCGACGCCAAGCATCAAAGGCAGCGCGATGATATTGGCGAAGTTGAGCGGCATGCCGAAGATCACGCAAAGCTCGAGCGTGACGAGGGCCGAGGCCAGCAGCGGAATCATCGTTCGCAGCACGTCGCCGAAGCGGCCGAGCGCAAGCCACAGCAAGACCGTGATCGAGATCACGGCGAGCACGGCGGCCTGCAGGAATGCCTTGATGATTACGCGCGCCGAATAGAGGATCGAAATCGGCCCACCGATCGCTGCCGGATCCGCGTGTTTCACCGCGTTGGCGAAGCGGCGCAACATCGCGTCGTCATTGGGATCGACGCCGGGCGGCACGCGCGGCGCGATCTGCACGAGCGCGGCGCCGCCTGGGGCGACCCATTGGCGAACCAATCCGGGCGGCAGCCCTTCGCGCGTAATCGTGGAGGGCTGCAGCAGCATCGTCAGTTGCCGAAGCGCGAGTCGAAGCGGCGTCGAGAACGCCGCCTCGGCACGGTCGCGCGCCGTGGGAGCCGCCGAGGCCAGTTTCGAAATCGATGCCGACAGGCGTCGCGCCTCGCTCGCGCCCGGCCCCGGATGATCCTCGGCCGCGTATTCGAGCAGGTTCGACGCGCGCTTGAGCGCGGCGACGCGCTGAGCGTCCATGGCCGGCGGGGCAGTCGGCTGTGTCAGCGCGGGCAGCAGCGCATCGGCGGCCTGCTTGATCGACGCGAGCTTCTCGGGCTGATCGGCGGGAACGAACGTCGACAGCGTCGTGGCGCTCCCCACCTCCGGTAGCCGGCCGAGACGCTGTGCCGTGGCGTCGGCGGCGGCAAGCGACGGCGCGAGCACGACCACATCGTTGACGCCCGCCTCCGGCGAATCCTTCAGCGAAAGCAACGTCGCCATCGATTCCGTCGTCGGGTCCTTCAGATGCAACGGGTTGAAGTCGAACTGCAGATGCGCAAGCAGGGGCAGCCCGCAGACGATGACGGCAAGCGTGCCGATCAATATCGGTTTGCGGTGGGCCTGAAGAAAATCGTCGATGGGTGCCAGCCGGGGAAAGCCCGGGCTCGCCGGCTCACCGGGAGGCGCGAGCAGTTTCAGCAACGCCGGCAATACAGTCATCGTGCTGAGGTAAGCCACGATCATGCCGACGCCGGCGATGAGGCCGAGCTCGGAGACGCCGCGGTAGGCCGTCGGCAGGAACGAAAAGAAGCTCGTTGCCACGGCCGCGGCCGCGAGCGTCAGGGGCAGGCCCATTGAGTGCACGGCGCCGACGAGCGCATGATCGAGCCGCGCATCGCGAAAATGCTCTTCCCGATATTTGACGCCGTACTGGATCGCGAAGTCCGCGCCGAGCCCGATGAAGAGCACCATGAACGCGACCGAAATCATGTTCAGCGAGCCGACCATCATGAGCCCCAGCGCCGTCGTGATCGGCAGCCCCACGGCAAGCGTGACGAAAACCGCGCCGATGATGCGCATCGAGCGCAGCGCGAGCCAGAGGATCGCGAGCACGACCAGCAGCGTGATGATGCCATTCACGGCGGCTCCGTCTTGGACGGAGGCGAATTCCTCGTCGGCGAGCGGCTGCTGTCCGGTCAGCCGGACCACCGCGCCAAACCGCTTTTGCAAGTCGAGCGAGACGGCGGCGGCACGGATCGCCGCAGAAGCCTGCGCGCCTGCCTGCAACGCTCCGAAGTGGAGCACCGGCGTCACGGTGACGAACGCGCGTGCCGGCTGGCGCGCCGCGTCGGCGTCGACGAGCGCGCGCCATGAGAACGCCGCCGGCTTGCCCGCCAGCACCGCGTCGACGGTATCGGCGCTGCGCGAGAATAGCGTCGCGAGGCTCGGCAGTGCGACTTGCCCTGATTGCAACGGCAACCCGAGCATCGTCGACAGCGTCGTGGCAAGGCCCGTCAAGCTCGGATCGTGAGCGAGGGCGTTGATGAGCGGCTTCGCGCTTGCCAGTTGCGACGTCGTGCCGGCCACCTCGCGCGTCGACAGGAAGAGCAAACCGTTGTGCTCGAAGAGCGGGCCGCCAGCGGGCTGTGTGACGTCGCCGATCTCACTCGCGTAAACGGGCGTTTTAAGACCGGCGGCGAGCGCATCGGCCGCTGCATCGGCGAGCTCCGGCGCCGGGGCCTCGACAACGGCGAGGATCGTCTGGTCGCGCTGCGGAAAGGCACGGTCGAGCGCCGCGCCGAGCGCTGCCCATTGGGGCTCGTTCTCGATCAGCTTGCTTACATCCGTATTGATCTGGAAGTGTCGCGCGACGTAGACGCCGCTTGCCGCAGCCAGCGCCAACGCGAGCGCGACGACCCAGATCGGGCGGCGCACCGACCAGTCGACGAGTCGGACGATTAGGGACGTCAGCATGAGAGGGTTGGCAACGGGGACGGGATAAGCAAAAAGAGTCTAAGTATACCGGCTGCGCGAGCGACACCCGGATTGCATGTACGGCAAATCGCGGGCCACGGATGCGGCTTTGGGGGATGCGCCCGGATGTCCTTCGTGGGCACGTACCATGCGCGACGCATGGGCGGATGCTCTCCCGTGTGCGCTTCCAGGGAGCGGACGGCGGGAAGGCGCGGCGCCGGCGGCAGTATCGGATTGAAAGCGTCTGTATCAAACAAGATGCCACGGGGCCAATGGTCGGTATACTGCCAGCGGCTGCTTGGCGATCTGGCCGTGTAAACGGTCTGCCGCGGGACGCCGGACTTGCCGGTCGGCACTTTTTTCACTCGAAGCGTAATTCATGAAACGTCAACTGTTCGCTTTTCTCCTGGCCTCGTTCGTCGGCGTTGCCGCCCATGCGCAGACCACGCCCGTCGACGTCGTCAAGCACGCGGTCGTCGGCACCGTGGACGCGATGAAGAAAGACCCCGGCGCGCGCACCGGCGATTTGACGAAGATCACGCAGATCGTGCACGAGGACTTCATTCCCTCGACGAACTTCGAGCGCACGGTGCGCATTGCCGTCGGCCAGGCCGCATTCAATCAGGCGACCCCCGAGCAGCAAAAGGAGTTGACCGGCCAGTTCAGCACGCTGATGACGCGCACTTACGCCGCCTCGCTTGCGCAGCTCGGCTCGCAAGACGCGAGGTTTGCGTTCAAGGAAGGAACGGCGACGGTCAACGACGCGCTCGTCATGTCGACCGTCACCACGCCCGGCGATAGTCAGACCGTCGGCTATCGGCTCGGCAAGGTCGGCAGCGATTGGAAGATCTACGACATCGACATGTCGGGCGCCTGGCTGATCCAGGTCTATCAGGGGCAGTTCAAGGCTCAACTGCAGCAAGGCGGCGTGCCTGCGCTCATCGATTACCTCAAGAAGCACAACGCGCGCACCGAATGAGGGGCCAGAGTCGGCTAACGCCTTTGGCGCCGGATCGCCCGGCGCCGGCCCCTTCAGCGATGCCGTCGCTCCACGGCAAACTTGATCAGCTCCGCCTGGCCTTCGATATCGAGCTTGCGCTTGAGATTGAGCCGGTGCGTCTCCACGGTCCGCACGGATAGCCCGTAACGCTCGGCGATCTGCTTGCTCGACAAGCCGTCGGCGAGCGCATCGAGGATTTCGAGCTCGCGCGGCGTCAGCCGCTCGGCAGGCGTCTGCAGTCCGCTCGCCTGAATCATTCGCGCCGCGATGTCCGCACTGAAGAACGTCCGGTTCTCGAGAACGGCCGCTATCGCGTGAACGATTTCGGTGGCAGGCGAGTCCTTGAGCACATAGCCGCTCGCACCTGCGCGCACGGCTTGCGTCACATACTCGATGTTGTCGTGCATCGATAGCATCAGGACTCGCACCGCCGGAAAGCGCTCATGAAAGATGCCGGCGAGCGCAATGCCGTTCATGCCGTTCATGCCGACGTCCATCAGCGCGAGGTCGGGGCCGAGCTTCTCGGCAAGCGCGAGCGCCTCGTCCGCATTGCCCGCTTCGCCGGCGACTTCGAGCCCCGGCACGCCTTCGAGGCGCAGGCGCAGGCCGTCCCGTACGAGCGGATGGTCATCGACGAGGATAATTTTGGCGGGACGAGGGGCGGGTGCGGGCGTACTCATGCGCTGCGAGCCTGTTGCTCCGGTTGGATAGGCGCGTCTGGTTCGATGCTGCTCGCGAGCGGCACATGCGCGGTGACGACGGTGCGGCCCGGCTGTGATGCGAGCAAGAGCGTACCACCGAGCGCGTCGAGGCGCTCGCGCATATTGCGCAGGCCGATGCCACGGCGCGCGTCTGCCTGCACGCGCTCGATGTCGAAACCGCAACCGTCGTCGGTGATCGAAAGGGTCACCGCATGTTCGGATAGACGAAGCTCGAGCGTCGCATGCGCGGCATGTGCATGGTGCACGATGTTCGTCAGCGCTTCTTGCGCGATTCTGAAGAGCGCAGTGTTGAGCGCATCGGGCAGCATGCGCGCGGGTCCGTGCGCGTGGCGCGTGAATACGACTTCGAGGCCTGTCTCGTCGCCGAGCTCGTGCGCCAGTTGCTCCAGCGCGGCGGCAAGGCCGAGATCGTCGAGCATCGCCGGGCGCAGCGCATGCGAGATGCCGCGTACCTCGCGCAATGCGTCCGAGAGGCGGGCTAGGCCCGTCGAAAGCGCCGCTTCCGCGCTCGGCACTCGCGCATTGCGCCCACCGGCCGATTCGAGACGCGCCAGCGCCGATTCGAGCAGCAGCTTGACCGACACCATCTTCTGGCAGATGCCGTCGTGCAACTCTCGCGAAAGCCGCGCGCGCTCCTCCTCCTGCGATTCGACGACCTGCCGCGCGAGCCGCTTCAACTTCGCGTCGGCGCTGCGATGCTCGGTGACGTTGATGATCAGCGCGCAAGCGGCGATGACGACGAAGCCGGCCAAGGCGATGGCGCCGATCCACGTCAGCGTCCGGCCGATATTCGAGGACGCGCTTTCGTCGATGTGCGCGAGCGCTTCATGGACGCCGTCCAGATAGATGCCCGTGCCCATCATCCAGCCCCAGCGCGGCAGCGGCACCACATAGCCGAGCTTCGCTTCGAGCTGGTTCGTCGACGGCCGATGCCAGACGTAGCGTACGTAGCCGCCGCCTCTCGCCGCGGCCGCGATGAGCTCCTGAATCGGGAGCGCTCCTTCGGGGTCGCGCAACGACCACAGATTGCGGCCGACGAGATCGGGTTCGCGCGGATGCATCAGCGAATTGCCGTGCATGTCGTAGACGAAGAAGTAGCCGTCGGGGCCGAAATCCATCTTCTCGAGCACGGCCAGCGCCTGGCGACGCAGCGCCGCATCGTCGCTCGCGGTATCGGCGCTCGCCGCGTAAAGCGGCGCGATGGCGCTGGTCGCCAGCTCGACATAGTGCTTGAGCTCGAGTTGCTTGCTCGACATGTAGGCCGCTTCGACGCTCGCATGCTGCGCCTTTGCAAGCGCTGTCGCCTGCAGGCGCACGCCGATGCCGATTCCCGCGATGGCAACGAGGAACGGCACAATCGCAAGCAGAAAGATTTTGGTCTTGAGCTTCATGTCGACGGACTGCCGCGCCTTAAGCCCCTTCAAAGCGAAAGCGCGACGAATCGCTTCGCCGCGCTTTCTTCGATCATTCGAACGAGTGGACTGCCGAAATCAGCCGCTCAGTGCGCGGCAGCCGTCCGCGTCTTGTTCGCGCCGCCCGAGCGCTTGATTTCCTCGAGCTTAATTTCGACGTGGCGCGAGAAGACATATTCGGCCGGACGTTGCTTGTCGAGCGGGATGTCCTTCGCGAATGCCCCTTCGATCTTCGGCCCGCGCATGCTGACGCCGAGCGCCTTCAGCGGATGCGCGACCGTATCCATCACGGCCGTCGCTTCGAATCCGCTATGCACCATGCAATCGGCGCACTTTTCGTAGTTGCCGGTTCCGTAAGCGTCCCAGTCGGTCTCTTCCATCAGTTCCCTGAACGTCTTGGCATAGCCTTCGCCGACGAGATAGCAGGGCCGCTGCCAACCGAACACGGTACGCGCGGGATTGCCCCACGGCGTGCAATGGTAGGTTTGGTTGCCGGCCAGGAAGTCGAGGAACAGCGCCGACTGGCTGAACGACCAGTTCTTGCCGCGTGCGCCGCGCTTGAAGATCTCGCGGAAGAGCTGCTTCGTCTTGTCGCGATTGAGGAAGTGCTGCTGGTCCGGCGCGCGCTCATAGGCGTAGCCCGGCGAGACGGTGATGCCATCGACGCCCATCGGGTGCAGCGTATCGAAGAATGCCGCGACGCGCTCCGGCTGCGCATCGTTGAAGAGCGTGCAGTTGATGTTGACGCGGAAGCCGCGGCGCTTGGCTTCGCGAATCGCGGCGACAGCCTTGTCGTAGACACCGTCCTGCGACACCGAGTGGTCGTGCATCGCCTTGTCGCCATCGAGATGGACCGACCAGACGAAGTACGGGCTCGGCTCGTAGTCGTCCATCTTCTTTTCCATCAGCAGCGCGTTCGTGCAGAGATAGACGAAGCGCTTGCGCTTGATGATGCCGCGCACGATCTCGGGCATCTCCTTGTGCAGCAGCGGCTCACCGCCCGCGATCGAGACGACGGGCGCGCCACACTCATCGACGGCGCCGAGGCACTCTTCGACGGAAAGGCGCTGATTCAGGATTGGGTCCGGGTAATCGATCTTGCCGCAGCCATTGCATGCCAGGTTGCAGCGAAAGAGCGGCTCGAGCATCAGCGCGAGCGGATAGCGTTTATTACCCGAGAAGTGTTGGCGCGCGATATAGGCGCCGACACGGACTTTCTGCAACAGTGGGATCGACAAAGCGTCCTCCTTGAACTTATCGTGCAGCGACGGGCTCGGCGAGCTTCGACGGCAGCTTGAATTCGACTTTCTCTTCGCGGCCGGCCATCGTCTCGACTTCGACGGGACCGAGCGCGCGTAGCGCGTCGATGACGTTTTCGACCATTTCCTCAGGCGCCGACGCGCCCGCCGTGATGCCGACGGTCTGCGCATTGGCGAACCATTCGCGCTTCACTTCGGAACCGTCCGCGACGAGATAGCTGGGCACGCCGCTTTCGGCGCCGATCTCGCGCAGCCGGTTCGAGTTCGAGCTGTTCGTCGCACCGACGACCAGCAGCACATCGACATGCGCGCTCAACTCGCGCACCGCCGCCTGGCGGTTTTGCGTCGCGTAGCAGATGTCGCGCGTGTCGGGACCGACGATGTCCGAGAAGCGCCGCATGAGCGCATCGATGATGCCGCGCGTGTCGTCGACCGAGAGGGTCGTCTGCGTGACGTAGGCAAGCGGCGTATCGTCGGGCAGCTCGAGTTGCGCGACTTCCGCTTCGCTCTGCACGAGCAGCACTTCGCCTGGAATCTGGCCGATCGTGCCTTCGACTTCGGGGTGCCCGGCATGACCGATCAGGATCAGCGTGCGGCCGGCGGCCACGTACTGGCGCCCCTGCACATGGACTTTCGTCACGAGCGGGCAGGTGGCATCGAGCACGTCGAGGCCGCGCTCTTGCGCGTCGCGCTCGACGCTTTGAGCGACGCCATGCGCGCTGAACACGGTCACGGCCCCGTGCGGCACTTCGTTGAGCTCTTCGACGAAACGCGCTCCCTTGCTGCGCAGATTCTCGACGACGTGCCGGTTGTGCACTATCTCATGGCGCACGTAGACGGGTGCGCCGTGCCGCTGCAACGCGCGATCGACGATCTCGATCGCGCGGACGACTCCCGCACAAAAACCGCGCGGCTGAGCAAGGATGACTCGCATGTTCTGGCGAACTCCGACTGGATCGGGGTATCGAATAAGCCGACTTGTTGCGGCTCGTTGATCGCCCTGATCCAACTATTATTAAAAGCGGGCGTGAAGCCGGCAGACTGAATCCAAACGCGCATTCTATCGCGATCGGGCCGCAAGCGCTTCAAAGCGCCTTTCGAGCGTTGCAGGCAGGGCAATGGCGCTTCTATTGTGCTTGCGCATTGCGCGTGCCCATGAGCGGCGAAGCGGGCGCCGGCGCGCTCCCGCCGCCTTCCCGGTAAACCCCATTAAACTACCGGTCTCGCCGTCAACCTTACATTCTCATTACCGGATGCGCTCATCCCTTTCGTTCTGTTCCCTGGTCAGCACGATCAACTTCGATTGCTCCGAGCATTCGCGCGCCGGCGGCCGCGATGCGTTGTTCATGCCGGCGAGGACGCGGGTATGGTGACGACCCTGCTTTTCAGCGTGTCGCTCGTCTCACTCATCATCTGGTGCGTGCTGCTGTTCGCGCGCGGCGGCTTCTGGCGCGCGCGGCCGCCGGTGCCCGTCGTCTTCGAGTCGAGACTAACGTGGCCCGCCGTCGTGGCGGTCGTTCCCGCGCGCAACGAAGCCGACGTGATCGGCGACGCGCTGGCATCGCTGCTCGCCCAGGACTACGCGGGCCGCTTCCATGTGATCGTCGTCGACGATCACAGCACCGATGGCACGGCCGATGCGGCGCGCGCCGTGGCGCTCGCGCTCGGGCGCGCCGAGCGGCTCAGCGTCGTGGCGGCGAAGCCCCTGCCCGCGGGATGGTCGGGCAAAGTGTGGGCGCAATCGCAAGGCATCGCGGCAGCGGCCTCGCTCGGTCTCGAAGCCGACTACTTGTTGCTGACCGACGCCGATATCGGCCATCCGACCGACGCCGTGACGCAACTCGTTGCGCGCGCAACGAACGAAGAGCGCGACCTGGTCTCGCTGATGGTGCGGCTGCGCTGCGACTCGTTCTGGGAAAAAGCGCTGATCCCCGCGTTCGTGTTCTTCTTCGCGAAGCTGTATCCGTTCGCCTGGGTCAACGATGCGCGCAACAAGACGGCCGCCGCGGCGGGCGGATGCATGCTCGTGAAGCGTTCGGCGCTCGAGGAGGCCGGCGGGATCGAATCGATCCGCGCGGAACTCATCGACGATTGCAGCCTTGCGGCGCGCATCAAGCATCGCGGCTCGGGCGGCCATGCGATTCGGCTCGACGTCGCGGCCGAGAGCGTCTCGCTGCGTCCGTACGATAGCCCGCGCGAGATCTGGAACATGATCGCGCGCACGGCTTTCACGCAGCTGCGCTATTCGCCGTGGCTGCTCGCGGGCACGCTCGCGGGCATGACAGTGATCTATCTTGTGCCCCCCGTCGTCGCGCTGTTGCTCGGCGCGCCGGGGTGGCCCGCCTGGATCGCGTGGGCCGCGATGTGCTGCGCCTACACGCCGATGCTTCGTTATTACGGGCGTTCGCCGTACTGGGCGCCGGCGCTGCCGCTTGTCGCGCTCTTTTACGTCGGGGCGACGTTGGCGTCCGCCATCCGCTATTGGCGCGGCAAGGGCGGCCAATGGAAGGCACGCGTGCAGGCGCCCGTGCAAGATCGTTGACGTTGCATTGAGGGGTTGCTTCATGGCTCGCCCCACCGCCGCGAAGGCCCAAGCGATGCGGCAGAGGCGGGCGAATGAAAGAGAAGGCGAGCCGCGGCTGCTATTTCGACAGCATCATGTAGAGCTGGATGACCATATCGGGCGAGAACGTAAATGGCACCCAGCCGTGCCCGGTGTGGCGAGCGACGAGCAACCGGTCGCCATTCGCCTGTTTTTGCACGGCGACGATCGGGTTCTTGGTCGAGACGAATTGCCATCCCTGCGCAATCGTCGTCGGGACCTCGGGCAACATCGATGCTCGCGCATTGGCGAGCTCTTCGACGAGTTGACCGATCTGCTCGGGACGCAGCGTGACGCTCTGCGAGCCGATCGTGAGCGTCAATTCGTTTTGCGATGGCCGGCCAACGCGCAGCGTAGGTTTATCGTCGCTAGTGCCCCGCGTTTCGGGGATTTCGGGCGTTTGGGCCGGCGAGTCGGCCGCGTCGGCCTTCTCGGGTTCACGCTGTGCGGCCGCCGCGAGCGCCGCTTGCGCGGCCCGGTTGAGCTCATTGATCTGATCGATGCTTGCTTCCAGCGCCCCGATCTGTTCGTGAAGGTTCATGCGCGTTCTCGTTCGCGAGAAGAGTCCGCGATTTTAACGGCGCGCGGACGCATTTCCCGCGCCATCCCGATCAAGGTTGTAACAAAATGCACGAGGCCGGCCTTCGCTCGCGCCTGCGCCTCTATCCCTTTGCCTCAAGCTTTCAAATAGCCGGCCTCGCGGAACCAGTCGAGCGCGTCGTGCAGCCCTTCCCGATAGGGGCGAGAGCGATACCCCAGCTCGCGCTCTGCCTTTGCCGAGCTGAAATACATCTTGTTCTTCGCCATCTTGAGTCCGTCGATGGTCACGAACGGTTCGCGCTTCGTGAGCTTGGCGACGCATTCGGCGCCGAATGCGATCGGATAGAGCGGCAAGCGCGGCAGGCTGATGGTGGGCGGTTTGCGGCCGGTTCGCGTTGCGATGTCGGCGAGCATTTGCTGCAGCGGCAGGTTTTCGCCGCCTAGAATGTAGCGCTCGCCGATGCGCCCGCGCTCGAGCGCGAGCAAATGGCCCGCGGCGACGTCGTCGACGTGCACGAGATTGAGTCCCGTATCGACGAATGCCGGAATCTTGCCGAGCGCCGCTTCGACGATGATGCGTCCGGTCGGCGTCGGCCGCACGTCGCGCGGACCGATCGGCGTGGACGGATTGACGATGACGGCCGGCAGCTGCTTTTCGGCGATCATGCGCTCGACGGCGCGCTCGGCGAGCACTTTGCTGCGTTTATAGACGCCGATGGCTTGCTCCGGCGCGAGCGGCATCGTTTCGTCCGCGACGCGGCCTTCGCTCGTGACTTTCAAAGTGGCGACGCTGCTCGTGTAGACGATGCGCTCCACGCCTTCGGCGAGTGCGGCCCGCATCGTCGCCTCGGCGCCTTCGAGGTTCGCGCGCTCGATCTCGCTCGGGTTCGGCGCCCAGAGGCGGTAATCCGCGGCCACATGAAGCAGATAGCGCACGCCGCGCAAGGCAACTCGCATAGAGGCCTCGTCGCGCATATCGCCGACGACGACTTGCGCATCGAGCGATTCGAGGTTCGTGCGCGGGCTCGTCGCGCGCACCAGCACGCGCACGGCGAAGCCGCGCTCGAGCGCTGCGCGTGCGACGGCCGAGCCGACGAAGCCCGATGCGCCCGTGACGAGCACGAGATCGCGTGATGTGGCGGTCATCTGAGGGGTTCCTTATTCGTTGCAAACCGATGCGACGCACCTATCGCATCGCTGGCCATTCCAAGCGTGTTGCGATTCTAAACGCGGACGCGGACGGCGTTGGTAGGAAGCGGGAACGAGAGCGGTGTTTCAGCTTGGCACGAGCGAGCCCGCGTTGAAGCGGTGGATGAACGTGTACGCGTCCACCGCGGGCATCGGTCGAGCGAAGCGGTAACCCTGCACGACGTCGCAACCGTGGCGGCGCAAGAACGCGAGCTGCAGGTCGGTCTCGACGCCCTCCGCGACGACGCTGAAGCCGAGGGCATGACCGAGCGACAGAATGGCCCGCGCAATGACCTCGTCTTCGCGATGCACGCCGATGCCGCGCACGAACGACATGTCGAGCTTCAGGCGCTCGGCCCGGAATCGGCGCAGCCGGGAGAGACTCGAATAGCCGGTGCCGAAATCGTCGATAGCGATGTCGACGTTCATCGCGCGCAGCGCTTCGAGGAGTTCCGCTGACCCGGCATTGAGGAGCGCGCCTTCCGTGATCTCGACTTCGAGTAGCTGCGGCGCGAGTTGCGCGCGCGCTAACGCGCGTTGAATCACGCACACGATGTCGCCACGCGCGAGCTGACGGGGCGACAGATTGACCGACATGCGCAAGCCAGGCAGGCTTTCCTGCCACGCCTGTGCTTGAAAGCAGGCCTGTTGCACGACCCATTCGCCGATCGGCGCGATGAGTCCATTTTCCTCCGCGATCGGAATGAACGTGGCCGGACTGACGGAGCCGTGCTCAGCATCGTGCCAGCGCAGCAGCGCTTCGACGCCGGTCACGCGGTGTGTTTGCAGATCGACCTGCGGTTGATACTCGAGTCTGAATTCGCCGTTCGAAAGTGCGACGCGCATGCGTCGCGAAAGCGAAAGCCTTTCGTCCGCCTGCTTGCCGAGCGCGGGCGTGAAGCGCTGCAGACCGTTGCGCCCGTTGGATTTAGCGCGGAACATCGCGAGATCGGCGCGGCGCAGCAAGGTCTCGGCATCGTCGCCGTCGGCAGGGAAGCAGGCGACCCCGATGCTCGTTTCGACATGGAACTCTGTATCGTCGATCGCGATGGGAGCAGCGAACACGCGCATGACGTGCGCGATGACCTCGCTCTGACGGTCGCATTGGCAAGCACCGCCAGCCACACTATCGCTATTTGCGCCGTTTTCGAGCACGACCATGACAAACTCGTCGCCGCCATAGCGCGCGACGGTATCGGACGGGCCGACGCATGACGAGAGCCGCGAGGCAATCTCCTGAAGCAGACGGTCTCCGACGCCATGCCCCAAGCTGTCGTTGACGTCCTTGAAGTGATCGACGTCCATGAACACGAGCGCCACGCCCGTATTGTTGCGTCGCGCGTCGTCGATCGCCTGTTCGAGCCGTTCATTGAAACGTTTGCGGTTCGGCAACGACGTAAGCGAGTCCACGTCGGCCTGCCGGCTCAGCAATTCGCGCGAGTGCTCTTTTTCGGTGACGTCGATGACGACGACGAAACAGCCGCGGCGGCCTGCGTACCTCATCATGTGATACGTGGGCTCGACGCTGAACCGCGTGCCGTCCTTGCGGATATGCCGGCGCACGCCCCTTGTACCGCTGGCCGGCCCATCGCGGGAAACGAGCACATCGAAGTCTTCGAGAAAGGGCGCGCGATCTTCGGGCGGACGCAGTTCGGTGATCGGCAAGCCAGCGAACTCTTCACGCGAGTAGCCATATAGGCGCATCGCCGCCTTGTTTGCGGCGGCGACGGTGCGGGTCGCAACATCGTAGACCAGCATCGGGAGGGGATGGCCTTCGAAATAGCGGCGAAAGAACGCGCCCCCTTGTTCGCTGGCGAAAGGGGCGCGAGCTCGTGCCTCCAGGCGCCGACCGACGACTTTCTCGCGACTGATCTTTACGTTTGCTGCGCGGCGTCGCTGACTCACCGTAGGGTCTCCTCTCGCGTTAATGAGTGATCGCGCTTACGCAATCAGTGCATTAACGGCGCTCGCGTCGGCATTCTTTAGATGTTTTGCGCGTGCATGAATCGCCCGGTTGCCGACCGCGGGCGTCGACGGCGTCTAAAATGCCCGCTTGGAGCGAAAGCATTGGAGCGTTGGCTATGACAGCCCCCGATTTGAATACGAGGATCGAAACTTACTATGTGCATCTGCGCGGTGCCGTGCAAGGCGTCGGGTTCCGGCACGCTACGGTGCGACGTGCCCACGAGCTCGGCATTACAGGCTGGGTGGCGAACCTCCCCGACGGATCCGTGGAGGCGATGGTGCAAGGGTCCGCCAATCAAGTCGACCGAATGCTGGAATGGCTGCGCCGTGGTCCGCCCGCGGCGCGCGTGACTGATTTCGCGAGTGAAGAGCGGGCAGTGGAGAAGCGTTTTGCCCGTTTCGAGCAGCATTGAACGACTCACTCGCATTTGCGTGTCAATACGATGACATTGCGCTGAGGTGTGCCGCGAAGCACGCTTGCCCACACCGTGAGGCATTGCACCGCGAATGCGGGCTTCTCTGACCGCGTCGCCGTGCGGGTTTGCTCGCGTTCACTTCGCGAATCGCAATTGACTCACCCGCGCCGCGCATTGATGACAGTCGGGTCGCTATGCTTTTCGATCGCGGCACGCAGTCCGGGCCTCCATCCGAGCCCGAACAATGCTTCGGCGAGCACGAAAAGCGGGCCGATCAGAAGACCGATCAGGTCGTCGGCGAACGCGGGCTTCCTGTGCTCATAGGCGGCATGGCCGACGAACTGAAAGACCCAGCCGACGACGAAGAGCGCCGTGCCCGAGGCGAGCCAGAGCGCGAACGAGCGATGTGCAGCCCATTCGCCGATCGAAACGCAGACGGCCGAGAATGCCGCCATGGCGAGGCCCAGCGAAATGTCGAGCCGCAGGTAATAAAGCGTCGCTCCGATGAACAGTGCCCAAGCCGGCGAGACGACGAACGGCAGCACGCCGAAGGTCGATGAAGGGCGGCTCAGCAGTATTGCCACCGCGAGCACGATCATCGGAATGCCGATGAAATGCGTGGCGATGTTGCGGCGATCCCGGTGGTACGCAGCGTAGTGCGAAAGCTGGTCGGTCAGGGTTTTCATTTCGACGGCGCTTCGAGCCAAGCGCGGGATGATTGTCGATGACCGCACCATCGCATGAATCGCACGGCGATTTCAAGCGATTGAATGTTTTCTTCGGTGAATAAGGAGTCGAGAATCGCCGCGGCAATGAGCGCTCGACGCGACGCTACTTGCAGTCCCGCCCATCAAGCCGCGGCGCCGTCCGTCAAATTCGTGCGCAACGCATCGACGAAGCGCATGAACGCGGTCAACGAGCCGGCGATGCTTTGATATTTCTCTCGTCCGATCTGGCCGTCGAGCGTAACCAGCAGCCCGGCGCTCCGCGCGAGCGCCAGGACGTGGTCGGCGTCGGTCGCATGATCGAGATTCGGATCGTGGCTCATCGCGGCTCTCCTTGGCGCAGTGGTATGGTGCTGTCATCCGTTGCTGCCTTGCTGCCCAATCAACGGATAATCAGATCTCCATGTCTGCAGTATCGGCCGCCCGTCATGTTTTGGAAATCAGACGGCACTGAACCTTCCGTAGGCCAGGTGGTACCTATGTCAGCCTCGTCCTACAAACAGCCGGGCGTTTTTATGGGGCAGCCGCGCCTCTCGTCATCGGGCGCGCAGCCGAGCAATGGTGCTCAGCAGCGCGTCGAGCATGACCGGCTTCGTGAGATGCGCGTCGAAGCCTGCATGCAGCGCGTCTTCCACATCCCCTTGCCTTCCGAAGCCGCTCAACGCGACCGCCTTGACATGGGCCAACTCGGGGCGCCGCCTCACGGCCTCGATAAACTCGAATCCGCTCATGCCGGGCATGCCGAGATCGGACAAGATCAATGACGGCGGTGTGCTGTCGAGCATCTCGAGCGCCTGCTCGCCGTTTGTCGCGACGGCGACACTCGCGCCCTCCATTTCGAGCAGCAGCTTGAAGGTCTCGACCGTTTCAGTGTCGTCGTCGACGAGCAGGATTTCCGCGCCGTTGAGGAACGTAGACGGGTACGCGGCGCCGCCGGCGTCGGCTGCCGCGCCGACGATGCGCGGCAACTCCACGGTGAACGTTGCGCCGAGACCGAGGCCATCGGAGTGCGCGTCCACTCGCCCGCCATGCACGGCAACGAGCTCCTTGACGAGAGAAAGGCCGATGCCGAGTCCGCCGCGCTTGGCCGCCGTATTCGTGCGGCCTTGCTGGAACATGTTGAAAATTTGCGGGAGCATGCTCGCATCAATGCCGATGCCGTTATCGCTGACGGAAAGTCTTGCCGCGTGCTCATCGAGCGTGAGCTCGACGGAGATCTTGCCGTTGGCATCCGTGAATTTCATCGCATTGCTGACGAGATTCCAGACGACCTGCTCGATGCGCGTGAGGTCCGCATTGATCGCGACTGGCTCGTCAGGCAAGGAAAGTCGGAAATCGATGTTGTTGCGTTGTGCCTCTTCCTGCACGGTGTGCGAGATGCGCTGAACGACTTCCTTCAGATCGACGGCGCTGCGCGTGATCGAGAGCTTGCCCGTGCGCAGCCGCGACATGTCGAGCAGGTCGTCGATAATCTGCGCTTGCCCCATGACAGTACGTCGTATCGTGTTCGCAGCACGCGAAATCGCGCTGTTCTGCCGCGCATCGGGCGCGCGCGCGATCAGCTCGGCGCTGGCGCTGATCAGATTGAGCGGATGCTTGAGCTCATGCGAAACAACGGCGAGAAACTCATCGCGGCGGCGCTCGACTTCGTCGAGGCCTGCTTGCCCCGCCTCGCGTAGCTGCTCCTCGGCGGCGCGGCGCGAGGTGATGTCGACGAACGAGAGCACGGCGCCGTCGATGCGGTCCTCCGTCGTGCGATAGGGCAGGAAGCGCGCGAGATACCACCGCCCGTCAGTGCTTTTCAATTCGCGTTCGATGAGGCGCAGCGAATCGAACGCCTCGGCGGCATCGTCGGCGAGCCTGTCGTATTCGAGCCGGTGCGTGATGTCGAGCAGCGAGCGTCCGACGTCGGACGAGATGATGCTGAAAACGTCCGTCGCCCGTGGCGTGAAGCGCTTGATCCTCATGTTGCGGTCGACGAAGATCGTGCCGATGTCGTTGGCCGTGATGAGGTTTTGCAGATCGTCGTTGATCTTGCTCGTTTCTTCCACTTTTGCTTTGAGCTCGGCGTTGACGGTCGTCAGTTCCTCGTTGATGGACTGCAACTCCTCCTTGCTTGTCTCGAGCTCCTCGGTCGCGGAACGCAGCTCTTCGTTGATCGCCTGCAACTCCTCGTTCGAGGCCTTGAGTTCCTCTGTCGACGTCTCGGACTGCTCGATCGTCGCCTGCAACTGCTCTTTCGTCCGCTGCAGTTCGCGCTCGAGCTGGGCGATGATCGGATCGTGCTGATCGTCCGCTTGTGCACCGTTCGAGCCGACCATGCTGTCCTCGACTTCGTCGAAGAGAACGAGGATGAAGTCGGCATTCGCTTCGTCGTCATGAACGGGCCGCGCGATCATATTGACGAAGAAAGATCGCCCCTCTCGGTCCATCCGCACGCGTCGCGCCTCGACGCTGTGTTGCGTCTGCAACGCCTGATAGATGGCGGTCCTGAGCTCGAGCCTGAGCTCGGGTCTCACCGCCGCAAGAATGTTGTGCGACGGCTCGCCTCCAGCGTAATGAAGGAACCGGCCCGCGCGGTCGGACAAATGGACGATCTCCGAGTCCCGGTTCACGAGTACGCTCGGCGGCGCGTATTGCTCGACGAGCCGCTGATGGAGGTCGCCGAACGAGAACTTGCGCTTGCCCGGCGGCTGCAGCACCGACAAGGTGGGGCGCACGCCGTGCGCACCCGATGCCGCGATCGGCAAAGGGGTGTCCGTACGGACAGCGACGTTCGCGCGGAAGATGCGCGCCTTTTTGTCGACGACGGCAAAAAGACCGCCGACCGTATCGGCCGCCTCAGATGTGCCCAGGAAGAGATGACCGCCGGGCCGCAACGCGAAGTGGAACGTGCGCAGGATGTCGATCTGCGCTTCGCGATCCAGATAGATGAGCAGATTGCGGCAGCAGACGAGATCGAGCCGTGAGAACGGCGGATCGCTGAGCACGTTATGCAATGCGAACAGCACGCGCTCGCGGAGTTCTTTCTTGATCCGGAAATGCGCCCCTTCCTTGGAGAAGAATTGCTTCATGCGCACGGCGTCGACGTCGGCGGCGATCGATTCGGGATAAAGGCCGTCCCGCGCGATATTGATCGCGCGTTCGTCGATGTCTGTGGCGAACACCTGGAACGGCACATGTTCCGATGTCTGCGCCGACGCCTCCTGCAGCAGCATGGCGATCGAATAGGCTTCTTCCCCCGTCGCGCATCCCGCCGCCCAGACGCGTACCGGTTCCTCGGCCGTGCGATTGCGAAAGACGATCGGCAGCACCTCTTTGCGCAGCGCCTCGTAGGCTTCCTTATCGCGGAAAAAGTTAGTCACGCTGATGAGCATATCCTGCAGCAGCGCGGCCGTTTCCTCGGGATGCACGTGGAGGTAATCGCGGTACTGCTGCAAATCGGTGAAGCCGTTCACTTGCAAGCGCCGCTCGATCCGGCGCAGGACGGTGGCGCGCTTGTAATGCCGGAAGTCGTGAGCGGTGCGCGTACGCAAGATGATCATGATCTCGCGCAACGCTCGTTCATTACTTTCGGAGAACGCGCGATTCGTCTCGCTGTCCTCGTCGGCTCCTTCCGGCTCGGCCGGAAGCCGGATCTGCTTTGCGTTCTTCCAGAAGTCGAGCAGACGCTGCGGCATTTCGCTGGCCGGCAGCGTGAAGTCGATCATGCCCGTCGCGATAGCCGCGTGCGGCATGCTGCTATGTTCCGCCTCGGCGGGCGCTTGCGCGAGCGTAATTCCCCCGAGCTCCTTGATGCGCGTGATGCCGACGGATCCGTCGGAGCCGGCGCCCGAAAGCACGATGCCGACCGCCCGTTCGCGATGCGCCGCGGCGAGCGAGCGGAAAAAGAGGTCGATGGAGGTGGCGTAGACGTCCGTCGTTTCCTTTTTCTCGACATGCAGCTCGTCGTCCGACATCGTCATCCCCAATGCCGGCGCGATGACGTAGACATGGTTCGGCTCGATCGTGACGGTTTCCGTCACCTGACGGACGGGCATTTCGGTGAGCGGCTGCAGCACGGCGCTCAGGTTGCTCGAATGTTCAGGCGAAAGATGCAGGACCACCACGAACGCAGCCCCGGTGCGTGCGGGTAGCGCCTCGAGAAACACCTTTAGCGCTTCGATGCCGCCGGCGGAAGCACCGAGACCTACTACGGGAAAAGGCAACCTGCTAGGCGGCTTGCCACCACTCTGTTTGCGCATTGTCTGTTGATCGATCGAGGATATCGGCGGCTCGACCGGAACCGGCAACTCACTCCTCGCCGCGCAGAAGCTTCTCCAGCGTTCGTGCCGATGCTTCGGCACGGCGCGCCTCGCTGAGGCGGCGTTCGGCGTCAACGGTCTCACCTAAACGACTATGATACGCGGCGCGAAGCTTGCTTTGTGCACTCTTTTCATGCAGCACGCGCAGCGCCTCCGAGATCGCGCCTTCGACGACTTGATCCGTCGCGGCACCGAGGCTTTCGAGGCTGAACGCATGCCCGGTATGGCAGCGATAACGCGGAGGCCCCGCTTCGTGCATTCGCCATAACGTTCCGCCGCATTCGGGACAGGTCAGCGATGAAGGCTGAGCGACTTTATCCGGCATCTTGTCGATCGATTCGGGTGCGAGGACCGCATGGTTCTCCGCAATGAGGCCAGCCGGACACGGAGGCACGGATTCCGGTACCGGGCTGCCGGCCAGCGCGCCGAGCATCGCTCCGATTTCGTTCGCCGCAAGAATGTAATCCGGCGGCGTATAGCGCATCGCGTTGCGTGGCATCTCGGGCGCGAATGCATCTTCAGGGTCTTGCGCGATCGTCAGCCCACCGCACGCCCGCACAGCGGCGAAGCCTGCCGTGCCGTCGTCGAGCTGGCCAGTCAAAATCGCCGCGATGACACGCGCGCCTCTTGCCACGGCGGCACTTCTGAATAGCGGATCGATAGCCGGCCGGGCGAAGTTTTCCTTCGGACCCCGAACCGTTTTTGCCACACCGTCGGTGAGATGAGGTGCCGATCCGGGGGTGCCACATAAATTCTTCCGGTCTCGAGCGGCTCGCCGTCGCGTGCGTGATCGGCGCGCAACGGGCCCACTTTCTGGAGCATCGAGGGCAAGATGCTGTCGTTGCTGCCGATATGCAGAACGACCAGCACCGCGGCTGGCAAATTCGCCGGCAGCCGCTTGGCAATCGCGCATAGCGCGTCGACACCGCCAGACGATGTACCCAGAACGATCGTATCCCTGCTTTTGCGCGGTTCCAACACGTGCCCCTTACCCCCGTGTTCAAGTCGAGCAAGGCCTGTTCCCGCGGCGGTTCCGTCACGTTGCGTCACCGAAAGGCGCGTTATACTCGGTGCCGCATTTCAGTCGTCACCTTCACAAGAGGCAGACGTCGAATAGCTCTTCGACCTCGGATATGGATAACAATGAAAGCGAGCGTTGCGAATCGTGCCTGACGCCGGCCGAGGGCCGTGGCGGGGCATGGCCGTACCGAACGGGATCGGCGTTTGCCATTGCGGCGCTCCTCACGGCATGCGCGGTAGGGCCCGACTTCAAGCCACCGGCGCCGCCGCTCGCGCGTGACGTCACCGAAGAGCCGCTTCCTGATGAAACGCGAGCCACTCCCGTGCCCGGCGGCGAAGCGCAGGCTTTCCGGCCCGACGTGGGGCTCGATTCGCGCTGGTGGACGGCCTATGGCTCGCCCGAGCTCGACCGTCTCGTCGAGGAGGCATTGCGCAACAATCCGAACGTCGCATCGGCGCAAGCTGCGTTGCGCGCCGCCGAGCAGCAAGTCGTCGCGCAACGCGGCGCGCTCTTTCCCTCATTGAGCGGCAGCTTCAACGCGACCCGGCAGAAGATCAACGGCGCGACCGAAGGTTTTCCGCAAGCGGGCAGTTTCGTCTTCACCCTCTACAACGCATCGGTCAATCTGTCGTACAACTTCGATGTATTTGGCGGCGTGCGGCGCGGCATCGAAGCGCAAGAGGCCGCGCGCGAGGCTCAGCGCGAAGAACTGCAGGCGACCTATCAGACGCTCGCGGCCAACGTCGTGACCACGGCGCTACTCGAAGCGTCGCTGCGCGCGCAGATCGATGCGACCGACGGACTCATCGCATCGGCGCAGCATCAAGTCGATTTGAGCCGCAAGCAGTTCGAGCTCGGCGGCGCGGCGCGCTCGGACGTCCTCTCGGCCGAATCGAATCTCGCGACGCTCGAGGCCACATTGCCGCCCTTGCGGCAGCAACTGGCGATGGCGCGCAGCCAATTGGCCGTCTATCTCGGCAAGCCGCCGGCCGAATACGGCGAAACAGGGTTCGACCTCGCCTCGCTGCGCCTGCCGCGCGACATACCGGTGATGCTGCCCTCCGACATCGTGCGACAACGGCCCGACATTCGCCGCGCGCAAGCGCAACTGCATCAGGCAAGCGCGCAAATCGGCGTCGCGACGGCCAACATGTTGCCGCAGTTCGGCCTCTCCGCGAGCTATGGGGACTCGGCTCAATCGCTCGGATCGCTGCTGTCGAATTCGGTGTTTTCTCTGGCAGGCAACCTCGCGCAACCGCTGTTTCAAGGCGGTGCATTGAATGCGAAGCGGCGCGCGGCCATTGCGCTCTACGATCAATCTCTCGCCCAATACCGGCAGACGGTGCTGCTCGCCTTCAAGAACGTTGCCGACACGCTGCGCGCGCTCGACAACGACGCGCAAACGCTGAACGCGCAATACCGGGCGCAGCGGGCCGCCGCCGACAGCCTGCATCTGATCGAGCAGCGGTTCGGCCTCGGCGGGGCCAACAATCTCGATCTGCTTGTTGCGCAGCAGCAGTACGATCGATCGCGCATCGCCTACGTGCAGGCGTTGGCGGCGCGCTATCAAGACACCGCCGCGCTCTTTCTCGCGCTCGGCGGCGATTGGGAGAGGGGCGCGAACGGCGGCGCGCAACGGTCGCTGCCACCCCCGTCGCGGCAATAGAAGACATTGAAGACACAGCAGATGCGGAAGATACAAACGACTATTCGAAACCGGAAGCCAACATGACCGACAAGTCGGACTTGCTGCGGCAATTGCGCATCGATCGCGACAAACGTGCGCCTGAAGAAACGGGTCTTCGCCGCCGGTGGTGGATGGCTGGAATCATCGCTTTGCTGATCGTGGCCGGGGCCGGCTCGCTCGTCTGGCTTCGCTCGGGCGTACCGCAGGTGAAACTCGCGATCGCGCGGCCCGTCTCGACGGGCACTGGCACGGCGGGCGCGTCGATACTCGATGCATCGGGTTATGTCGTGGCACGCCGGCAGGCGACCGTGTCGGCCAAAATCACCGGCAAGCTCGATCAAGTCTTCATCGAAGAGGGCCAGCACGTCAAGGAAAACGAGATCGTGGCGAAGCTCGACGACACGAACGCGGCGGCGGCACTTTTGCAGGCGAAGGCCGGCGTCACGCAAGCGGAAGCGACGCTTGCACAGGCGAAGGCGGCCGCCGACGACATTGTGCCGATTTATCGACGGAATCAGCAGCTCGCCGCGGCGGGTGTGATCAGCAAGGAGGCGCTCGATTCGAGCAAAGCCGACTACGATGCGAAGCAAACGGACTTGGCGGTGGCGCAGGGCAACCTGGCCGTGCGCCGGGCAGCGCTCGCGGTCGCGCAGCGCGAAGAAGACGACACCATCGTTCGTGCGCCTTTTACGGGTGTCGTCACGACGAAGAACGCGCAGCCCGGCGAAATCGTGTCGCCGTTGTCGGCCGGCGGCGGCTTTACGCGCACCGGCATTTGCACGCTCGTCGACATGGATTCGCTCGAAGTCGAGGTCGACGTAAGCGAAAACTTCATCGGTCGCGTTCATGCTAACGAACCCGCCGTATTGAAGCTGAACGCCTATCCTGATTGGCAGATTCCGGCGTACGTGATCGCCGTGATACCCACGGCCGATCGCAGCAAGGCGACGGTGAAAGTGCGCGTCGGTTTCAAGTCGCGCGATTCGCGTATTCTTCCCGAGATGGGCGCGCGCGTATCGTTTCTCGGCGAAGCTGGCAAGTCGGCCGGCGGCTCCTCTGAGGCAGGCGTCGTGTTACCGCCCGAAGCTGTACGGCAAAGCGCCGATGCGGGGCAGAACGCCGGTGTCGTGTTCGTGCTGCACGACGACACGGTAGAGCGGCGCGTAGTCAAGCTGGGCGCGCGCAACGACGACGGCCAGACGGTGTTGTCCGGACTGGCGCCCGGCGAGCGCGTTGCTATCGGCGATTTCTCGAAGCTTGCCGACGGCGTGCACGTGAAGGTCGTGGAGCGCTAAGCGCTAAGTTCGTTCTCAACTTGCGGGACAGGGCACTCGCTGCGATCAGGATGCGGGACCGCTCGAACACCTCGACGAGGAGCACTCATGAGCGCAATCGTTTCTCTGCAGAACGTCGTCAAAACCTATACGCGGGGCAAGCAGACCGTCGAGGTCCTGCACCACCTGAATCTCGAGGTCGACGAAGGGGACTTCGTCGCATTGATGGGGCCGTCCGGGTCAGGCAAAACAACCGTGCTCAATCTGATCGGCGGCATCGATCATCCGAGCTCGGGCGAAGTCGTCGTGGCGGGCGAGCGGATCGATCGACTGAGGGGCAGCCGGCTTGCGCGCTGGCGCGCGAACAACGTCGGATTCGTCTTCCAGTTCTACAACTTGATGCCGATGCTGAGCGCCGAGCGTAACGTCGAGCTGCCGCTGCTGCTCACGTCGTTGAATCGCCAGGAACGCAAGCGCAACGTGCAAGTCGCGCTGTCGGTGGTCGGGCTCGAGGACCGCATAAAGCACAAGCCGGCCGAGCTTTCCGGGGGGCAGGCGCAACGCGTTGCGATTGCGCGTGCGCTCGTCTCCGACCCCAAGCTGCTCGTTTGCGACGAGCCGACCGGCGATCTCGATCGGGCCACGGCCGATGAGATCCTCCATTTACTGCAGGTGTTGAACCGGGATTACGGCAAATCGATCGTGATGGTCACGCACGACCAGAAAGCAGCCGATTTCGCGACGCATACGCTGCATCTCGACAAGGGCAGGCTTGTCGAGGAGCCCCTAAAGACCGAGGCGTGACACGAGGAGCGGCGATGAAATTCGTTCCCCTGATGTGGGCGATGCTGTGGCGCAAGAAGCTGCGCACGTGGCTCACGCTGTTTTCGATCGTCATTGCATTTCTGCTTTTCGGGATGCTGCAAGGAATCAACGCGGCGTTTCAGGAAACGATCGAGCGATCGAACGTCAACCGTCTCATCGTCACGAACAGGATCTCGCTGACCGAGAGCCTCCCTTACTCATACATGTCGCAGATCGAATCGCTCCCCGGGGTTGCGATCGTTTCGCATGAGTCGTGGTTCGGGCCGTACTACCAGGATCCGAAGAATCTGATTGCCGCGTTTCCGGTCGAGCCCGAACGCGAATTTGCGGCGCACCCCGAGGTCGTCATTCCCAAAGAGCAGATCGCCGCGCTCGAGCATATGCGCGCGGGTGCCATCGCGGGGGCGGGGCTCGCCAGAAAATATGGCTGGAAGGTCGGCGATCGCATTCCGCTGCATTCGACGATCTGGGTCAAGGCGTCCGACGGCAACTCGGATTGGGATTTCGATATCGTCGGCATCTACGAAGAGCCCTCGAACCGCACGCGCGAAGACGGTCTCTTCTTCAATTACAAATATTTCGACGAGGCGCGCAGCTTCGGGAAGGGCACCGTCGGATGGTACGTCGTGCAGTTGAAGGATCCTCGCCAATCGGCGCAGATCGCAGCAACCATCGACAAGCTCTTCGCCAATTCGCCGAACGAAACGAAAACGCAGACGGAGAAGGAGTTCCAGCAGTCCTTCCTGAAGCAGATCGCCGATATCAGCTTGATCGTCACGTACATCCTCTTTGCCGTCTTCTTCGCGCTGCTGTTCGCGGTCGGCAGTACGGCGATGCAGGCGGTTCGCGAGCAGGTGCCCGAGCTCGCCGTGCTGAAAACGCTTGGATTCAGCGATACGCGCGTGCTCGTTCTCCTACTGCTGCAGGCGCTCGTGCTTTGCATCGTCGCGGCGTTACTCGGGCTCGCGGTCGCCAACCTGCTGTTCCCGCTGCTCAGGGATACGCTCGGCGTCGTTAAGATGCCGGTCGCCGTCATCGTCGAGGGCGTCGTTATCGCCGCCGTGCTCGCCGCTGCGACGGGTGTTATTCCAGCCTGGCGCGCGAAGCGGCTCGTCATCGTGGAGGCGCTGCGCTCATGATCAAGCAGATTGTCGCCGTGACCGCCATGAATCTGCGCAGCCTGCCGCAGCGCATTGGCACGGCCTGGGTCATCGTGATCGGGATTGCCGTGACCGTCGCGGTCATGGTGTCAGTGCTCGCGATGGCGCAGGGCTTTACGAAGACCGTGAAAGGCACCGCCCGCCTCGATCGCGCGATCGTGCTGCGCGCCGGCTCCGAGGCCGAGCTGGCGAGCACCATCTCGCGCGAGAACACGCAAACGATCATGGACGCGCCCGGAGTACGCAAGGACGAAGCGGGCCGGCCGATCGCATCGGCTGAAGCGGTCGTCATCGTCGCGTTGCCGCAGAAGAAGGATGGCGTCGACGCGAACGTGACTTTACGCGGAATCGGCGCGAATGCGATGAAGCTGCGGCCCGAGGTGCATCTCATAGCAGGCCGGATGTTCCGGCCGGCCGTGCGCGAGATCATCGTCGGCAAATCGGCCTTGGCTCAATTCAAGGGGTTGGAGCTCGGCAGCCGTATCGCGTTTCGCGATTCCGAATGGACCGTCGTCGGCATCTTCGAAAGCGGCGGCGATGCGCACGAGTCGGAATTGCAGGGCGACGTCGAGACCGTTTTGTCGGCATACCGGCGCAACCTCTTTCAGTCGGTGTCGCTGCTGCTCGAGTCGCCGCAAGCGTTCGATCGTTTCAAGGCGGCTTTGACCACGGATCCGACGCTGAAAGTCAGTGTCGAGCGCGAAACCGAATACTACGCGGCGCAGTCGCGCAATCTGGCGAAGCTCTTGAACCTGCTTGCCTACTTCGTCGGCGGCATCATGGCGCTCGGCGCGTGTTTCGGCGCCGTCAATACCATGTACACGGCGGTCTCGACTCGTACGCGCGAGATCGCCACGTTGCGCGCGATCGGCTTCGGCGGGTTGCCGATCGTCGTTTCAGTGCTCGTTGAATCGCTGCTGCTCGCGTTGATCGGCAGCGCGATCGGTTCGGCGGCGGCGTGGGTTTTCTTCGACGGCAACACCGTCAATACGTTGGGTGCGGGGTTCACGCAGGTCGTGTTTCATCTGACCGTGACCGCCTCGCTATTCGTATCGGGCGTGTTCGTCGCGTGCACAGTCGGCATGCTGGGCGGGATGCTGCCCGCGATTAGGGCTGCCCGGCTGCCGATCGCGACGGCATTGCGCGCGAGTTGATGGCGTTTTGCCGATAGGGTCGGCGGTTTCGCGAAGTATAGAGGCTCGGCGTTTCGCCGAGCCGATCGACCGGCTGCGGATCGAGCTATTCCGACTTCTTGGCCGCTTCGGCGAGCATCGCTTCGCCGATCCGCGAGTTGCCGCTCGCCTTGAGCGCCTCCCCGGCACCTCGAATATCGCGCGCTTCCTTGTTCTGCCCGAGCTTGCTCTTGCCGACCAGTCGCGTGATATCGATTTGCAGGCCGACGATCGCTTTGAGCAGCGTATCGATATAGTCGCTCGGGGCGTCGGTCATCTTCCAGGGCGCACGTTGCGGCGCTTCGTGCGTGCGCGTCAGTCGCGCGACGACGCCGCGCACATACTTCTCGTCGTCGCGAATGGTAATGCGCCCATGCGCGTGGACGACCATGTAATTCCAGGTCGGCACCTGCTTGTGGAACTCGTGCTTGCTCGGATACCAGTTGGGCGAGACATAGGCATCTCCCGCCTGAAAGATAACGAGCACCTCGTCGCCGTTCGCGACATCCTGCCATACGGGGTTGGCCCGCGCGACATGCGCGCGCAGCACGCCCAGCTCGCCCCCGTCGGCTGCAAGCTCGAAGGGAATATGGTTTGCGTCGAGCCCGCTCTTCCCATTCGTGATCAGCGTGCCGAAAGGATTTTGCACGATCCGTTCGTGCAGGATTTCGGTGCGAGGTTCGTTGAAATCGGCTGGGACGTACATATCGGTTCGGCTCGCTGGCTGAAGTGAAGGTTATCGGCTTGAACTTGCTTGAACGTATTGTCGGGGAAAACCGGTTTATCCTAAAGAGCCAGTTCGGATCATTTTGGTAGAACCAGAATTCATGACGGGAACGGCTCCGGTCGCGGACATTCCGTGGCGATTGGACGGAGATGACGATGAGTGAAATACATGACGCTTTCCCTTACTTGCGCGTTCGCGGAGCAGCGCAAGCGATCGATTTCTATTGCCGCGCGTTCGGCGGCGTCGAGCGCTTTCGTCTGACCGAGCCCAGTGGACGCATCGGGCACGCCGAGATCACGTTGGGGCCCGCGACGATCATGCTGTCCGACGAGTTTCCCGAACATGGTCTGCTTGGACCCGCCCCGTCGGGGCGAAGCAGCTTCGCCGTTCATCTCCATGTCGCGGACGTAGACAAAGTATTCGAGCGCGCCGTCCGCGAGGGTGCGTCCGTCATCCGTCCGCTGGAGAATCATTTCTACGGCGAGCGTTCCGGTACCGTTCAGGATCCGTTCGGACACGAGTGGCTGCTCGGGGGCCAGATAGAAGCGCTTACGCCGGAGGAAATGCAGCGCCGTTATACGGCTTTGTTTCAGCAGTAGGCGAACACCGCCGATCGTCTGTCTCAACTCGACGCGTGTGCGAAGGCGGGTGCCTCACCCGCCGCGATGCCATCGGTACCTCGAAGGGGTGACTCGCCGGCGAAACGTGACGCGGCGATCAGCGTCAATGCAGTTTATCTAAAGATGACATAGCAAAACTTCGTTTGTCGAGCGTGGCGGTCCGTCGACAAACTGAGGGTTACGCAGCGGACCGAGACGCTCGTGCGTCGTCCGCTGAATTCAAATCACCGAGCAAAGCCATCATGAACGCTGTCCAACTGATCGTCCTGGCTGCCATATGGGGAGCCTCTTTTCTGTTCCTGCGAATGGGCGCGCCCGATTTCGGGGTCGTGCCGTTGATCGCACTGCGCGTCGGCATCGCGGCGATCCTGCTGTTGCCTGTCATGCGCACTGCCGCCGCGCGTGCCGAGTTCAAGAACAATGTCGGCCCGCTCTTCGTCGTCGGAATAACGAACTCGGCCCTGCCGTTTTGTCTTTTGACCTACGCCGCACTCTACGTGTCCGCCGGAGTCGATTCCATTCTCAACGCCACGACGCCTTTGTGGACCGCTGTCATCGGTTTCCTCTGGTTCGGCGCGCCGCTCAAGCGCATGCAGGTCGTGGGATTGCTAACCGGTTTTGCCGGCGTTGTGGTTCTCGCTTGGGATGCCGTCGGAGCAGGCGGCGAGGACGCGCTGATCGCAGTGGCGTCGGCCGTGCTCGGCGCCCTCTCCTACGGTTTCGCCGCCAACTACTCGAGGCGAAAGCTCGGCGGCGTTCGCCCGTTCGTTTCGGCATTCGGAAGCCAGGCGTTGGCGGCGGTCGTGCTTGCGCCCGTCGCGCTCGTGCTTTGGCCGCATACGCCGATCCATACCATCAATTGGGTAGCCGTGGTCCTGCTGGGTGTGCTCTGTACCGCGATCGCGTATCTTCTCTACTTCGCCCTTATTCGAAACGCCGGTGCGCAGTACGCTGCGTCGGTGACATTTTTGATTCCGGTCTTCGGCGTAGTCTGGGGTGCGGTGTTCCTCCATGAAACGATCACGCCGCAAGAGGGGCTTGGCTGCCTCGTCATTCTGCTGGGGACAGCGCTCGCCTCGGGCAAGCTCAGCGGTTTGCCGCGAGTGCTCGGCCTGGGGAAGCAGAATTGATCGGTATCTCGAGCGAGTCGTTCTCCATTTCCTTGCGGACCCAGTCGCGAAACGCCGCGATTCTCCACTCGTCCTTTCGTTGCGCGCTGCAAACGACGTAGTAGGCGAATTGAGTGGGCCACGGGAGATTCAGCGCGCGAACGAGCTGGCCCGCCGCGATTTCGTCTCGGACGTAAATGTCGCGCACGAGCGCGATCCCTTGCCCTGCAATCGCGGCTTTGACGAGCAGCGACTCGTCGCTGAAACTCGTGCCGCGCTGCGCTCGCTTGTCGTCGATGCCCTGCGCTCTGAGCCAAAGCGCCCAATCCGCGCGATCGAGGTCCTGCAACAGCGGGTAAGCGAGGCAATGTTCGGGCCGCGTGATTGGTTTATCCGTTGAAAGAAGGGCAGGGCTGCACACCGGGATCATTTCGGGCGCCCATATTTTGACGGCGTCATGCCCGGGGTAGTCACCCAGGCCATGCCGGATGGCGACATCGACGTACTCGCGACGAAGGTCGAGCACGCGTTGGCTAGTATCGATCGCCACCTCGATACCGGCGTGCAGCGCCTTGAATTGCCCCAGTCGCGGAACGAGCCAGGCGCTCGCGAAAGACGCCGTGGTGCTGACCGTCAAGCGCGTAAGGCGACCGCTCGTCCCCGGTGCGTTCGACCAGATCTCCTCGACTTCCTCGAATAAGGGCGAGAGTCGATCGAAGAGCGCGCGGCCGGCGTCCGTCAGCTCGACTTCGCGGTTCGTGCGCGTAAAGAGCCGAACCGCCAGCCGATCTTCGAGATTCTTGATCTGCTGGCTGATCGCGCCAGGGGAAACGTACAGCGCCTCGGCCGCGCGCTTCATGCTGCCAAGCTTTGCGACTTCGACGAAGGTATGCAGCGCGGCCAGAGGCAGAGACTTGCTCATGATCGTTGCTTATGCGACTGCGGTGTTTAGTCACGGGATCGCAATAGTATGAACCGATCCGCAACGCATGCCGGACGTTACGTGGGGGTAATGGTTTCGGATGCGCCGAAGCGGCGCACGTGGGCCTCGATGTAGGCGTCGCGGGACGGCGCGAGATGGTTTCGGCATAACTCGACAAGCGCTTGCCGATCCCGCGACACCAGCGCTTCGAGCATTTGATGGTGTTCGGAGCCCGCCTTCTCAACGTGGTGAGCAAATAGTAAAGACGCCGAACGAATTGCATGCGTGCGGCGTGCGTATTCGCCGATCGCCTCCGTCAGCGCTGTGTTGTCACATAGCGCAAACAATGCACGATGAAACGCCATGTTTGCGCGGAACAGAGCGCGTGAGTCGCCAGCCATCGCTGCCGCGTCGTGTGCACGCTGGATATCAGTCAGCTCCTGGAGTCGCTCGTGCGCAACGGGCAGCGCAATGCGTGCGGCCGCGTTCGTCTCGAGGATCTCGCGCACGGCGTACAGCTCGTGCACTTCGCGCGGCGAGTACGACTTGACGAGAGCACCGACATTCCTGCGCCGCTCGACCAGGCCGCGTCGCTCGAGTTCGACGAGCACCTGGCGCACGACGTGCCGCTTCAGCGTGAAGCGGTCGCACAGGTCGTCTTCGACGAGCCGTTCGCGCGGATGCAGCATGCCGAGCACGATCTCTTCTTCGAGAAGGTCGGAGACACGTTCGATGTTGGATTCGACATCGCGATCGCGCATTGCGGCCGGGCCCGAGGCCGCGCTGGTCGAACGATTCGATCGTGCAGAGAGGGGAGGGCTGTCCATGGTTCTCGGGCGGTTCGCTGATCTCAGCCGCGTGGCCTCGGTACTTTTGCGGTCGTTTCGGGCGCCCGCAGGAAGTCGAAGTCGCAACCTTTGTCGGCTTGCAAAATCGACGTCAGAAACAGCTTGCGATAGCCGCGCTCGTCAGGTGCGACGACATACGGCGATGCCGCTTCGGCGCGGCGCCGCAACTCGGCATCGTCGACGAGCATGTCGATCGAGCGGCGCGAAACGCTGAGCCGGATCCTGTCGCCCGATCGCACGAGCGCGAGCGGGCCGCCGATCGCCGATTCCGGGGTGACGTGCAGCACGATCGTCCCGGCGGCAGTCCCGCTCATGCGGCCGTCTGAGATGCGCACCATGTCCTTCACACCGAGCTTCGCGAGCTTCTTCGGGATTGGGATGTACCCGGCTTCGGGCATGCCAGGCGCTCCGACGGGGCCGATGTTCTTGAGGACCAACACATCGTCGGCTTCCACATCGAGCGCCGGATCGTCGATGCGGCGCGCCAGATCTTCCGCGTCCTCGAAGACGACGGCGCGTCCCTCGTGCTCCATCAGTACTGGGTTCGCGGCCGATTGCTTGATGATCGCGCCGCCCGGCGCGAGATTGCCGCGCAGCACCGCGATGCCGCCTTGCGGATAGATCGGCCGATCGAAGGGGCGCACGACGCGTTGCGCAAAGCTTGCCGGCGCGGCCTCGAGCTCTTCGCCGAGCGTACGCCCCGTTACGGTCAATGCATCGAGCTTGAGGAGCGGTTTCAGCTCGCGCAGCACGGTCGTCAGACCGCCCGCTTTATGCAGGTCCTCCATGTAGTGCTCGCCGGACGGCTTCAGATCGACGAGCACGGGCGTCTCCCGCGCCATCCCGTCCACTTCGTCGAGGTCGATCTCGATGCCGAGACGCCCCGCGATCGCCGTCAGGTGGATGATGCCGTTCGTCGAACCGCCGACGGCCAGGAGCACGCGCAATGCATTCTCGAACGCATCAAGCGTGAGAATCCGCTCGGGCGTCAGCTTTCTTTCGATCATCGCGACGGCTGTCGCGCCGGTGCGCTCGGCGATGCGGATGCGGTCTGCTGTGACGGCGGGTGCGCTTGCGCCGCCCGGCAACATGATGCCCAGCGCCTCCGCGAGGCAGGCCATCGTGCTGGCCGTGCCCATCACTGAACAGGTTCCGACTGTCGGTACGAGTTGGTCGTTCACGTCGTCGATTTCGCGCGCGTCGATTTCCTCGCCGCGAAAACGCGCCCAGAAGCGGCGGCAATCGGTACACGCGCCAACCCGTTCGCCGCGATGCGAACCCGTCAGCATCGCTCCGGTGACGAGCTGAATGGCCGGCACGCCCGCCGCTGCCGCACCCATCAACTGCGCGGGCACCGTCTTGTCGCAACCGCCGATGAGCACGACGGCATCCATCGGCTGCGCGCGAATCATTTCCTCGGTATCGATCGACATCAAATTGCGCAGATACATGCTCGTCGGATGCGAGAAGCTCTCCGCAATTGAGATCGTCGGGAATTCGACGGGCAAGCCACCCGCCAGCATCACGCCGCGCTTGATGGCTTCAATGAGCTGCGGCGCATTCCCGTGGCACGGGTTGTATGCGCTACTCGTGTTGGCGATCGCGACGATCGGGCGCGAGAGCGCATCGTCCGTGTAGCCGGCGCCCTTGATGAACGCTTTGCGCAAGAAGAGCGAGAAGCCCTCGTCGCCATAGCTCGTCAACCCTTTCTTGAGCCCAGCGTCTTTCACCGATTTGCTCATGGCATTGTCAACAAGATTATCGATAATGTTGACGTCGATCGTATCCACTTTTATAGTGAGCCGCAAGCGAAGCGGGCGATAACCTGTGCCGGTGGTTGGTTTTTCTATGAGCGAGGGCGTGATCCGATGTGGCAACAGAGCGAGCGTTATCCCGATCCGCGGGTTCAGGTGTTCGATCCTGAATTCGAGCAGTTCAGGCTGCCCGCCGCGGCGGTCGAGCGCATCGCGACGGGTTTTCGCTGGTGCGAAGGCCCCGTTTGGTTCGGTGACGGTCGTTACCTGCTCTGGAGCGACATTCCGAACAACCGCATCATGAAGTGGGAGGAAGAAACCGGTGCGGTGAGCTTATTCAGGAGTCCTTCCAATTTTGCGAACGGCAATACGCGCGATCGCCAGGGGCGCCTCGTAACATGCGAGCATGGTGGCCGGCGCGTGACGCGGACGGAGTATGACGGGTCGATCACCGTTGTTCTCGACAGCATCGACGGCAAGCCGTTGAACTCGCCGAACGACGTCGTGGTGAAGTCGGACGGCTCGATCTGGTTCACCGATCCACCGTTCGGTATTCTCGGGCACTACGAAGGGCACAAGGCCGAGCCGCAATTGCCGCAAAACGTCTACCGCGTCGATGCGGCGACGGGGGAGGCCAGTGTCGTAGCGGGCGACGTTTTGGGGCCCAACGGGCTGTGCTTTTCGCCGGACGAGAGTCAGCTCTACATCATCGAATCGCGTGGCAAGCCCAATCGCAAGATACTGGTTTACGACGTGGCGCCCGATGGCAAGACGATCTCGAACGGCCAAGTCTTTCTCGATGCGGGCGCCGGCACGATCGACGGATTGCGCTGCGACATCCACGGCAATCTCTGGTGCGGATGGGGGATGGGCAGCGACGAGCTCGACGGCGTGATGATCGTATCGCCGCGGGGCAAGCTGATCGGGCGTATCGCGCTGCCCGAGCGCTGCGCGAATCTCTGTTTCGGCGGCCTCAAGCGCAACCGATTGTTCATGGCTTCGTGTCAGTCGGTCTATGCGCTTTATGTCAATACGCAGGGGGTGGCGGGGGGGTGAACCCGCGGTCATCTCGGACGCACAGGCTATGTTGGGGCGTGGTCCGGCTCCACGGAAAGCCTCATTCCGACCGTCTTCAATACGGCAATCAGGGTCTTCAAGGTCGGGTTACCTTTGGGCGAAAGCGTTCGGTAAAGCGTTTCCCGACTTATCCCCGCGTGTGCCGCAACGGCCCCGAGGCCGCCATAGGCTTCGGCAATCGCACGCAGCGCTAGCAGCGCGCCGCCGCGTTCGTCGGGGTCGTCAAGTCCTTCCATCGCCGCCTTCAAATATTCGACGGCCAATTCACGATCCGCTCGAAGCTCGGCGACTTCTCTATCATGGTGAGACACCGCGCCCTTACGCTTGCTCATCGATGCCTTCCTTCTCTGTCAGATAACATACGACAGTGTAGCTTAAAAGCTACACCCCCTTTCCTATTACCGAAAGACGCTGACACTGGCCTTCATTGTTAGACAGGCGGACAACACGCCCACGAAATCGGACCCGTGGCCATTGCCCGTGCTGGCCGCATGCTCGGTTAGCGATGGGCAGGTTCGCCGATTGGGATTTTTTGTGGCTTTTTGAACGGTTAATGTGACGCGGGTATTGGGGCAATCGATTCAACGACCGCGGAGGAAGGTATGACGACCGTCAGCGTGGTGATTCCCACACGCAATCGCCCTGAGAAGTTGCAGCGCTGTCTGGCGGCGCTCTCGGTCGCACGATCGCGGATGCCATTTGACGTCGTCGTCTGCGATTCAACTCCCGATCGAGATTTGCAAGCGAAAGTTGTCGACGTCTGCAGCCAACACGACTTCGTCAAACTTCGCTTTCACGATGGCAAGAACGTCGCCGCCGCGCGGAATTTCTGCGCGCGCTCCGCCGATACCGACCTCATCGTCAATGTCGACGACGATATCCGTGTCGAGCCCGATGCGATTCAACGGCTTTTTGAGGCTTACGAGGCTGCCTCGGGCCATCGCGTCGTTGCTGGAAGCGTCCAGTGGGGCGACTCATGGAGCAGCCCGGTCGTCATGCGTTCGATCGGATATGGACGGGCCGCGCGTCCCGGCGAGTCTCCCGATTTCCTGATCGGCGCGTTTTTCATCTACGCACGCAAGCTTGCACTCGCGAAACCCTGGAACGAGGGTATCCGCACATCCGATGACCGTTTCATGGGAGCGCTATGGCGCAGCAGCGGCGTCAAGCTGTTGTTCGAGCCCGGTGCACGCGCGGTACACGATCATGAGCACGTGAGCTACGGCGTCGAGCATCAAAGCTCGCACATCTACGTCAACCTGTTCGATGCGATGATCGCGAATCCGAGGCCGCTTCGCGCGCTCTCGTATGAGTTCCTCGGCTTCGTCTGGGGGGCTAAAAAAGCGGTGTCGTCGGGGCCGCATCTGTTCCGCTTTCTGTCGGCATGGGGCAAGGGGCACCGAGCCTTGCTGCGCGACTATCGCTATTTGAGCCGTCTCGTGGCAGATCGCCTTCCGCCACCGTAATCGAATGACACGACGCGCGAGCGTTGCGATAAAAACTGTCGGGAACGTCAAAGCCGTCGTTTGTAACTGCTGGTAAAAGATGCGATGAGAAACGCCGGATATAGTGAGCTGGCCGCGGTTGACGATCACGCGCCGGTCGCACTGACGACCGACCTTCGACAGAGATCGAGCGAATTACATCGTCGACGTCACCACGCGGAAAACACACGGCGTTACAACTCGATAAAGATTCCGATCCTTTGCTGAAGCACACTGCGATCCAACGATAAAGATGTACCACCGCTTGGAGATCGCAATGGAAACGACAACGCAGCAATCCAACCGTATTCATCCTCTCGTGGCGACGGCGGCCGGCGCCGTCATCGTCGCCAGTGCCGTTGCAGTGGCCGCAATGACCGGCATCCTGCCGAAAGCGCACGGCAACGACAATCCTTCGGCTCAAGCGGTTATTGCCCAGGCCGCTTCGGCACCCGTGGCTCTGCCGGTCCAACAAGGCGCCGTCCAGGTCGAGCCGCATGCGCCGACTCGTCCGCGCGTCGCGACTCGCCCTGCGCGCGTCGAACCGCGGTATACGGGTGAGGGGCAGCAGCAGGCCGCGGTCGACCGCAACGTGGGAACGGTGGAGGCGATCACGCCCGTCACGCAGCAGGGTCATGGTACGGGTTTAGGCGCGGTCGGAGGCGCCGTAGCCGGCGGGCTGCTCGGCAACCAGGTCGGGCGCGGCAACGGACGTACCGCCGCGACGATCATCGGTGCATTGGGCGGTGGCGTTGCCGGTAACGTGGTCGAGCAACACTTGCGCAGCGAGACGGACTACGAAGTCAGCGTGCGAATGGGAGACGGCTCCGTCCGCACGATGACCTATCACCAGCAGCCCAATCTCGCCGTTGGCCAACGCGTTCGTGTTGATGGCGATACGATCGTCGGTGCGGTTTGAGCGACGGCGCCTGGGGCGCAATTCGAGAAGAAGTTGCTTACTGCTTCGTGGAAATGCTCGGCGCGGCGGCGGTCATGGTCGATCGAATGCCGCTGTCGGGCGCCTGGCCCCGCACACTGATGTCATGCCTGATGATGCTGTCGCGCAAGATCGCGCACATCGCGATCAGTAGCGCAAGGGCGACCGCCCAAAGCGCACAATAGCCCACGATTTTCATGACCGCGCCCCCGGAATTAAAGACGACTGTCTGCGCAATGCATGTCGCTGCGCGGCCACATATATACCACGCGGGATGCGGTTTTCAAGTGAATTCAAGTGAAGGCTAGTTGAAAGCTTTCGGGGCGGATGCCTGGTGATCGCTCGATCGAAGCGGGCCGCCGATCGTCAACGCAATTGTGCAGCCGCCACGAGCAACACCATGCTGCCGATCGCGCCGTCGAGCAGGCGCCACGCCGTCGCCTTGCGAAACAATGGCGCGAGCAATTGCGCACCGTATCCGAGGCCGGCGAACCAGATCGGACTCACCACCATTGCCCCGAGCGCGAACGATTTTCGCGCTCCCTCGGGCTCACGCGCACCCGCCGTGCCGATCAGCAGGACGACGTCGACATAGACGTGCGGATTGAGCCACGTGAACGCAAGTGTCATCAGCACGACGGACCACGCGGTTTGGCCGCCCCCCAGAGCCGCGTTGCCGCGCGTTTGCGATGCGTCGACGTCCATGACCGCATGCCCCGATCGCAACGCGCGCCGCAACGCCGAGAGCCCGAACCAGGCGAGATAGGCGAGGCCCGCATAAAGGATGAACTCGACGAACCTCGGATAGCGGGCGGCAAGCGCCGATGCGCCGCCGACGCCGGCAGCGATCAGAACGAAGTCGGAGAGGCTGCAAATCGCCACGATTTTGCCGATATGCGAGCGCATGATGCCCTGGCGCAGCACGAAAGCGTTCTGCGCGCCGATGGTGACGATCAATGATGCCGAAAGGGCGGCGCCGTGCGAGAAAGCAGTCCAGTTCATGAGATCGAGCGATGCGGTAAGGATGGACGAGCGATGCGAATGCGCGTAGTCTGCCGTCTCGTACGATAGTTAGAGAAGCTAATTTTCTTAAACGAGATTAAGAAGCGCTAATGTTCGACTACGCTCTGCTCGATGCGCTTGCCGCCGTCGTCCGACATGGCTCGTTCGATCGCGCCGCGAGCGAACTCAACGTCACGCCTTCCGCGATTTCGCAGCGTGTCAAGCTGCTCGAGGAGCGCATCGGCAGCGTGCTCGTGAAACGGGGCCAGCCGTGCGTGGCCACCGCTTCGGGTGCGCTACTGTGTCGCCATACGGAGCGTGTCCGCTTGCTCGAGGCGGAGCTGACGGGACGCATGCCGCTGATGCCGGGCGGCGCCGCGCTCGCCGACGTCTGGCCGACGCTGCGTGTGGCAGTGAACGACGACAGCGTCGGCAGCTGGTTCGTCGAGGCGGCATCGGCGTTCTGCGTCGAGCGACAGGTCTTGCTCGATATCGTGATCGACGATCAGGATTACACGGCGCAGCGCATTCGCGATGGCAGCGTGCAAGGCGCCGTGACGACGCAGGCAGAGCCGGTACAGGGTTGCCGCTCGACGCGGCTCGGCACGATGCGCTATCTGGCCGTCTGTGCGCCGGCGTTTTTCGAGCGGTATTTCGCCGACGGCGTGAATCGCGAAGCGTTGCGTCGCGCGCCTTGTGTCGTCTTCAACGCGAAGGACGCTTTGCAGACGCGCTTCATGCGCCGCATCACGCGCGCGCAGGTCGATCCGCCCGTGAACTGGGTACCGCACGTCAGCGGTTTTTTGCGCGCCTGCATGACGGGTCTTGGCTGGGGGATGTGTCCGGCGCAGACGATTGCCGCGCCGCTCGCGGCCGGCGATCTCGTGGAATTGCTGCCAGGCCGGCACCTCGATATCGATCTTTACTGGCAGAGCTGGCGGCTCTCGATCGGCTTGCTCGACGAGTTCACCACTGTATTGAAGAAGCGCGCGGGACAATACCTGAGTTGAGCAGGCGAGCGCCCTATTGATTCGTGCTTCTCACGCACTGCCGCTCGCACCCGTTCGGCCGACGCGCTCGATGAGCGCCATGCTCGCCAACGGATTGTGTGCTTTGAAGCCGCTGATCACGTAAAGGTAGACATCCCGTGCCGACTTCTTCGCTCGATGTCCTTCGTTGGGTTCGGCGACGGTTTCGAGCCCCGTCGGCGCGCTGCCGGAGGCCCAATGCCGGATATGGTCGGCCCAAACGTCGAGCTCGCTCTCTGAGTATCCGCAGCGCTCGGATTCTCGTGTGCCCATGATTCGCGCGTAGACGAAAGGCGCCGTCAGGTCGGCGATCTGCGGATACTTGCTGTCGCCCGCCACCACCACGGCCACGCCATGCTCGCGGGCCAGCGCGACGAACTCGGCGCTGCGAAAAGTCGGATGCCGCACTTCGACGGCATGACGAACCGGCTGGCCGTCGACACGATCGGGCAGCAATCGCAGGAATGCTTCGAAATCCTCGGCATCGAATTGCTTCGTCGGGGCAAACTGCCAATTGATCGGGCCAAGCTTCTTCTTGAGCTCCATTACGCCGCTCGAGAGAAAGCGCTCGATCGAATCGCCGGCTTCGCCGAGCACGCGCCGATGAGTGGTGAAGCGCGGCGCTTTGACCGCAAACACGAAGTCGTCGGGCGTTTCGTCGTGCCACTTCGCAAACGTCTCGGGCTTTTGCGTGCCGTAGAAGGTGCCGTTTATTTCGATCGAAGTCAGCTTGCGGCTCGCGAATTCGAGCTCGCGCTTTTGCGCAAGACCCTCCGGGTAAAACGGCCCGCGCCAAGGTTCGTACGTCCATCCGCCGACTCCGATGCGGATTTCGGCACGGGCTTTCTGATCTGCTCGATTCATCGCCGTTGCTCCGGTTTGCAAATACCAGTCGTCACTGTAGTCGATGGACATCGTTCGTGAACAGTGTGCGCGTCGCTTGGGCCGAGTGCGCGCCACCTCACCTGTCGTCGCCGATCGCCGCCTGGCGGCTGGGAAACTTTTTGGCCAGTAAGTGAGCGGTAAGTCGATCGGCTTTAAATTCTGCGTCGCTTTGTCCACCGCCCTCCCAGGAAAATGATCGTGAAAAAATCGCCCGGCCGCGAACGCCAGTCGTTGTTGCTATTCGTTTGCTTTCTGTCATTGTCGGCCCCGACGTGGGCTGAAGGCGAAGGCGCCGGTCAGGCCGAAGCAGACGGTACGGGTTTGGCCATCTTGAACAACGCCACGAATGTGACACATTGGGGCCTTGGCGCGGGAGTCGGTATCGAGCAGTCGCCGTATAAGGGGTATGGCAGCAAGGTATCGCCCATTCCACTACTCTACTTCGACGATAAATGGGTGCACATACTCGGCACGACGATCGATTTGAAGGTCGGGAGTTGGAGCGGCGTCAGCCTCGCACTGCGCGGGCAGTTCGCGCTTTTCGATCACGAGCGCCTCGCCTCATCATCGACCGCTGCCTGCCGGATGGAGACGGTCTCGCGTTTTTGCGGACCTTGCGCGCGGCGGGACGAATGACACCTTGCCTGATGCTGACTGCGCGCGATGCGCTGCATGACCGCATCGACGGCCTTGAAAGCGGCGCGGAGGACTACGTGACCAAGCCGTTCGAAATGAGCGAGCTCGTTGCGCGCGTGCGCACGCTGATGCGCCGGCCCGCTGTACTTGCTACGCTCATCGCATCGTTCGCCGACATCGCGGTGGACCCGCTGCAACGCACGATGACCTGTGACGGCCGAACAATCCTGCTCGCGCCCGCCGAACTCCAAGTCATGCTATGCCTCATAGAGGCGGCGGGCCGGACCGTGCGGCACTCGATACTCGAGCACGCAGCCTGGGGCCTGGGCGAAGCGGTGACGCCGAACGCACTCGAAGTGACGGTGCACCGCCTTCGCAAAAAGCTGACGTCGATCGGTGCAACGACGCGGCTCACGAATATACGCGGGGCCGGCTTCATGCTGAGGGAAGCGTGAATGCGAAGCACAGAACTACTGCTTCGATCAGGTAAGCAGCGTCGAAGTCGCGCGGGAAGTCGTCGACTATTTGGACGGCAAGGCCAATTCGAAGCAGGTGACACTCCATGTGGAAGCGAGCGACACGCAGCCGCACGTATGGGCGGATCGCAGCGCGCTCTTCGTTCTCCTAAAGAATCTCGTCGAAAACGCGATCAACGTTTCGCCGGTGAGCGGCGTGGTCGTACTGACGATCGAGCAGGCGTCGATCCGGGTCGAGGACGAAGGGCCCGGCATCCGGCTCGAACATCTGCCGTTCCTCTTTGATCGATTCTGGCGAGCGCCGGAGTCCCAATACGACGGGGCAGGCCTCGGCCTCGCGATATGCCGGGAGATCGCGGTTGCACACCAATGGCGATTGACGGTCAACGTGCTAAAGACGGGCACACGGTTTAGTGTCTGGCTGTAGCCGTCGGTGAACGAAAAATCCGGTGAGCTTCGAATTCGCCTTACTTATAACGAAAACGAAACGCCTCAGGCATAAGAATACGCCCCGCGATTACATCGGCAATCCTGCGGCGGAGCGCCAATACCCTGCCCGCATCCGCCGGCTGCGTTAGTTACGCAACAAAACTATGCGACTCGCGTTTGCCGAATTTTGATCATGGCCGCTGGTGAACTACGCTAGCAGTGGCGCCGAAACTGGCGCGCCGCGCTGATCGCGTTTTCCATTTATAGGACGCAAGCAGATGAAATACGACGTCTTGATCGTGGGCGCTGGTTTTGCGGGCGCCGTCTGCGCGGAGCGTCTCGCCGCTGCGGGCAAGCGAGTGCTCATCATCGACAAAAGGAGCCATATCGGCGGAAATGCATTCGATTGTCACGACAAAAACGGCGTGATGATTCATCCTTACGGGCCCCATATTTTCCATACTTCCAGCAAGCGCATCTTCGAGTACCTTTCGAATTTCACCGACTGGCGTTTCTACGAGCATCGTGTGCTCGCTTGCGTGGACGGAACGCTTTATCCGATCCCCATTAACCGGACAACGATCAACAAGCTATACGACCTCGATCTCGATGAGCAGGCCGTGACGGCGTATCTCGAATCGGTGAGAGAGCCGCGAGATCGCGTCACGACGAGCGAAGACGTCGTGCTGAGCAGCGTCGGCCGAGACCTGTGCGAGAAATTCTTCCGCGGCTACACACGAAAGCAGTGGGGACTCGACTTGTCCGAACTATCGGCCGGAGTGGCGGCACGGATACCGACCCGCGCCAACGACGACGACCGTTACTTCACCGATGCATTCCAGTTCATGCCCGCCCAAGGTTACTCATCGATGTTCGAGAGAATGCTCGCGAGCCCGAACATCGAGTTGCGACTATCGGAGGATTTCCACGCCATCAGGTCGGTCGTCGAGCGTCAGCATACGGTCTATACGGGGCCCATCGATGCATACTTCGATTTCCGCTTCGGCAAACTTCCTTACCGCAGCTTAGCGTTTGAGCACGAACATCTGAGCAACGTAGGCCGATTCCAGCTGACCGGGACGGTCAACTACCCCAACGATCACGAATACACGCGGATCACGGAATTCAAGCATCTGACCGGTCAGCGCCATAGCGGCACGTCGATCGTGAGGGAGTATCCGCGGGCGGAGGGCGAGCCGTACTATCCCATTCCCCGGCCCGAGAACGAGGCGCTTTTCAAGCGCTATAGCGAGCTCGCGGAGGCCACGCCCGATGTCACGTTCGTGGGGAGACTCGCGCAATACCGTTATTACAATATGGACCAGGTTGTGGGCGCCGCGCTGAAAGCCGCGGAGGATCTGACGTTATGAAACCGGCCAGCGTTGCAGCCATCGTCGTTTCGTTCAATCGACGAGCGTTGCTGCAAGAATGCATCGAGGCGCTCCTCGCCCAAACATGGCCACTGGATGCCATTTTCGTCGTCGACAACGGCAGCAATGACGGCTCACGCGAATATCTGGCTGCCGTCGAAGCGAAGCACGACAGGGTTGTCGTCTTTTTGACGGAGAGCAACATCGGCGGCGCCGGCGGGTTTGCGACGGGTCTGCGCGCCGCGGCGGCGAAGGGCTTCGATTGGTATTGGCTCATGGACGACGACGCTGAGCCGATGCCCGATGCGCTCGAAAAACTGATGGTGTCGGACGACGCCGCCCGGGCAGGCGTTGTCGCACTGTGCGGCTCAGTGCGGGGCATCGATCGACGCACGCAGCTCTGGCACCAGGGCACCTTCGACGAGCGAATGCGACTGATCGCGCCGACGGCTGAGCACCATGCCGCCGCTTCCTTCAAGACCGACTACATGTCGTTCGTCGGTGCCTGCATCCGAGACGATGCGGTTCGACGGGTCGGCTTTCCGTCCCAGGAATATTTTCTCTGGAACGACGACGTCGAATACACGGCTCGTCTGAGCCGCATCGGCGAGCTGCGCTGCGTGACTGCCTCGCACATGACCCACAAGGACGGTGAAAACCGCGATTTGACGGAGAGCCGCCGGTCTTTGCGCGCGTGGTTCACGAGCAGGCGCATGCCAGCGGCGACGCAGTGGAAGTATGCATGTGGACTGCGCAACTATGTGCATATGGTGTTTCGGCATCGCGGTCCCGCGCCGATTTGGGCGGCGTCGCTCTTCGCCAGAAGGCTCGCTCGTGTGCTGGTCTTCGGCGATCGCCGTCTTAGCGTCATCTTGCTGTACGTTCGTTACTTCGAGCAAGCGGTCGGGCGCAGGCAGTTCGATACAGTCAGGCCGACCGATTGGAAAAAGACGCTTGGGGAGTCATGACTCGAGCACATGCGGACATCCGCGGTTATCTATGCGTCTGCCAAGCAGCGCCTGACGGCTCTTTATCTCCGTAATAACCCGATCAAAACCAAAGGTACGATCGAAATAGCGCGGAAGTCGCTTTTGGCGAGATGCCCGAATGCAATCATTAGCCAAGTGAGAAAGCCCGCGATCATATTCAATCGACTGATAAAACCAAAGCCTTGCATAACGCTGACAACAACGCTGGCAGGGAGCGCCAGCGCAGTACGAGCATTGCGTTACTCAATAGGGACAATTCTCGGTTCGCCAAGTGTTAGCGCGCAAGCGACTTTTCTTGAACTTAGTTTTTTATCGCCTAGGATTAAACCCACGTTTGCAAACGTGCGTCTCCGTCAGCACATCGCGGCTAAAAGTCGCCGATTTTGCCGTCTTCCCAATGTTAATGCGATATCTTGACGTTCAAGAGGTGGCTTCATGACTAACGCACGCAACAGCAACAGTGCTGCTCGACTAATTGTCGCGTCGGTCCTCGCCGGCATAGCCGGCTCCGGCGCGCAAGCGCAAAGCTCGAACGCGGCACCGGCCGCGGCGTCCGCGCCGGGTCTCGCGATAGCGGGCCAAGCGTCGGCAAACGTACCGTTTCCGTTCCCTCATGGTGCACACCCGTTCGGCGTCGGACCCAAACTCCCGCCTGCCAGCGCGCTCGATGGATCGGATGTCGACAAACAGAACGGGGGGGACAAAATCGATCCCAACCGATTCCGCGACGATTCGGGGCCGTCGGTGGATACACCGTACCATGCTCCCGATCCCGTGACCGCCGCCACGGCCGCGCAAACACCTGGAGCCGCCGCGGCCTCAACGTTTACCTCGACGGACTGGCCGACGTTTGGCATGAACCGGCAGCGGACCGGGTATAACCCCGTTGAGACGGTGTTGAGCCCGACCAGCGTGAGTCAAACGACGATGAAAGTACACTGGACGTCGCCTGTCCTCGATGGCGCCATCCTGACACAGCCGGTATTGGCTACCGGCGTGTCGATCAATGGCGTGCTGACCGACCTCGTCATTGTTGCCACCGAGGGAAACACCACCTGGGCGCTGAATGCCAACACGGGAGCGGTCGTTTGGAAGAGCGCCCCCATTCCTCAAGCTGTTTTGTCGTCCACCTGTAGCGGCTTGTTCCAGGGCAAGATCGGCGTGCAAGGAACACCGGTCATCGACCATCCCAACAACCGAATCTTCGTCGCGAGCGGCAAAGGCTATCTGCATGCGTACGATCTCTCGACCGGCGCCGATCTCCCGGGCTTCAACCTGCCTCTTCTCGATGCGGCAAATGCCTCGCCGAGAACGATGGTCTACGGCGCCTTGACACTGAGTCCCGACAGTTCGTCGATATACGTTGCGACGGCGGGCGACCCCTGCGATACGCAGCCCTACCACGGACAGGTCGTTCACGCGACGACGAGCAACCCCGCCAGCATCTTGCAACGCTGGTATCCGGACGGTGCAAGCGGGCCGAACGGGGGCGGCGTCTGGGGTGCGGGAGGCGTATCGATTCCTCCGGACGGGACAGTCGTCTATGCGCTCACAGGCAACGCATTCGCCACTCCCGAGAACGCCGGGTTCGCGGAACATGTCGTGAAGCTCACGCCGACGCTGGCCGTGGCCGCGGCGAACTCGCCGCTCACTCCCACGCCGAACGAGGACGCCGATTTTGGTGCCACGGCATTGCTGTTCCAGCGCCCCAACTGCCCGACGATGCTCGCTGCCTACAATAAGTCCGGCAACCTGTACATCTATAATCGGGCAACCATCCAGCAGCAAGGTCCGATTCAAACGTTGACGATTGCGCTACCTTCGTCCGACGGCAGCAACATAGGCCTGCCTGCGTTCGATCCCGTGCTCAATCAGCTTTACGTCGTATCTCCGTCCGGCTCAGGCAGCAACAACTTGTACAAACACGGGCTCATGGCACTGTCCATCACGAGCAGCTGTAAGGTGAACCCCACACCCGTCTGGCAAACGCTAGTCGGCGTGAACAGCCCCACGTTCAATCCGGCTATTCCGCCGGTCGCGGCCAACGGTGTGGTGTATTACGCCGACGGAATGGGTAACGACGTGTTTGCGGTCGACGCGACGAACGGAGCGATTCTCTTCCAAGACCACTACACGCCGGTGCAAAGCGGCGAGGGCAACTTCGCGTCGCCGATGGTCGTGAACGGGCAGCTCTTCGTCGCCGGAAGCGACCACGTGGTGCACGCTTATGGCTTATAAGGAGTGACGCCTGCCAGCCTGAAATCACGCCCGGCCGCGGGCGTGATGCTCGCCGGCTTTAGCAAGATTCCGCACTGTTGCCACCGAGAGTAGACAACTACTGGCCCGTGCTCATGCGCGGATGCTCGTGGCCGTACGTCGCCACGACTGCGCGACTCGTGGTGCGCGCGATGCCAACAACAACGACACGGCGAGCGACATGATCAGTACGTTCGACGGCGATGTCAGTCGGTGTTCCGAGCAGGACATTGCAATCAGGCATACGGCAGAAAGCTCGACGAACAGATATCCCACGTAGTCCGTTGCCCCCTCTCTCCAGGCCTTCGTTGCACCGTCGGAAGCCCAGGCGATGAGTTGCCACATGAAACGCATCATGAGCATGAGGCCGACCACGCCCAGCTCCGCGAGAATGTTCAAATAGGAGTTATGCGCGTGCGAATCCGAGTGAACGATCTCTACCTCGAGTGGCTGGCCGAACAATCCGAAATAGTCGATGACACGCGCGATATGGTCGTCGAACGAGCCGAAGCCCAAGCCGAACACGGGACTATGACTGAAATAGGCCAGCGCTCGCGGCCATAGCCATTCGTAGCGGATATCGAGGTTGGCGACCTTTTCATCGGGATTCGCGATGTCGAAGGGAAATCCGAAGTAGTCGACCGATGGCCTGGTGTGATAGGCCGCGACGGCAAGCGATATGGCGATCACCCCAACGATCAACGAAACCAGCATCCAGCGCTTTCTACCGAAGACGACGTACGGGAGCACCACCAGAACGCCGAGCATGGACCCTCGGCTGTATGTCGACACCAACATGGCGGCATTGAGCGCCAGCACGGCAAGAAGCGACCAGCTGCTTTTGTTCAGGTAGCACGCCAGCCCGAGACAAAAGACCATCGCCAGAAAGCCGCCCGCGGCGTTGCGTGCGATGAAGTAGCTGCCAAACGTCTCACCGGCGTTTTCGAGCGGGGAAAGCAAGCCGTGATGCACGAGGTACGACGCATACGGCGGAACGTTCGCCAGGACCGCAAACACGAAAAAGCAGGTTAGCAGCTTGTTCACGTTCCAGCGATGGTTGTACACACACCCAGCCAATATCGGCGCGTAGGAGACGAAGAAATTGCCGTCGCGCCGATAGAAGTCGAAATTGACGAGCGAGGCGGGATCGTAGATGAGCGTGGAAAGTAGCGCATAGCCCGCAAAGAGCGATAGCGACGTGACAAAGGCCGGATAGGTTCGCCCATAGAATCGCCACGCACATAAGACCATCGGAGCGAAACCGATCGCACTGATGGGCACGAAGTTCGTCACTGTGAGAAACAACGCAATCAACGAAACATACGCCATCTCACTCACTCCTTCACGAGCGCCGCCATCGCGACGACATCGCGCGCCGCAACGGCAATGTCCGTGCGGTAGCGCGGCTCCGCGTCGTCGATGAACCGACACTCACCGCCAGGGACGATCATTTTTTCGAGGGCCATGGTCGTCGCTACGCAACGGGAGTCAGCACGAGATACGCGAGATGACGCGGCGCCTCGTCGGGCGGACCATTGGTCGATTCCGGCACCATGAAGCGAATCGATAAGGCGTTTCGCTCCCAGCCGGACACCAAGCTCTCCTTTGGGCTGCGCGTCCCGGTTATGGCGTCGATCAATGCGATTCGAAATCGGCTCGACCCGACCGCGGGCAGGTCGTCGAGGTACACGGTGCGCCAGCCCGGTGCAGCGGTAACTTGCAGCACGATTGCGTCGTCCGAACACAACGCGCGGACGTGCGAATCGGAATCGGATCGAAACGAAATTCGACACGGAGAGAGCGCGCCCGAAACGGTTCTATGCAACACGATCAGCGAACTGCCCGACGCATTGTACGTTCGCGGTGGTCCGCGGTGCGTCAGCCGGAACGGCTCGAAGCCGTCCCAGTGATAGACCATCGTCACGTACTTGTTGTCCTCGTTCCAATTTCGTCCGAGCGCCCAGACGGCGAGCTCGAAGAGGTACGTCGGGAGAAAGTGGGGGTCTTCCATGTACCGGTCCCCGATCTCGGTCTGCCATATTCCGCGGGCATCGCCGTTGGCGACGTAGCGTTGGTAGAGCGCATCCATCTGCGGGATGCCCAGGTAGTGAATGTCCAGATAGTCGATCCAGTCGAGCATGCGAGCCCCATGTACCGAGCTTCGGTATTCGAGCCACTCGAAATAATGGCTCAAGCCGCCCTGGTCGGGCCACCCGCCATAAACCACGTAAGCGTCATACTTGCGAATGATTTGCGCGGCGGGAATGTGGATGCGGTCCACGTAGTCCTGCATCGCACGCGCATAGGGTCCCGAATGGCGGTCACCGTCGAAATTCGGCCCATGCCAAAACGTCGCTTGAGGCGCGCCCCCCGTCAGGGGGCCAGCGGCTTCATTCCATATCTGGAAGTATTTGAGGTGATAGGGCGGTGCCGAGTACTTGCGAACCACTGCCTCCACGTAGCGCTCCCAGTACCGAACATCTTTCGGGGCCGATTTGTCATCGCCTGTACGAGAGGCGTTCCATACCGGCGTATAGGCAAGGAGAAGCAGCGAGTTGATGCCGTTGCGATTGTTCCGCGCGATAATGGCCGGCAGATCGAACGCAAAGCCGGTGCCTGTTTTGTCGACTTCGACTTCATCGTCGCTAGGCGGAGGCAGCACACCCGGTCCCACCGAATCGCGGCCCCAAGTCAGGCCCATGGCTTGCCACACGCTCACGTCCTTCGGCGACAGCGGCCAGCCGTTCGAGCCGATCAGTTGCGTGATTTTGCGGCGGCCCTGCTTCGCGACCTTGGCTTCCTTGGCGCGCGTGGCGGTGAACCCGGGAACGCCGCCGACGGCGATGCCTGCCAACGAGGCAAGCGTCATCATCGCGCTGCGCCGACCTGCTGCAATGCACGCTCTCTTCTGCATCCCGTCGCCTCGATAAAGGGGGCGTTGCCAATTCTCGTTGGCGCAATACCTGCCGGTCGTCAGCTCCTATGCTCGATCAGATCAAGCGTTTTGTAACCCATGGCGTAGGCATACCCGCGATTGCTCCGGCGCAGTGGTATTGCGTTGAAAACGGCACCCATCAGACGGGCATTCGCGTCCTGCAGTTTCTTCACCGTCTCCGCGATCTCCTGCTCGGTCTGCATGCCTGAGCGGACCACGAGCACCGTGACACCTGCTTCGTTCGCGACGATGGCTGCGTCTGCTACGGCAAGGAGCGGCGGTGTATCCACGATGACAAGATCGAATGCGAGACTTAACCGCCGCAGCACCTCCTTGAATCGCGCTCCCATCAGCAACTCAGCGGGGTTGCGTGGATAGCACCCGCAAGACATGAACGACAGCCCGTCGATACCGACGCTGCGGATGACGTCGCGTGGTTCCTTGTCGCCTGCCAGGACTTCCGATAAACCGCGCCGATTGTATTGACCGAAAAAGTAGGCAAGCCGGCCGCGCCGCATATCGGCATCGATCAGCAGGACGCGCGACCCGACCTCGGCCTGAAGCACCGCCAGGTTCGCGGCAGCAAAGCTTTTGCCAGCGGATGGCGCCGCCCCCGCGAACATCACCACGTTATTGGCCGCTTGCGCGATTCCTCGATTCAATGTCGTACGCACGCCGCGCAGCGCCTCGACCGATTGATCATCCGGAAATCTGGCGGCCAGCACGCGGATGGGGCCATTACCGAGGAAGACAGCCTCGGAGGCATCGCCCGATAAGCGGGCCACCGCTGCGTCCTCCTGATTCGTCAACGCTCCATGCGCTTCGCCCGGCATCCGAGTGGTCATTACCGCGCGAATCTCTTCGTCCAGTCGTGCCTGATTTGCGCTGAACAGCACCTTTCCGAGGACGGGAACGCTCATGCCCTGCTCGACAAATAGCGGGTCCGTCACACCCGTCATGACGTGATGACGGACGAAAACGAACACAGTGCCGGCGATGAGGCCAAGCACAGTTCCGGCGGATATGACCAGCAATCGGTTTGGCTTGACCGGCCGGTGCGGACGAAGCGCATCATCGACGATGTGCACGCCGCCCGAAGTGCTTGCGCGGCGCACGGATAGTTGCTCGGCCTTGTTTTGCATCCCCAGGTAAACCGCTTCCGCCACCCGTGCATCTCGGGCCAGGTCCGCGCTTCTGCGTTCAGAGGTGGGCATGTCGGCAAAGCGCGCCTCGAATGCCTGATTGGCGCGCATCAAGTCGGCCAATTGCGTGTCGACATTGCGTACCCAGCGACTGTCCGGCTGGTAACGCTCGAGCAATTGCGTGCGCTGCAATTGGAGCGTCGCGATCTGTCGCTGGAAGTCGATTCCGCCTTGTAGATACGCTTGCGCTTCGGCTGTCGGCTGAAGCGAGTTCGCTGAATTTCGGTAGTCGTTGAGCGCCCGCTCCGCGCGCTTCAACTGTGCATTCAAGCGCGGCAGTTCTTTGTTGATGAACGCAAGTGTCGCTGTATCGTCGCGCTGCCGATTCGCGATAGCCAATGCGACGTACTGCTGGGCAAGCGCGTTGGCGACTTCGGCTGCCATCGCGGGCGAAGGGTTCATGTACGCGATTTGTATGACGCCCGTGTCCTTGGCCTTATCGATCACCTTCATGCGGCGCAGGAACTGATTGAACGCGTCAATGGGATTCCAGCGAATCACCTTGAATATCGTTCCCGGGCGAGCAACAAGCTGAGTCACTGTGATGGTGACGCCCGAAGACGAAGCCGGTTCGCCCACGAACCCGCTCAGCAGGTGCTCGCCCGAAGGCCCGCGCAGCTCGTACTCGTGATCGGCGAGCGAAACGAGTTCGAGCGACTCGTCTTCGAGCGCCGGGGGCACGTGGAGCGAGGCGATCTTGATTTGCTCGCCGCCCCATGCGAACGAGTCGAGCCAAAGCCAGGGGCGTGCAGGCTTTCCAGGGGTGGCGAACGCGCTCGCAATCGCTCCCAGAATCGGAAATGACCGCGGCGTGATCGTGAGGTCGAATTGATAACGGTCGATGACGGGCTCGATCACCGAGCGGCTCTGCATCACTGCGATCTCCCCGCTCGGAGATGGCGCCGCGGGAGGTTGGTACACCTGGTTCTCGGATGCGATGCCGAGCGCATTCGGTTCGGGCGCGTCCAGACGCAGCAATACGTCACCGGAATAGAGCGGCTCGGCGAGAAAGGCGTAGGCGACGGCCAGTCCGATCGTGACTGCGGCGATCGCGGCAAATTCGGACAGGTGATCGCGCAACAGGTTGAGCACCTCTCGCGCGGAGAGCTGATCGCGGTCATCGGCTGCGCGGGGGAGTCCTCTGTCGAAGCGGGAGTTGCTCACGAGCGTCGTCCTCGAAGTTTCAACGTGTGCCTACCGTTGAAGGTTGGTCACGGAACCATGTCCCTCGTCATCCCGGTTGCTAGATACTGTTGCTGCTGTTGCGAAACGCCGTACGCGGTACCTGGCGCAACTTGAGAATGGGAAGCGGAGCGCTGACTCGCGACGACCATTCCTCCGTCCGCCGCAACTCGCTGCGAAAGCTCGCGAGCCGCACCTCGATGAACGCGCGAAACGCGGCATTGAACTGCTCGGTCCTGAAACGCTCGGCGTTTCGGCGGCAGTCTTGGGGATCGAAAGCCCACGCATGGTGTTCGAAGCAATCGAGGGCGTCCAACAGCGATTCTGTTGTTTGCTCGTGGAAGAACACGCCGGTCGCATGCTCCCTCGGGTATCCCAAGACCGACTCCAGCGCGCCCCCTTTTCCATACGCGATGACCGGCGTGCCGCACGCTTGCGCTTCGACCACTGAGATGCCGAAATCCTCTTCAGCCGCAAACACAAAGGCGCGGGCGCGCTGAAGATGGTCGCGCAAGACCTCGAATGGCTGGTAGCCCATTACTTCCACGTTGGGCCCCGCCGCCGCTTTGACCTTCGCCATGTCGGGGCCGTCGCCGATCACGACCAGCCGGCGCTCCGGTGTTTGCGAGAACGCCTTCACGATCAGATCGATCCGCTTATACGGCACCATGCGCGATGCCGTCAGGTAAAAGTCGCCCTTGTGCGTCTCCAAAGACAGCGCACTGACGTCGACGGGCGGATAGATGACCGTCGCATCACGTCCATATACTTTCTTGATCCGCCTGGCCACAAAGCGCGAGTTCGAGATCAAGTAGTCCACCCCGGTTGCCGAGCGTGAGTCCCAGCCCCGGATGTAGTGCAGCAGCACGCGCGCCAATGCCGACTTGAGTCCCGAGCTCAGCCCCGCTTCCCGTAGATATTGGTGTTGCAGGTCCCACGCGTAGCGGATCGGCGAGTGGACATAACTGATATGCAATTGGTCCGGTCCCGTCAACGTCCCTTTTGCCACCGCATAGGAACTCGAAATCACGAGCTCGTAGCCCGACACGTCGAACTGCTCTATCGCAAGCGGCATGAGCGGCAGATAGTCCCGGTAGTGCTTGCGCGCGGATGGCAGCCGCTGGATGAACGAGGTATACACCGGCCTGCCCTTGAGGCACGTCCGGTCCTCCAGAAAGTCGACGAGCGTATAGATGTCCGCCTCAGGGAAGCATTCGATGATCTGTTCAAGCACTCTTTCCGCTCCGCCGTACACAACGAGCCAGTCATGCACAATCGCAACTCTCATCTCCATATCCCCCTGCCGTTGGATTTAAGGTGCATACAGATGCTCGAGAAAGCGCTGAGCTCTCAAGAAATTTTCACAGACATTAGATCTCCATCGGACAATCCAATTAAAACTGACGTAATGCTCCCTGGTGTTGCACGCATCTGACTCTATGAGCCAATGATTATTCTTTCGCTCCGATTTGTCTAACATTCGCGCGATTGTGCGCGCCATCTGACATTAGACTGTATGTGCGCGATTATCAACCACAAAAAAACACGATCTTCCTCTGAACTAGAGCGTTCCCTGCGCCGACGCGTATCGCACCAGGGACGTGCGCGACGGCACGCGTATGGCGCGATAATGGGAGCCGCTGCCCGCAAGTAGGCCGATTACGATGAAGAAAAAGCGATCACTCGCCGCAGCTTGTGTTGTATTGACGCATTGCGTTCGAGACGCACTGGGCGTGGAGCCGAGTGCGGAATGCGGAACTAATAATTCAGCGTGGCTTCGCATTATCAGTGATGCCAGAACGATTCCGCCATTGCCTGCGAAAAAGTGGCGAGTTATCGCTATTCAAGCTTTTTCCGGCCAATTCCCAGAGCAACGCGACGACCGGTTCTCGTTACATCATGGAGCGCTTCGCCCGTTGCCCATCTGCCAAAGCCAAACGAGGCGCCGCCGCACGGCGCGTTGGACCCGTTTCGGCGCGATTCTTTGCAGCCACTTCCGCTTGGTCACGGACGGCTCGGTCAATCGCTGTTCGAGCCAACGCAATCGCGCTTCGTTTTCCCGCTCGCGGTCCGCATAGAGCGTCAGCGGGAACGGATGCCCAAGCCGCTGGCCATAAAGCGCGTGAGCGGCATCCACGATGTCGCGGTTCTCCTCCCGCTGAGTAAAGAACGCGAGGTGGACGAATGGTACGCGACGCACACAGACGATCCGGAGATCGTTGCGCTCGCAATACATGTGCATCATATGCTCGTCGTCGTGTCCCCCGTCATCGATCGCATCCCACAGTGGCTTCCGAAACAAGATGCAGCCAATCGAATAGCGCGATTGTGCCGGCACATCGCATGGCGCGAGTGCTTGCGTGGCAGCGATGAATGCATCGGGCTGAAGGGTGGTGCGCTCGTGCAGCCAGCGTGCGATGTGGGGGTAGCCCCATATCGTCCCGTTCGTGCCCGTCTCGATCTGCTCCGCGGGAATGATACGCAGCGGAAAGCGCCCGCTCTTCCCCGTCCCGACGAAATGCGGATGCGCCTGCGTAGCAAAGTACTCCTGCTCCAGGTTCATCACCTTCATCACCTGAGGGAAACCCCAGCCGTTGTTGTTGATGAGCGGCGTGACATACGCGAGCTTGCCGCCGCTTTCTTGCTCGGCGTCCCCATAGGCCTCGAGCATATGGTCGAGCCATTGGTGCGTAATCGGGAACGCATCGTCGTCGATCTTGCACACCAGGTCGATCTCCGCGAACTCCGGCTTGGAAAGCAACTTTTTGATCGAGCGGTAGGGGTCGCCGGGCACGATGTCGTCGACGACCTTGACGACGCCGGGAAAAAGCCTCTCATATCGCCGAGCTACGCCGAGCGTCCGTTCGGCATCGTACCCCCCACGGCAATTCTGCAGCACGAAGAACGGCACACCGGGTGGCCGGTAAGCCATTTGGCTCGCGAGCGCCAGCTCCAGTGCCGCGTAGTCGCGGCACGCGAGTATCACGATAGCCGTACGCCGTGCCATGGGGGCGGGATGCGATGTGCTCATGCGTCAACTCCTTTTGGCGATCTGGTGCGCTTAGCATTCAGGTGGCGATGCCCTTGTCAAAAAGACCGGGACTCGTTTCCGAATGAGGTAAAGCGCCATGCAGCCCGTGACGAGGACTTCCGTTGCGAGCACGGACATCGCCGCGCCCTGCGCTCCCAGGCGAATCGCAAGGGGCACCAGCAGCGCGACGTTGAAGACACCGGATCCGAGCAGTATCTCGCTGAATTTCTTCTTCATGCCAAGCGGCAGCATCATTTGGAGCCCGAGCACATTGTTCAGGCTCACGAGCAGGGGCACGAAGGCCATCCAACGCAATACGTCGACGGCGGGTGCGTATTGAGGTCCCATCGCTATGCGAACGATCCATGGCGCACCCGCCCAGAGCATCGCCGAAATTGCCAGCATGATCGCGCTCATCGCGTAAAGCGCTTTGCGCACGAGCGCATAGGCCTTGGCAGCGTCCTCGGCGAACAGTGCATTGACGCGTGGATAAAGGGCGTTGCTGAGCGGCCCTATCAGCGCCTGCGCCGCGTTCCGAATCTTGTCGGCGGCACCGAAGTAGCCTAGCGTGACATTGCCGGCGAGAAACCCTAGCAATACGCTATTGGTCGTTGTGTAGAGGCTCACCGCCGCCGTGGAAATGAATACGTGCCAGCCTTCCCGGAACGCTTCCATGACATCGTTGGCGCTCGGCGTCCAGAGCGAAATCATCCTTGCGCGCACAATCAGTGTATGGGCGACGATGCCCGCGACGACGGTGCTCATCGAATTGATGAGCGCCGCGAGCCACGTGTCACCGGGTGAGTGCACCAGAAGGTAGGTAAGGGGTATCACGAGCACGCGTGCACTGAGTGTCGATACCGTGATGAAGAACATCCGCTCCAAGCCCTGAAACAGCCATTGCGGAAATAAAACGGTGCCGATGACGAAGGGGAACGTTGCAAACATGATTGCCCGCAGCTCGATCAGTTTCGGCACCATCAGCACGCCGACCACAAGAAGCACCAGACCGGCGCACGCAACGAGCGCCTTCGCCGCTTGCGTCCGCCAAAAGATTCTCGTGACAGCGCCATGATCGCTCTGCACCTTCGCGATCTCGCCCGTGGCGGACCAATTGAAGCCGTAGTCGGCCAACAGAACCAGATAGGCAATGACTGCCTGAGCGAAGACATAGGCGCCGAAGTGGCTCGGGCCCAGGACGCGGAACAGATACGGTAACGTGGCGAGCGGCAGCGCCATGTTCGCGGCTTGCAAGACCGAGAGTGCAACCATGTTCCGCAACATTCGGTGCGCCATAGTGAGTCGGTCCTCGGTTCTTAACCTTCTTTATGGCCGTCCGATCGACGAGAAGTCAATCGATCAATAAAAGAAACGCATTTGACGCGGTGATTCCCAATTGGTCATTCGATCAGACGGAAGGTCGAATGCGGATGAGACTACGACCTTGCGTGGTATCGAAACGGCCGGCTATGGTTGACCGTCACCGCGTATCGGCGGAACGTCGATCTGCATGACTCGCACAAGGCGCTCCGCATATCGATGAGGCAGAAAGTCACTTACGTGGTACGTTCTGTCAGCCCTCGCGAGGTGTGCAGCGAGTTCGTCGAGCGCTGCGCGAAGGCTTTGCGCATCATCGTGGTACGCAATTTTGCTGCCGACTGTATCGCCGAATGTGAATCGATAGTTTCCCTCTCGGATCAATGTGGGCAATCCCAGCATCGCGGCCTCGACGATAACGAGCGGCGCGATTTCGGTGCCGACCGACGGAAGCACGATTGCGTCGGCGAAGCCACGTAGTGCGGAGAATAGTCGGTCGTGCGGCAGCCTGCCAAAGAAAATCAGTTTGCCCTTTTCGACGAGCGATGCGTAGCGTTGCTCGATCGCCACTCGATCGGGCCCGTCGCCAAAGACACCAAGGCATTCGATTCGCGCGAAATCGATCGAGTGGGCGAGCTCGATGAACTGCTCGAGGCCCTTCTCATACGCGATGCGTCCAACGAATGCAAGATTGAAGCGTTCTCGATTGCACACACTCACCGGCTTGCTCGCCACTGAGAGTGCCGATGGGTTGTAGAGGACGACGGTGTTGTCGATGCCTCTGCGATGCAGAGCCTGCTGCATGAAATCGGACGGGCAAAGTATCCGATCGAAGATACGCTCGGGCTTGTACAGGATCCGTATCGCATGCCAGTACGCCTTTGTGAAGATGTCATGGACTACTCCCTTCGCGCTGGCGCGCAGCCTGAGCATACGCCACGTTCCTAACTCATCGAGCGTCACCTGCTCTATATGGCCGCTTACGCGGTAATGAAGCGTAGGGTTGTAATAGACCAGATGATAGTCGTGACATGTCAGATACGCTGTGTAGCCAAGCTTGCGTTTGTAACGAGCGATCACGCCGAGGACCGACGCTGACAACGCGTTGTGGTAGTTGTGGACGAGGATCCTATGCGGGCGATACCTGATCAACGCTTGCTCGAGCGCGCGTGCTGCCGCCAGGTTCCACGACTTGGCGAGCAGCGATGAGCTTCCGTGGAACCGGCTTTCGTCGAAGCATTGCACTTCGACGCCAGGCATTGCGCTTAGAAGCTCGGCGGACTGTCGATAGACGACGTCCGCACCTCCTTTTTGCACGAAATCATTGATCACCAAGACCCTGTAGCGCTGCATATCTGCCTCTTGTCCTGTAAATGGCCGTGCGTTCGGGGCAACGATAGCCGGCGGCGCGCAAGCGGCTACGTTGGACAGCGCACGGAGTCTCATAATGCCTTGATGACCGACTGCACGATCAGCACAGGCTCCTCGAACATTGTCGCGAGTTCGAAGCAAAACACGAATGCAAGCAGGTAACAAATAGCGGGATGGGCATCGAATAGCCGCAGGACCATCGGTGCAAAGTGCTTTTTCACTGAATCGCGAGAAAGGATCAACGTGACAACAATGCCGATCGCGGCACCGCCGATAATGTCAGTCGCATAATGTAATCCGAGATAGACGCGCGGAAGACAGATGAAAATGGCCAGCTGAAGGAAGGCAAAAACACCCACCCAGCGCCAGATAAGGAATATTCCCGTCGCAACCGAGGCCCACAGCATGGCGTGGTCGCTCGGGAACGAACTCCATGTTCTTCGAACGAGTTCCGGCGCTTCGGAGAGGGGGAATACGAGGTGCAGATCCGGGTTGTAGATCGGACGCACACGAAATGGCAAGAAGAGCCCGAGTGTCCTTCCTACGATCATTGTCAACAAGCTGCTCGCAAGCGTGACGATCACCATCTCGCGCGCCCATCCGGCATCACGACGTGCCCCGAACCAAATCGCCCACAACAAGCCTGTCGGTACTACGCCCTTGAACAAGTTGAAGCTGGCGATGGCGCGCATTGCGTGATTAAAAAACGGCCAACTCACGGCGGCGTGCGTAATGAAGTTCTCTACGGCGGCATCGAATGTGTTCATCGTCGAGGAGGCGTGGAAAGAACTGGCGGCCGCCGTCCGCGGGCGTCGTTCGCTGTTGCCAGGGCGGGCGTTTCCTCGCGTCGGCCGCGATCTTGGCCGTTTCCTGAGTCATGACCATGCGGGCCATTGACAACGGAGGCCGTCTGATCTCCCGCACCGGCTTCGATCGCGCCCCATGCGAACTCCCAGTCTGGCATTAATTTAAACCTGCGGCCAGTGTCGGCGACGCAAGGTGGTCGTGGCGCACTGCAATACAAGAATAACGAACGCTTTGGGGTCGCAATGGTATTATATTTAATCATATAATAATCGGAGAAATCCCTGCCGATTTAATACGACGATTCGGCGAAGTTGCGACGGATTTTCCGAATCGGCTTGCGCCGGACAACCGCGTAGGAAAATCCTGACGCAAAATTCGGTGATGCATTATCAAATGACATAAGTTATACTTGCCCTGACTCGCGCGGCTGCCCCGAAAGCAGTACGGCGTTGGCTCTCCGCGAGTTGTGGCATGACCGCAGTTCAAGGCCGCCGCGATCGATGTGTATCCATGAAGTGTTGATCGATTTCGACCGCGCAGCCGTCCGTTCGAATACCTATTAATTCATCGAAAAATCGCCGCGTTTTTTCGGCGATGGATAAACTCGTCATGATTCATTGCGGATTCCTTAATGATCCGATAGCAGCATTTCATATCTGTACGTTAACCGCTTGCCGCGGTGACAAGGCTCTCGTGTCTGAAGCCAGCTCAGATTCGACGTGACAGATATCAGCTGAAGCCGCATCCGCACCGGCGGCCTCTGACTGAATGCCATAGCAGCGATATTGGCACTTCGGTGGGCGCTTCGCGATTTCGCGCGCCAATTGTGTGCAACGCCCAGCATCAATCCTGGTGACTCCGTCCAACTCCGCACTCTGTCCGATCGGCCAGGTGCTGAGCGTGGAAGACTCATCTCATCAAGAATGAGGTCAAATTGACGATTAATCGAAGGCAATTTCTGAATACGCTGGCTGCGGCTGGCATCGCTAGCGTAGCGGGTCTTGACGTGGCGAAAGCAGCCGTGACCAGCATGCCCCACTTTTACGGGATATGCGGACACTACGATTACCCACCGGACAGTGCGACACTCGTCAATCAGCTTCATTCGATTGGCGCCAAGACGCTGCGCCTCGATACCGGTGGCTTCAACCCGACGCATATCGCGAGTGTGCGGCGATTCGCCACCGAAATCGCGGCCATCGATCCGAGCATCAAGATTTTGTGCTGTATCACCACGAGTTTCCTGGGGACGGACGAGAACTCGGCTTACAACATCGCGTTCACCAACGCGCAGACTATCGCGCAGATGCTCGGACCGGCGGGCGTGACGGACTTCGAATGTGGCAACGAGATGACCGCCAGCACACTGGTGTTCCGGACGCCGGGCGCGCCAGGAAACAAGGTGAGCGACTACATCGCCGATAACAACTGGAACCGTATGCGTGGGACGATGCGCGGGCTCATCGATGGGATCAAGTCCGTCAATTCAGCTTATCGGTGCGGCATCAACTTCACGATTGCGCAGATCGCAGCGTCGGACATGCTGTGGCACGGTATGGCCCCGGACGGTAGCACTGGACATCCTACCGTGCGCTGGGACATCACCACGTGGCACAACTATTCCGTCTACGGTGATCTGTTCAACATGACGCTCGATGGGTACCAGACGAAGATGAACGTCATCGACTACATCAGCAAGGCGTACGGCAAGCCGATCATGATTACCGAGTGGGCGGCCAAGCCGGAGGACACGGATGCGCAGAAGGCCGCCTACTGTACGAAATTCCTGACGGAGTACTACAACAATCGCCTGCAGTACAACATCGAAAGCGTCATGAAGTATCAGCTTCTCGGTTCCGCACAGTTCGGCCTGCTCGCGAACCCGCAGGAGACGGCGGCCTACGCCGGGTTCTCGCGCGCTCATCTGGCATAAGGGCTAACGGCGGTATTTCGTCAGCCTCTTCATCGAGGCCGAGCGGGTTCTGCGCATCCGTGCGCAGAACCGCCGAGTTGATTGCCGCCAAGCACGTTCATCAGTTGGCGGGCAGCTCGTTCCCAGCGATACTTGCGCGCCTGCATCAGACCCAGTTGCCGATAGCGAGCGCGCAGACTGTCGTCGCCCAACATCTGCGCCATCTTGTCAGCGATATCGTCGACGGAGGTCGCATCGCAATAGAGCGCAGCGTCACCGCAAGCCTCGGGCAACGACGCTTCGCGCGAGACGACCGCGGGGCAACCGCAATACATCGCTTCCAGCGGGGGTAGTCCAAACCCTTCGTATAGAGAAGGAAACGCGAGCAACCGCGCGTTTTCGTAAAGCGCCTTCAGCTCGCTATCGGTCACGAAGCCCGCCCATACCACCTGACGATTTTCCGCTGTGCTCGTTGGCGTCTGCTCGCCGAATACGCGCGAATTCTTGCCGCCGACCACGACGAACTTGACCTCGCTCAAATGGCCGAGGTGCTCGACCGCGGCGAGCGCGCGCCGCAGATTCTTGCGCGGGTCCAGACTTCCTACGAGCAGACAGTAGGGGGCCGTCGCCAATTCGAGGCGCGCCAAAACGCTTCGGTCGCTATGCACGCGCTCCATGTGGTCGATGCCGGGATTGATCACGAAAACGCGTGACGGATCGACGTTCAGATGCCGGCAAATGCGCTCCTTCGAAAACTCCGAGACGGTCAGGATGACCTTCGCATTTCGGTGAATCGTCGCAAAAACAAGCTTGTACCAAAGTCTGAACTTTTTCGAAAAGGCGTACGGCACATCGAAGATCGCCATGTCATGCACCATGACGATCTGACGACGCTTGATCAGAGGGCTCGTATTGCAAAGGCTGATCAGCGTTTCACCGCTTGTCGTCAACGGGAGCGCGATCTGCTCCCATACGTTGCCCATGAACCATGGACAGCAGCGCTTGGATAGAAGCGATGCACCCGGCTCCGTGGCGTTCCTGGGGACGACGATCTCGATATCGTTCGAATGCAAATCGAGCAATTGCATCGCTCTCGTCAGTTCGTACGCGACGCGCTGCACCCCGGTGATGCGCTGCGCGGTGAATTTTCCGTTGATCGCAAAATCCATGGCTCGCCCCGGAAGTAGCGTTCGCTACGGTCCGCTGCAGGTTGCTTCGTCCGATCTCGAGGAACCTGGCTTTCGCCGCGGGATTGGCGCGGCCTCGAGGGGGCAGAATCGATTACGCAAAAACGCGCGTATGTTGCGGAACGCACATTGAGCAAATACTGCTCTAAAACGTCTGATCGGGACTGATAAAGTCTTAGGTAAATATGATAAGTAGAATAAGCCTGACCCAATTCAAATAAATAGCAAATCCCGAAATTGAAATGCGTGACAGTGGACATTGTTTGGCGGCTGGCCGTGGCTCCGTCGGCGCTGCCAGCAAACGTTCAACGTACGATGGCCCTCGGTCCGGGCGCTGCAAGGCACTCCCACACGCACGAACGACGCCCCCTCATTGTTGATAGCTGCACACGGCAAAGCCCGCGTGCTTTGATGCGGCCTGTTGCGACCGATCCGTCACGGTTTCGCGGCAAACACAAGCTCCCTTTACATTGCGCCGCTCATCGCTTATGAAAGCTTCGCGTTTTACCTTGTTCGCGGCCGCGTTGGCCGTGCTCCTATCGGTGTCGATACGAGTGCCCGGCGCTGCGTGCGCCGCCGAGATTCCCGCCGGCGTCGAACTCGCGCCCATTCAAGAACTGAATCGGCAGGTGCCTTCCGAAGTCGAATCGCTCGACCCCGCGCATATCGAATCGTGGAGCGCGAATACCATCGGCCTCGATCTTTTCGAAGGGTTGACGCGCATCGACGCGGCCGGCCACGTCGCCCCCGGCGTCGCGCAGAGCTGGATGCGCACGGCGCCCGATACCTGGGTCTTCAAGTTGCGCACCGACGCGCGATGGAGCAACGGCCAGCCCGTGACCGCCGACGATTTCGTCTACGCGTGGCGGCGCGTCGTCGATCCGAAGACGGGCTCGAAGTACACGATCCTCGTCGAATTCGTCAAGAACGCCAAGGCAATCATCGCCGGGAAGGCGCCGCCCTCGAGTCTCGGCGTGCGCGCCGTCGATAGTTACATGCTCGAGGTGAAAACCGAAATACCGGCGGCGTTCTTCCCGGAGTTGACGGCCATGGCGACGATGGCGCCCGTCTTGCGCGCGGCAGTCGAGAAAGGCGGAGACGTTTGGACGCGCCCAGGCTCGCTCGTCGGCAACGGTGCTTATGTGCTTGCCGACTGGCGGCCGAACGACCGGCTCGTTGCCGTGAAGAACGACAAGTACTGGAATGCACGCCACGTCGCGATTTCCAAGGTGACATACCTGCCCGTAGACGATGACCAGACCGCGATGCGCATGTATCAGGCGGGTCAGGTCGACTACACGTATCGCATTCCTTCCGGCATCCATGAGCTGATTGCTCGTCAATTCGGCGCCGAACTGCGCAGAGGCCTGCAAATCGCAACCTACTTCTACAGCATGAACAACGACGATCCGGCATTCAAGGATGAGCGCGTGCGCGAAGCGTTGTCGATGGTGATCGACCGCGATCTTCTGACGTCGAAGCTGCTGCAAGCGGGCGAGTTGCCGCTATACGGGCTCATTGCGAAAGGCACGAAAGGTGCGCTGCAATTCCGTCCGGACTGGGCGGATTGGACGATGCAAAAGCGCGTCGAGCGCGCCCAAGCGTTGATGCGCGAAGCCGGATATTCGGCTGCGAAGCCGTTTTCGTTCACGCTCACCTATAACACCAACGATCTGAACAAGAAGGTGGCGCTGTTCGTGACGTCACAGTGGCATACGAAGCTTGGCGTGAATGCCAGACTCGAGAACGTAGAGTTCAAGGTACTGCTGAAAGAACGTCACGATGGGGCGCTGCAGGCATCGCGCGACGGCTGGTTCGTCGATTACAACGACGCCATGTCGTTTTTCGATCTGCTTCGCTGCGGCGGCGTGCAAAACGATCAGCGCTACTGCAATCGACGCGTTGATGCGCTTGTCGACGAGGCGAATCGTCAACTCGACGATGGCCGCCGAACCGAGCTGCTCACGGAGGCGCACGCGCTCGCGATGCGCGACTACCCGTTGATTCCGCTCTTCCAATATTCTGCCGACCGTCTCGTGAAATCGTATGTGGGGGGCTACCTGCCCACGAACTACGTGGACATGCGGGCCTCGCAGGACCTCTACATCGTCAGGCACTGAGCCGGAGTCAGCGATGCTTGCATATACGTTGCGGCGAGCGCTTTGGGCGATCCCGACAGTTCTCGCGGTGATCACGATCTGCTACCTGCTGTTGCACCTGACGCCGGGCGGCCCGTTCGATTCGGAGAAGGGCCTGTCGGCGGCCGCGCAGGCCAACCTCGAGGCGAAATATCATCTGCGTGAGTCGCTTTGGCGGCAGTACCTGCTCTATCTATCCTCGCTCGCCCGCGGCGATCTGGGGCCGTCGTTTCGCTATGTCGACTGGAGCGTCAACGACCTCGTGGCCAAGGCACTGCCCGTCAGCCTGCGCGTCGGCGGCGCCTCGATTCCCCTCGCGCTCGCGTTAGGCGTGGCGCTCGGCGTCATCGCGGCGGTGCGGCGCAACGGGGTGATCGACCGAATGGTCATGCTGCTCGGCAACGTCGGTAATGTGCTACCGCCTTTCGTGCTCGGGCCGCTTTTGGTCTGGGTCTTCGCCATCCTGTTGAAGACGAGCGGCGGCGCGCGCGGCTGGCTGCCCGCCGGCGGATGGGGCGACGGCGACTGGCGCTACCGTGTGCTGCCGATCGCACTTCTGACGGTCATCAACCTGTCGACGATCGCGCGCGTCATGCGCGCGAGCATGATCGAAGTCCTCTCGAGCAATTTCATTTTGACGGCGCGCGCGAAGGGGCTGCCGACTCGCCGAATCGTCGTGCGCCACGCGTTGAAGCCGGCGTTGCTGCCTGTGGTCTCGCTGCTCGGCGCCGTCGCCATTTCGTCGATTACGGCGGCCGTCGTGACCGAGTCGGTCTTTTCCCTGCCGGGGCTGGGTCAGCTTATCGTCAACGCGGCGACTAACCGCGATTACACGTTGATGCTCGGCCTCGTCATCTTGACCACTGTCGCCGCCGTCCTCTTCAACCTCCTCGTCGATCTCGCCTACGCGGTGCTCGACCCTCGTATTCGATATTGATCAAGGATCATGGCTATCACGACTTCCCCCGCGCGAGACAACGATGACGGTTCGCTCCATGCCCCCATCGCGCGTAGTCCGCTTGGGCAAGCACTGGCTCGGTTCGTCCGCAATCGGGCCGCGCTCGCCAGTCTGACCATCCTCACGCTGATCGTCCTCGCCTGCTATGCGGGGCCGCCGCTCATCGGACGCGATCCCGCGGCGAGCGACTGGGCGGCAATCGCCGTCGCTCCGACGCTCGCTTCCGGCCACTGGTTCGGCACCGACGAACTCGGTCGCGACTTGCTCGTGCGTACGCTCGTCGGCGGGCGCGTTTCGCTCGAGATCGGCTTGCTCGGAACGCTCGTGGCCGGAGTAATCGGCGTTGGCTACGGCGCTTGCGCGGGCTACTTCGGCGGCCGGGTCGATGCGGTCATGATGCGCCTCGTCGACATGATGTACGCGATCCCTTACATGCTGATCGCGATCCTGATGATGACGCTTTTCGGCCGCGCGTTTTATTTGGTGGTCCTAACGATCAGCGCTTTCTCGTGGCTGGACATGGCGCGCGTGGTACGCGGCCAGACGCTGTCTTTGCGCACGCGCGAGTTCGTCGACGCGGCCCGCGCGATCGGCGTAGCGCCGTGGTCGATCGTCGTGCGGCATATCGTGCCCAACCTCGTGGGCGTGGTGGCCGTCTACCTGACTGTCATGGTGCCCGGCGTCGTTCTGACCGAGTCCGTGCTTTCGTTCCTCGGGCTCGGCGTGCAGGAGCCGATGACGAGCTGGGGCGTGCTGATCGAAGACGGCGCCCAGAAGCTCGAGGCCATGCCCTGGCTGCTGCTCGCGCCGGCCTCCATGCTGTGTCTCTCGCTCTATTGCATCAACTTTGTCGGCGACGGTCTTCGCGACGCCTTCGATACTAAGGACTCCTGATATGCCTATGTTGGAAATCGAACATCTGAGCGTACGGTTTTCGCGGGCCGACGGTCCGGCGATCGATGCCGTCGATGACGTCTCGTTCGCGCTCGACGCGGGCCGAGTACTCGGCATCGTCGGGGAATCGGGCTCGGGAAAGAGCCAGACCGTGTTGTCGCTGATCGGCCTGTCGGCGCGCAATGCCCGCGTGAGCGGCGTCGCGCGCTTCGAAGGGCGCAATCTGCTGACGCTCGACGAGCGCGGGCTGAACCGGTTGCGCGGCAATCGGATTGCTGTCGTCTTTCAGGATCCGATGACGTCGTTGAACCCATTTTTAACCATCGGACAGCAACTGATCGAGCCGTTGGTACTGCACCGGAGAATGTCGCGCCGCGATGCGCGCAGACGCGCCGCGGAAGCGCTCGAGCGCGTGCATGTGCCCGATGCGGCGCGGCGTCTCGACATGTACCCGCACGAGTTCTCGGGCGGGATGCGGCAGCGTGTCATGATCGCGATGGCGGTCATCACCGAGCCTCGTCTCTTGATCGCGGACGAGCCGACGACAGCGCTCGACGTCACGGTGCAGGCGCAGATCGTCGAGCTGCTGCGCGAGCTCAATCGTGAGCACGGCACGGCGATGATTCTGATCACGCACGACATGGGCGTCGCGGCCGGGCTCAGCGACGAAGTCATGGTCATGTACGCGGGCCGCACCGTGGAGCACGCGAGCGCGGCTGAGCTCTTCGCCGCTCCGACTCATCCGTACACGATCGGACTCATGAACGCCTTGCCGCGACTCGACGACGAAGGTGGGCGCCCGCTCACCACGATAGCGGGGCAGCCGCCCTTGCCGGGGGAAACGATCGCCGGTTGCGCATTCGCCAAGCGCTGCCCCCATGTCGCGGAGCGCTGCTTGACGAGGCGCCCACCGTTGGAGCGCCGGGCGGATGACGGCCGAGCGTGGCGCGCTTGTCATCGGCCGGCGGCGGTCGTCGCGGAGGGACTGGCGTGAACGATCCGCTATTTTCGGTCCGCGATTTGCACGTGCACTTTCGTGTCAAGCGCTATTCCGAGGCCTGGGCGGCATGGCGTCCCACGGCGATGCTGCGCGCGGTCAACGGCGTTTCGTTCGATATCGCTCGCGGCGAGACGCTCGGGCTCGTCGGCGAGTCGGGCTGCGGCAAGTCGACGCTTGCGCGTGCGATCGTCGGCCTTACGCCCGTGACCAGCGGAAGCATCCGCTGGCGGGGCATGGAAACCGTCCGCGGTGGGCGCCGCCCCGGGCCGGCACTCGCTGAGTTGCGCCGGGGCGTGCAGGCGATCTTTCAAGATCCGCTCGCGTCGCTTGATCCGCGCATGACGATCGAACGAATCGTTGCGGAGCCGCTCCTGGTTCGTCGTCCCCATATGAGTCGCGGCGAAGTGCGCGTGCGCGTCAGGACGATGCTCGAGCGCGTAGGCCTGAGTGCCCACTATCTCGGCCGCTATCCGCACGAATTCTCGGGCGGTCAATGTCAGCGAATCGGGATTGCACGGGCGCTCGTCGGCGAGCCGCAACTCGTCGTCTGCGACGAACCTGTATCGGCGCTCGACGTGTCGATCCAGGCGCAAGTCGTCAATCTGCTCCGCGATCTGCAACGCGAGTTTTCGCTATCGATGCTTTTCGTGGCGCACGATCTCGCTATCGTCAAGTCGATCAGTCATCGCGTGCTCGTCATGTACCTGGGGCGCGTGATGGAGGTCGCCGAAAGTGAGGCGCTCTATCGGGCGCCGATACATCCCTATACGCGCGCGCTGCTCTCGGCAGTTCCCATCCCCGATCCCGCGATCGAACGCAATCGTGGCCGTCTCTTGCTGCAGGGCGATTTGCCGTCGCCGATTGCACCGCCCACGGGTTGTGTTTTCCGCACTCGATGCCCGGAGGCAATCGAGGCCTGCGCGCAGCGCGTGCCGCCGCTTCAGACGCTCGACGATCGATGTAGACGCGTGGCCTGCGTTCGCGTGGCCGGCGGCTAGTTCGCGCCGGGCGTGCCGATAGCAGGGCGTCAGCACTCCATTTGAAGACCGGTTCTTTCGGCGCGAAGTGTGTCGCGCCGAGGAAAGCGCTCGTCCATTTCGTTTTCGATGGGCGCGTGAAGACGCTTGCGGCCATGAGCCGGCAAGCCATGTTGAACGCCTACAACAAGAGACTTGGATGAAGAGAGACACATCATCGCTTGCCGCGAGCAAGCGGCTTTTTGCATTGACGCTGACCCTCCCGGTCGTGGCGGGTACCGGTCACGTTCACGCGGACGAACGTCCCGCCCCCGGCGGAACAGCTCCGCTCCCGGCATCGGCGCCTGCCACGAGCGCAGCCGCCGCCTCGTCATCGCCACCCGCGCCGGCGCCCGCCGATGTGGCCAACATTGACGTCATTCAGGTGCCGCCCGTCGCGGCGTCGCCATCTTCGACGAGCCAGCGGAACAGCAAAGGATTGATCGGCGACAGCCATTTCGATCTGGAGTTTCGCAACTACACCGACTACTTTCATGACAACGACGGCGCCCACCGACACGCTTGGGTCGACAGCGTCCAGGCGCGGTTCCAGTCAGGGCTCACGAAAGGGCTCATCGGGTTCGGGTTCGACGCATCGCTTTTCGGCGCCCTAAAGCTCGACGGCGGCAACGGCGCGGGCAACATGGTTTTCGTCGGCAAGCACGGCGGCGGATCGAATCGCCTTGCGTGGGCGTATCCGGGCACCTACGACGTGAAGGCGCGCATCTCCGACACGGTGTTCAAGTATGGCCTGCACAACGTATCGAATCCGTTCCTCGATCCGCACGACAATCGCGCACTGCCACCGGCGTTTCTCGGCGCGTCGATGCTGAGCCGCGAGATCGTTCCACTGACGTTGCAGGCAGGCAGCTTCACAAAGGTCGATGCGCGCGGGCACACGAACCTCATGAGACTCAGCACGTCGTACGGAGGCATCGGATTCAAGCGGATCAGCTACGCGGGCGGCACGTGGGACTATTTCTCGAGCGGGTCCGCGTCGCTTTTCGCGGATCAGGCCGACGACGTCTGGCGGCAATACTATGCTTCAATTCAGCACAGTATCGGCCGCGTCGATACGATCAAGCTCACCGGATCGGCCAATCTCTATTCGACGCATGACACCGGCGCGGCGCGCCAAGGAACGATCGACAACAACGCTTACAGCCTCGCGCTGTCGGCGCAACACGGACCGCACGCATTGCTCGTCGGCTATCAGAAGATTGTCGGCGATCAGTTTTTCGACTACGTGAATGAAACGGCCGGCAACTACCTGACCAACTCGATGGATGTCGATTACAACGCGCCGCATGAGCAGTCATTGCAACTGCGCTACACGTTCGACGGCAATTATGCAGGCGTTCCAGGCTTTTCCGCCATGGTTTGGGCGCAGCAAGGATGGGGAGCCGACGCGTCATCCACTGCGAACCGCTACGGGCCCGGCGGTCCCGCGTTCAGCTCGGTTTACTTCAAGAACGGTCAGCCGGTGCATGGACGACATCACGAGTTCGGGTTCATCCCTTCGTACGTCCTGCAAAGCGGCCGGCTAAAGAACACCAAGGTGACGGTACTCGCGATGTGGCATGTCGGGTCGGCCTACTACTCGGATCCCACGAGTCAGGTCTACCGGCTCGTCGTGACCGTGCCGGTGAACGTGTTCTGAAAGATGGGAATCGAGCCGGCGGCGGGCGTGCAAAAGTGGCACGCGCCGCCGGCGTGCTGGAAACTGACGCGACTAACGAGCGCGAATCGCGCCTGGGCTTTGCCCATCAGCGCGCATGCTGCTCGCCCGAGAGCTCCGCGCCATGCGCGCGGATGGCGGCGATCAGTTCGGCCGCCGTAATTTCGTAGCGTACCTCTCGATGGATGCCGGGCTTGCGCTCGTCGATTTCGATCAGAAGAATGCTTTTGCCGTCTTCTGACGCTTCGAGCCGTAACGAGCGTACTTCGCGTCCGCTCGCTTCCTCGATTTCAGTGAGCAGGGTCATCGCCCCGGAAGAACGGGTGGTGCGCATCGAACGTTTCCTCGTGTCGTCAATGAAGCCATTTTACGGGCCTAGCATGTCAGCGCACACGGCGGCTCTCAGTGCGCGCGAGCGCTATCAGTGCGCGCGAGCACACACGTCCCGTCGCTGCGGCGGTGCGGCCGGCCTTCGCCCGTTTCCTGTCGATGAGTTTAACGCGAACCGCCAACGCTTCAGTGGCTTTTTAAAGTGCGCGAACAAGTGTCGAACCTGACACAACGGTGCGCGACTAAGCCCCCCGATCACTCACCTGAGGCACGGCGTGAGGCGGATAGAAACGGCTCGAGCCCGGCGGTTCGGCCTGCTCAGGCCAAATGCAAACGCTCGTTCTCGATCAGCGTTTGCGCCATGTCCCAGGCATCGCGGGCCGCGTCCACTCGTCCGCTCAACTGCCGCGCGAGCGTGGCGCCATCGAGCAGCAGCGCACAGCGACGAGCGAGCCGAACGGCGGCCTCGTGATCGAAGCGTTCGCCGAGTATGCGCTCGAGCACATGTGAGAATGCTCGACGTTGCGCAGCCGAAGCGGCGAGGATCTCATTCTCCTCGGCGTGGAATTCGGCCGCCGCATGAATGAAGATGCTGCCGGTAAACGATTCCGAGCGGAACCAGGCGTCGTGCCAGAGAAAAACGGCGTGGAGCTTGTCGAGCGCATCCGAATGCGGCGCGGCCGCCGCGGCGATTCCCGCTGCGAGCGCGGCACCTTGCTCGTTGAGCACCTCGACGACGAGCTTGCTTTTCGACGGAAAGTGTTTATACATCGTCATCTTCGCCACGCGCGACTCGGCGATGATGCGATCGATTCCGACCGCATGAAAGCCGAACCTCGAAAATAATCGAGTGGCGGTGTCGATCAGCGCTTTCTTTTTTTCGCTCATTTTTAGGCCCGCTTGATAATGTCAAAGTTATGCGTTCTCGCGCCGAAGTCCGTCTGCCGAGACGTTTTCTGCGAGGAAAGCGGAATTTTCGGAAAAGCTTTCCGCCGGCAGGCGATACCAATCGGTCGCCGCGCACTCTCTCAATGTGCGGCGACGAGCGGAACCACTGCTATTCAAATCGAAGAGCGTCCCGAAATCAAGCCCTTCCTTTTATTATTCGAGCAAGTGGTCGGTTTATTTATTGCGTGCCGAACGCGTGCGCCGCATGGCGATCGAGTTCTGGTGCGAGCGAAATGGATGTTGCAAGATGATTCTTCGCGGATTCGACGTCATCCGCTAGAACGCGTCAATTATCGGCATTGCGCCCGTGCGGCTCCCGCTCGCCGCGACGGGCACGGGCATGGGCGGACTTGGCGGCTTCAGGCTCGAAATGCCGGCTCCCCCGTAACAAGATGACGGCAGCGTGGCATACTCCGGCCATTCGAAAAAAGAATGAAGGGTTCATTCGATGACACGCACGCTTCGCTCCGTTGTTCGAGATGGCGCGGCCTCGCGCGCCGTTTTCGCCGCCGCGCTCTGCTCGGCTCTCGCCGGCTGCGGCGCAAGCGCGCCGCTCTTCACGAGCGACGGCCGCCCCACGACGCTCGTCCAATGTCCCGCGCAGGGCCCGCTGACCGCGTGCACCGACAATGCGCGCGGTATCTGCGGAGGCGGCATCGACATCATCAGGGAATCGACGGATAAGGGCACGCGCAGCCTGGTTTTTGCCTGCAAGCCGCGTTAGGCCGCACTTTTGCTTGCGCCACCGGTCATACACATATCTTTTTGCAATCACTTAGGAGGCAATGCTTTATGGCGACATACAGGCAACTGACGGAGCAACTGGCGAAAGTGCAGGCGCAGATGGCGGCTGCACGCGAAAAGGAGATGGCCACGGCCATTGCCCAGATCAAGGAGCAGATCGCGGAATATGGAATTACGGCCGAGGAGCTCGGCTTCTCGGACAGGCGCTCGCGCAGGACAAAATCGGCGACATCGGAGCCGAAATACCGTAACCCGCAGACAGGGCAGACCTGGAGCGGCCGCGGGCGCAGGCCGATGTGGCTAGGCAAGCGCCCGGAGAAATTCCTGATCAAGGATTGAAAATGCGCGGTAACGACGAACTGGGCGCCCGAGCATATCGTTTGACGAGCCGGCGCAATGACCTTGCATAAAGTCATCTACGATACGGATCCCGGCGTCGACGACGCGATGGCGTTCGTTCTCGAGACGCTGCATCCCGAGATCGAACTGATCGGCGTCACGAGCGTATTCGGTAACGCGACCATCGATACGACTACGCGCAATGCCTGCTATCTGGCCGGGCGTTTTGCGCCCGCTGTGCCGGTGGCGAGAGGGGCGGGCGCTCCGCTCGAGGGCGAGGCGCCGACGCCACTCGCTGCGATTCACGGTGACGACGGGCTCGGCAATATCGGCCCGAGCGAGGACGGCACCGTATCGCCCGATGCGCGCGCCGCGTCGCGGTTCATCATCGACAGCGTGCGTGCGCATCCATCCGAGGTGACGATCGTCGCGGTGGGGCCGCTCACCAATCTCGCGCTCGCGCTTGCCGAGGATCCGTCGATCGTCCCGCTCGTCAAGCAAGTGATCGTCATGGGCGGCGCATTCGGCATCGGCGGTGTGAATGGCAACGTCACGCCGGCCGCGGAGGCGAACATGTTCGGCGACCCTCACGCGGCCGATCTCGTGTTCGGCGCGGCGTGGCCGCTCACCATCGTCGGTCTCGACGTGACGCATCGAGTCGTCATGTCGACGTCGTACCTCGCGTCGATTCGCGATCGCGGCGGCGTTGCCGGGCGCTTCGTCTGGGACGTTTCCCGGCATTACGAAGCATTTCATCGGGATACCGAGAATATCGAGGGTATTTACGTCCACGATGCGTCGGCGGTCGCGTATCTGCTTGCTCCTCAGCTATTCACGGTACGCAAGGGACCGGTGCGCGTGCTGACCGAGGGCATCGCCGCGGGTCAGACGATCCAGAAACCCGAAGGGATGCCGTGCGCGGCGCCCGCGTGGGATGCCCGCCCTTCCTGCAATGTCTGCGTCGGCGTTGATGCCGACGGGGTGCTTGCGCTCTACGAGCGCGCGCTGTGCGGCGCGCAGTGAGCTGCGGGGCAACGCCCGTATGCATTGCGGTCATTGCGCAGTGTGCGGGCCGTTGCTACCTCGACGGACGCATCGACATGTACGGCGATTGAGCGGACCGCGCTAGGCCGCGACCCGTGCGAGGTCCGCCTCGACCATCATCTGGCAGAGGCCTTCGAGCGTGGTGTGCGGCCGCCAGCCTAGCTTGTCGCGGGCTTTGTCGGCGCAGCCGATCAGCAAATCGACTTCGGCCGGGCGATAGAAGCGCGGGTTGACTTCGACGAGCAGGTCGCCCGTCTTCATATCGACTCCACGCTCGCGTTCACCTTTGCCGGCCCATTCGATTCGATGGCCGGCCGCCTCGAACGCCATGCTGACGAAGTCACGCACGGTTTCCGTGCGCTGCGTCGCGAGCACGTAAGTGTCGGGCTCATCCGCCTGCAACATGCGCCACATGCCTTCGACATACTCGCGCGCATAGCCCCAGTCGCGCTTGGCGTCGAGGTTGCCGAGCTCGAGCCTGTCGAGCTTGCCGAGCTTGATGCGCGCGACAGCGTCGGTGATCTTGCGCGTCACGAATTCGAGACCGCGCAATGGCGATTCGTGATTGAACAGAATGCCGCAAGCGGCGAAGATGCCGTACGACTCCCGATAGTTGATCGTCGTCCAATGAGCAAAGAGCTTGGCGGCGCCGTACGGGCTGCGTGGATAAAAAGGCGTGCTTTCCGTTTGCGGGATCGCTTGCACCTTGCCGAACATTTCCGACGTGGATGCCTGATAGTAGCGAATGCCGCGATCGACGATCCGAATTGCTTCGAGCAGGTTCAGCGCGCCGACGCCGGTGACTTCCGCCGTCGTCACCGGTTGGTCGAACGACATTCCGACGAAGCTTTGCGCGGCGAGGTTATAGAGCTCCTGGGGCCGTGCTGATTCGATGAGGCGCACCGTGGAGCCGAAATCGGTCAGATCATGCTCGACGAGCGTCAGGTTGGGATGGCGATCGATACCGAGCTCGGCCATGCGCCAGAAATTGACGGAGCTTGTACGCCGATACGTGCCGACGACTTGATAACCGCGCTCGAGCAGGAATTGGGCGAGATAGGCGCCGTCTTGCCCGGTGATGCCGGTGATGATTGCCTTGTGCGCAGGGTTGGTCGCGTTCATGATGTTTTCCCTTTCAAGTCGTTCGAGGAAATGGACATTCAGTTCAGTCGCGGGCGAACGCGACAGGCATAGGGGATCGGTGCGCCTGCCCACGGACCAGGCGCTTTTCGATCAAAAACCAGCTCGCGGTCGCATAGGCGAGCGTGGCCACGCCGGCCGCCAGCGCGCTTTCGTAGCGTCCCAGGTCCATGCGCCAGGCAAGCGCGATGAAGCTCACGTGCGCGAGATAAATCGCGTAGCTGATCGTGCCGATGTAGACGAGAACGGGGTTCGACAGCACGCGCGCGACGATTCCTCGCTTGCGCAGCGCGAGCAGAACGACCGCCGCGGACAGGAGAAGCGTCAGCGTATAGAGCGTTGCATTCCAGAACGGCTCGTTAGCGTCGCGGATCGTCGCGAAATGTGCGTGAAGCCAGGCGAGAACGGCCAGCGTGCCGACGAGCGTCGCCCACGCTACGATCGCCAGGCGTTCGGGCAAGTGGGGCCGGCGCCGCAACAAGATCGCGAGCAGCGCGCCCGCGCATAGCAGATCCATGCGAAAGGGCGTCAGGTAATAAACCGGCCAAAAGGAATCGAAAAACGGTGTTGCGGCCGCGCGCAGCACCGGAGCGATCACGATGCCCGCTCCCGCGACAGCGGCGAGCTTGCGCTCGGATACGAACGAGACGATGACCGGCCAAATCAGATAGAACTGCTCCTCGATCGCGAGCGACCATAGGACGCCAAAGCCGGGATTCCCCGATTCGCCGAATGCGTAGCCGATGTTCGTCGCGAAAAACGCGTACCACCACCAGTGACTGAGCCATCCGACGCCGAAGAGTAGCGACGACAGCACGAGCAGCATGACGTACGGCGGCAGGATGCGGCGCGCGCGGCGTGCGTAAAAATAACTGAAATAGGACTGCTTGCGCTTTTTGCGCTCGAGCAGAATGCCGGTGATCAGAAAGCCGCTCAAGACGAAAAACAAGTCGACGCCCATCCAGAGCGAAACGCCGAGCGCGTGCGTGAGAAATACGGCCAATACGGCGACGGCACGAACGCCGTCGAGCTGAACGATGCGTCCAGTCTCGCGGGCGGTTTCGATCTCGGGATGGCTCGACTCGGTCAGTCGGGACATAGGCTCGTTTCCTTGGCCGGCGAGGCGTGCCGGGCAGTGCGTTCGGATCGACCCATTCTAGAAAAAAGAAATTGATGAAAAACCCATAAAGCGCATCGGGCGCGTGCGCGATCCATTTCGGATGCCGAGCAGGGGAACGGTATTTTTTTTAGAAAAATTTGGCCTTTACGGGCAATAGTTTCTCCGTACTCTGAAGGCGGCTGAACGACGACAGATAAGGCGTTCATAGACGCAGAGGGGGAATGGATGGGTATGTCGACTCGGCGGGCGATCCGCTGCGTTCTCATGTGCGTCGCGCTGCTCGCTGAATGCATGGGGGCTCAGGCTCACGACTCGCCGCGGCCTCTCGTTCGCGCGCCCGGCAGGCAGCTCGCCGTGACTACATCGTGGATCGGCAATACCTCGGGCTTCGGCCACGGTGAATGGACGCAGATCGACATCACATCGATCGCCGTCTCGCCCGATGGCCGGGTGTTCACGGATTCGCCATGGGACGAGAGCGGTGCCGAAGCGAGCGTCTATCAGGACGGCCGGCGGCTTCAATTCGCGGGCGGCACGCACGGTTGGGGCAACGCGGGAGGCAACGCCGTGGCGATCAATAACCGCTATGCGTTCATTGCCGTCGCACGGGGCAACGAGAATGGCAAGCTCGCGGCCGAAGGCGTCTGGCCGCCGAAAGGGAGGCAATGGTTCGGCATCACGCGCCGCGCGATCGGCGACGTTACGCGAGTCCAGCCATTTCGCCAGGTGTCAGGCGCGGACCCGCACGCGGTGCTCGCATCGGCTTTTCTGCCCGTCAACGACGTGGCCGTTGGAACCGGCGAACGGATCGATGGACTCGCTGCGACCGATTCGATGCTCTATGCGGCCACTGCAAAGCGCGACGAGATCGATGTGTTCGACGCCGAGTCGATGAAGAAAGTCGCGACGTGGCCCGTGCACGAGCCCGGGCGGATGTCGTTGGCACCCGACGGCACGCTATGGGTATTGACCGATACCTTGACCGGGACGTCCGCGAATCTCGCTCACTATGGCGCCGACGGCAAGAAGTTGCCCGACGTCGTGGCATTGCCGGAGGACACGCGAGCCGTCGACGTCACCGTCGACAAGAACGGGCGTTTGCTGATCGCGGACAACGGCTGGCGTCAGCAGATCCTCGTTTTTACGGCCACGAAGCCGGGTCGATATGAACTGAGCGGCACGTTCGGACAACGCAACGGAATCTGGGGCGGCGCGCCGAGCGAATCAGGGCGGCCCGGACCGTTGCGATTCAACGGACTGACCGGTGTCGGCGTCGACGCCGCAGGGAACATCTATGTCTCCATGAACGGCGTCGGTCCGCATCCCGGCACCATCGGGGCCGGGCTCGGCGCATCGCTGCAGAGCTATTCGCCCGACGGCCGGCTGCGATGGGAGGTGGACGGGCTCTTGTTCGTCGATGGGGCATGCGCCGATCCAGGCCGGCGCGACAGTGTCTTCACCGGCAACAAGCGCTTCGTCCTCGATTTCTCTCAGCCGCCTGGCCACGAATGGAAATACGCAGGATTCCTCTCTAACCGGTTCAAGTATCCCGAGGATACGGTTTTCCATATGGATCAATGGCCGGGCACGCCTCTCGCGCGGCGTGTGAACGGCCGTACGTTCCTCTATCTGACCGATATGTACGCCGATCACTTGAAGATTTATCGCTTCGATCCGCCGCATGACGGCGAGACCGCCATTCCGTCGGGTTTCATCGCCGGGCGGGCCTCAGGTGTCCGGTCCGTGCCCAACGCCCCGCCGGGCGGTGAGTGGATCTGGCGCAACGAGAAGGGCGATGGGCAATTCAATCCTGAGGAGTTCGAACGAAACACGAGCGACGAAAAGCTCGCGGGCGGCTGGGGCTGGTGGGTCGACACAAAGGGCGATATCTGGCGTGCCAACGATACGGCGATTCACCGCTTGCGCTTCGGCGGTATCGACTCGTCGGGAAATCCGGTCTACTCGTACGCGAAGATGGCGACGTTTCCGATTCCCGCGCCATTCAGGTACGTCAAGCGTGCGATCTACGACGCCGGCGGCGATACGCTGTTCGTCACCGGCTACACCGCGGATGCGATGCCGGAGAGCAAGGATGTGCCGAAGGAAATCGGCCGTGTGCTCGCGCGCTACGACCACTGGTCGAGCGCGAAGCCGACGTTGCGGTATGCGACGAATCTGCTCTGGCAGCCGGCGGGGAACCCGCGGCGCACACTCGTCAGCGTGACCGTCGAAGGCGATTATCTCTTCGCCGTCGAATTCATCGGGGCGGTGCACGTATTCGACAAAAACACCGGCGCCGAGGTCGGCGTCATCAACCCGGGCGCGGAGGTCGGCAATACCTCGGGCCACATCGACGTCGCCAATGCGATAACGGCGCATCGGCGCGAGAACGGCGAATACCTCGTGTTCGTCGAGGAGGATGCGCGCGGCAAGGTCATGATGTACCGCTGGACGCCATCGCGGGTGAGCACCGATGGATAAGGGGATGCTCAGAAACGTCGCGATCAACTTCTTCGGGCTGATCCTGCCGACGTTCGTATCGCTGGTCACGGTGCCGAGCTATATCCGGCTGCTCGGCGTCGAGCGGTACGGTGTGGTGAGCCTCGTCTGGACGTTCATCGGCTATTTCGGCGTGCTCGACCTCGGCATGAGCATGGCTGCCCAGAACCACATCTCGAAGGCGCGCGCGGCAAACGATGGTGAGCAGAGCGCGCTCGTTTTCTGGAGCGCGTTTTGGCTCAATCTCGTGACGGGTGTCGCGGGCGGAGCGCTGATCTACGTGGGCGGGTTCGTCTACACGGCCTACTTCACGCATACCGCTCCGCTGCTGCGTGAAGAGGTTTATCACGCGCTTCCCTGGCTTGCTCTCGCCATTCCGATCGCCAACGTCTCATGGGTCTGCGCGGGCGCCATCAACGGGGCCGAGCGCTTCGGCGTCTACAACGCGAACCAGACGCTCGGGACGTTTCTCTTTCAGCTGTTGCCGCTCGGCGCCGCATGGCTCATCGCGCCGACGTTGCCGAGCGTGCTCGCGGCCGCCGTGCTCGCGCGCGCGATCGGAGCGGTGCTGCTCGCACGCGCCGGTATGCGCGTGCTCGGCATCGATCGCATCCTCATGCCGCGCTTGCGCGTGGCCAAGGACTTGTTTCGCTTCGGCGGTTGGATGCTCGTGGCGAGCATGGCGATCATGATCGGCGATACGCTCGATCGCGTGTTGCTCGGCGCGGGGCTCGGCGCGCGCTTCGTGACCTACTACACGGTGCCGCAAAACCTCGTGACGCGGCTCAATATGCTGCCGAATGCGCTCGTGCGCACGCTGTTTCCGCGCTTGTCGGCGATCGAGCGCGATCACGCGGATGCGCTCGTACGGCAGGCGCTCGAATTCCTCAACGGCGTCTTCACGCCGATCATGATCGTCGCCATGCTCGCGCTCGGGCCGTTTCTCGACCTGTGGATCGGTAACGAGCTCGCATCGGCCTCGGTGAACGTGGGGCGCATCCTGATCGTGAGCGTGTGGCTCGTCGGGCAGGCGGGCGTCACGCGGCTTTTGATCCAGTCGCAAGTCGATCCGGCGCGCGCGGCATGGATCGGCATCGTCGAGCTGCCGTTTTTCGCGGGCGTCCTGATGCTCGGCATCACGCACTTCGGCCTGACGGGCGCCGCCGTCGTCGTCGTGATGCGCTCGCTCGTCGATTACGGCGTGCTGCTTCATTTGTCGTCGATACGTGCTCGCCCGATCGTGCTCGATATGCTCGGCCATCTGGCGTTTCTCGGTGTCAGCGCTTGTTGCGCCCACGCCGTCACGAATCTCGCCGCGCTCGCGGTATTGGCCACGGGCCTGGCCTGCGCGAACGTCTCGTGGTCGATGACGACTTCGCCCGCCCTGCGCGGCATCGTCCGCAACGTGTTGCTGCGCCTCGATCCAAGGAGAAGCGCATGAGCGATGAAGCGCTGATCACGAGCGAGGCCGCTTCGCTCGTTTCCACCCCGATATCGTGGCGGACCGCTCCCGCGACGGCAGCGCGAACGCCGCGCGTGGCCATCGTTCACGACTGGCTCGTGACTTACGCGGGCGCTGAGCGCGTACTGGAGCAGATCATCGCCTGCTTTCCCGAGGCCGATCTGTTCAGTCTCGTCGATTTTCTCGAGGATCGGACGTTCCTGCGCGGCAAGCGTGCGACGACTTCGTTCATTCAGCATCTGCCGTTCGCGCGCACACGCTATCGCGCCTACCTGCCGCTGATGCCGCTCGCGATCGAGCAACTCGACGTGAGCGGATACGATCTCGTGATATCGAGCAGCCACGCCGTGGCGAAAGGGGTGTTGACGGGCCCGGACCAACTGCACGTCAGCTACGTTCATTCGCCGATTCGCTATGCGTGGGATCTCCAGCATCAGTACCTCGAGCAATCGCACCTTACGCGAGGACTGCGCTCGGCGCTCGCCCGCGTCGTGCTTCATTACATTCGCAATTGGGATATTCGCACCGTCAACTCGGTTGACCACTTCGTCGCGAATTCGGAATTCATCGCGCGTCGGATCAAGAAGGTTTATCAGCGCGAGGCGCGTGTCGTGTTTCCGCCGGTGGACGTAGATGCATTTTCGCTCGGCGAGCACAAGGAGGATTTCTATCTGACCGCTTCGCGACTTGTTCCGTACAAGAAGGTCGAGCTGATCGTCGAGGCGTTCGCGCGCATGCCGGAGAAGAAGCTCGTCGTGATCGGCGATGGGCCGCAGATGCATGCCGTGCGCGCGAAGGCGGCGGCCAACGTCGAAGTCATGGGCTACCAGCCGTTCTCCGTGCTCCACGAGTACATGCGCAGGGCCAAGGCGTTCGTCTTCGCGGCGGAAGAGGATTTCGGCATCGCCCCGGTCGAAGCACAGGCATGCGGAACGCCCGTGATCGCGTACGGAAAGGGAGGCGCGCTCGAAACGGTGCGAGGCTTGTCACAATCGTCGCCTACGGGGCTCTTTTTCGAAGAGCAGAGCGCCGCGGCCATCGTCGCCGCTGTCGGCGAATTCGAGCGAGGGGGGCAGCGGTTTTCAGCACGCGATTGTCGCGCGAATGCCGAGCGCTTCTCGGTCGCTCGTTTCCACGAACGGTTCCTCGCATACTTGGACGAGGTGCGTCCGGGGACCTCCGCTCTCAGGAGCAACGGTCGCGTCGAGACGGCGCCTGCCGTCGCGCCTCATGTCGCAAATCGCGCGGTTGCCCGCGTGCCCGCGCCGATCAAAGTGCTTGCGGTCGACCAGAGCGGCGTACTCGGCGGGGCGGAGCTGTCGCTGCTCGAACTCGGCCGCCATATGAGCGATAGCGTGGAAGTCGTTCTGTTCGACGACGGGCCATTTCGCCTTGCGCTCGAGCAGGCCGGCGTCGGCGTCGACGTGCTCGAGGCGCCGCGGCTGCGCGGAATTACGAAGGGCGGCGGCCTGCCGAGGATAGCGACGTTGCGCGGCATCGGGCTGCTCGTGCGCGAGACAGCACGACGGGCGCGGCATTTCGACGTGATCTACGCCAACACGCAGCGGGCGATGGTGGTGAGCGCGCTCGCAGGCGCCATCGCGCGGCGGCCCGTCGTCTGGCATCTGCGCGATATCGTCAGCGCCGAGCACTTCGGGCGTTTGCAGCGGATGGCGATCAAATGGTGCGGCAAGTTCGGGCTCGATCACGTGATCGCGAATTCGGCCGCGTCCGCGAAGGCGTTCATCGACTTGACGGGCGCGCGAAAGGAGCGCGTCGATGTCGTCTTCAACGGCATATCGGAGACGCCGTTTCGCCGTTACGACAAGGTGCCGAGGGACGTGTTGCGGGAGCGCCTCGGATTGCCGCTCGATGCGTTCATCGTCGGCTCGTTCAGCCGCCTCGCGCACTGGAAGGGGCAGCATGTGCTGCTCGAAGCGGCGCTGCGCGATCCCGACATGCATGTTGCGCTCGTTGGCGCGCCGCTCTTCGGCGAGCACGATTACGAGGCCTCGTTGAAGGCGTTCGCGCAAACGCACGGCATGGCATCGCGTGTCCATTTCCTCGGCTTTCGCGAAGACATACCGGCTTGCATGCGCGCCGTCGACATCATCGCGCATACGTCCATCGCGCCCGAGCCGTTCGGTCGCGTCATCGTCGAAGGCATGCTGGCAAAGCGGCCCGTCGTCGGCATGCGGGCCGGCGGCGTGACCGAGATTGTCGAAGATGGAACGAACGGTCTGCTTTGCGAACCCGATGATGCGACCGCGCTGGCCGAAGCGCTCGCTCGGTTACGCACGGACGAAGGCCTTCGTGCAAGGCTGATCGAAAACGGCTACGAAGCCGCGCGGCGCCGGTTCGGCGATCAGGCGTACGCCGACGACGTACGGCGCATTCTAGGTCGGACGGCGGCGCGCGAGAAGCCGTGAGCGGCGGCTCAATCGGTGCCGCTCGGAGCTCGCCGTTTGATGCTGGCTGACCAGCGGATGGCGGGCAACTCCACGCATTGATAGAACAGATAAGCGGCAACGACGGCGACGGGCATGAAAGCGATCGACGGCCAAATCGAAGCCTGTAACGCCGAGCGGAAGAAGACGGCCTGCAGGCAAACGAAGATGGGTAGGTGGATGGCATACAGCGAGTAGCTGAATGCGCCCAGGCGAGAGAACGACTGCATGACGATGCTTGACGAAGCGCGCCTGTCGTCCGGTCTCAGGGCCGTGCGGAGGACGCATGCGAAACCGATAGCCCAGAACTGGAACGCGACGTATTGACTGACATTGAACGCCGCGCAGCCCAGCACGGCGCCCGCCATCGCGGCGCTGCGCCAAACGAGGACGCCGCGCGCGCTGAGCGCCAAGGCTCCCGGCTGGGCGCGAATTTCGGCGAGATAGGCGCCGATCGCCCACGAGAACCAGTACGAGGTGAAAAAGGAGATGAACTTCGGTTCGAGCAGCCAACCGGAAATGATGTTCAGGACCGCAATGCAGCTGAGGACGATAGGCATCCCGAACCGTCGGCGCGCGGCGAAAAGAAGAGGGTAGACGGCGTAGAACTGAACTTCGATGGCGAGTGTCCAGAGCGCGCCGTTCGAGCCGTAGGTATGTCCGAATACGCCCTGCAACGAGAAAAGATTGACGAGAAACGCGTGCGGACCGTTATCGAGAATCTTGTGACTGACGGGCGGGAAGCCGCGACTGATCGAGTCGAGCGCGAGCGTCAACAGCAATGCCGCGATCAGGACGGGATAGATGCGGGTGAAACGGCGTGCCCAGAAGATACCGGCGTCGAGCCGGTAGGACGGGTCCGCCGCGAGCCGCAGTGCCGCATTGCGATGAATGCAATAGCCGCTGACGACGAAGAAGATCGATACGCCGGCCGAGCCGTAGGCGATGGGCAGCGTCAGGTAACCGATTACGACGCTCGGGTCGAGCGAGAATCCCGCCAGCTCATGAAATCGGTGCATGCCGATCCACGCAACCTGCCTGCAGTGAAAGTAGGCGACGAGCAGCGCAGCGACGCCGCGCATTGCGTCGATGAAAGCTTCCTTGGAGGCAACGGCTGACGGCGATACGCCGAGCAAGCCGGCCGCGGGGGCGGCCGGCGCGGCGCCGTCGACGGGGAGGGCGGGCGATTCGTTCATGCGCGAGCCTCTCGGGGATGGAATGGTCGATTGATCGCGGCGGCACCTGCAAACACAGGTCCCGCATTCAAATCGCATCGTAGAGTGAAAAAAAACGACTAAAACGGCTAGTGCCCGTACAGGCCTGTCGATACGGATAGGGGCAACGCTTTCTGTCATCCGGTAAAAAACATCGGCCGCCCGGCGGCGGATTATTGTTCGGTTTTTTTGATGTTAGCTTGCACGTACGACAGGTCGCGAAGGGAGCGTCTCATGGACTTGCATTGGATAGCGGGGGGCGCCGTGCTGCTGATTCTCGTTGCCGTATCGGCCTACCGGGAGGCCGTCGAGCGCGATGAAGCGGCGCGCTTCTCGGCGGTTCGAGACAAGCACCGGGACGCACGCGGCAGCGAGGAGGCAGTCGAGCGCTTCTAGCTTTTTCTTTCGAATAGCTTAATCACGCTTCACATAAAGAACTGACAGAGAGGGGTTGATGATGTTGAAAGTCACCAAAGCGGTATTCCCGGTGGCTGGCTTGGGTACGCGGTTCTTGCCCGCTACGAAGGCGAGCCCCAAGGAGATGCTGCCAATCGTCGACAAGCCGCTCATCCAATATGCGGTGGAGGAGGCAATCGAGGCTGGAATCACGGAGCTCATTTTCGTGACGGGCCGCAGCAAGCGCGCGATCGAGGATCATTTCGACACATCGTACGAGATCGAGGCGGAGCTCGAAGCGCGCGGCAAGGAAAAGCTGCTCGACCTGGTGCGCAACATCAAGCCGAGCCATGTGGATTGCTTCTACGTGCGTCAGCCGACCGCGCGCGGCTTGGGGCACGCGGTGTTGTGCGCCGAAAAGCTCGTGGCGGACCACCCGTTCGCCGTGATTCTCGCGGATGACTTGCTCTACTGCGAGCGGCCCGTCATGAAGCAGATGATCGACGTCTTCAACCATTATCACAGCTCGATCGTCGGCGTCGAAGCGATCGCGCGTGAGGACACGCGTTCGTACGGCGTGGTGGAAGGTCGCGAATGGGAGGAGGACATCTTCAAGCTGTCGGGCATCGTCGAGAAGCCGGCGCCGGACGATGCACCGTCGAACCTCGGCGTAGTCGGCCGCTATGTGCTCATGCCGAGCATCTTCGCGCACTTGCGCAAGCTCGAGCCTGGTACGCTCGGCGAGCTTCAGCTGACGGACGCCTTGCATTCGCTGCTGACGGAGGAGCAAGTGCTGGCTTATCGGTACTACGGCACGCGCTACGATTGCGGCAGCAAGCTTGGTTATCTCAAGGCGACCGTCGAGTTCGCGCTGCGCCACCCCGAGATCGGCGACTCGTTCGATGCCTACCTGCGCGACTACGTGGCGCATCTCACTGTCTGATCGTTCGCCTTCGTCGGCCGCGCGTGTCGCCCAGGCACGCGCCTTCGCCTCCCTTACGTTCTTCCACGCGTTCGTGCGGCTAGCGGGCCGCCGCGCGTGTCCCTGCTTCGGAATCGCTCTTCCAATTGAGCGCGTTACAAGAAGTTACGATTGATTCCGACTCCGTAAGATCTTCATCAGTCCGACACGATTCGTTCCTATGCTGACCGCCATCCGGCTGTTGGCCAGACATTGGCTTGCTGATGCGTGTCCGGCATCGAGCTCGGTCATGGAGGAACGGTGTCGACGAACAAGTGGCGCGAAGGCGCGCGTTTGGGCAAACGTTTGTGGCTCGGCGCGTTTGTGAGGGGGTGGCGTGTGTTCCCGGTGTATGCCGCCATCGCATTGACGGCTTGCGGCAATCGCGGCGGCAGTGAGGAAGCGCAAACGACGACGCAAGCGTCCGAATCCACGCCTATGTTGCCCGGCGCGCGCGCCGGCCTGCTACAAGATGCTGGCCACGCGGCGAGCGGCTCGCTCGCTCAGGGCTTCGGTACGCCTCCCGGCCCGGGACAGACGCCCGCTTCGAACCCATTGCTGCCGCCTGTCATGCATTCCGCCGATTGAGTTCGATCGACGGCACTGTAAATGCCGTTTCGAGCAATACCGTCGAGATTTCTCGTTGTCCTCGTTTTTCAGCGTTTGTAGTCTGGCAGTACTCGCCGACGCGCTTCGTTCGCACGAGGCCGTCTCGTTCCACTTTCGCCCAAGACGAACCGAATATGACTTCGACAAGCCGCCGTGACTTCCTGCGCGCTGCCGCCCAAGCGGCCGGCGCGGCCACCGCGATGGGCATCGTGCCCGCCGGCATTCGTAACGCGCTCGCGCTTCCCGCCAACGATGCGACGCGCAGCATCGAAGATATCGAGCACATCGTCATCCTGATGCAGGAGAATCGCTCGTTCGACCACTACTTCGGTACGCTGCGCGGCGTGCGCGGATACGGCGATCGCCGCGCAATCACGCTGCCGAACGGCAAGCCCGTCTGGTATCAGCCGCTCGCCGCCGACGCGGGCTACGTCCTGCCGTTTCACCCGAGTGCGCCGGACCTCGGCCTGCAGTTCCTGCAGGATCTGCCCCATGACTGGACGACGACGCATGCCGCGTGGAACGGCGGTCGCTACGATCAGTGGGTGCCGGCGAAAGGCACGACGACGATGGCCTACCTCACGCGGCAGGACATTCCGTTCCACTACCAGCTCGCCGATGCGTTCACGATCTGCGACGCCTACCACTGCTCGGGCATGACGCCGACCGATCCAAACCGCTACTACATGTGGACAGGCTGGGTCGGCAACGACGGCAACGGGGGAGGGCCCGTCATCGACAATGCCGAAGCGGGCTATTCATGGTCGACGTATCCCGAAGTGCTGCAGGCAGCCGGCATCTCGTGGAAGGTCTACCAGGACATCGGCACCGGGCTCGACGCGAACGGTTCGTGGGGCTGGACGCAGGACGCCTATATCGGCAACTACGGCGACAACTCGCTGCTCTACTTCGACCAGTACCGCGGCGCGCAGCCCGGCAATCCGCTCTATGACAGAGCGCGCACCGGCACGAACGTGGCCGTGAGCGGCGGCTATTTCGACATGCTGAAGGCCGATGTGCAGAACGGGACGTTGCCGCAGGTTTCGTGGATCGTCGCACCGGAGGCGTACTCCGAGCATCCGAACTGGCCGGCGAACTACGGCGCATGGTACGTGGACCAGGTCCTGCAAGTTCTCACGTCGAACCCGGCCGTATGGAGCAAAACGGCGCTTCTCATCACTTACGACGAGAACGACGGCTTCTTCGACCATGTGGCGCCCCCGTTCGCGGCCTGGTCGACGACGTCGGGGCGCTCGACGGTCGACACGACGAACGAGTATTTCGCGGGTAACGGCACTTATCCGGCGGGACCCTACGGACTCGGCCCACGCGTGCCGATGATCGTCGTTTCCCCGTGGTCGAAGGGCGGCTGGGTTTGCTCGGAGACGTTCGACCATACGTCGATTATCCGTTTCATCGAAAAGCGCTTCGGTCGCCAGGGCAACCTGCGCGAGGCCAACATTACGCCATGGCGCCGCGCCGTCTGCGGCGATCTGACCCGCGCATTCGACTTCGCGAATCCGAACGCCGCATTCCCGGTGCTGCCGGCGACGACGAGCTATGTGCCGCCCGATCAGCAGCGGCACCCCGACTACGTGCCGGTGCCTCCTCCCGCTCAGTCGATGCCGAGCCAGGAGCCGGGCGTGCGTCCGGCGCGCGCGCTGCCCTATGAGCTTTTCGTGCGCTCGCACGCAGACGCGGGGAACAACACGCTGCGCCTCGAATTCGTCAATACGGGTGAGGCGGGCGCCGCGTTGCTCGCTTATCAACCCGCATCCGTTAATGCGCCGCGCTCGTACACCGTCGAGGCGAAAAAGCGGCTTACCGACGATTTGCCGCTCGGCGCGGATGGCAGCTACCGATACGTCGTGCATGGACCGAACGGCTTTGCCCGCGGTTTTGCGGGCAAAGCGGCGATGCTGCATGCGTGGCACGCGGATACGGCCGTGCCCGAAGTGACGGAGTCCTATGACGTCGCGAACGGCAACATCGAACTGCATCTGAAGAACGCCGGCACGTCGGCTTGCACGTTCAAGATCGCCAACGCTTACGACGGCGGCAGCGTCACGCGCCAGGTGGCGGGTGGAAAAAGCGTGGACCTGTACCTCGATTTGCGCGCATTCCATGGCTGGTACGACCTGACGGTGACGGTCGATACCGATGCATCGTTCGCCAGAACGCTGGCCGGCCACGTCGAAACCGGCCACAGCAGCATGAGCGATCCGGCGTTGGGCGCGTCGTGATCGCCGGGTAGTTCATCGTCGAAGCACAGGGCTCGCCCTATGAGGGCGAACCCTGTACCCCACGGCTTTTGCTTCCGACGTACCCGCTTCTGCCTGTTCGAAGGGGCGCCACGAGTGCCGATAGTCTGACGGACGCAACGTTTTTCGGCCGGTGAAGCGGCTCGCGCGCATAAAAAGATGCATTAAGCCGCGCGGCGCTTGTAGAATCCGGCGTTGAAGCGGCGCGCTACTTTGGCGCGCGCTTCCTGCGTTCAACGACCAACAGGTAGGAGAAACATGTCGACTTCCGCAAAGAAGGTTGCGAAAAAGGCTGCGGCTGCACCGGCCAAGAAAGCAGCTGTCAAGAAAGTGCCCGCAAAGAAGGTCGCGGCTAAGAAGGTCGCCGTGAAGGCGTCCGGCGCACCCGCGCCGATCAAGGACACCTTCACGAAGGCCTCGCTGGCTGCCCACCTCGCCGAGCGTGCCGCTGTCGAGCCGAAATCGGTCAAGGCCGTCCTCTCGGCGCTCGAGGACACGATCCTCGGCTCCGTGCACAAGAAGGGCGCCGGCGAGTTCACGCTCTCTGGCCTCCTGAAGATCGTCGTCCAGGCGGTTCCGGCGAAGAAGAAGCGCTTCGGCAAGGATCCGTTCACGGGCGAAGAGCGCTGGTTCCCGGCTAAGCCGGCCACCGTGCGCATCAAGGCACGCGCGCTCAAGAAGCTGAAGGATGCCGCCTCCGGCGTTTAGTCGGGCGTTCGACGAGCGAATCACGCTGGTTGCAAAAACCCCGTGAGGTAGGGAGCTTTCGAGCTCCCGCGCCTCGCGGGGTTTTGTCTTTTTGTCTTATTGCGGACTGTACCCGTCGTTCAAAGTCTTCAGGAACGCGATCAGATCGGCGATCTCGTCTTTCGACATGGCAGGCTCGTCGCCGCGCTTTCGATCGAATGGTGCGTCTTGCTTGTCGATGTTCGCCCGGTACTTCGCGGGCAGATCGTCGTATTGCAGGATGCGGCCATGCGCGTCGCGCGGATAGACCTTCGCGGGATCGATGTCGCGCAGATTGTAGAAGTCGATGACTTCCTCGAGCGTGCGATAGACGCCGTTATGAAAAAACGCCTCACGTGTGGCGGCGTTGCGCAGTGTCGGCGTGAGGAACATCCCGCAGTACTGCGTTTGCGTCGCGAGATCGCTGCGATAGGGGCCGCAAACACCCATATCGAAGTAGCGCGGATTGCGGTTGGCCGCGATGCGTCGGTTGCGCGGCACCCCGAGCGCTTCGTATTGATAGTCGGTGAACATCGGCGGTTGACCGTCCTTGCTCGGTTGCGAGAGATGGCATCCCGCGCAGTTCGCCTTTTTCGAATCGTTGAAGACCCGCAATCCCTGCAGTTCGGCCGGCGTCAAACGCGCTTTGCCCTCGAGCCAGTAATCGTATTTGCTCGTGTACGGATGGAACGACGGTTCTTCGACCTGATAGCGAGCCACCGCGAAGAGCGCCTCGGACAGCAACAGACGGCGGTTCTTGAAAATTCCTGGGCCAAAAAGTTGCTCGAATTGGGCTCGATACGGGCTGCGTTCGATCTTCTCGGCCGCTTCGTCGATGCTTCCATTCGCCATCTCGGCGTGATCGAGCAACGGGCCGTACGCTTGCGATTGGAGCGTGTCGGCGCGTCCGTCCCAAAAGAGGCCGCCTTGCGGCACGAGTGCCGGTGCGGCGGGCGCGACGCCGGCGGTTTTCTGCGCGCGGGCCGCACCTGAAACTTGCGCCGCTGCCAGTGTGAGATCGACGGGCGCGTCGGCATCGGCCTGGTCGGGGCCGATGCTGAAATTCGGCTGGCGATAGAGGTACATCAGCGAGGGCGGCGTTCGCACGCCCTGCAATTTCAAGGAAGGACCGCCGAGCTGGACCGACAGCGCATTCGGCGGACCGTAGGCGCGTTGCGGGCTATGACATGACGCGCACGACATCTTGCCCGAGGCCGATAACGAGGGATCGTAGAAAATCAGTTTGCCGAGCTGAGCCATTGCGCTGAGCGGCGCTACGGCCGGGCGTTGCAGGTGGACCGGATGGGGGTTCCATCCATCGTGCCCGATGCCGTCATCGGCCGGGATTGCGGCGTCGCTGGCCGCGGCGCTTTGCGGTTGCTCTTGTCGCGCTTCTGTTTGCGCATGCACATGCATCGCCGTGCCCGCGCCGATTCCGACGGCGGCAAGGATGAGCGCAACAGTCGCGCAGGCGCCCATGAGGGACGCGCGCGGCCGCGTTACGCGCGGTGGGTTAGCAGTGCAATTGGGTTCGGGCGAGTGCATCGTTGACAAGAGTTGGAGTGGCGATCGATCGATAAAAACGCGCACAGCCCGGCAAAAAGCCGGGCTGTGCGCGCTAGCCATCTAGCGGAATATCATCAGTGCCGCGGCACCGCGCTTCAAATCCCGGCTTCCGAATCGACGGGTACGCCCGTGTTCGGATCGAGATAGAGCTTGGCCGACTCGCCATGCTCTTCGTCGCGGCGATTGAAGTCGAACATGCCCATGACGCTACCCGCGCTGGCGTCGAACGAGCCGCCGCCGATGCGCTCGCCGTCGAGCCAGTTGTCTTCGATGAAGCGAACGACGGACGACTGATCGATGAGCGTATGGTCGATATGGTTGCGCTTCGCCCACGGCGAAATCACGAGGAACGGGATGCGCGTGCCCGGACCGCAACGGCCGTTGACGGGCTTGCCGTTCAGGCCGGCCGGCGCCGTGCCCGAGCCGCAGATGCCGTTGCCGTTGAGCTGGTCGGCGACGGAATCGAAGGAGGCGCTCGTCGGCAACGCGTAGGCGTGGTCGTACCAACCGTCGGAGTCATCCCAGGTCACGATGACGGCCGTATCGCGCCATTCTCGTTGCTGTTGCAGGAAGTTCAGAACCTTGACGACGAAGACCTGCTCGTCGAGCGGGTCCGAGTAGCCCGCATGGCCGTCCTGATAGGCGGGCGCCTTCAGGAAGCTGACCGACGGAAAATTCCCGGCGCGCACGGCGGCGAAGAAGTCATCGATATCGTACTGGTGATTGGCCGGGTCGAGCGTCTTGCTGTGCGGGTCGTAGCTATGACCGATGGCCTTCACCGAGCTCGGACGCAAGTGCTGCGGGTTCGACGTCGACGCGTAGTACTGGAACCAGTTGTGGTGCGGAATGTAGTCGCCCGTTGCCGCGCCGACCACCGTCGAGAACGTGCTGCGCTGGCAGTTCGTCGTGCCGTTGGCGTTCGTCGTCTGCAGGTTGAAGCCGCCCATGAACCCGCCCCACGAGATGTCGCGCGCGTTCAGCAAATCGCCGATGTTCTTGCCTGTCATCAAGGCCTGGTCAGTCTTGCTCGAGCAGACGTCGTAGGCGGGATCGACGTCGTTGATCATCGTGAAGCTGCCCTGGCCGTCGTTGACGTAGTAGGAGCCAGGCACCGACGGTTTCTTCGTCGTCAAGATCGGCTTCATGCCGTTCGTCTGCCCCGCGATGACTTCGAGTGCGCCGGGCGTCGACGGACCGTAGGTCGACGTGTACGCGTTGTCGCTCATCGCATTGTGCTGTGCGTAATTCCAGAGCGCCGTCACGGTGTTGCCGTCGTAGTAGCCCATGACCTGACCGTTCGTGCCGAATGCGCCGGCTCCGCCGCTCGAGCCGCGGCCCGTGTATTTCGGAAAGAGGTCGGCCGCGCCGTTGTCGTACGCTTGCTCTTCGGCTGTATAGGCGTGGTTCTGATCAGCCGTGGCCGCTTGCGAACGGTCGAGGCGGAACGGATTCGTCGCGCCCGTGCCGTTGGCCGGATTCGTCGCGTTCGGGTTGTCGGTCAACAATGCGCCGGAGAGACCATTGCCGCTCGGCGTGCCGGCGGCCGCCGTGAAGCTCGGCTCTCCGGTCGGGTTGGCCGCGTGCGGGTACGTCGCGAAGTAGTGATCGTAAGAAACGTTCTCATTGAAGATCACGACAAGGTGCTTGATGGGCGTTGCCGTACGGACCGCTTCCGCATGCGAATCCGAATGGCCTTTGTCGTGGTCGTCGCTCGCGCTCCACGCGACCGTGGACGCAAGCGCGATGGCCGAAAGGGAAAGAAGAGCAATCTGACGCCGAAGCATTGGGGGGCTCCTGGTTATTGGTAACCGCGGCGCCCGCGCGAGACAGATCGACCCCGCATGAACGGATCTCAATCTGGCGAAGGAGGGCTATGCGGTGGGTGATGTGAAGCGCACGTATTCCATCATGCGTAGATGAACGCTAAGGGAAGGAAAGCTTTCTGTTCGTTTACGAGTCGTGCGCCAGGCAAGGGAGCGCCTCGATGACGGCGAAAAAAAACCAGCCGAAGGACTGGCCTTCGGCTGGCTCGGTGCTGCTTTCGAAGTGCTGCTTTCGAAGCGTTGCTTCGGACTGCTTAGCGCATCGTCAGAACTTGTGGCGCAGGCCCAGGCTGACGAGGGTTTGGTTCGACGTGCCGGCGTAGCCGTACGAGCCGACCGATGCTTGAGCCGCCACCTTGCCGCCCGTGCCGTCGCCCGTATCGCCGCTTGCATGCTGCCACGCACCGACCAGATACACGTCCGTGCGCTTCGACAGGTTATAGTCGGCGCCGGCGGAAACTTGGTGATACGTCGCCGATGTGTCGCCGCTCGACTTCGTGTAGCTATAGCCGAGGCCCAAGAGCAGTGCCGGCGTTGCCTGGTAGTTTAGGAAGCCTTGGCCCGTGTTGTACTTCTCGGTCGTATGGAACGCGGAGAATCCATCAGCCTTGTACTGCGCGTTGCTGTAGCCCGCGCCGAACGTGAATGCGCCCAACGTGTACTGCGCAGCCACTCGAGCGATGCCGATCGACTTCGCCGTGGCATAACCGCTGTTAACCGGGCCATCGAACGTGCCGTCAGACGTTGACGATACCGCTGCCGATCCCGTCGACGTCCACGTGGTGCGCGCCGCGCTGTTCGCGTTGTCGGTCAGCAAATAGCCGGCCGCAACGCCAATCGGGCCGTTGTTGTAAGCTGCCGCAAACGACCAGGTTTGGCCACTGCTCGTCTTGCCGGCCACGCCGCCAAGCGCGTACAAAGCTTCGACCTGGAAGCCGGCATACGTCGGCGACGTGTACTTGATCGCGTTGTTGACGCGGAAGCTGTTATCGTAGTTGTCGACGTCACCCGCCGTAGCAAAGACGCTGCCGAAGTAGTTGTCGGCGGTGATACCTTGCACGAGGTCGATGAGCGGATCGTACTGGCGACCGAGGGTCACCGTACCGAACTGGTTGCTCTGCAGGCCGACGAAGGCTTGACGGCCGAATTCGCGCGAACCCTGACCCAGCTTGCCGTTGCCCGGGTCAAAGCCATTTTCCAATTGGAAGATCGCGGCGAGGCCGCCACCGAGATCTTCTTGGCCCTTCAAGCCCCAGCGCGTGCCCGACAGGTCACCGGAGTTGCTGTTGCTGACCGACCACTGATTCTTGCCGCCGTCGGCATGGTTCACATACGTGATCGACGTATCGATGATGCCGTACAGCGTCACGCTGCTTTGCGCGTGCGCCACTCCAGCTGCACCGATAAGCGCGAGCGAGAGGCTCGACAAAGCGATTTTTTTCATCATTTCTCCACGCGGATGAGTTATGAGTCTGTTGCGGAACGCAGAATAGCTCAATGCCCTCGAGACGACGAACGGAAAAAATAAAGTGTCTCAAAAAGGTAACAACGCGTTGCGCGGCGCTGGACAACGGTCTGCCGGTTATCTCGATCGAAGCTGGCTTGAGCCGATGGGTGTTTTATTTCATATTTGGAAATAGCTAATTAGCCGCCTTGCAATAATTCATTCTTTGCATCTCTTTTGGGCTTGATGTCCCATTCAGGTGCGCGCGGACCGCTGAATGAGCAATGAACTGACGATTCAACGCGCCGAGTGCGAGCCGCCGTGCGCGTGTTCGGTGCGTGCCGCTGATCTGGCGTGCGTTCGCCCGCGCGCCGCGGCGTATTCCGCTCCGAAAAGCAGCACCGCCGCCGAAAAGTAAAGCCACATCAACAGCACGGCCAGCGAGCCGGCCGCCCCGAATGCGTTGGCCATCCCGGCATGGGCGAGATAGATCGCGAAGAGCTTCTTGCCGCCGGAAAAAAGCACGGCGGCGAGGATTCCTCCGATGATCGCATCGCGCCAGGCGACATAGGCGTCGGGCAGGAACTTGAGCAACGCGGCGAACGACAGCGAGAGTACGCCGAGGCCGAACGCAAGTTGCAGCGCGTCTCCGACGATGACATAAGTCGAGTTGCCCCAAAGCCATGTCCCGATGTAGGTGATGAACGTATCGAGCACGAGCGAGACGATGGCGAGAAACGCCACCCCGAGCACGAGACCGAAAGAGATGAGGCGAATCTTGACGAGCGAGAGTACGCTTGCGAAGCGGCCGCCCCCGCTTTGCGGCCATATGATGGAGAGCGCCGTGTTGAGCGAGGCGAAAGTGGCGGACGCACCGAACGCCAACGCGATGAAAGAGACGAATGCGGCGAAGCCCCCCGTGTCGCTATGCTTGCGCGAGTTGATGACGATCATCTGAACGGCGGCGGCCGCCTGATCGCCGATCAACTGGTGCGCATCCTGGTAAATCTGTCCTCGTATCGCATCCGTTCCGAAAAACCACCCGGCGACGGCGATGACCATTACGAGCATTGGCGCCAACGAGAACGCGGAATAAAAGGCGATGCCCGCCGCCATCGTCGAGCAGCGATGTTGACTGAAACGCATAACGGCATCCGCGAAGCGCGCGCCTTCGCGACGCGTCGCACTGAAGAAGGTTCGCAGCGCGATGGCGGACATCTATCGCCTCCAAACCAATGCTCGGTTGCGTCGATGAGGGAGATGCAGAACACGTGCCTGTTTGGGCTGCCACACCGTTTGATCGGGTGGCGCGTCAGCGCCATTCAGGTCTCGATGCCTTTCATTGCGTCGCGCACGAAGGAGACGAAGCGGTCGGTCACGGCGTCCTCGCGTGCCGACGGCCACGCGAGCCCGACGCGCCATGTCGCTGGCCTGCCGTGCAGCGGCAGTATCGTCGCGTCGCGCAGCAGATGTTGCGCGCGCGAAGGAACGAATGCGATGCCGACCCCGGCCGCGACCGACGTCAGCACCGACTGAATATCCTCAGCCTGCTGCGTGACGTTCGGCACGAAGCGGTGCTCGCCGCACCAGCGATCGATCTGCGCGGCGAGTCCCGGGCCGCGCGAACGCGAGAGCGCAATAAAGCCGATTTCATTGAGCGTGCCGAGGTCCGATGGCAGCCGCTTGTAGCGAAGCTGAGGAGGGATGGCCAACGCGAGCGATTCATCCATCACCTTGAACGACGAAAGCCCTTCTCCGACCGGCAGGCGCAAGAAGCCCGCGTCGAGCTTGCGCGAAAGGAGCCGGCGCGTCTGCTCGGCCGACGAGAGATCGCTCAGCGTAATCGCAACGCCGGGATGTTGACGCCGGAAATCGGAGATGAGCTTCGGCACGAGCGTGAGCACGGAGATGCAGATGCCGACGCGCAGATGGCCGCGGCGGCCGCTGCTCGCTTCGCGGGCTCGCACGAGCACTTCCTCCGCATCGTGAACGAGCGCCTGCGCATCGGGCAGAAATTCCTCGCCGAACGGCGTCAGCTCGGCGCCGTGCCGTCCCCGTTCGAAGAGCTTGCCGCCGAGGCTCGCCTCGAGCGCGCCGATCTGCTTGCTGAGCGCCGGCTGGCTCATATGGAGCGCATCGGCGGCACGGCTGAAATGGCGCAGTTCGGCGACGGTCAGGAACGTCTTTAGCAGTCGGATTTCCATTCTATGCGGTGATCGAAACGGTAGAAACATTCATTTTACTTATCGATCGCCGCGACGTTCAATGACTGCATGCAGTCTCACTGACACCCCACGAAATGTCCTCTCGAACGATTTTCGATGCGGCAGCAGCGGCTGGTGCGGTCATGGAACCGACAGCCGAAAGCGGCGACGCCGCTCCTCCTCGCGAGGACCGCGTCGATTCGCGCCGCGACTCGCCGCGTCGGCGCCGCTACGCGCAATCCGCAGGGCAGGCGCAATCCGATACATGCCAGGCAATGGGCTCAATCGCGGTGAGCTTTGCTGTCGTCAGTCGTAGCCGATGGCCCCGTTGAAGCCGGCCGCGTGGACTCGTCGTTCGAGCCGCATTTCGGGCGGTAGAGGCAATTTGCAAACTGCGCTGGCCGGCCCCGCATCGCGAGGCGAGCCAAGTCGTCAGGCCCGATGGCAGGGTCCCGTTGAATCGCGAACTCTCAGCTCCGCAGGCACTTCGTGGCCTGCGACGTCGGTGCCGCCCGCCAGCAGGTCGAGCAGCGCGGAAGCCGCGATTCTTCCGATCGCGTCCGTGTCGACCCACATCGTCGTCAGCGAGGGGCGCAGCTCGCGGGCGAGCGCGATATCGTCGAACCCCGTTATCGATAGCTGTTGGGGCACGTCGATCCCGAGCGCCTGCGCTTCGAGCAGTGCGCCGACAGCGAGGTTGTCGTTGCCGCAGATGACGGCCGTCGGCCGAGCGGTTGAGCGATCCCATATCGCCCTCAGGCTTTGCCGGCCGAACTCGATCGTCGCCGGACCTTCGCGCAAATTCGTAGGCCGAACGGCGAGCCCTTGCGCCGCGAGCGCCTCATGAATCCCTCGCAGGCGTGCCTGCACGCGATCGTTGCCGGCCGACGGTTGCACGATCACGGCGAAGTCGCGATGGCCGAGCGCCAGCAAGTGGTCCGTCATGGCGGCGAATGCCGCGCGATTGTCGAATCCGATGCAGCAATGCGGACTGCCCGCGCGATACGCATAGGTGACGACATAGGGCACGCCGCGATTCGTCAGGAGTTCGAAGAGTTCGGGCGGATGCGCCTCGCCCACCACCGATACCGCTTCGACGCCGCGCGCGAGCATGGCGCCGACTTGCGTGAGCGCTTGCGCGGGATCGTAGTTCGAACAGCCGAGAAAAAGCGTGATGCCGTGCTCGGCCATCACCGTCTGCATGCCGGCAACCTGCGATGCAAACACGTGGTTGTCGAGCGTCGGAATAATCGCGCCGACGATATGGGTGCGAGTCGATGCGAGCGCGCGCCCCGCGGCATTGGGAATCCAGTTCAGTGCTCGCGCTGCATCGCGCACGCGCTGTTGGACTTCGGCCGATACCTTGCCGGGATCGTTATAGACGCGCGAGACGGTGGCGGTGGATACACCGGCCAACTTGGCGACATCGCTGAGCACCGGGCGCCCCGTGCCGCGGCGCTCGCGCATCACGGCGGTGTCCGAGGTGTCATGCAGCATCGTTGTTTACCCTCGGTTCGAGCAGTGGGCCTTGCATAACGAGCGATGCCTGTGAGAATGTAAGCGCTGACAGCACGCCGATCGCTGCCATTATGCCAGTAACGCGGTGCGCTGTATCCCCGCATGTTTCACGAGATTCCCAGCAGCTGGCCGTTCGCTGCTTGCTTATGTAAGCGGTTACACGCAGCGCAACATCAGCGCTGCGCCACCAGGGCCAGGCCAGACGATCAATACATGGAGACAACGTCGATGAAAGAGACCTCATCCGAGCCAAGCGCGTCGCCGCGCATTCGCCGCGCGCAGCGCGTGGCGCTTGCGTTGCTGGTAGTGAGCGGCGCCGTCAACTATCTCGATCGCGGCACGCTTGCGGTCGCGAATGCTTCGATTCGCGGCGATCTCGGATTGTCGATGGGGCAGATGGGCGTCTTGCTGTCGGCGTTTTCGTGGAGCTACGCACTCTGCCAGTTGCCGATGGGCGGGCTGGCCGACCGTGTCGGTCCGCGCCGGCTGCTCGGCGCAGGCTTGATTCTCTGGTCGCTTGCGCAGGCCGCCGGCGGCCTCGTGGCGACGTTCGGCTGGTTCATCATCGCGCGCATCGCGCTCGGTATCGGCGAAGCCCCGCAGTTCCCCTCGGCCGCGCGCGTCGTCAGCAATTGGTTTCCGCTGCGCGAGCGCGGAACGCCGACAGGCATCTTCAACGCGGCGTCCCCGCTCGGCACCGCGCTTGCGCCGCTCGTGCTTTCGATCCTCGTCGTCTCGTTCAGCTGGCGCTGGGCGTTCATCGCGACCGGCGCGGCAGGCATCGTGGTCGCACTCGTCTGGTTCGCGCTTTACCGCGATCCGGTGCGCTCGCGGCTTTCCGTCGATGAGTGCCGCTACCTCGATGCGGGTGCCGAACACGGTGTATCTGCGCCCAAAGTGACTTTCGCGGACTGGCGCGAACTGTTTTCGCACGTCACGACATGGGGCATGTTGATCGGCTTTTTCGGCTCGGTTTACCTCAACTGGGTCTATCTGACCTGGCTGCCGGCCTATTTGACGACGGAACGTCACATGAGCCTGCTGCGCACGGGCTTCGCCGCGTCGGTCCCGTTCTTCTGCGGGTTCATCGGCGCGCTGTCCGCGGGCTGGTTTTCGGACTTGATCACGCGCGGCAGTCGCAACGCCGTCGCGAGCCGGCGCAACGCGGCGGTGGTCGCCATGCTCGGCATGGTCGCCTTCACGATCCCCGCGGCGCTCGCGCAAAGCAATACCGTGGCGATCGCCTGCATTTCGGTCGTCATTTTCCTGGCCAACGCGGCGTCAGCGTGCTCGTGGGCGCTCGCGACGGCCGCCGCTCCGTCGAACCGCGTTGCTTCGCTCGGCTCGATTCAGAACTTCGGCGGCTTTATCGGCGGTTCGCTTGCGCCGATCGTCACCGGCTTCATCGCGCAAAGGTGGTCGTTCGTCCCGGCGCTGCTCACGGCGGCCGCGATTGCGTTCATCGGCGCGATGGCCTATCTGCTGCTCGTCAGAAAGCCGATCCCCGAGCACTCTGCCCATGCCGCGGCCGCCGCGCCGTCGGGCGAAGCGCCCGCTGCCCAATCTTGAAAGATCAAAGGAGGATGTGATGGTCCATGCAGTGCAGTCCGGCAAATCGATCGAAGGCATCGTGCCGGTCATGCTGACGCCGTTCGACGATAGCGGCGCAATCGACTACGCCGGACTCGAGCGTCTCATCGAATGGTATCTGCAGCACGGCACGGACGCGCTTTTCGCCGTCGCGCAATCGAGCGAGATGCAATTCCTCAGTCTCAGTGAGCGCTATCAGTTGGCGCGCTTCGTCGTCGATTGCGTAGCCGGCCGCGTGCCCGTCGTCGTGTCAGGCCATATCAGCCACGCGCTCGATGCGCAGGTCGAGGAGTTGACGGTGGCCGCGGAGTCGGGGGCGCAGGGGATCGTCCTCGTCACGAACCGTCTCGATCCGCACCGGCAGGGAAGCGCGACATTTCTCGAGAATTTGAAACAGCTGCTTTCGCGACTGCCGTCCGATGTCCCGCTCGGCCTTTACGAATGTCCCGCACCTTATCGCCGGCTGTTGAGTGACGACGAATTGAAAGCCTGTATCGATACAGGCCGCTTCGTCATGCTGAAGGACGTGAGCTGCGATCTGGAAACGGTGAAGCGGCGCGTTGAGCTCGCGCGCGGCTCTTCGCTGAAGATTCTCAACGCCAACGCGGCGATCGCCTGGGACGCAATGAAGGCGGGTTCAGCGGGATTCAACGGGGTATTCACGAACTTTCACCCCGATCTCTATCAATGGCTGCGCACGCGCAGCGCGACGGCCCCCGCTCTGGCGGAGGAACTGTCGGCATTCCTCGTCGTCGCGGCGGTATCCGAAGCGCTCGGCTATCCGGCGCTCGCGAAGATGTATCACCAGCGCATCGGCACATTCCAGTCGATTCGTTGTCGCGCGATCGACTATGACGTCCGCGAGCGCTTCTGGGCGCTGGACGCCGTGCTCGACAAGATCGTGGCCGGCACGGAGCAGTTTCGCGCACGCATCGCGGCGTTGTAGCGCCCGCCGTGCCGCATGCGGCTCGATCGTTCACTCGTCGCCCGGCACTCCGTAGCTCGGGGCCGCGGTCGGGTTGAGCGCGCGCACGACGTAATCGTGCATCTGCGGCCGGTAGGCTTGCCATAGCGCGTCGAGTCGGGCGATCGGGTCGTCGTCCGCCCAGTCGACGCGCAGATCGACGATCGGCCAGATCGGTGTGTCGACGATTTCGAGCGCAGCCGAATGCACGGGTCCCGCTTCGCCGCCGGCTTCGACCGCTGCGTGCATGGCCGCTATCAGCCGATCGGCGAGCGCGCCTTGTGTCTGCTCGAACGCTTTCACCATCGCATCGATCACGTGTCGATCGGCAAGCAGGTTGCCCGCCGCGACACACTGATCGCCGGCCACGGCGTGGTGCACGCCGAGTGCTTCCTTGCCGGTGAACATCGCGGTTCGGCCTTGACTGTCGACCACCGTCACCTGTCGGTACTCGCTCCATTCGCTCTCGCTCAACGCTCGTTCGAGCGCCGCATCGGGCCCGGTCCGCTCGTGTTCGAGCAGATCGAGAATCCGCGGGCCGAGCGCGGGCAACGTGACATTCTGCGTCGCCACCGCGCCGACGCCCGCGCGCGCCCACGGACACCGCGCGCCTACCGCGATACTCGACGAACTGATGGCGATGCCGAGCTGGCCCGTTTCCCGGCAACGTCCGACGATCGAGAATGTCATGATCGATTCCTTACCCTTGAGCGGGGTTCCAGTTATCCGGAATCACCGCGATGACGTCGATCTCCATCAGCCACTGCGGCTGCCCGAGCGCGCTCACGACGAGCCCCGTCGAAATCGGGTAGACGCCCTTCAGCCACTTGCCGATTTCCTGATACACCGGCTCGCGATAGCGTGGGTCGATGAGGTAGGTGGTCGTCTTGACGATGTGCGAGAGGTCGCTGCCTGCTTCTTCCAGCAGTTGCTTGACGTTTTTCATCGCCTGCTCGGCTTGCGCGCGAGGATCGCCGAGCCCGATCAGATTGCCGTCGAAATCGGTGCCGACCTGGCCGCGTACATAGACCGTGTTGCCCGCGCGGACGGCCTGACAAAGATCGTTGTCGAGCGACTGGTTCGGGTAGGTGTCTTTCGTATTGAACATGCGGATGCGAGTATGCGTCGGCATCAATTCACTCCTATTTCGTTGGCTCGATGTGCGTGCGATGCGCTGCCGTCGCACTCGGCGCCGCTCGAGTCGGCGGTACGCGCGTGGCCTGCCTCCTGCCGGCGCTGCGACGCGTCGTGATACGAGAGGTAGCGGCGCTGCGTGGCGATGTGATCGGCGATGCGCTTCGCGTCGTGCCAGACGCCCCAGATAAACGACGATCCGCGATGCGACAGGTAGGGCAACCCGAGGAAATACAGACCGGGCTCCTTCGAGACGCCGCGCAGATGTCGGGGCTTGCCTTTTTCGTCGAATGTATCGACGTGCAGCCAACCGAAGTCGATCGAATAACCGGTCGCCCAGATGATCGTGTTCACGCCCGCCTTCGTCAGGTCGAGTTCGGCGAGCGGATGCGTCACGCATTCCGGATCGGGCGGGATGACGCGCGCCTCGGGATCTTCCGGCAGATCGATGCCGTTACGAATGACGTAGGCATCGGCCGCGTCGAGCAGGGACATCAGATTGTCGTCGCCGCGCTTCAGATTCGCGGCGAGGTCCTGCTCGAACGTCGCGAGGCCGTTCTCGAACGATTTCGTCGTACCGAGGAGCATCATGCCCTGGTGCGCGAGCCCGCGGAAATCGATTGTCTTGCCGCCGTACGCGCCGCTCACCGCGATCGTCACGTGCTCGCGCCCCGGACCGGCGGCTTCCTTGTCCCATTCGCCGAGCACGCCGAGCCACCAGCAGAAATCGCGATTGCGGTAAGCGCGCGGCGGACGATCGTGCGCGCCGACCGACAAATAGACCCTGCGTCCGGCGCGCAAAAGCTCGTCCGCGATCTGGACGCCCGACGAACCCGCGCCGACCACGAGCACGGCGCCCTCCGGCAATTGCGCGGGATTGCGATAGTCGGCCGAATGAAGCTGCGTGAGATTCGCGTCCCGCGGTGCGATCGTCGGAATGACAGGACGTTGGAACGGCCCCGTCGCGACGACCACGCGATTGGCCTCGATCGTGCCGTCGGAGGTTTCGACCGTAAAGCCCGGCCTGCCGGTTTGCCGAACGACGCTCGTCACTTCGACGCCGGTGCGAATCGGCGCGTTGAACCTGCGCGCATAGGTCTCGAAGTAATCGGCGACCTGATCCTTCGTCGCGAAGGCGTCCGGATCGAGGCCTTCGAATTCCATGCCGGGAAAGCGATCGTGCCAGGCCGGGCCGTTGGCGACGAGCGAGTCCCAGCGGCACGTGCGCCAGCGCTCCGCGATACGGTCGCGCTCCAGCACGAGATGCGGCACGCCCAGCCGGCTCAGATGTTCGCTCATCGCCACGCCAGCCTGACCGGCCCCCACGACGAGCGTATCGATCGACGATTTGTCAGCCGTCATGGCTGTCTCCTTCGGAAAAGCAGTCGGGTTCAGATCCGTCTTCCTCGACGCATCCGTCATCGAGGCGCGTCGACGATCGCTTCGCTCGAGCTGGCAAGCAGCGCGTCACGATTTGCCCGACCGCGTTCGGACAGAATCTACGCTCCGTCGCGGCTGCGGAAAAATATATTTAAAAAATGCTTTGCATCGCTTTTCTCTATGCAAACGCCCGATCGGAGAGCGACAATGGCCGGACAGGCCAAGGAGGGCGCAGATGGACGGCAACTCGGTGCGGTATTCGTTGCGTCAGCTACGGTATTTCGTCGTCACGGCGGAGACGCTTTCTTTTACCGCCGCGGCGAGGCGGCTGCACATTTCTCAGCCATCGATATCGACGGCGCTTGCCGATCTGGAGGAGTCGTTCGGTGTGCAGCTCTTCGTCCGCCACCACGCGAGCGGCCTTTCCCTCACGCAACCGGGCCGCGATCTGCTCGGCCACGCACGCAACCTGTTGAAGAACGCCGAAGAGCTGCAGTTGGCGGCGAAAGAAATGGACGGCGGGATGTCGGGCTCGATCTCGCTGGGTTGCATGGTATCGCTTGCCCCGCCGCTGATGCCCGGCATCATCAGCCGCTTCGTGCAGGATCACTCGGCGATCACCTTTCGCACTACCGAGGGCCATCAGGACACGCTGCTGAACGGACTGCGCGACGGCTCGCTCGATATCGCGCTCACCTATAGCCTCGATATCAGCGACGGCATCGCGTTTACCCCACTTCTTTCTCTGCCGCCTTATGCAATTCTGCCCAAGACACACCGCCTCGCACGGGCGCGCAAGGTGTCATTGGCCGATCTGCTTTCGGAGCCGTACGTGATGTTGGACCTTCCGCATAGCCGGGAGTACTTCTCGGCGCTCTTCGATGCGGTCGGCAGCCGCCCGACCGCGGCTTTCCGTTCTTCGCAGCCGGAAGTCGTGCGTGGCATGGTGGCCAATGGGTTGGGCTACAGCATTTTGAACTTCCCTCTGAAGTCGAGCCGAACCGTCGACGGGGAAGACTTCGTCATTAAGCGTTTCAAGGAGAACGTCAATGCAACGAACCTTGGCATTGCATTGCCGAGCGCTGTGAAGCCGCGTGAGGTCGTCAAGCGCTTCTCGACGTTTTGCGAAACCTACATCCGCCGTCTGCATATCTGACGGGCTCCGGAGCGGCTTCGCATAGGCTCGGCCTATTCAATGCATCCAAAAACAATATTTTACCTAGTAATTTGGATTGTTAGATTGGTGCTCATCGCATGCACGCACCGCCAGGAGGCCCGCATGGCAGCCTTTCCTCTTTCGCCGGACGCTGGATTCGACCTTGTCCGCGCCTTGCGCGAAAACTGCGAGCGCCCGTTCGAGGATGCACGAGCGATGCCGCCTGGCGTTTATACGTCGGAAGCGTTCCTGACGCTCGAGCAGCGTGATTTGTTTGAACACGAGTGGTTGTGCGTGGGCCGGGCGAGCGCGCTTGCTCAGAGCGGCGACTACCTGACGGCGCGCATCGGCGACCAGCCGGTGGCCGTGCTGCGCGATACGGACGGCGCGTTGCGTGCGCTTTCGAACGTCTGCCTGCATCGAATGTCGGTGCTGCTCGAAGGGCAGGGCAACGTGCATCGCATCGTATGCCCGTATCACGCCTGGAACTACACACTCGACGGCAAGCTTGCCGGCGCCCCGTTGATGGATCGCCAGCCGGGCTTTTGCAAAGAGCATTACGCGCTGCCCGCCGTCCGCTGCGAAACGTGGCAAGGCTGGATCTATGTGACGCTGAACGAGCATGCGCCGCCCGTCTCCGCCCACCTCGCCGAGCTGAGTGCGCTCATCGAACCGTACGGCATGACCGATTACGTCGAGACTTTCCACGAAGAACACGTGTGGGATACCAACTGGAAGATCCTCGCGGAAAACTTCATGGAAAGCTATCACCTGCCGATGCTGCATCGCGCGACCGTCGGTCCGCACTCGAAGCTCGACGAAATGGAGTGCCCGCCAGGACACCGGGCGTTCAACTATCACTGGATCACCAAGGAAGCGACGCTGCCGATCGGCAACGCGCATCCGGCCAACCAGCGCCTGCAAGGCCATTGGCGCCGCACGACTGCGCTGCTCGCGATCTATCCGACGCATCTCGTCACGCTCACCCCCGGCTACTTCTGGTATCTGATACTGCAACCGATGGGCGTAGGGAAAGTGCATATTCGATTCGGCGGCGGACTCGCGCCGGAATTCATCGACGATCCTAAAGCCACCGACTACATGGCGACGTTGAAGACACTGCTCGACGAAGTGAACGCCGAAGACCGGCGCGGCGTCGAGGCGGTGTTTCGCGGTGTGCACGCGCCGCTCGCCAAGCCCGGCCGCCTGAGCCCGCTGGAGCGGCCGAACTACGACTTCGCGCGCTACCTCGCGAGCCGCCTTGGCGCAATGTGACAACGTCGCCGCGTATGAACAGCCAACAAACCGCCGACCTTCTCATGTCAAGCGATCCGTTCATTTCTTTCTCGGGCGTCAGCAAGTCCTATGACGGCGTAGCGAACGTCGTCGAAGGGCTCGACCTCGACGTTGCGCGAGGCGAGTTCGTGTCGTTGCTCGGGCCGTCCGGCTCGGGTAAGACGACGACGCTGATGATGCTCGCGGGATTCGAATCGCCGACGCGCGGCGAGATTCGCCTCGCCGGCAAGCGTCTGGACAATAAGCCGCCGCATCAGCGCGACATCGGGATGGTGTTCCAGAACTACGCGCTGTTCCCTCACATGACGATCGCCGAGAACGTGGCGTTTCCGTTGTCCGTGCGCAAGATCGCCCGCGGCGAGCAGAAGACGCGCGTTAAGCGCGCGCTCGAGATGGTGGAGCTCTCGCAGCTGGCGGGACGGCGGCCGGCGCAGTTATCGGGCGGCCAGCAGCAGCGCGTCGCGCTTGCCCGTGCGCTCGTCTTCGAGCCTAGCGTGGTGCTGATGGACGAGCCGCTCGGTGCGCTCGACAAGCGGCTGCGCGAAAGCATGCAATACGAAATCATGAGGCTTCATCGTGAGCTCTCGCTCACGATCGTCTATGTGACGCACGACCAGAACGAAGCATTGACGATGTCGGATCGGGTCGCCGTGTTCTCCGACGGACGCATTCAGCAGGCCGCCACGCCGACGGAGCTCTATGAAAACGCGGCCAATGCATTCGTGGCGAACTTCGTCGGCGAGAACAACGGACTGACCGGTCGCGTCCTGGTGGGCGACGGCGAATGGGCCGCACTGCAACTCCGCGACGGCAGCACGGTATATGGTCGTGTGGGCGCGGGGCTCGCCACCGGCGATACCGCGATGCTCGCGTTGCGCCCGGAGCGCGCGCATATCGCGGCGACGCCCGAAGCCGCCCAGGAAGCGGCACGGCAAAGCATGAACATCGTGCAGGCGCTCGTCGAGGAACTCGTCTATTGCGGCGACCATCACCGCGTGCATCTGAAGCTCGGCCATGGCGAAACCGTCGTGGTCAAGGTGCCGAACACCGAGCGCCACGATCTGCCCGCGCTCGGCAGTCAAACGGCCGTCACCTGGCGCCGCGACGACTGCAAGGTGCTGCCCGCCGCGGCGGCCACGCCGCATGCCGCCGCATCGACCGACGGCGCCGACTACTCCGCTGCTTCCGCTTCCTCACCCGCCTCGCCACTCATCGCAGGAGCCAACTAGAAATGAAAACTATCCCGTCATTCCGGACCACCGTCGCAACCTGCGCGTTTGCGTTATTTGCTGCGGTCGCGGCTCATGCGGCCGAGACCATTTCCGTCGTGACCTTCGGCGGTGCCTATGAAGCCGCCGCGAAAAAGGCCTGGTTCGAGCCGTTCACGGCGAAGACCGGCGACCAGTTCGCGACCGAATCGTACGACGGCGGCCTCGCCAAACTGCAGGCGATGGAACAAGCGAAGAATCCGACCTGGGATCTGATCGATCTCGAAACCAACGATGCGATCACCGCCTGCGACGAAGGCCTGATCGCAAAGTTCGACAAGAAGTTGCTGGGTAACACCAGCGATTTCCTGCCGGGCTCGATAAGCGACTGCGCGGTCGCGGCGATGGTGTGGTCCACCGTTTATGCGTACGACGCGAGCAAGCTGAAGAGCGCGCCGACGACCATCAACGATTTCTTCGATTTGAAGAAATATCCCGGCAAGCGCGGAATGCGCAAGTCACCGAAGGTGGCCATGGAGTGGGCGCTGATCGCGGACGGCGTGGCCCCGAAGGATGTCTATAAAGTACTCGGAACGTCTGCCGGCGTCGATCGCGCGTTCAAGAAACTCGACACCATCAAGTCGAGCATCGTTTGGTGGGAGGCGGGTGCGCAGGCGCCGCAGCTTCTTGCCGACGGTGCAGTCGTGATGACGCAGGCTTATAACGGTCGCATCGACAATGCAGTGCATCAGGACAAGAAGCCGTTCAAGATTGTCTGGGATGCGCAGGTTTACGACTACGAATGGTGGGCGGTGGTCAACGGCGCAAAGCATGCCGATGCGGCGCAGAAGTTCATCATCTCGTCCTCGACGCCCCAGGCGTATGCCGACCTGTCGAAGTACATCGCCTATGCGCCGCCGCGCAAGGACGCTATTGCCCTGATCGACAAGGCGCGCCTCAATGATCTGCCGACGGCGCCGGACAACTTCAAGCGTCCGCTGCAGATCGATGCAACGTTCTGGGCGGACAACGCCGATGCGATCAACAAGCGGTTTCAGAACTGGCTGACGCAATAAGGCAGTCACGTCCGCCGGAAAAAATCGTGATCGGAGAGACAGGAATGCGATGAACACGCCGCTGCCCGCCACCGTTCGTTTTGATCGCGGCCCGCAGGCCGCGGACCGCGAGTCGTTCCGCGCCGCGCGCCGCAAGGCTGCGGCGCGCGCACTGCTGCTCGCATTGCCGCTGCTCGTGTTTCTGCTCGTCACGTTTGTCGCGCCGATTGCGAGCCTGCTCGGCCGTAGCGTGCGGAACCCCGAAGTGCGCGTCGGCATGCCGGAGCTGAGCGCGGCGCTCGCCGGGTGGAGCGCCGCGGGTGTCCCCGGCGAGCCCGCATTTGCCGCGCTGGTGCATGACCTGAAGGATGCGGGCGAGAACGGTCAGCTCGGCAACATCGCGCGCCGCATGAACTTTTATCAGCCGGAGTTCCGCAGCCTGCTCTTCAAGACGGCGCGCGCCACGCGTTCGCAGACCTTCGCGCAATGGAAGCCCGCGCTGATCGAACTCGACCCACGGTGGAACGCGCCGGAAACGTGGCGCTTGCTCAAGCGTGCGTCCATCTCGCCGACACCCGACTATTTGCTGAACGCCGTCGATGCGAAGGTCGGGCCCGATGGCTCGGTGACGCCCGTCGCGGCCGATAGTGCCGTCTATCGTGCAGCTTTTGGACGCACGGTGACGATCAGCGCGACCGTCACGCTGTTATGCCTTTTGTTCGGCTACCCGGTGGCATATCTGCTCGCGACGTTGCCGGAAAAGCAGAGCAACCGCCTGATGCTCTTCGTGATTATCCCGTTCTGGACCTCGCTGCTCGTGCGCGCGACTGCGTGGTACGTGCTGCTGCAACCCGGTGGCGTCATCAACAGCGCATTGATGAGCTTTGGGTTCGTCAATCATCCATTACCGCTCGTGTTCAACCGCACCGGAGTGTTGATCGGTATGACGCATATCCTGCTGCCGTACATGATCCTCGCGATTTACTCCGTGATGAAAAACGTTTCCCCGGTGTACATGCGCGCGGCGAAATCGCTCGGTGCGCACCCGGCGGAGGCTTTTGCGCGCGTTTATATTCCGCAGACGCTGCCCGGTGTCGGCGCCGGATGTTTTCTCGTGTTCGTGCTCGCGCTCGGCTATTACATCACGCCGGCCCTGCTCGGCGGCGCCGGGGACGAGATGATCAGCCAGCTCATCGCATCGCAAACCAACGATCAGCTCAACTGGGGCCTCGCGGGTGCGCTGTCGTGCTATCTGGTCGTGTTCACGGCGGTGTTCTATTTCATCTTCAACCGGCTGGTCGGTATCGACCGCTTGCGCTTCGGCTAACGGCGGCGGCAAGACTCGACGATCATTCATATCGCTCACCTACAGGCGGACCCCGATGAAAGACGGACGGACCCGGCTACTTTCGGAGCGCATCGCTGCCGCCGGATTGCGCGTGCATTGCGCGATCATTTTCTTTTTTCTCGTTGCGCCGATTCTCGCGATCGTGCCGCTGTCGTTCAATTCCGGTTCGTTCTTCTCCTACCCGATGCAGGGCTTTTCGCTGCGCTGGTATGCGCAGGCGCTCAGTTCACCGGATTGGCAACGGGCGTTTGCGAACAGCATCGGCATCGGCGCGGCCGCGACGCTGATCGCGACGGTGCTCGGCACACTCGCCGCGCTCGGGTTGAGCCGGACGCAGTTTCCGTTCCGCTCGATTGTCATGCCGATCATCGTGTCCCCGATGATCGTACCGATCGTGGTGGTCGCGGCGGGTTTCTATCTCGTTTTTTCGCCGCTAGGGCTCGTGAATTCTTATGCGGGCGTAGTGCTCTCCCATGCCGCGCTCGGGACGCCGTTCGTCGTCATTACAGTGACGGCATCGCTGCTCTCGTTCGATCAAACGTTGCTTCGCGCCGCGGCGGGCCTCGGGGCTCCACCCTGGGTGACCTTCCGGCGCGTCACGCTTCCATTGATCGCTCCCGCTGTCGCGACCGGCAGCATCTTCGCGTTTGCGACTTCGTTCGACGAAGTGATCGTGATTCTGTTTATCGGCGGGCCCGAGCAACGGACCGTGCCGCGCCAGATGTGGAGCGGTATCCGTGACCAGATCGATCCGTCGATCCTGGCCGTGGCCACGCTGTTGATGGCGTTCGCCATTGCTTTGTTCGCCTGCATGAACTGGTTGCGCAAGCGCGCGGCGGCGGCCAGCCGCTCGTTCGCCTGAGTTCGCCCAATCGCTGTAGGTTCGCCGTGGTGCAATGACAAATTGCACAGTAATAAGATTAAAATCTCGCCACGCGCGGTGTTCCTCCAAAAGGCAGTCCGAATAAACTCACCCATGAACAAGACCGAATTCGAAGTGCATGACGCGCGCTTTCGCGCGCTGATCCAACCGAATGCGCCGCTCGAAAAGCTCTACGGCGAATGCCTTTGGGCCGAGGGCCCCGTCTACTTCCCGGCGGGCGACTATCTCGTCTGGAGCGACATCCCTAATAGCCGCATGCTCCGGTGGGTGCCGGGCATGGGAGTGGGGGTCTTTCGCGCGAACTCCAATTTTTCGAATGGGAATGCGCGGGACCATGAGGGGCGGCTCGTGACATGCGAGCATGGCCTGCGACGCGTCACGCGCACCGAGCACGACGGCAGCATCACCGTACTGGCCTCGGCTTATGACGGCAAACGGCTCAACTCGCCGAACGACGTCATCGTCAAATCGGACGGCTCGGTATGGTTTACGGATCCCGATTACGGCATCCTCAGCGACTACGAAGGGGGCCGGGCCGAGAGCGAGATCGGCCGATGCAATGTGTATTGCGTGCAGCCGAAAAGTGGCACCGGCGAGGCTGTGCTCGTTGCGGACGACTTCGTGAAGCCGAACGGCCTTGCGTTTTCCCCCGACGAGAGCCGGCTCTACATCGCGGATTCAGGAGCGTCGCACTTCGAGAATGGGCCGCATCATATCCGCGTATTCGATGTCGTCGACGGCAAGTTGCGCAACGGCCGCGTGTTCGTCGAGATTCAGGAAGGCATCCCCGACGGCATGCGCATCGACGAGCAGGGCAACGTCTGGACCAGTGCCCTCGACGGTGTACACTGCTACTCGCCCGCGGGCGAGCTGCTCGGCAAGATCCTGATTCCCGAAGTCGTCGCCAACCTGACATTCGGCGGACGGCTGCGCAATCGCCTTTTCATCACGGCGAACTCCTCGCTTTACTCTCTTTGCGTTGCGGTGCGCGGGGTGGCGCCATAACGCTTTAAGGCCAAGACACTAATGAGCACAATGAGCGCGACGCAGCGATTCTTCTCCAATCGTCCCCGCTTCATCATCGGTCTCATTTTCGGTGTCGTCGTCTACCTTCTGGATCCCTGGCATTTGCGTCCCATTCAGCACGCACTGCTGGCATGGGACAGCTGCATGTGGGTCTTTCTGATCCTGATCTGGTTCAGGATGGCGAAGGCGAGCCCGGCCGAAGTGCAACGTGTGGCCGAGCGCGAGGACGAGGGCGCGACGGCCATGCTGACGATCATTACGATCGCGGCCGTCGCGAGTATCGTCGCGATCGTCGTCGAACTCTCGCAGGCGAAGGGACTCGGCGGCCGCGCTGCGCTTGTGAATTACACGCTCACAGGGGCGACGATGGTGGGCACATGGCTCCTGATTCCGACGATTTTCACGTTGCAATATGCGCGTTACTACCATCAGTCGGGCGACAAGACATCGTTGAAATTTCCGGAAGAAAACCCCGAGCTCGACTACTGGGACTTCCTTTATTTCTCGTTCACGATCGCCGTGGCATCCCAGACGTCCGACGTCACGGTTTGCTCGAAGGAGGCACGGCGTACCGCGCTCGCGCAATCGATCCTCTCGTTCTTCTTCAATGCGGCGGTGCTCGGGTTATGCGTCAATATCGCAGCCGGGCTGTTGGGATCGTAATGGAGAAGCGCTGAGCCGCTTCAGTTCGGCCCCGGATTCGACATCGCGGCCAACGGAATGTAAATTGGTTGGCGTCCGCATGCATCGATGTCGACGCGACCGATGCTTCCCGACGTGCGGGCATTATTGCAATCGGGAGATGACTGCCATGAGCAAACAACCCGGCAAAACCGAAGCGCCTGATGAGGCGCCGCGAGAACCCCCCACCGATCTCCCCAAGCCAATTGGCGACGCCGTGCCCGCGCCGGAGGAGCCGGGCCTTGATCGGCCACTGCCACCGACAACGCACCCTGACGAGACTTCCGACGAAACGGCCGAGCGTCCGGAGGAGCCGACGGAGGCGCCACCGGCCGAAACTTCGGAGCCGCTCGGTGAAGCTATCCCCGCGCCGGCGGAACCCGGCCTCGATCAGCCGCTGCCTGCGAAAAAGCCGCCGCCCCGTTGACAGGGTCCGCGCTTAGCGCGCCGATGACGATGGCTGGTGGCGATTCTTTCGTGGTGCTAACTGATTGCGGGCCTTGTCGTCATTCCGGTTGTCCGCGCTCGCGCAGCAGATCGGACAAGCTGCGCGCAGCCGGTTTCAGCGGCATCCGATGCTGCGTCCATCCCATTTGCCGCGCGGGCGTCAAGGCGCGCAGCCGCGTGGCCGACCAGCGGAAGAATCGATACACGCGCGGATGCGAGAACGCGCCGCTCCAGAATCGCCAGATGAGCTGCTCGCCGCGACTATGGCTCGCGCCCTGGCCGCGCAGCGGGTGTGCAACCTGCTCATCCGGTGCGCGATTTGCCTCCGTCCGCAGCCGCACCAGCAATTGCGGAATCGGTATGCGAACGGGACATACTTCGCCGCACGCGCCGCAAAGGCTCGAGGCTGTCGGCAAATCGGCGGTCGCGTCGAGCCCCAGCAAATGAGGGGAAATGATTTTGCCGATCGGTCCAGGGTAGGTCGTGCCGTACGCTTGCCCACCGATGCGCGAGTAGACCGGGCAGTGGTTCATGCATGCGCCGCAACGAATGCACTGCAGCGTCGCGCGTAACTGTTGGTCGGCATAGGCTTGCGTGCGGCCGTTGTCGAGCAGCACGAGGTGCATCTGGCGCGGGCCGTCGAGCTCGCCGGGCCGTCGCGGGCCGGAAATCAAGTTGAAGTAGGTCGTGATCGCCTGCCCGGTTGCCGAGCGTGTGAGCAGGCTCGCGAGCGGAACGATGTGCTCGAGTTTCGCCACGACCTTCTCGATGCCCATGATCGCGATGTGCACGGCGGGCACCGTCGTGGAAAGCCGGCCGTTGCCTTCGTTCTCGACGAGCCACAATGTACCGGTGTCAGCCGCCGCGAAGTTGACGCCCGAGATGCCGACATCGGCTTCGACGAATGCGCCGCGCAATGCCCGCCGGCCGGTCTGGATCAACTCGTCGACGTCTTCCGTATACGAGGTATCGGGGATATGCGCTTCGAACAGCTCGCCGATCTGCTCGCGCGTTTTGTGGATGGCCGGCATGACGATGTGCGAGGGCTTCTCGCCTGCCATCTGCACGATGTATTCGCCCATGTCGGACTCGAGGCAATCGATGCCGCGCTCGCCGAGGTAATGGTTGAGCTCCATCTCCTCGCTCGCCATCGATTTTCCCTTGATGACGCGGCGCGCGCCGTGGCTTGCCACGATGTCATGAATGATGGCGTTGGCTTCTTCGCTCGTTTCGGCCCAATGGACGCGGACGCCCGCGGCCGTCAGCTTCGTCTCCAGTTGCACGAGCAATTCGGGCAAGCGCGCGAGTGCGTGCCGGCGAACGGCTTCGCCAAGGTCGCGCAGCGCTTCGCGTTCGTCTTCGTCGGGAAACTGCGCGGCGCGTTTCGTTTGCAGAAAGTTCATCGCTCCGCGCATGCTTTTGCGCAGCAACGGGTCGTCCAGTGCGGCTCGTGCGCGCGCCTTGAAATCCGCGGCGGGAACGAATTGCATCGGGCTCGTGCTCATCGGTGGTCTCCTTCCCTATCGACCGATTCGGTCACGATGACAAGCCATAGCCATCGGGGGCCATGTGCCCCGTAGGCGAGCGTTTGCTGAATGTCGGACGTCTTGGACGGCCCCGAAACAAGGACGAGGTTCGTCGGCATGCCTGCATGCCAACGCTCGGCTCGCGCCGCCGCATGCAGGTCCGGGTGCAACGTACGTTCGTGAACGAGCGCGATATGGAGTGGCGGCGCGAGAGAAGCGGTGCGCGGCGAGCCGGCATCGGGTGCGAGGACGAGCGTTCCCGTCGCCGCGATACCCGAGCGTGCGACGGTGAAGCCAGCGTCGACAGTTTCGAACAGCTCCCGCTTCCAGGCTTCGATCGGCCGGTCATAAGATATCGCTTTGACAGTTGGCGGCAGCGCGTGCGCCAATGCGGCGCCCTCGCGGCTGCCTTTGTCGACGAGCAGCCGTCGCACGCGATGTTCCGCCAGACGTCGAGCGATTTCCTCAGGCCACGCCGTTGCGCTCGAACACCATACGTCGGCATGCGCGGTTTTCAGCGACGAATGCATCGCCTCGACCAGCTCGCGCTTCGATGTCGGGCCGGCTGCGCGGCGGCGCTCGTCGTAGTGCGCGTCGATGCGCTTGTCGATTTCGGTAACTTGAATTTCGGGCTGTGACGCGGCGGCGCGAAGACGGCCGAGGATTCGTTCGCGTGCGGTGAGTGCGCTCATGCCGTTTCTCCCATGTCGCGCTGATCCGTGCCGGCGCCGCCCGTGCGACGCCATAGGAAGCTCGCGAGATGCTCCACCGGTAGGGGGGCGCTATGGTAAGCGGCGGCATTGCCGATGTTGAGCAGGCAGCCGCAGTCGGCCGACACGAGGCGATCGCAGCCCGTCGCGCAAGCGGAAGCGATCTTGTCATAGACCATCGCACCCGAGATATCGGGATGTTTCAGCGAAAACGTGCCACCGAATCCGCAGCATTCCGACTCGCGCTCGTGATCGATTCGAGTGACGCCCGGCAGCGCATCGACGAGCGCCACGCCGTGCTGACGCGTGCCCATCTCGCGCCGTGCCGCGCAGGAAGTGTGCAGCACCACGCGCTCCGGCGTCGGCTTGTTAGCAAGGTAACGGGTGACGTCGAGCTTGACCACGTTCAGCAGGAATTCGCCGAGCTCGTAGATGCGCGCCGCGAGCTCCCGCGCTTTCGTGCTCGCCTCCGGGTCGCCTTCGAACAGCTTCGGCCAGTGATGGCGCATCATGCCCGCACATGAACCCGAAGGAACGATGACCGGCCATGGCTCGGCAAACAGGTCCAGCTGCGCACGCGCTACTTCGCGCGCTTGCTCCGGATTGCCGCTGCTGTAAGCGGGCTGTCCGCAACAGCTTTGCGCACGCGGGAAATGCACGGTCAATCCTTCGCGCTCGAGGAGACGGACTGCATCGAGGCCGGCCTGCGGGACGAACAGGTCGACCAGACAGGTCGCGAACAGATAGATGTCGTTGGGCGGGGCCGAAGGGTACTGCCGTTCCTGCATGCTTTTCTCCATCGCGCCGCTTGCGCGCCTGACGCGCGATGAGAGGGTGCGGCGATCCAGGCATAATCCTGTCGACGGGCCTGATGCACAAATTGGTTGGACCACTCCGCATCGCGGGCCAGCATGATGGACGTGTGGATTCCGGCTTGTCGGCCGGCTCAGCGACGGTGGGAAACGGAACGATGATGAGAGGCGAAGAAGGCGGACGTGTCGAAGCGGTCATGCGTCGGCTCGAGACGGCCTTGATCGATGGCACGTGGCCTGCCGGTGCGCGTCTGCCGGCCGAGCGCACGCTGGCGAGCGAATATGCGGTATCGCGCAATACGGTTCGCGAGGCAATCCAGCGTTTGGCGGCGCGCGGGCTCGTGCAAGCGAGACATGGAGCGGGCGTATTCGTGACGGACCGCTTGCGGACGGGAATCGCCTCGCCATGGGGGCAGCTCGTTGCCGATCACCCCGTACTGCGCGACGACATGCTCGAATTTCGCCGCGTCCTCGAAGGGGCGACGGCCTATTTCGCCGCATTGCGGGCGACGGCCGAGGACCGCAAGCGTATCCGCGCGCTCCTGCGCGACCTGGAGAAAGCTCGCCGGGCGAACGATATGGCGGCCGAAGCACGGGCCGATACGAGCTTCCACGAGGCGATTGCGCGCGCCTCGCACAACGCGATGTTCCTTCATCTGCACGCGAGCGTGATCAGCATGCTGCGCGAACATATCGCGACGAGCGGCACCGGCCTGCGTGAAAACGACGAAGAGGCGTCGGACGTTCTGTTGCTGCAGCACAAGGCGCTTTGCGAGGCGATATGCACGCGCAACCCAGAAGAAGCGCGCACCGCGATGCAGACACATATCGATTTTGTCCGCGGTCGGTCCGGTGCACGCGATGCGTGATGACGCGATTCAGGGTCGCGTCACTATGCCTTGTTTTCCAAACAGGGTTAGCTCGCCCGCTGCAATTGGGCGACTACGACGCGCGCGGCGTCAGCGATGGCCTCATCGCGTCCCCGCGTGTCAGGCTTTTCCTGAGTGTGATAAATGGCCAAGACGATCGGTTTGCGTGAGGGCGGCCAGATGACCGCAACGTCGTTGGCTGTTCCGTGGTCGCCCGTGCCTGTCTTGTCGCCGACATCCCAACCGGCCGGCACCGCGGCCCTGATTCGCTTCGCGCCGGTCTGACAGCCGCGCAGCCACGTCTGGAGGGTATCGCGTTGCGTTTCGGGGAGCGCATTGCCGAGCGCCACGGCTTGGAGCGTGTGCGCCATAGCCCTCGACGTCGTGGTATCGCGCGGGTCGCCCGGTATCGCGGTATTGAGCTCGGTTTCCCAGCGATCGAGCCGGAATGTGTTGTCGCCGATCGAGCGCGCGAAGGCGGTCACGGCGGCAGGCCCGCCCAGCAGTTTGATCAGCTGGTTCGCGGCCGTGTTGTCGCTCAATTCGACGGCGGCGCGGCAAAGCTCGGCTACCGTCATGCCGTCGGCGACATGCTTGCGTGATATGGGCGAGTAGCTGACTAGATCGCTTTGCGCGTACTGCATCCGTTGCTCCATCAGGCCCGGCTCCTGGACACTCTTCGCGAGCACAGCGGAAGCGAGAACCATCTTGAACGTGCTGCAAAATGGAAAGCGCTCGTCCGCGCGGTGACGGATCTCCGTACCGCTGCCCGTATCGAGGGCGTAGACGCCGAGCCTTCCTCCGAATTGTTTTTCGATCGCCGCCAGCTTGGTCTTTGACGGTTCGCGGTCTTCTCCTGACATCGCGCGTGCGTCGAGCGCAAACGCGAATGGTGCAGCGACCGCGGCTAGCAGCAATGCACGGCGGTTGGGTGAATGAGCCATCTTTGTCACATGCTCCTTTGCAATCGAATGGTCTCGGACCAAGTCGTCCGGAGCACCGACTATCGGGCAGTTCAACGGTATCGACAAACGGCAAATTCTGAAGACTGTCACAAGAAAAACTAGGGGCTCGGCACCCGTGACCGCCCGATAGCTTTTGCCAATCGCATAGATTTGGATTATCGAATTCACGACGCGATAGGTTTATCGCATAATGGTCACACTTTCACCCAACCATGAGGGATCCAGTCGAAATGTCGATCATCAACAGCCAAGTCAAACCGTTCAAGGCCACCGCTTTCCACAACGGCGATTTCGTGACCGTTACCGACGAAACGTTGAAGGGCAAGTGGTCGGTCGTCGTCTTCTATCCGGCGGACTTCACGTTCGTCTGCCCGACCGAGCTCGCCGACCTGGCGGACCGCTACGCTGAATTCCAGAAGCTTGGCGTCGAGATCTATAGCGTGTCGACCGACACGCACTTCACGCACAAGGCGTGGCACGATACGTCGGACGCCATCGGCAAGATCAAGTATCCGATGATCGGCGATCCGACCGGCGCGATCACGCGCAACTTCGACGTCATGATCGAAGAAGAAGGCCTCGCGTTGCGCGGCACGTTCGTGATCAACCCCGAAGGCCAGATCAAGCTCTGCGAAATCCACGACAACGGCATCGGTCGCGATGCGGGCGAGCTGTTGCGCAAGGTCCAGGCCGCACAATACGTTGCCGCGCACCCGGGTGAAGTCTGCCCCGCCAAGTGGACGCCGGGCGCCGAGACGCTCAAGCCTTCGCTCGATCTCGTCGGCAAAATCTAACAGCTCCCAGCAGCACCCCGCAGCCGACGAGGCTGCATGAGCGGCGTCATCCAAAAGATGACGCCGCGGCTCTCCCTCGCCCTTCGCAAAGCACAATCGGACGAACCATGCTCGACGCCAACCTCAAGACGCAACTGAAAACGTACCTCGAAAAAGTCACGCGGCCGATCGAGATCGTCGCATCGGTCGACGATACTGCAAAGTCGCAAGAGCTGATTGAACTCCTGCGGGACATCGAGGCTTTGTCGGACCACATTACCGTCATCGAACGCCGCGGCGACGATGCGCGCAAGCCGTCGTTCTCGATCGGCGAGCTTGGCAAGCCGGCCGGTATCCGCTTTGCCGGTATTCCGATGGGCCATGAATTCACTTCGCTCGTGCTGGCGCTGCTGCAGGTGGGCGGCCATCCGGTCAAGCTGGACGATGCGGTGATCGAGCAGATTCGCGAGCTGGACGGCGACTATCAATTCGAAACTTACTTCTCGCTGAGCTGCCAGAACTGCCCTGAGGTCGTACAGGCGCTCAACGTGATGGCAATGATCAACCCGCGCATCCGCCATGTCGCGATCGACGGTGCCTTGTTCCAGCAGGAAGTCGAGGCGCGTGAGGTCATGGCCGTGCCGACGATGTTCCTGAACGGCGAAGTGTTCGGGCAAGGCCGCAGCGGCGTGAAGGAAATTCTCGCTAAGCTCGATACGAATGCCGGGGCGAAAGCGGCGAAAGCACTCGAGAACAAGCCCGTATTCGACGTGCTGATCGTCGGCGGCGGGCCGGCCGGGGCGGCTGCCGCGATCTACGCGGCCCGCAAGGGGATCGCGACGGGCGTTGTGGCCGAGCGATTTGGTGGTCAGGTGCTCGATACGCTCGCCATCGAGAATTTTGTTTCCGTGCAGGAGACGGAAGGGCCCAAGTTTGCTACGGCACTGGAACAGCACGTGAAGCAGTACGAAGTCGACATCATGGACGTGCAGCGCGCGCAAGCATTGATTCCCGGCGCGGTGAACGAGGTCCGCCTTGCGAGCGGCGCCGTGTTGAAGGCTAAGACCATTGTTCTTGCGACCGGTGCGCGGTGGCGCGAGATCGGCGTGCCCGGCGAGCGCGAGTACCGCAATCGCGGGGTCGCTTATTGCCCGCACTGCGACGGCCCGCTGTTCAAGGGCAAGCGCGTCGCCGTCATCGGCGGCGGCAATTCGGGCGTCGAAGCGGCGATCGATCTCGCGGGTATCGTCCGCGAGGTGACGCTGATCGAGTACGGCGAGAGCCTGAGGGCCGACGAAGTGCTCCAGCGCAAGCTGCGCAGTCTTGCCAACGTGACGGTCGTCACGCGTGCGCAGACCACCGAAATCGAAGGCGACGGCGCGAAGGTGAACGGCCTCGTTTATAAGGACCTGCGCACGGGTGAGGCGAAACGCGTGGCGCTCGAAGGCGTGTTTGTTCAGATCGGTCTCGTGCCGAACACGGAGTGGTTGAAGGGCACGGTCGAACTGTCGGAGCGGGGCGAGATCGTCGTCGATGCGAAGGGAGCCACGTCAGTGCCGGGCGTCTTTGCCGCGGGCGACGTCACGACCGTGCCTTTCAAGCAGATCGTCATCGCCGTCGGCGAAGGCGCGAAAGCCGCGCTCGGCGCGTTCGATCATCTGATTCGTAGTGCACCTCAAGAAACCGTCGGGGCAGACGAGGAACGGGAAGTGGCGGTCGCCTGAGAATAAAACGCGGCGCGATGCGTCTCGCCGCTGATGCTGACAGCACTGCATTCGCGATATCGAGTCTCTTTGCCGGATTCGATATCGCGCACGCGCCTTGAATGCGTCGCGTCAATTCCCGATGATATGGGCCACGACGTCACGCGAATGCTCGCGCTGCCGGTGCTCGAACAGATAGATACCCTGCCAAGTGCCGAGCACGAGGCGACCCTGCTCGATCGGAATCGATAATTGAACCTGCGTCAGAGCCGTGCGTAGGTGAGCCGGCATATCGTCAGGACCTTCTGTGCCGTGCTCGTAACGCTTCGGGTCCTCGGGTGCGATCGTTTCGAAGTACCGTTCGAGGTCGCGCTGCACTGAGGGATCGGCGTTTTCCTGGATTAGCAGCGATGCCGACGTGTGGCGGCAAAAGAGCGTCAGAACGCCGATGTCGACTGACTGCCGATCGACGAACTCGCGGACTTGCTCCGTGATTTCGACGAGCCCGCGTCCGTCGGTCTCGACTTCGAGGTGTTCAAGGGCTTGGCGCATCAGGGGCCTCCGTAGTGCAGGTTCGGTCGCGTTTATCGATCCGATATGTTACTGCTGCGCTGGGACGAAGCCAAAATGACTTGCCAAAGTGGTCACATTGAGCTACGATTATGACTCTGGTCAGGTGACTATAGGTGCGTGGATGGAAGCTAATCAAGTTTCGAAGTCCGAGTTCAAGGCGAAAGCGCTCGAATTTTTCCGCCAGGTCGAGGCCTCCGGCGAGAGTGTCGTCGTGACTGATCACGGCAAGCCGACGTTGGAGGTCCGGCCGTACCGTAGCGATGAACGGAATCCGCTCGACGTTTTGCGCGGCTCGGTGGTCCGCTATGATGATCCGACCGAGCCGGTAGATGTTGAGTGGGAGGCTAATCGGTGATCGTTCTCGATACGCACGCGCTGGTTTGGTGGGCGAACGGTGATGACGCTCTGAGTAAAAAAGCTAAGACGGCCATCGATCGAGAGTTGGACGGTGGCCAGATCGTGGTGTCTGCGATATCTGCGTGGGAAATCGCGATGCTGGTCGATCGCGAAAAGTTGGTTCTCTCGATGGACGTAGCAAGCTGGCTCACCACCGCATCTGCGATCGAGGCCGTCCGCTTTCTGCCCGTGGATGTCGAAATCGGCCTCAAGGCGGTAGACCTGCCGGGCGAGTTTCATAAGGACCCCGCTGACCGCATGATTGTAGCGACAGCGCGTAAGCTGGCTGTCCCGCTCGTGACGCGAGACGAGAAAATTCGCGCCTACAAGCACGTCAAGACCATTTGGTAATCGGAAGACGGAGCGACGGTGCACCGTGGCCGCTGTGCTGTTTTGTCGGCCCGTTTTCTGCTCGAGGTTTCAGTTTTAGCGGCGCACCTCTTCGAGAGGCGCGCTCGGTCGAACCCGACGCCTGCTGCTTCGGCCAGGCGTCCGTTCGTGTGCGGTGTGCGTAACAGCCCGAGATCGCTACGTGCTAGACAGTTGCCTGACTGTTCGCAATGAGTTCGCAAACGGCCTCGGTAACCTGCGCGGTGGTCGCGCTGCCTCCGAGGTCTCCGGTGTGAAGTTTCGGGCTCGCCGTGACGGCTTCGATCGCGCGCATCAGCCGCTTGGCGGCACCGGATTCGCCGAGATGCTCGAGCATCATGACGGCGGACCAGAAGGTGCCGATCGGATTGGCGAGGCCTTTGCCCATGATGTCGAATGCCGAGCCGTGGATCGGCTCGAACATCGAGGGATAGCGGCGCTCTGGATCGATGTTGCCCGTCGGCGCGATGCCGAGGCTGCCGGCGAGCGCGGCGGCGAGATCGCTGAGAATGTCCGCATGCAGGTTCGTCGCGACGATCGTATCGAGCGAGCCAGGGCGATTGATCATGCGTGCCGTCGACGCATCGACGAGTTCCTTGTCCCACTTCACGTCGGGGAATTCTTTCGAGATCCGTAGCGCCACCTCGTCCCACATGACCATTGCGTGCCGCTGGGCGTTGCTTTTGGTGATGACGGTCAGCTGCTTGCGCGGACGCGACTGCGCGAGCCGAAAGGCGAAACGCATGATGCGCTCGACACCGGCGCGCGTGAGGATCGATACGTCGGTTGCCGCTTCGATAGGATGCCCCTGATGTACGCGCCCCCCGATGCCGGAGTATTCGCCCTCCGAGTTCTCGCGCACGATGACCCAGTCGAGATCGCCGGGCTTGCAGCGTTTGAGCGGAGCGTCGATGCCCGGCAGGATTCGCGTTGGCCGCACGTTGGCGTACTGATCGAACCCTTGGCAGATCTTCAAGCGCAGACCCCACAGCGTGATGTGGTCGGGGACGTCGGGATCACCGGCCGAGCCGAATAGAATCGCGTCCTTGTCGCGCAGCGCGTCGAGGCCATCGGCCGGCATCATCACGCCGTGCTGGCGGTAATAATCGGCGCCCCAATCGAAATCCTCGAATTCGAAAGTTAAGCTATCGGCGGTCTTCGCAAGTGCCTCAAGCACGTGTTTGCCGGCCGGAATGACTTCCTTGCCGATGCCGTCGCCCGGAATCGCTGCAATGCGGTACGTCCTCATTTGGTCAGCTCCTCAAATCTTTGTCGCCAGGGCTCCGAAGTTAACGCAACGTGGGTTGAGGTGGCCGGTGCTAAACTCAAAGCATTCTTAACTTCAATTCATAAATCGGCCGCGTCGGAAACCGTTCTTCCGTCCGATCTGAGCCTTTTTCGACGCTTGCTGCATCCGGAAATGGCAGTGCCGCGGCGCGCGAACTACGCCGTCTACGCTCATGGCATCAGATGTCGACGAGGATTCGCGCGTTCGTCAATTTTCCGGCGAGCACCGCGAAGGCGTTCGTGGCTGGTCGTAGCCGAACATATATCGCGCATCGGAGCGATTGAGGATTTTCCGAGAGTAAGGATTTTCCTGGTTTCATGTCGGCATACCGACAATCGGCGCTTTCGTTCAAGAACCGCCTATCGCGCATCTAAAGTTAGAAATCGAGCGGTCGTTTACATAGTGGTTGATAGTAATTTTGTTGGCGAGACGCAGTGTCGGACAAGCCGGCGAGCGCTCTTCTTCCATCCTCCCCGATACCTTCGATTGCGAGCACGTCGATGTACAACCTTCAGCCGAGTCTGGCTGCTCATGAGCAGGCCCTGATCGAAAGCGAGACCCGCCTGTTGCATGAGGTGCCCCCCGCGGGTTCGCGACATCCCTCAAAACCGCGGCGCCCATTGCCTGCTGCGCTCGACGATTGGCGTCTCGCTCACGCCGTACGCTTCATGGAACGCAACATAGCTGAATCGGCGCGACTGAACGACATCGCCGCGCATGTCGATCTGAGCGCGTTCCATTTTCAGCGCTATTTCAAGCAGGCGATGGGTGAGACGCCCGCGGCCTACGTCCGTCGCGTGAAGCTGGACGAAGCAGCAGTCAGCCTCTGGATTAATGACAAGTCGGTGATCGAGCTTGCGCTCGGCTCGGGCTACGGAAGCCATGAAGCATTCGTGCGCGCGTTTCATCGGCAGTTCGGCCTCGTCCCCTCGCAGTACCGGGCATACGCGAGACGAGCGGCAAGCCAGCCGGATCCGGCCGATCTCGAGCGCGCCAAAACGGTGCGCGTGCAACAAATGCAGCCGATTCCGCTGCTCGCAATGCGCTTTTACGGTCCTTACGCGAATGTAGAAACGCACTGGCAGACCTTTGCGAGAGCGGTTCGCGCCGCCGGCCTTAAGCTGGACGATCTGCAAGCGATCGGCGTTGCGTATGACAGCCCGGAAATCACGCCGAACGAACTGATCCGCTACGATTGCGCGATCGTGGACCCCGGATTCGATACGCGCGGCTCCTCACTGACGCCACTCTCGTTGGCATCCGATTACTACGCAACGCTAGCGCACCACGGCCCCTATCACGAGATCTTTGCGACGTATCGCGTCCTCAGCGTCACCTGGCTCGCGGGCGCGGCTCACCAGTACGGCGTCGAAATCATCAAGGCATACGAGTTCTATCGAGAACTGCCTTGGGAAAACACGGGCCGCACGCAGCGCTTCGACCTGATGTTGCCGGTTAAAAGAAAAAAATAGCTATTGCCTCAAGCGCAAGTTTTATCAAGCTTCCTCAATTCTGCGTCGTTATATTCGACCCGGCCCAAACCAGTCGGAGTTGGCCGGGCCGAGCGACGATAAGCGCCGGCGGGACAGGCCATTGAGCCGGTAGATGCGCCCCGAGAGGTGCTGGCGAAGGTATGAGAGGAACGCACGAAATGACCGAAGCGATCGGGGCGGCGCAGCAGCGTCTTGGCGCGATCAACTCCATGTTCCCGGCGTTGATCCGATTGCATGAGGCGCTGCATCGCTGCGCCTACCCAATCGGCGCGATGGATGATGAGACGCATCAGCGGCGTTTGAACGATCTCGCGGGAAAGACTGTCGAGGTGGCCGCGGCGTTCCTTTCTTGCCGCTCGGATCTTGACCTCCACACGAAATCGAAGATCGAGGAAATCGTCACCGGGCTGACAACGATGCCGTCGTGGGCGCATCGTGATTCCTCTCGCTCTCGTCTGATCGAGCTCGAGCGGGATCTGCGCGCGGTAGCGGGAGCCATCGCGGCGGCACGCGACTGAAGAGCCCGCCAGCGGTCAGTGTTTGTTTCTTGAGCGTAAGGATTGGAAATTGAACATTTTCGCGCTATCAGGGTTTAGCGGAGCGACGATCGCGATGCTCCTGCTGATCCTCTGGCTCTCCGCGGTCGTGAGCGGTCTGTCCGGCTTCGGCTTCTCCGCCATCGGCGCGATCTGCCTCTGGCTGTTGCCCCCGACGCTTGCCGTCCCACTGCTGATGGCGTTGTCGTCGGCAAACCAGATGATGTCGCTTAGGCAGATTCGCGCCGACATGAAGCCGCTCCATCAGTGGTGGCCCCAAGGTCCTGCGCCATTCATTGCCGGAGGCTTGATCGGCGTCCCTATCGGCCTATGGCTGCTGCATTCCCTGCCGACCCCTGTCCTGATGGTGATCTTCGGCGCATTCCTCGTTGCCTACGCCGCTTATTCCATGGCGACTCCTGCGAATCCGCGTGTGCTAACCGGCGGCTGGGCGATTGCCGCGCTGGTGGGCATGGCGGGCGGCGTCGTTGGCGGCTTCACTGCCTTTCCCGGCGCCGCCGTCGTCGTATGGATCGGGCGGCTGGGGTTGCCAAAAAAAGAATCCAGGGCAATCGTGCAGCCTTACATCTTCGCCATGCAAATGGTGTCGCTTGCCATGCTGACCGTTCAGCACCCGTCCACGTTCAACGCTACGTTCTGGAGTCTCTTCGCCCTGACCATCGTCGCCGTGCTGCCCGGCACGTTATTGGGCGTGTATATCTACAAATCGCTTTCAGACATCAACTTTCGGCGCGTTTCTTTCTCTCTACTTGGCACATCTGGGCTCGCGATTTTGACCAAAGGCATTGGCGGACTGGGGATTGCAACCGGACTGTTGTCGGTGATGTCGCATTAGACGCGCCTATGTATCCGCCATAGTACCTGAGCGCCGATCCCGGCCGTGTCGAACGTTGGCGGCAACGCCTCGCACACCTGCCGCGACCGCTCGTCGCGCTGGTGTGGGCAGGCCGGCCGACCCATTTCAACGACGCCAACCGGTCGCTGCATCTCACCCAGCTCGCGCCGCTCGCAGTGCCGGGCGTGAGCTTCGTATCAATCCAAAAGGGGCCGGCCGAACTGCAGGCGACCGAGCCCCCGGCGGGGATGTCGCTGCTATCGTTGAGCGACGAGATCCGCGACTTCGAGGACACCGCGGCGATTCTGGAGGTCGTCGATCTGCTAGTGTCGATCGATTCGTCGCCGGTGCATCTGGCCGGCGCGCTGGGCCGGCCGGTGTGGCTGATGCTGCCGTTCGTGCCCGACTGGCGCTGGCTGCTCGGACGCGCTGACACACCTTGGTATCCGGCCACGCGTCTTTACCGGCAGCCGCGACGCGGGGATTGGGGCAGCGTGACGAACGCAATTGGCAGTGAGCTGTCCCGGCTCGCACAACGTGGACGCTGATTCCGTGGAATGTCCGTCGATCGAAAAGACGCGGGGGCTATCGCGGCGGAGGCCGCGTTTGCGCACCGCCTCGTTAGTCGCCTTGTGGTGCTTGGTGGTGAGCGTGGCGCCACTGCTGAGCGCGTGCGAGCAGTTCGAGCGCAACGCACACGCGAATGGGTTGGCCGCACCGGCAGGGATGAGGCGCGAGCAGATCGTGACGGCAAACTTCGTGCTGACCGCATGGTCGCGCATCGGCCGTTCGAATCAGCAGATCGATGTGTATATCGAAGGAGACGGCCTTGCCTGGCTATCGCGCAGCGAACCATCGCTCGATCCAACGCCGCGAGAGGCGACCGGGCTCGCGCTCGCTGTGGCCGATCCCGCACCCAATGTTGTCTATCTTGCACGTCCTTGCCAGTTCACACCGATGGCGCTCAATCCCCGTTGCGGCGTGCCTTACTGGACCGGTCGACGTTTTGCGGCGGAAGTCGTGACATCGATGAATGAGGCTATCGACCAGATCGCGGTCCGGGCACCTGGGCAGCGTATCAACCTGGTCGGCTATTCGGGCGGAGCCGCTATTGCGATTCTCATCGCCGCGCGACGCCGTGACGTCGAATCGATCCGCACGGTCGCGGGCAATCTCGACGACGAGTACATCAATCGGCTGCACGGGGTATCACGAATGCCGGACTCGGAGAACCCGATCGACGTGGCAACCGGCGTGGCATCGATCCCGCAGGTGCACTTCAGCGGCGCCGACGATGAGGTGGTTCCACCCGAGGTGGCAAGGCGCTTTGTCCGCGCAGTTGGCGGGCGGTGTTCTCGGGTGCAAACGGTGCCAGGCGCCACGCATGGCGGAGACTGGAGCCACCAGTGGCCGGCGTTACTGGCGATAACGCCAGGCTGCGGAGGAGGGCGGTAGGCAGCCCCTCGCCCTATTAATTTCGCTGCACCAAGCATGCCCCGATGCTATTCTGAAACCATTTTTAACTTGAATTCATAAGTCGAGCCGTGTCCGAAACCGTTCTCCCGTCCGATTTGAGCTTCTTTTCGACGCTCGCGGCCTCGGGCAGTCTCAGTGCCGCGGCGCGTGAACTCGGGCTGACGGCGGCCGCCGTCAGCAAGCGGCTCGCGTTAATGGAACGGCGCGCCGGCGTCGCGCTCGTCAACCGCACCACGCGGCGCATGATGCTCACGCCGGAAGGCGAGCTCTATCTCGCGCACGCGCGCCGCATTCTCGATGAAATTGGCGAACTGTCGGAATTGCTCGGCAGTGCGAAGAAAAGTCCCAAGGGATTGTTGCGCGTCAATGCAACGCTCGGTTTTGGCCGAAGCCACATCGGGCCGGCGATATCGCGCTTCGTTGCTCAGTACCCGCAGGTTTCGGTGCAGCTTCAGTTATCGGTGGCGCCGCCGCCGCTGACCGAGGATGCGTTCGACGTCTGCGTCCGATTTGGCGAGCCGCCGGACACACGCGTGGTGGCGCGCAGGCTCGCGCCGAATCGCCGGCTTCTTTGCGCGGCGCCGTCCTACATCACCTCACATGGAATGCCCACGTGCCCGCGCGATCTCGCCAAGCACAACTGCATCGGCATCCGGCAGGGCGACGAGGCCTACGGCGTATGGCGGCTCACATCGGGCAGGGGTGCCGCGCGCAAAACCGAAACCGTGAGAATCAACGGCAACCTGACGACGAACGACGGCGAGATCGCCGTAAAGTGGGCGCTCGACGGCCACGGCATTCTGATGCGGGCCGAATGGGACATCGACGAGTACTTGGCCGACGGCCGCCTGGTGGCCATTTTGCCAGGGTATGACACGCCGAGCGCCGACATCTATGCCGTCTATGCGCAGCGGCACCAGATGTCGACGAGGATTCGCGCCTTCGTCGATTTTCTGGCGCGGCACCTGGAAGGCGCTCGAGGCTCCGCGTAGCCGGGTTCAGAATCTCGATCGAACTGACGGAAGGCAATCCGCGGCAACAAATTACTACGCTTTAAAAGCCGAGTTCGACATCGACTTGATGGATAAGCGAGTCGTTTCTCTGCAAGCGACGCACGTTTTCGACGACCTGCCCCGCAATGGCATCAAGACTGGCCGCCGATGCCATGTGCGGCGTCACGATCAGGTTCGGTACACCCCACAGTGCATCATGCGGCGGCAGCGGCTCATGGGGAAAGACATCGACGATCGCACCGCCGAGGTGGCCATCCGATAGGGCCGCGACGAGCGCATCGAGGACGAGCTGCTCACCTCTGCCGACATGGATCAGCTTGGCCCCCCGGGGCAAACGCCGCAGGACGACATCGCCGACGATCCCTTCGGTCTCCCGTGTGAGCGGCAGCAGGCACACGAGCACGTCCAGCCCATCGAGGAAACTCGGCAATGTGTGCGAGCCGGCGAATGTCTCGATGCCGGACAGCGTCTTCGGCGTTCGGCTCCAGCCCCGGACGCGAAAGCCGATGCTTGCGACGGTGGCGGCGACGTGCGCACCGATGCGGCCAAGACCCATCACGCCGACGGTAACGTCGGAGGCGGGCCGCTGTTGCGGCATGTCCCAGCGCCGATCGCGCTGATTGGCCAGCACGCGATCGAACTGCCGATGAAAATGCAATACGCCCCAGAGCACGAACTCGGCCATCCCGCGTGCCTGCACGGGGTCGACGACTCGACAGAGCGGAACGCGAGGCAGCTCAGGGTCGGCCAGAATGTTGTCGACGCCGGCTGCGATCGCGTGCACGAGGCGCAGGTTCGACAACGTGCGCAGTGCACCGTGCGGCGGGTCCCAGCAAACGGCGACTTCTGCGTCGGTGGCGCCGGGCTCGCCGAAGTCGCAGACGTGCAAATCGGGCGCCGCGGCTAATATCGCGGACCTCAAGCCGTTAATGTCGAAATCGTGACCGACGAGAACGAGTTTTGTCATGCGGGGATCGTCTATGAACGGTAATCCGGTACGTCGTCTTCGATGAGCCGCAGCGCGGCCTGCCAGGCGAGCCCGATGATACCGGCGGAGTCATCGTCGGCGAATTGCATTGCCGTTCGCTCACAGACTTCCGGCGGTGGCGTGCGCAGCGGCGTGCCACCCGCGAGCGCGCTGATTTGCGCCTGGCACGCGCGCTCCAGGAAGTAAATTTCGTGGAACGCTTCGGCCGCCGATCCGCCAACCGCGATGAGGCCGTGATTGCGCATGATCATCGCCTTGTGCGGACCCAGATCGGCGACGAGCCGCGCTCGCTCGCCCAGGTCGAGCGCGATGCCTTCATAGTCGTGATAGCCGAGGCGTCCATAGAATTTGAGCGCATGCTGGCTGATCGGCAGCAACCCGTGCTCTTGCGCGGAAACGCCAATACCGGCCGCCGTATGCGTATGCACGACGAATCCGACGTCCTCGCGCGCCATATGGATGGCCGAATGGATCGTGAAGCCCGCCGCGTTCACGCGGTAGCGATCTGATCCGTCGTGCGCTCGTTCATCGATGACATTCCCTTCGTAATCGATCTTGACCAGATCGGAGGCGCGCATCTCATGGAACAAGACGCCGTACAGGTTGATCAGAAACGCCGGCCGCTGTCCTGGCAATCTTGCGGTGATATGCGTGTCGATCATGTCCGTCATTCTGAAATGAGCGACGAGACGATAGAGTGCGGCCAATTCGACTCGGATCTTTCGCTCGACGGCCTGGAGATCGTCGACGAACCCCTTTTCAACATTCATGATTGTCCCTCGCTTACTGCGATTTGCGATTGAAGCGCCCGCCGCCTCCGCGAGGCGCTTCAATCGCGGGCAAACCTCAGCGCCGCTTCACGCCCGGAAGGACGCACAGCATCTCGTAGAGGAGATTGGCGCCGAGCAGCGACGTATTGCCGGTCTTGTCATACGGTGGCGACACTTCCACGAGGTCGCAACCGACGAGATCGAGCCCCTGACATCCACGAATGATCTCGATGGCCTGAATCGTCGTCAAGCCGCCGATCTCGGGGGTGCCCGTGCCGGGTGCCCACGCGGGATCGATGCCGTCGATGTCGAAGCTCAGGTAGACCGGGCCGCCCTGAACCTTGAGCCGGACTTCCGCCATCAGCGGTTCGAGCGACCGGTGCCAGCACTCCTCGGCCTGAACGACGCGAAATCCCTGCCGCCGGCTCCAATCGAAATCGTCCGCCGTGTAACCTTGCGCGCGCAGTCCGATCTGAACCACGCGCTGGCAATCGAGCAATCCTTCTTCGACAGCGCGGCGAAACGTCGTGCCGTGCGCGATCTTCTCTCCGAACATGTGGTCGTTGACGTCGGCATGCGCGTCGATGTGCACGAGGCCCACCTTGCCATGCTTGCGCCTCATCGCGCGCAGAATCGGCAGTGTGATCGTGTGATCGCCGCCAAGGGTCAGTGGAGTCACACCGTGTTCGAGGATTCGATCGTACGATTCCTCGATGATTCTGACTGCATCCAACAAGTTGAACGTATTGATGGGCACATCACCGATATCGGCAACCGAGAGCGAATCGAACGGCGCCGCGCCGGTCGCCATGTTGTACGGACGGATCATGACGGATTCCGTCCGGATTTCACGCGGGCCGAACCGCGTGCCCGGCCGCAGCGACGTGCCGATATCGAGCGGCACACCGACGAAGGCGGCGTCGAGACCTTTCGGCGACGGAAGATGCGGCAGCCGCAGCATCGTCGCGATGCCGCCGAAGCGCGGCATTTCATGTCCGCCCAACGGCTGATAAAACTGTTTGCCCATGACAGTCCTCGGATCGATTCCCATGTTTTGCAACTGTCATCGTGCGACGTGGGCGGGCAACGACAAATCGCTGGCATAAAAAATTTAGTTCAGTTATTTCTAAACTATGCCGCGCGGCGACGAACGCGTGTCGTGCGAAGGAGCCCAGATTGACCACCGTCTTGCCCGAAGCCCGCTTACTGCGAATCTTTACCTGCGTGGTCCGTCATCAGGGCTTCGCATCGGCTCAACAGGAGCTCAACCTGTCGACCTCCGCGATCAGCACCTACATGAGCCAGCTCGAATCGTTGGTCGGCGTAGTGCTTTGCCATCGCGGACGCGGCGGCTTCAGCCTTACGCCGAAGGGCGAGGAGTTCCACCAGGAAGCGCTGCGCCTGCTTGGCGAAGTCGAGGGATTCGAGCGTTATGCGGCGAGCTTGAAGGGCGATCTGCGCGGAAGCTTTCGGCTCGGCGTGCTCGATGCGACGGTAACCGATGCATCGCTGCCGCTCGCGGCCGCGATCGGCGTATTTGCCCGCGAGCATCCTGCCGTCCATTTGCATCTGAACGTTCAGAATCCCTATGAGCTGCAACTGAGCGTGCTCGGCAACCGGCTCGACATGGCGATAGGCGCGTTTCAATTGCGTATGAACGGGCTCGTCTACCATCCCTTATACCGCGAGCAGCATTGGCTCTATTGCAGCGATAGCCATCCGCTCTTCGACGAAGAGCGGATTCAGCCGGAGATCCTGAATCGACAGCGCATGGTCGGGCGCGCCTACTGGAGCCAGACAGAACTGGCGCGGCATGGCTTCAAGCGCAGCGAGGCGACTGTCGACAGCATGGAAGGCCAGTTGATCTTGATCCTATCGGGCGCTTACATCGGCTTCCTGCCCGAGCACTTTGCGCAGTCCTGGGTCGAACGCGGACGCCTGCGCGGGCTCGCGCCGGCAAGCTTCGGCTATCAGGCGCCGTTCTCGATGATCGTGCGGCGTGGGCGGGCGAGGGAGCCGCTCGTGCAGAAGTTTCGCGAGACGTTGCGCTCGCAGAACAGCAGCTAAGCTTGCTTGAGAATCGGTGTCGCCGGGGCCGGATATGCTTGCGCCGAATTGCCCATGAAGCGCCGCACACGTTCTCCTTCCGGGGCTGTCCGTACCGCTTCCGGCGATCCGTCGAACTGGATCTTGCCGTGCTCCATGAACACGACCCGATCTGAAACGGACATCGCAAAGTCCATTTCGTGTGTGACGATGATCATGGTCATCCCTTCCTTAGCGAGTTCGTCGATGACGCTGAGCACATCGTCGACGAGTTCCGGATCGAGCGCTGAGGTCGGTTCGTCGAAGAGCATGACGGCGGGCTCCATGGCGAGCGCGCGTGCTATCGCGACACGTTGCTGCTGGCCGCCGGAAAGCTGATGGGGATACTTGTGCACGTGCGCGAGCAACCCCACCTTGTCGAGCAGTGCGACGGCGTGCGCTTGAGCCGCTTCGCGGCTGAATCGCTTATGGAAGCGAGGTGCGAGCGTCACGTTGTCGAGGATCGTCCGGTGCGGGAAAAGATTGAAGCTCTGGAACACCATTCCGATATCGAGGATGGCTTTGCGTACGCGCTGTGCGTGCGGCCGATCACCCGCGGCAATCAGCCCCTGCCCGAACAAGACGATCTCGCCTTCGTCGAGCGTCTCGAGCGCGTTGATCGTGCGAATCAGCGAAGTCTTCCCGGAGCCTGACGGCCCGATGATGGCAACGACTTCCCCTGTGCGCACTTCGAGGTCGATTCCCTTCAGCACCTCGTGGTGGCCGTAACGCTTGTGCAGGTTTTTTATCATCACAGCACTCGGCGCGCCGCGCGGCTCCGATTCGGCACGCGTGACCCGTGGCTCCGCGATCTCAGAGCGCAAGGCGGTGAGCGCCGCATCGTCGAGCGTCTGGGGCTTGCGCCGGGCGAGTTCCAGCCGCCGCTCGACATACTGCAGCAGCCATCCGAAGACGGTCACGATCAGCACGTAGTAGACGGCAATGGCCGACAGCGTCTCCATGACGAGAAAGTTCTGCGAGTAGAGACGTTGGCCAACCATCAAAAGCTCGGTGAGTGAAATGACCGAGGCGAGCGACGTGAGCTTGACGCAGGTCACGAACTCGTTGATGAGCGCCGGCAAGGCGATCCGGAAAGCCTGAGGGACGACCACGAGACGTTGCCGTCCGATGGTGCCGATGCCCAACGCGGCAGCGGCTTCATATTGACCGCGCGATACGGAGAGCAATCCGCCGCGGTGGATCTCCGCCATATAGGCGGATTCGGTCAACACGAGTGCCACGAGGCCGGAGAAGAACGGGTGCGAGAGCGCAACGCCTGTTGCCGGAAACATCTGCGGCAAGTTGTAGACGAAGACGATCAGCACGAGCAGCGGCACGCTGCGGAAGAACCAGACGTAGACCGCGGCCGGCGCCGAAATCCATCGGAATCGGAACCGTTTGGCCGCGGCAAGCGGAAAACCCAGTAGCAGGCCGAGCAGCCACGACAATGCGCTCAGCTCGATGACGGTCACGCAGGCCTGCCAGAACGCCGGGAACGCGAACAGCGACAGGAAATAGCTGAGGTCGAAGTGCATGAGAAATCCCTACGCGCGGCGGCCAAAAACTGTCAATGGCCGATCACGATGATTGGCCGGCGGGAGGCAAGGCGAGGCTGTACTTCTTCAGTATCGCGTCATACTCGCCGCTCGTCTTCAATTGGTCGAGTGCGTTTTTGACGAGGTCATAAAGTGCCTTGTTGTCCTTTCTGATGTAGATGCCAAGCGTCTGCGGATAGATGAGCGCCGTCGACGCGACGATGACACGGCCGCCCGATTTCTGCGCGAGCGCGTGCGCGGCACCGGCGATTTCCATCTGCGCCTGTACGTTGTTCGACAACAAGGCTTGCAATACTTCGGGGGCGGACGGGTATTCGCTGACCGTTATCTCGCCTTTGCCGTTCGGCTTGCAGTAGTTCTTCGAAAGCGCCTGCAACTGTGACACCCACGTCGTACCCTGCTCGAGGCCGACGTGCAGTCCGCACAGATCCTCGGGCGTCTTGGGCCTCAGCGAACCGCTCGCTGGCACCATGATCGCCGCGCCCGTCTGCGCATAGGGGATCGCCTGCGCTTGTGCCGCGCGTTCCGGCGTGACGTACATGCCCGAGATGACGAGGTCGTAATGGCGTGCGTTGAGACCGAGAATAAGGCCGGAGAAGCGAGTATCGACAAAACTCGGGGCCGCGCTGAGTTGCTTGGCGATCGCACGTGCAAGGTCCGGGTCCGAGCCGACCACCCTGTCGCCCTCGTATGACTCGAACGGCGGATACGTGATCTCCATGCCGACCTTCAGTTGGCCGGGCTCAAGCGTGGCGGGCGCCGTTTGGGCGAAGGCGGATGCGCCGGTCAGCGTCATCGCCGTCGAAATGGCGATTGCGGCGAGGCTGCGTCGAGCGTTTTGTATGAAATTCATCAGCGATTCTCCGGTTTGTCGTAACAGGGGGCGAGCGCTCGCGGATCGGTTCAACTCGGCTGCGCGTTCTTTTTCAAGTGTCCGAAGCTCGCCGGCTTGCGCGCTCGCGGCGGCAGAACGGCTGTGCCTTCTTCCACGCGCCGCCGCAGGTATCGATAGGTCTGCAGCGCCTGCGAATACATGTGCTCGCCGATCGTGATGGGCTCATATTCATCCGTGCCATTTGCGAATGCAGGCAGAGGCTCGATCAGGGTGTGGTAGTCGCACGCGTAGAAGAGGGGAAACGAATAGCGCTCCTCCTTCACCGTCCGTACCCGGTGCGCCGTCGCGACGAATGCGCCTGCCGTCATGACTTCGAGCATGTCGCCGATATTGACGACGAACGTGCCCGGGATCGGCGGCGTGTCGATCCATTCCCCGCGTCCATTCATGACTTCGAGGCCGGGGGCGTCCGCGTGGAGGATCGTGAAGCATTCGTAGTCCGTATGCGCGCCGAGCCCCGGGGCGTCCTGCGCGTCATCGTCGAACGGGTAGTGGATCAGGCGCAGCTTTGACGGAGGCCGTGTCACGAAGCCATCGAAATTGTCCTCGGGCAGACCCAACGCGAGTGCAAATCCGCGAAACAATCGGCGTCCCAGTGCGAATACCTGCGCGTAATAGCGTTGAACGGCGGGCCGGAACCCGTCGAGCGACGGCCAATCGTTTGGTCCGAGCAAGGGCGTGCGTGCGATCACGAGCGGGTCGTCTTCCGGGACTTCAAAGCCGATATCGAATGCCTCCTTGTGGTCGGGTTTGCCCTTGTTGTAGATCTCTTCGCCTTCCGGAACGAAACCTTTATGGCTGCGTGAGGCCCCGATGTAGTGCTCCATCTTTTTGTCGAGCGGCTGGGCAAAGTAATGTTTCGCCGCTTGCCGCAGCCCTTCCACGACGTCGGGCTCGATGCCGTGGCCCGAAATGTAGAGAAAGCCGACATTGCGTGCCGCGTCGCCGAGCTTGCTGGCAATGGCCTGGCGTGATGAAAGGTCGTCGCTGAACAGGCCGGAAATATCGACGACGGGCACCGACGTGAAGTGTTTGGACGGCTTGGCGAGCGTGTTGTCAGCGTCTTGCATCGAGTGCTCCTTCTTGATCAATTTTCACGATGCGGTGGAAATGAGAGCGTTCCGTCCGCGCCATCCAATCGTTGAGTTGCGTCAGATCAGCGACGGGGACGTCGGTGAACGGCAGATGGTGCAGGTATCCGTCCGGTCCGAATTCAGGCGTCAGCGTCGAGGACTCGTAGCCGCGCGCTTTTTGGGCACGCCATACGGCGGCCCAATGCGACTGATGAAACGCCAATTGGGCCGCGAACTCCGGTGCGGCCGGATGCGGCACCTGCGGCCCCTGGTCATATCCGACGCGGGCCTGGATGTGGTGAACGCGCTCGACAAACGGCGTGAGGTCGTCGGCCGGGTCATCCAGGAGGCGCTCGCAGACCACCACCCAGTGGCTGATGTCGCTCGTAAAGCGAAGGTCCGGCAGTTGCCGGATGAGGTCGAGCGTGACCCAAGGGCTGTAGAGCGAGCGCGCGCGATGCGTTTCGAAACTGCAGAATTGTCCGTGCCGGACAGCGAGTTCCAATGCGCGGCCGAAGAAGTCGACCTGTTGCGCGAGCGGCCATCTGTCATTGCCCGCGAGCACATTGACGAACCGCGGCGAAAGCTCCGAGGCCCAATCGAGCTTTCGCCCGAGGTCCTGCAAATGTTCCGCGGGCGTCGCGTGCTGGCGCGGGAGCACGGCACTGTCGGTAAAGCAAATGGCGATGTAATCGAGCCCGTATGCGGCGAGTGATCCACTGAGCGCCACGCGAGCCTCCGGCTCGAGCGGCAGGCGGGCCTCGATACCCGCGAGTTCGGACGCGCTTGCTTCTTCGAGCACGGTCCGCATTTCGCCGCGATAGCCCCAGAGGGAACGAAATATGTCTAGTCGCATGAGTGATGCTCGATCAGATTCGGCGCCAGTTACAGCAGTCAGGCACCGATACTGTCATCGAGCATACGTAGCGAAAAATCGCGGAAACAAAAAAATCAGTTTTGGTTTTTCTGAACTAAACCGATCGACTTGGCCATTTCCGTCGTTGTGCCCCAGTCGAGGCCCGAGTAAAGGCCGCGCCCCTGTTCAGTCGCATGCAGGATGGCGTATTCGACGCCGCGTTTCGCAAACTCGGCTTCCGCCATCCGCATGAGCTCGCGCGCCAGACCGCGCTTGCGAGAGGTCGGTTCGACGTAGACGTTGAGGACGTACCCGCGCTTGTCCGTCTCTGGATGCAATGGATGCGGTGGCCAGTCGAGTTCCATCAGACCGATACCGGCGACGGCCTTCCCGTCTTCCATGAGCATGAAGCCAAAATAGCGGCCGTCTCGGAGCCTTGGTGCGAGCCAATGCCGGAAGTGTTCCGTCATTGTCCGTAAGACCTCTTCGCTGCGGCCCGCTTCACGAAACATTTCTTCGCGGTGGCGGCAAATGAGGTCGAGGTCGGCTTCGCAAAGCTCACGCACGTTCATTGGAGTGGTCCTCTCCTGTGGAATCGCGATTATAGGCAACGCGGTTCAGGCAGGCGGCATGCGGGCAATCACTTCGAGCATGAGAGCGATGCCTGTTTCAGCGCATCGTTGCCGGAGGGATTTTGAAAGAACGCTTCAAGACTCGCGTGTGCGTTATCGGCGGCGCTGCTGAGGCACGATTTGCCGCCATTGACGTCGGTAACGTGCGACGGCGCATCGGTGCGGATGACGGTGATCGACAAAACCACTGCGACGAAAGCGGATGCGGTCAGGATTGCGATGACCCACCGCCTGCCGTCGTTCATACCCGTTCTTTGATTCATGATGGGGGGACCTCATGGATGTGAGGACTTCTGAGGCAACCATCTTCCATTGAAGGTAACATTGCGAAAAGTCGAATTTACTGATCGATAGATTCAGTAATCCTGAACTAAGTCCAAGGGGACTCGGTAGACATGCGTGAGATCAGCCTCGATCGATTGCGAACGCTCGTGGCCATCGCCGATTGCGGTTCGTTTGCCGACGCCGCGAGGGCGTTGCACCTTGCTCCGCCGACGATCAGTCTTCACATCGCCGATCTCGAGGAGCGTTTCGGCGCGCCGCTTTTGTCGCGCAAGCGAGGGCAGGTGCGGCCGTCGGCCGTCGGGGAGACGCTCGTCAAATACGCGCGACGGCTGCTTGCCGAGGCCGAGCAGGCATTGCAGGATGTAAAGCGTCAGGTGGAAGGAAAGGGTGGGCGAGTACGGCTCGGCGCGTCCACGGGTGCGATCGCGAATCTGTTGCCGCGGGCGTTGGAGTTGCTTGCTCTCCATCATCCGGGCATCGACTTGCAGATTGCCGTACTGACTTCGCAAGAAACGCTGGCGCGGCTTAAGTCAGGTGCGCTGGACGTTGGCCTCGTCGCACTGCCTCAGCAGGCCACGGATGGACTGACCATCAAGCGTTGGCGCCGCGATCCCGTCATGGCGTTTATGCCCGCGGGATGGAAGTGCCCCGCGCGCGTCACGCCGCAATGGCTCGCGGTACGGCCGCTGATTCTGAACGACTCGAGCACTCGGTTTTCCCGCCTGACTGCGGAGTGGTTTGCTTCCGGCGGCCAGCATCCGGTGCCGCGAATCCAGCTCAATTTCACCGACGCTATCAGGAGCCTCGTGGCGGCCGGATACGGTGCGGCGCTGCTTCCTCAGGAGGCAGTTGCGCCGGTCCAGGATCCTCGCATTGCGATGCGGCCCTTGCGGCCGGCCCTTTGGCGCGAACTGGGCATCGCGCATAGTGCCGAGGACATCGATCGCCCGACTCAGCACGTGCTGGATGCGTTATGGAGCCTGCGGTTGCGCTAGGGTCTGGGTGGATTTATCGTGGCTGGCGCGTTCGTTGCTCGCATTGCTCTGGTCGGTGAAGCGAATTCGCAGGAGGCACTATGAGTTCGACGAATGACAAGCCGCAACAACCGGATCTGGCGCATCCAAAGCCCGCTCAACATAACGACGATGAGCGGAGCCGTATGCCCGAACGCGAGGACAAGCAGCGCAAGCAGTCACCTGCCGATAAGCCGGGCAAGCAACCCGGAGAGGGAGAGACGTCGGTGGGGTGAAGCATGGGAAGGGGGAGCGCGGGCCGGTCACTCGGCCGGCCGGTCTCGCCCTACTCGAAGAGGTCAGCATGTGTGCCGGCGCGGACAAAGGTGACTTCGTCATCCTCTAACCGCTAGATGAGCAAGAAGTCCCCGCCGATGTGACATTCGCGGTGATGTATCCAGGGGCCGGCAAGCGGGTGATCGAGGTACTCCGGAGGCAGCGGCCCTTCGTTTGCGATGAGGAGTAACATCGCCTCCTTCAACCGCCTCATATTGAAGACGCCGGAATGCGTGAGCCGCTTCCAGTCCTTTTGGAACTCCTTAGTGTTGTCAAACGCGCGCGGAAAGCTAGTCCTTTTTGTCGAGATCATCAAACAGGTCCTCGGAGGACCGATAGCGCGCGCGACCCCTCATCTCCTCCGACTCGCGAAGTGCCCGCAAAGTGGTTTCGTCCGGAATGCGGACCTCGAACGGCAATCCTCTCGTCATCACGACCTGCCTGAGAAAAAGCCGAAACGCTTCCGAAATGGTCAGTCCGTTCTGAGCGAGAACGTCCGCCGCTTCCTTCTTGAGCTCGGGTTCGATGCGCGCGCGCACATCGGTAGTCTTAATGCTAAGAGCGAGCATTTGGGAACCTTCATGTCTCGTTGATGAGTCCGCGGATTAGCCCCTGTCGGAGAGGCGACTACAACGCCGCTACGACGCAATATGGGACCGCCGCTCGGCCGAGATCCAATATCGGCTCGCCGTACACTCGCTTACTGTCACTGATCGTAACCATCTCAAAAGCGAATCGATGCGGTCCTGGCAAGTTTCGGTTATCCCGGCCTCCGCGACTCTAGACGCCAACGGGCGCCCCCACCTCTTTCGGTTCAATCCAATTTGAAGCGAACGCGCACATCCTGACGACTCTCGACGGGATGCCCAGCCTTTTTCGCCGGGACGAGGCGCCATCTATGACTGCTGGCGTAGAGCGCAATAAATCTGTCACCATCCCCCGCTCGTAACGGCGAGGCCAAGCGCGATCGCGTTGACACTTCTATTTCCATTCGAAACGCAATAAAAGTGTCAATTCGCATATGTCCGCATTAAATTTGTCAATTCGCCTCCTACACTTCGAATCCCGTCCGTAAGGTCTTGATCTTATGGAAGATTCTCTGCGCAACGCAGAGCCGGTCGCGCTCGCCCGTCCGCGCGGCGCACATCGGCTCGAAGCGTTCAGCCCGAAGCTCGCGCGCCGCGTGGTGTTCTATCAGCGCACATTGCTCGAACAATGGCTGCTGCTCGAGGCGAACCCGACAGTGATCTCGTTCTGCGAGCGCCCGGGATACGTGCTGATTGACGGACACCGGCATCTCGTCGACTTCTGGGTTCGCTACGTTGACCGAGCAGAGTTAGTTTTCGTTAGCGATTCAAAGATCGAGAGCAATGCTAAGACATCATCTCGCGATCTTGATGGCAACGCGTTTCCGATCCGGCGTGTCGCACCGGCTGAACTGGCCGCTGCGTGTGTCTGGACCGATAACTGGCAGCGCATGCTGCCTTACCTTGTCGCCAACCGGAAGCTCGTTCCACCAACGCTACCACCAGCAATTGCGCGCTTCGTGGAACAACCGCAAAGGTTACTCGCCGTCGAGCGCGAGTTCTCGACCGGCGATCCGGTTCTAGTCCGCACAGCCTTATTCGGCCTTCTCCACTGCGGTCGGGTCAGCGCCCCGGAGCTTCGGACGCAACCGCTGTCGCTGCTCACGTCATTCGTGGCTGCGCAGGTGGTGCCATGAATCGCCGTAGACCGGAGTTCCAGGCGATCGACGTTAACGCCTGGCCCACTGTCGCCCAGACGGAACTCAACGATGCCGCGCGGCGCACGTTCGAGACACGCCGGCACGCCGTGGTGCGCTACCTAGCGGGGGATTCCGTCAAAACCATCGAACGCTCGACGGGCATCAATCGCCGGCAATTGTACCGCTGGCTTGAGCGGGCCCAGGCGCCGCATCCGGACGGACGACCCTTCGGCTTTCGAGCGCTCATTCGCTACCTGCGCGTCGCGGAGTACGGGCGAGTGCGCGATGTGCAAGTGCGTGGCGATCGCGGCAGCCGTGGCGCGGCGGGCGCTCTGTCGCAACTGTTCGAGCGCTACCCCGCGTTGGCGGGCTGGCTGCTCCTTCAGGTGAAGCAACGCAAGGTGCTGCTCGAGCAGCGACACACCGAGGGGCGCTTGCGCACCCGCCTACGCGGTTTGCAAGCGCTGCACGACGATTTCCTGCGCCAATGCCGCGCGGTTGGCTTGACGGCGGCCGACTATCCGTTCAATACGGCAGGCCACGCGATCCGTTCGCTCTCGCATCGGTTGAAGGCGGAGATGTTGCGCAGCTTCGGCACGGCAGCCCGCTCGGCGGGCGCTTCGCACCTGAAGGGCTTGCCACGCCCTGACGACGCGGGCACGCCCGCGGCGGCCCGCCCGTATCAAGTCGTCGAATTCGACGGTCACCGGCTCGACATCCGGCTCAAAGTAGTCGTGCGCGATCCGCTCGGCTTCGAACACGAATTCGAGATGGAACGGGTATGGCTTCTCGTGATCATCGACGTCTGCACGCGCGCTGTGCTGGGCCACCACATTGCGTTGGCAAGGGAGTACAGCCGCTACGACGTGGTTAAGACCATCGAAAATGCGCTCGAGCCCCATCGCCCGCGAGCCTTCACGATTCCCGGCCTCGGGTACGGACCGCAGGATGGCTTCCCGTCACAGCGGTTGCCGGAGCTGGCGTATGTGACGTGGGAGCGGATGAGGCTCGACAATGGGAAGGCGAATCTCGCAAACGAGACGCTGACCGCGTTGTGCGAGTTCGTCGGCTGCCTGGTCGATGCCGGACCGAAATACAGCCCCGATGAGCGGCCCTACATCGAGCGGTTCTTCGGCACGATTGCGAGCCGCTTATCCTCGCGCCTGCCCGGGTATACGGGCGCTCATCCGCGCGACCTGCGCCGGGTGCTCGCCGATCCCAAGGGCGACTTGCGCCTCTACGTCTCGCTCGACGAACTCGAGGAACTTGTCGAGTACGCCATCGCGAGCTACAACGCCACCCCGCACAGCGGCCTGAACAACGCGACGCCGCTTGAAGCGCTGGAGTACTTCGTGCGCGGCAGGCAGACGCTGGTGACTTGGCTCGCCGAGCATCATCGCCGGGCGCTCTGCCTGATGCAATCGGCACGGCGCTGTCGTGTGCGGGCCTATCTCGAGCAGGGCGTGCGTCCGCACATCAACCTGCACGGAGTGCGCTACACCAACGGTGTGCTTGCGACTAGCACGCATCTGATTGGCCAGCAATTGCTGATCTACATGAACGCCGATGACCTTCGCTGCGTACGATCCTTCCTGGCGGACGGCACCGAGTTGGGCGTGCTCGAGGCCCAAGGGGCGTGGCGCGTGGTGCCGCACAACCTTAAGGTGCGTCAGGAGATTCGCAAGCAGGCGGGCAAGCGCCGGCGGCGCACGGCCGCCGACACCAATCCAATTGAAGCCTACGTCCAAGAAAAACTCGCGCGGGCAAAGCAAACCCGCAAGGCTGCAACCGAGCTTGCGCACGCGATGCGGTTGCTGGCGAGCGCGCCAACTGTGCGCACGCCCGTTGGTCCAACGCGTCCGGCAGAACCGACGACCGCCGCCGCGCCGGACTCCGCAGCCAGCGTCGCCGCACCGGTGACCACCGTCGATGAGCTCACGCCGCGCACGCCCGTGCGTCCGCGCAAGCTCTCAATCGGGACTGGCCAGGTCTTTTAAACCACATTCACGTTGGGAGGTGCATCATGTCGCTTCAGATACCGCGTCCGATCGATCCGTCGCTGCACCCACTCGTCACCGGCAATTACCGCATCGCTACGCCGGCGATCGAAGCCTTCTATGAGCTGGTCGTCCGCTGTCTCCGCTACCGGATCATGGGGGCGCTGATCTATGGTCCGTCACGCATCGGCAAAACCCGCGCAATTGAGTACGTGCGGTTGCTGCTCGCCCGCAACTATCCGAAAATGACGAGCTACCACGCCCAATGCGAGCACAAGCCGCGTCATGCCGAGGGGCCGTTCTTTGCGAACTTGCTCGAAGCCGTCGGTGACCCGGACCCGAATGCCGGCGCGAATCCGTCGAAACGCATGCGCCTGTCGCTGCGCATCCGCGAGGCCGCGGCGCGGGCCGGTAGTGGCACCGTCCTGCTCTTCTGCGACGAAGCGCAGCGTTACAACGAGAACGAATATGAATGGCTGCGTGATGTGCATGATGCCCTCGACCGTCAGCAGATCAAGCTGTTCACGTTCCTCGTCGGTCAACAGGAACTCCTTGCGCAAAAAACTGCCCTGCAGATCGCCGGCAAGACCCAGATCGTGGCGCGACTGATGGTCGAGGAGCTGTCGTTTTACGGCATTCGCAATGCCGAGGACGTGGCGACGTGCCTGAACGGATACGATCAGACCGCTTACCCGGAAGGGAGCGAGTGGAGCTTTACCCGCTTCTATATTCCCCAAGCCTTTGACGCAGGCTATCGACTGATCAACGACGCCGATAGGCTCTGGTGCGCTTTTGAAGCCGCGCACAATAAGGCCAATTTGCCGGGTCACCTGGCCATCCCGATGGAATCGTTCGCGCGTGCGGTCGAAATCGTGCTGAAGGAAAGCGAGCTCAAGGACGGCTTGGGATATTGTCCGGAGCCCGCCTTGTGGGCCCACGCCGTGCATCACTGCGGCTACGTGCAGTCACGCCATGCAACCGGCCGCGTTCTCGTCGCCGCTGCGTAGCCGCGGGCTGTTGCGGCCTCCGAGCTTTCCGATCCTCACCCTCGACGAACGCAAGCTGACACCTTCGCTCGGGTACGTCTTCAACAAGAAGTGGCTCGATCCCTGCGAGTCACTTGTCTCGATCTTGTGGAAGTTCGAGAAGGCGAACGCGTTGCCGGGCCATGTCGTCGCGCGATTGATGGGACCGGACATCGATCCCTACGAGGGCATTGTCCCGCAACTTGGACTGGTCGACATCGTTCGATTGCACGAAACCTTAGCGGTGCCCGTCAAAATGTTGCGTGCGGCGCTATTGCAGCCAAGCCAGCGGCGACCTTACTGCAGCGTCTTTCGTCACTGTCGCCGCTGCGTGGCGCACGGCTACCACAGCGTGTTGCACCAGATCGAGAGCATCAGTGTTTGCCCGGCGCATCGTCGGCCTCTGGAAATAGCCTGTCGGCGCTGCGGCTACGAAGCACCGTATCTCGTCAGCGTGCGACTGTTGGAGGCGCCCTATCGTTGCGCGTATTGCCGTGCCGGCTATGGAGGCCAAGGATGGTCGCCAAACAATGCTCAGCCGATGAAAGCCGAGTTTCGCAAGGCATTCACTCGGCAATATTTTGAGCGCTACATAGGCTAACTGCGACGAAGATTGCAATGCCTTTGGTCACCTGGATGTAGCGCGATCGATGCTGTCATCTATCTCGCAACAGACGCCTATTCAGATAATCCTTCTTATCGCACCAGACGGATTTCCGACCTAAACTGAGGGTCATGAAAACGCGTCTAGCCCGGGTCGCCACGCCGCATCCCTCACCGAAATTGTCCACGTTCCCCGATGCCGATGCGCTAGCCGCGCTGCGCGCCTGGTACGCGGGGCTGTCCTCGCGCGCAGCGGTCGAGCGGTACCTCTCGGATGCTCGACCACCCGGGGCGTCGGCGCGCGGACTGATTGGCACGATCCGCCGGCAACTGATTGCCTTCGCGCGTGAGCGGCGACGCCCTGACCTCGCGGCATTGCTCGCCCACCCCGCCGACGAGCGGCGGAAGCACGCCGAAGCGGTTGGCCACGCGATCGAGGTCGTGCGCGCGCTCCCCTTGCCGGTGCCACAGATCACCGACGACGTCGATCTGTGGCTGTCGCCGCGCGTGACGCGCGTGCTGCGTGCGCGCGGCATCGCGACCCTTGCTGAGCTGACGGTGCGCGTTGACGACTATACCGCGGTGCAAGCGTGGCTCGCGCTGCACGAGGCGCCGGCCACTCAGCGCGCCTATCGCAAGGAGGCCGAGCGGTTGATACTGTGGGCGATCGTCGAGCGCGGCCGCGCGCTCTCGTCGCTCACGACCGAAGATGCCATCGCGTACCGTGCCTTCCTGCGCCACCCGACGCCGCGCGAGCGCTGGATCGGGCCGCCGCGGCCCCGCACGGTACCGGACTGGCGGCCGTTCGCCGGCAATCTGTCGGCACGCTCGACCGCCTATGCGCTGTCAGTGCTCGGGGCGCTCTTTCGCTGGCTCATCGAGCAGCGGTATGTGCTCGCGAACCCGTTTGCCGGTATCAAGGTGCATGGCCGTACGCGCGTCGCGCCACTCGACACTGCGCGCGGCTTCACCGAAGGCGAGTGGCTGCTGGTGCGTACGCTTGCCGACGGGCTTGAATGGTCGAACGGCTGGTCGGCGTCGGCGGCGCAGCGGCTTCGCTTCCTGCTTGATTTTGCGTACGCGACAGGCTTGCGTGCGAGCGAACTGGTGGGCGCGACGCTCGGCGACGTTAGCTTCGACGAGCGTGGCGATCATTGGCTGCATGTGGTCGGCAAGGGGCACCGCCCGGGCAAGGTCGCGCTGCCACCGCTGGCGCGCACGGCGCTCGATCGGTATCTCGTCGAGCGTCGCCTGCCGTTCACGCCGAGGCGCTGGGAGCCAAGGACGCCGCTACTCGCGAGCCTCGACGAGGACCGCGCCACCGGCATTACGGGAGCGCGCCTGTGGCACATTATGCGGCGATTTTTCCGGCGGGCCGCCGACGTCATCGGCGCCGACTATCCTGTCGCCGCTGAGAAGCTGCGGCGCGCCAGCCCGCATTGGATGCGGCACACGCATGCGACGCACGCGCTCGCGCGCGGCGCGGAGCTCACGAGCGTGCGCGATAATCTGCGCCATGCCTCGATCGCGACGACTTCGATGTACCTGCACAGCGATGACATCCAACGCGCGCGACAGATGGCCGGAGCTTTTACTGCCCGAAAATAAGGTCTGACCCGCTAAATCAAAAATGCTTCAAAAATATCTGCCGTTTGGGCGTACAACGCTCAAGGCGTGCCTGACCTCGTGCCAAACTCGAGCGGCAGATCGGTACGCCTCGGCGAGAGACAGAGAAGTTCCTGCACCGCACATTTGGCTGTCGATGTCTTTCTTCGGCCGCCGGGCAAGCGGAGTTCAATCAGAATCGACTGCGCGACTGCTTCGACGAGGGAGCGTGCCGTCGTTCGCGTCTTCGAGATTGTCTGCTGCGTTTGTCATGACCTGTGCAATTTCGGCTTGTACGAAGGACTGCTCCACGCGGTGCATGCGCACCTCGCCGATGCCATGAGCATGCAGCGCAGTGACCAGCGGCAGTGGCGGGCAGCGTGCCCAACATCTCGATCGCGCGCCCGACCGCTCCGGTGCGGCGACATCGTTCAGAACGGTCAGTCTAAATTTAAATCCTTCGGATTTTGGCGTGGCTGGTTTTTTTCATGGGTAGCCGGAAAACAGATTGAAACGTTTGCGGGTTCGAGGCTAGCGTGACTTAGTGGCGTATACGCGTTAACCATTACTTGAAAATTAGGGGCGCGTAGTATTCACTGGGCAGAATAAAGCAAGAAGTAATCGACGTCAGGGGCATCATCTAGGTCGTTTCAATTGTCTCTTGGCTGCGCCACGCTTCGACAATTGCAGCTACCCCTTTGAGCGAGAGTGTAGCTGTTCTCATTGATTAAACATAATTGACCGTGTGTTATTTCCGTCAGGAGCAGTGGCTTAATAGGTTTCGCGGAACGGGGGATTATCGGATGATGCCATTCATCGCACGTCTTGGCGTGGGTCGTAGTCTCACTTTGTGCGCGCTCGGTGCGACGCACGGTCAAACTATTGTTCGTGGCGGCTCATTTAGAAAAACGTTCAATTTCATCCCGGAAAAAACACCGTGTGTTGTGTTGCGCTCTGCGCTCCGGGAGCTCGGGCTATATTTTGCACGAATGCCAGCCGTCATCATTGTGTTGGCTTTGGCATGCACTTTGTATCCGATGTTTGCGCGTGCGGATGGCGATTATATAACCGCGTCGGTTGGTTATTATAACAATAATCGCGCAATTTTTAAAATTCCGCGCAAGTATAAGCCCGAGGTTCAAGAAAGTTTTTTTAAAATAATAGTCGATTATCCGTCCATGCAGCCAACGGTGGGCAGACGGTCGCCGCCCATAAGCTTTAATTCGTTGGACATCATTGTTGAGGGATACCCAAAGAATGGAACACTGGCTGACGATTTGATCTCGGGCGACACCGGAGCTCGATTTATTGGCCGCGAGAATGATCGCGCCGTATATAGCGAGCCCCTCGGTAAAAATGCCGATCAGAAAGCAATAATTTTCACGGATCATCAAGGGGACAGCGTGGTGGTTGAGATTTTGGGTTCATGGGCAGTTCGCAATAGGATTACTCATGGGGTCCGGGGACGCTACGCGTTTAGATTTTCGGTAAGCAAAAACGTGAAGGTGCGCTTCGAAGATATCGATGAAGCTGTAAGAAAGCTTATTGCATCAATGTACGTCAGCAATCAATAATTGATTGGTTATTTCAGGGTTAAATATTATGTGGGGCTGATAGGCAGTTTTTTTGCTCACGGGGGCTATATGGCGGGCCTGATCAATTTGAACTCGAATCAAGTCACTACATTGCGCGGATATCTCGCAAACGCTGACTATCCGGGTGGCTATCTGTACCTGCAAAGCATCATCGACAGCGCAAATACAACTGGCAATCAGAATATGTCTGCCGCGTCAACATGGTTCGGTGATGCGGCGCAAATCAACGGTAACTATGGATTTCTCGGCCCATTTGCCCGGGGCTACGTCGAATCCGTTGCTACAGAGAGCGGTATCAACATTTCTGACGATCAATTCCAGGTAGCATCGGATAGCTTTGCACGGTCAATGCTAAGCGGCATTGCAGATTCTGGCGTTATTCCGTCGACTCAAACGATAATACCGACGGATGTATCGAGTATGGAGAATACCCTGGGTGTTCCGGAGTATGCCTGGCCCGGCACGTTGGGAGACGCGTTTTTCTTCGGAAATAGCTATACTAGCGTTGTTGATCCGAATGGAAACCCGATCAACACGGCAAGCAACTTTTTGCAAGCTTCTGACGGTGTAGCTGCTGGTTTTAAACGAGCTATGAATGACATGGCTCAGAATGCGTCAAACGATCTTTCGAATTTTTTCTCCGATCTTTTCGGGCCGAATGGCATGTTTTCCAATATGGATGCGGTGCCATTCCCGACCGATGGAACGACTTCAGATCCACTATACGCGTTTACTGTTCCTGCTTTGCTTGGGCGAAGCATGACAGACCCACTGGTATTAGACCTATCGGGTAACGGAGTACAACTAGTGCCACTGACGCAGTCGAACGCCTTCTTCGATCTGTATGACACGGGTTACGCAGTCCACACGGGATGGGTTGGCCCAGAAACCGGGATCTTGGTGAACGAAAACAGCGACGGGACAGTCAACAACATCAGTGATCTCTTCGGCAATTCGAGCACAGACGGGTTTACCGCGCTGGAAGCGTTGGACACCAATCATGATGGCGTCATTAATGCGAATGACCCAGGGTTCGCTAATCTGGAAGTCTGGACGGACACGAATGGCAATGGGGTCGCCGATCCGGGGGAACTGCACTCCTTAGCCAGTTTGGGCATCACCTCGATCAACCTCACCACCCAGAATGTGAATCAAGCCGACGGCGGCAACTTGATCGCCGAGGTCGCGACGTACACGCGATCTGACGGGACCACGAGGGAAATAGCCGAGGCCTATTTTGACAACAGCCAGCTTGATTCTCACTTCGAAGGCAGCTATCAGCTCAACCCGATTGTTCTCACGCTACCGAATCTGCGAGGCTATGGGACGTTGCCGGACCTCTACATCGCGATGAGCCTCGACCCAACGCTCCTGCAGATGGTGCAGAGTTTCGCAAGCGAAGGTGCGAACGATGCGGCGAGCTTTGCTTCTCAGACAAGGGCGATTTTGTATCAATGTAAGCGCTAAATCTGCCCCACATCGTTAGGTTTCGCGTTACCGGGTAACATCTTTCGAATCGATAGTTACCGGGTAACGAGGGAGATGGGAGATGACACAAACGACGGCACAACGGCAAGCGGCTTATCGAGCAAGGCGCGACACGGCAGGCAAGGATGGCAACGGTGATCGACGTCTGGATATGTGGGTGAGCACGGAGGCGTATCTTGCTCTGACGCGGTTAGC
>NZ_PTIR01000011.1 GCF_002934455.1 Trinickia symbiotica | reverse complement strand
CCGCATGATAGCGACGGCCGCGACCTCAGCAGGTCAGCCGCCGAACACCGGCAAATCTAGTTGTCGCCACCGGCAAAAGTAATTGTCGCCAGACACCAGCGGGTGCTTCAGATTGATCTGCTCGCGCAGCGGTTGCCGGAACAAATCTCCCTCGCTGACTGGTACCTTCGGACCCATCCAAGCCTCGCCGGAATTTGCAGGATTGCCGTATCAATATGCTTGATTCCTGCAATTGCGGCAACGCCATTTCGGCCGCAAAGCCTTGTCCTGCAAGGAATGGGGGAGTTGTTCAGGGCCGACTACCTACTCGTGGACAAGGACGATATCCCTATCGTCATTGACCAGCCCGAGGAGAATCTTGACAACCAGACGATCTATAAAATTTTAGTCAAATGCATCAAAGCGGCCAAGGAGCGTCGTCAGGTCATCATCGTCACTCACAATCCCAATTTGGCGGTCGTGTGCGACGCGGAACAGATCATTTACGCGGAGTGCAACAAGACTGAGCACAGCTTCACTTACGAAGCTGGCGGCATTGAGAACCCGAAGATGCTCGAAAAGGTTATCCACATTCTCGAAGGAACGAAACCCGCGTTTAAGAATCGCAGCGACAAGTATGCGTTGTGAGCGTTTCGTCGGCGATGGTACACGCATCCGGCAACGGCGCGACCAAGACCGGACGACCAAGGTGTACGTGCGAGGCGATCGGCCGTCAGGTGATGCAACGCCGACTGCCGTGTGGTTACCCTGCGCCCACCACGCCGTGTTCGCTGGGCTGGAGCGTCGCCGGCCGATCACGGGTCGCCGACCATGGGCGTTGCTCGTGCAAGGCGTCCTTCCCGCATTGCTAGAGAGCAATTCACTATGCTGCGTTCCGGGTCTGTCGTTCTTGTTGGACTTTATCGATGTATGCCTGCCAGTCGCTCATAAGTACACGTCGTTTGTCGAACAGCGCACCGCGCTGATACGCCGCTTCACTGTCGTCAGCCAGCTTATGTGCCAATGCGTGCTCGATGGGTTCCTTCTCGTGATGTGATACCTCGCCAGCCCAGTCGCGGAAGGTGCTACGCATGCCGTGCGGAACGACCGGCCGGTCGTCCTCCATCGGATCCACCCAAAGGGGCAAGCCTGCCTTCTGGCGGCGACCGTTGATGATCTTGATGACTTTTCCCATGGCCGCATTCGACAATCCTCCGTCGCCGCTTGGGAAAACGTAGGCATTTTTGCTGTCAGAATCGCGCTCGGCATGCATCTCCTCGAGGATTTCAACAGCTCGGGGCGATAGTGGGATGTGATGCGCGCGGCTCCGCTTCATTCTCGGGCCGGGGATCACCCAAATTGCGCTCTGAAGGTCGATCTCATCCCATGTTGCGCCAATGGTTTCGTTAGTGCGCGCGGCCGTTAGGATAGTAAATTCCAGTGCACGCGCTGCTACACCTGGACGTTCGCGTAGCTCCTGTACGAACGCATTTATTTGCCGGTATGGCAACGCGGGGAAGTGCGACTCGTCCTGTACCTGGCTCGGCTTCGGCAGTAGGGTGTCAAGGTGATTGCGCCATGCGGCCGGGTTATCGCCCGTCCGCAGTTTGCGCGTTTTCGCCCATGCGAGAATTCGTTCGACTCGGCCTCGGACGCGGGATGCCGTTTCGTTCTTCGTGGTCCAGAGTGAGTTCCGCTCGAGAACGCGGACGATATGTTGCGTGTCGATGTCGGCAACGTCCAGGGCACCGATGATCGGGCTGGCGTAGGTCGCCAAGGTGTTCGTCCACTGCTCGGCGTGTTTCGCATTCTTCCAGCCGCTGCGATGGGCCTCAATATATGCAGCGCTGCACTGGTCGAAGGTCATGCGGCTGGCAGCGTTCGCTTTGACTGTGGCGCGCTCCGATCTGGGATCGCCGCCAGCGGCGAGAATGGCGCGCTGCTCCGTCGCTTTTTCGCGGGCAGCCTTGAGGCTGACGGCTGGGAAGGCGCCCAGGCCGACATCGTGTGTCCTCCGGTGCCGCGTGTATCGGAATATCCATGATTTTGTTATCGTCTTGCTGACCTGTAGCCACAAGCCGGCGCCGTCGCCGTAGTATCCGGGGACCTTGAGTTCCTCCACGCGTCGTGCTGACAGCTTGTTAACTCCTCGCGCCATGAATTCTCCGCCTAACCGACCTACCCACGTTTCTACCCATGTCTCGGTCGTTGATTGCCCTGTTCAAGGATAGACCAATATGGACGACAAATTCAATAGGAACAAAGATTTAGGTTATGTCGAGTGAGAGGGCGTGAGATGCCGGTATAGGCGGAGACGGACTCCGTCTCCGCCAGTACTTAGGTATATGGCGGTGGAAACCCCGCAGAGTCTAGGCTCTGCGGGGTTTTTCTTTGCCTGGCGATTTTTTGAGTCCGGCTAGGAGTACGACGATCAACCTCGGTGAGTCTCCGCGCGCGTGCTGCCTTGTTCTTGCTTCGCTGATGGAGTAGGATTGTGTACACACAGATTCACAAGTTGCCAAACTCAGGGGCGACGATATGGAAACGATCAAGGTTGGGATTCGCGAATTCCGGGCCGATTTGGCCGACTACATTGCGTCGAGTACACCCGTCGCCGTCACGCGGCATGGGCAGACGGTCGGCTATTTCATTCCGGCGCAAGGACAGAGCGAGGGAGACGTTGCAGCACTGAAGAAGGCGAGCAAGGCGTTGGATCGGCTCCTTGCCGAGCGCGGCGTCGATGTGGAGGAGGTGGTATCTGACTTCAAGGCGGCTCGGAGGCCGGCTGGTGCGCGTAAGAAACCCAAGGCCGCATGAGTAGAAAATCGATCGTTCTTGATGCGAACATCCTGATTCGCGCTGTCCTCGGCCGCCGCGTACGCGACCTGGTCCTCGAGAATGCGCCCGACGTCGGTTTCTTCGCCCCCGACGTCGCGTACGCCGATGCTAGAAAGTATTTGCCGCCGCTGCTCAAAAAGCGAGGCATTCCGCGCGATTCCGCCGTCCTCGTGCTCGACAGCCTGGAAACGATCGTGCACGCGGTTGATGCTGGTGCTTACCAGAGTATGAAGGAGCAGGCACTCCAACGAATTGGTGTCAGAGATGCCGATGACTGGCCCGTCCTCGCATGCGCGATGGTTCTCGGCTGCCCAGTATGGACCGAAGATGCGGACTTTTTCGGCACTGGCGTGGCAACGTGGACAACCGATCGCGTTGCGCTTTATTTTGCATCGAACTGACCACCGAGTCGTAGTGTCGGCCCGGTGTGACGGCGCCGAAGCGATCTGATGCGAATCCGACGTACGCCTGCCGGCCGAACAGGTCCCCGCCTTTCAGCAGCTTTCCGTTCTTCCGGTGCGGTCGTGCCGGGACTCGCGCGCGTCCAGCTGACTCACACCGCGTAAAGCAGTTGCGTAGACAGGCCGAGCGCAGGAGCAAAAAAAGCGGATAGCGAACGGCCATCAGACGGATAGCGCCTGGCCGCCATCGGGTATTCAATCGAGTCCACCAAGGACCTGATCGCAAGACCGCTGAATGGCAGGAGGAGAACCTATCGTGAGCGTAGAGAACATCACATCGCAATGGCAGGAATTCATTGGCGGATGCCTCGACTTCCGTCCGGCCGAGGGCGTCTATCGCATTGCGCGAGAGATGTTTACCGAACCGCAACTGTTCGACTTGGAGATGGAGTTTATCTTCGAAAAGAACTGGATTTACGCCTGCCACGAGAGCGAGATTCCCCAGGCGCACGACTTCGTGACGATGCGTGCGGGCCGCCAACCGATGATCATCTCGCGCGATGGCAACGGTCAGCTCAACGCCATGATCAACGCCTGTCAGCATCGCGGTGCAACGCTCACGCGTATGGGCAAGGGCAATCAGTCCACTTTCACGTGCCCGTTCCACGCCTGGTGCTATAAGAGCGACGGACGCCTCGTGAAGGTAAAGGCTCCCGGCGAGTACTGCGACGACTTCGACAAGTCCACGCGTGGCCTCAAGAAGGCGCGCATCGCGAGCTACAAGGGCTTCGTGTTTGTGAGTCTCGACGTGGAAGGAACAGACACGCTCGAAGACTACTTGGGCGACGCACGCGTGTTTCTCGACATGATGGTCGCGCAAGCGCCCACGGGCGAACTGGAAGTGCTGCCGGGCAAGTCCACGTACACCTATGAAGGAAACTGGAAGTTGCAAAACGAGAATGGCCTCGACGGCTATCACGTGAGCACCGTCCACTACAACTACGTCGCCACGGTGCAGCATCGGCAGGACGCGAACGCGAAGAAGGGCGGCGCGACCAACGGGACGCTCGACTACAGCAAGCTAGGCGCAGGTGACGCGGATACCGATGACGGCTGGTTCGCTTTCAGGAACGGCCATAGCGTGCTATTCAGCGACATGCCGAACCCCGGCGTGCGTCCGGGCTATGCCACCGTCATGCCGCGCCTCGTCGAGGCATACGGTCAGCAGAAAGCCGAGTGGATGATGCATCGGCTGCGCAACCTGAACGTCTATCCGAGCCTCTTTTTCATGGATCAGATCAGCTCGCAACTGCGCATCGTGCGTCCGGTAGCCTGGAACAAGACGGAAGTCATTAGCCAGTGCATCGGCGTAAAGGGCGAATCGGAAAATGATCGCGAAAACCGCATTCGCCAGTTCGAAGACTTCTTCAACGTCTCCGGAATGGGCACGCCCGACGATCTCGTGGAATTCCGTGAGCAGCAGCGCGGCTTCCAGGCGCGCCTCGAGCGCTGGAGCGACATTTCGCGCGGCCATCACAAGTGGGTGGCGGGCGAAACGGCAAATACGCGGCTGCTCGGCATTGCACCTGTGCTGTGCGGTACGGAGCTGACGCACGAGGGGCTTTACGTCAATCAGCACGGCGCCTGGCAGGCGTTTCTCATGAAGGGCCTCGCGCAACAATCCAACGTCGGCAAGGAGGCTTGAATCATGGCCGTCACGCATACGCTGCAACAATCGGTCGAGCAGTTTCTGTATCGCAAGGCCGAGCTTTGCGATGCGCAAAACTGGGACGAGTACCTCGAACTGTTCGACCAACACAGCGAATTTCACGTGCCTCAATGGGACTCCGAGCACGTGTACACCACCGACCCTAAGCGCAGCGTGTCGCTGATCTACTATGCGAGCCGCGCGGGGCTCGAGGATCGTGTGTTCCGGCTGCGCACGGGAAAGTCAGCGGCGTCAACGCCGCTGCCGCGTACGCTGCATCAGATCACCAACGTGCGTATCGCCGAGTGCGACCACGGCGAGTTGGAGGTGAAGACCAACTGGGCGACCTTTTACGCGCGGCACGGCGTGGCTGAGCACTTCTTTGGGCGCGCCACCTACCAGCTGCGCCCGGCGGGCGAGAGCTGGAAGATCGCACGTAAGCACGTGCTGCTGCTGAACGACACGATCAACGCCGTGCTCGACTTCTATCATCTGTAATCGGGAGTGCGCGCAATGAGCCACAAGGTCGCGTTCAGCTTTGCGGACAGCAAGACTTTGTTCTTCGACGTTCGTTCGGGCGAACTCCTCCTCGACGCCGCGCTTCGCAACGGCGTGAACATTCCGCTCGACTGCCGCGAAGGCGTGTGCGGGACCTGCCAGGGACGCTGCGAGACGGGCAGCTATACGCAGGACTATGTCGACGAAGAAGCGCTGTCTGCGGACGATCTTGCCGCGCGCAAGATCCTGTCCTGCCAGACGCGCGTGCAATCGGATGCCTCGTTTTACTTCGACTTCGATTCGAGCCTGTGCAGCGCGGGCGGAACGCGGTTGATCGCGGGCCAGGTTGCTGGCGTCGAGCAGGTATCCGAAACGACGGCGATCCTGCATCTGGACGCGAGCGCTCACGCGGGGCGCCTCGATTTCCTGCCGGGACAGTACGCCCGCCTGAATGTGCCAGGCACGGACGCGTGGCGTTCCTATTCGTTCGCCAACCGGCCCGCCGACGACAACCAATTGCAGTTCCTGGTTCGTCTTCTGCCCGACGGCGCGATGAGCAACTATATGCGCGAGCGCTGCGAGCCGGGTCAGACGATCGAATTCGAGGCGCCGCTCGGCACCTTCTATCTGCGAGAGGTGGGGCGACCGCTCGTGATGGTCGCAGGGGGTACCGGTCTGTCCGCATTTCTCGGCATGCTCGACGATCTTGCTCACAAGGGCGGTTGCGGCCAGCGCGTGCATCTCTACTACGGCGTGACGAACGCACACGATCTATGCGAGCTCGAGCGTTTGAAGACCTACGGTCAGCACATCGGAAACTTCACGTGTGACATCGTGGTGATGAATCCTTCGGAGGGATGGCACGGAAAGACAGGGCTCATTCCGGAGCATTTCGACCGCGGCATGCTCGACGCGAGCCCGTTCGACATGTATGTATGCGGACCGCCTGCGATGGTCGAGGCGATCAAGACGTGGCTCGCGCGCGAAGCCGTGGCCGATCACCGCCTCTACTACGAGAAATTCGCAGATAGCAACGGCGCAAAGCAGGCTGCGTGAGCTTGCGGCGCCGCGCGTTCAGGGTCTTTTCGTATTTTTGTCCGCGCGCGGCGTGGTTTACCATCGAGCGACCGTCAACCCTCGGTGACACGCCATGTACGCGCCCGCCTTCAACGATATTCAAGGTATTGACGCTCTGCGTCACGACCTCGAAGGCGCGCGGGACTGGATGGCGTCGATTTGCGGACCGCATGGATTGCAGGTGCGGAGCCCGAAGAAGCTGCAGTTCCATCATTCGGGCACGGTGTTGCGCTCCATGGCGAGTACGTTAGGGTATGTGGAATACGGCACGGACGTCACCGTTTCCGTGCACAACGAGGCGCCGCTCAATTGCTATAGCGTGAGTCTGCCGCTCACCGGGCAGCAGGAACTGGCCGTGCAGGGTCGCTTGTGGCTGTCGGACGAGTACAAAGGGCTCGTGTTGTCGCCGCACGAGAGGCAGGACCTCACGATCATGGGCAACTGCCGGAAGATCATCGTTGCGATTCCCAGCGAGGCTCTGCGTCAGGTGCTTGAAGGTCTTCTGCAACGACCGCTCGGTGCCCCATTGACGTTCGAGCCGCAGATGAATGCCGTCGACGGCGATCAGGCTGCCTGGTGGCGCATGGTCAAGTATCTGCTGGCCGAGATGGGCCACGCCACGCCGTTGCTCAATCATCAGCAGATGGTCGGCAACCTCGAGCAGGCGCTGATCAAAGGGCTCTTGCTCTGTCAGCCGCACAACTATTCGCAGGCGCTCGCGGGGGCCATGGGCCCTTCATGCCCGCACTATCTGTTGCGCGCGAAGCAGTTCATCCACGATCACGCCCGCGAAGATATCTCGCTCGAAGACATCGAGCGTGCGGCCGGCGTGTCGCGCTACAAGCTCTTTGAAGGCTTCCGGCAGCACTTCGGGCATGCGCCCATGGCGTATTTGAAGTGGCATCGGCTCGAAGCAGTGCGGCGCGACATTTTGTCTGACTCTTCAGAGCGGAACGTTTCTTCCATCGCGATGAACTGGGGTTTTTCGCATCTCGGCCGATTTTCCAATGACTATAAGCAGCGTTTCGGCGAAACACCATCGCAAACACTGAGGCGGGCCGCAAGACGGTAACTGAACCTACACTGCGAATGCGCAGGCAGGCAGGGCTCCGGAAAAGTCATGGTCGGCGACGTTGTGGATCGCCCTTAAATGATGTATTCTAAATGCATGTTAAACGTGCGGCAACTCGATGAAACCCATCTGGCGCAGGGTTCTTCGTTCACGCCTCCTGCGTCCGGATTGCCTGTGCTGAGACTCGGCTTCCGGCCGTTCTATCTTGGCGGCGCGATCTTCGGCGCGCTCACGTTGCTGGTTTGGCTAGGGGCACTGCACGGCATAGCCACGGCAGGCCGAATACCGTCGGCGAGCGGAATCCTTTGGCACGCACACGAAATGGTTTTCGGGTTTGCCGCCGCCATCGTCGCAGGCTTTCTGCTCACGGCAGTGCGGGCCTGGACGTCAGCCGAGACGCCACATGGTATGCCGCTGGCCCTGTTGTGGCTGCTGTGGCTCGCGGGACGGATCGTGATGTGGCTAGGTCCCGAGCCCCTGGCTGCGATCGTCGATTCGGCGTTTTTGCCGGTGCTGGCGATTGCTCTGCTCCGTGTACTCCTGCGCGCGCGCAACCGCCGCAACCTCTTTGTGCCGGTGGCATTGGGCGCACTCACACTGACAAATATCCTATTTCACGAGTGCGTCCTGCGCGGGCGAGTCGATCTCGCATTGCGGATCAATTACGCGGCCGTCGGACTACTGATCACGCTGGTGACGATCATCGCTGGTCGCGTCGTGCCGATGTTTACGAGCAACGCCGTGCCGGGCTATACATTCAAGCGCTGGCAATGGGTCGAAGCGCTAGCTTTGCCGTTGCCGCTTTTGACCTTCGTTCTGGACGCAGCGGGCGCAAGCACAGGGTTCATTGGCATCGCAGCGGGCGCTACTGCAGGGGTTCACGCATTCCGGTTGGCGGGATGGCGCTCCTGGCGGGTCGGCCAGCGGCCGATTCTCGCGATTCTCCATGTTGCCTATGCGTTCATTCCGATTGGATTTGCGCTGCTCGCGCTGAGCGCAGTGGGCTGGGTACCCCATTCCATCGCACTCCATGCTCTGACAGTCGGCGCGCTGGGAGGCGCGATTATCGCCATGATTACGCGTACGGCGCTCGGGCATACCGGCCGCATGCTCGTAGCCGGGCGGGCCGAGATCGCTTGTTATTGCCTCGTGATCGCCGCCGCCGTCTTGCGCGTTTTCGGTCCGTTACTCTTGATCAGATGGAGAGCAGGCTGGGTCGACGCGGCGGGCTTGTGTTGGTGCGTCGCATTCGCGCTATATGCGTACCAATACTGGCCCTACCTGACGCGCCCGCGAGCCGACGGCAAGGCAGGCTAAACCGAAAAGACGTGAGTAAGGCATGAATCGCATCGATCTTTTGAGCAAACCGGCACCGTCGTTTGACGAGCCGCTCGAGATGCTCAAAGCGTGTCATGAACGAATCGCCGCGCAATGCGCGACGCTCGAGAAACTGGCGGCGTATCTGCCTTCGCATGGTCCGGATACGCAGGCGCAGCAGGCGGCCAGGAACATCATGCGCTACTTCGACGTGGCGGGCCCGCATCATCACGCAGACGAGGAGCAGGACCTTTTTCCGATGCTCAACGAAATCGGCCGGCACCAGCGCTCGCCCGTGACTGAACTGATCGTATCGTTACGCGATGAGCATCGATCGCTCGAGGCGGGATGGGCGCGATTGCGACGGGTGCTCGTCGACATTGCGGCGGGGACAGCAGGGCTCCTTGAGCCCGAGTGGGTCGACAGCTTTGTTGTGGCGTACCGCCGTCATATCGCGATCGAGGAGAGTCACGTCCTGCCGTATGCCGAAGCGTGCCTGGATCGACAGCAAATGGCCAAGCTGAGCGCGGCCATGGTGGCCCGACGCACTGTGGCGAACTAGATCAGCGCGTCCGGAAACGCCCGACCCCTTGAGACAGCGGCTTGGCTCGAAGGCGAGGACGTCCGCCGACTGCTCTGAATTGCCGTTATGCCGGGCCACCGGTCCGGAGCATTGGCGTCCCTCGGCACGCGTTACAATCCCACGCGCAAAATCGCAAAATAAATGCTGTGGGGTTGTAGGCATGGGCAGTTGGCATCCCGCTTGGCGCGGGCCAGAGTTTCTCGGTGCCGTCCAAAGGCACCCCGAGAAGGAGCAGGCACTCCTTCGCGTGTCGCTCGGTACGGTGGTTCTCCTCGCATATCTGGTTGCTGCATGGATTGAGCGCTCTGGCGCCGTTTATGCCACGACCGAAATGGTTGCGCTGTACGTAGCGTACGGTCTTGCAACCTATCTCGCGATAAAAGTCGGGCCCGCGCGTTCGCCTCTTCGCCTCATCGTCACGACGGTTTCGGACCAGGCCGTCGTCATGGCGATCCTCGCGGTCGGCGGGCAAGCCGCGCTCCCGGTCCTCTGGGCTTCCTTCTGGTTTCTTGTCGGTGCCGGCTGCCGCTATGGCAAGCGCATGCTCGCGCTCTCGTGCGCGGTGGCGCTGGCCGGGCTTGCCGGGCTCGCGTTTGCGCAGCCATGGTGGAGCGCAAACGTCGCGGTCTGCGTGAGTTTGGCGCTGAGTATTGCAGCGACCTCCATCTATCTATCGGTGTTGGTACACCGACTCGAACAACAGGCGGTCACCGATCCGCTGACGGGACTGAGCAACCGCGTCCGGCTGGAGCATGCCCTCAATCACGCGCTGGCCAATCGCGACACGGAAATCGGGGACACTGCGTTGCTGCTGGTCGACCTCGATGGTTTCAAGGAAGTGAACGACACATACGGTCATGCGGTAGGCGACGCGCTGTTGCAGCGCTTCGCCATTGACTTGTCGCGCGGCGTGCGCCGAGGCGACACGCTCGCCCGCCTGGGCGGGGACGAATTCGTGGTGCTGGCCCGACAGGTCCATGGCAAGCAAGGCGCATTGAAAATTGCCGACACCATTCATACGGTGCTGAAGAATCTGCAAGCGATCGAGGGACATCGAATCGCCGTCTCGGCCAGCATCGGCGTGTGCATGCTGGCGAACGGTGCTCGGGGGGGCGCGCACGATGCGCGAACGCTGATGCGCTTCGCCGACCGTGCGATGTACCGCGCAAAAGCGAATGGTAGAGGACAGACGGCATTCGCCGGTTCGGTGGAAAGAGAGCGTACCGCGTAGCCAGCCCCAGGGGACGCGCGGCGACCGTTCTCCGATGCGGTGGCTACCATCACTGCTGTCGAGAACGGCGAGCGGGGAAGAACGGTGTCGATCTTTTTTTTGGTCACCGTTGTAGCATCCGACGCAGAATACCGTCTGGGTCACGCCCGAACGCTGCGGACCGAACTAAGCGAACATATAGATTGAGAACGAGGAGATCGAAATGCAATCGCGCCCCAAAGAGATACAGGACTTCATCGACGCAGCGCGTATTCTCTTCGCTGCCGAGACGCTTTCGAGAGAAGCTCGTGCGTTGGCGGTCGAAGTCTTCGCTCGCCTCGAGCAACATGGGGAGTTCCGTTTCGAAAAGCGTGTGCGCTTCCCCGCGTGCGATTCGCTCGATAGTGCGCTCGAGCCGTATCTGGATGCCAGCGATGCGTTCGGCCAAGTTGCGAGAAGCATTAAAGCGCTGGAGCCGTTCATCGGCTGGTTCAGGCGGATGACCGTCGCGAACGCAAGCCCCAACTTTCTAGAGGGGCACGCGAACGGCATGATCAGCGGCCCGGGAGGCATCGAGGATCGGCGGGACCTACAACTGGGCTTTACGGTGATGAAGCCCGATGTCCGCTATCCCGATCATAGTCACCCACCCGAGGAAGCCTATGTGTTGATGTCTGCAGGTGAATTCCGCAAGGACCGAGGGCCGTGGCTGTCGCCGGGGATTGGCGGCGGCATCCATAACTCCCCCGGCGCGGTTCACGCAATGCGCTCCGACGACAACGCGTTCCTGGCCTTGTGGTGTCTCAAGATGTGATCGTTATCCGTACGATCACTCCGCGAACGGCAGTGCCGTTTGACCATGGGCGCGCATTTGAAACGTGTTCAACGTCATCGCCACTAGCGCGTAGTAGCCGAGTAGACCAACCAGGTTGATCGTCACCTGATGACCGAAGCGGTCGACTGCCCTTTGAAACGTCGGATCCGACACACGCTGCGTGTCGTAGAGTTCCGTGGCGAAAGCGTAGATTAGCGCGTCGTCGTCATCATCGAATTCGGGCTGCCGCCCGCTGCGGATCGCCTCCGCCGTGGCGGCGGGCACGCCGGCGTCCAGCGCGATCGGATGGTGGATGTGCCACTCGGCCTGCGAACGCCAGCGTGCGGCGGTGACGAGTATCGCCAGTTCCGAGAGGCGCAGGGGCAGTCCCGTACGATAGCGACAGAATGCGCCGAGGCGCTGCGCATGCTGCGCGAGGTCCGGGCTGTGAATCCATCCCAGGAACGGGCCGTTAAGATTGCCTCGAGGTCCTGACAGAATCTCCGTCAGGACGGCTTTTTGTTCGGGCGTGGCATGCGCTTCGTCGAAGGCCGGCAAGCGGCTCGCGGGCGGGGCGGATGAGGAGCGGGTCATGGTCGAGTCTTAAATCTAGCGCGAGCCTGCGCTGCGCAGTGCATCATCGATCGCATCGGTCAGGCGGCTGACGATTCGGTCGATATCGTCGGCCGTGCAAATGAAAGGCGGCGCCAGCAGAACGTGATCGCCTGACACGCCGTCGACGGTTCCTCCCATCGGATAAACCATCAGCCCGCGCTTCATCGCCTCACGCTTGATCGCCACGTTGACCGCCAACTCGTGAGAAAACGGCACCTTGGTCGCACGATCCTCGACGAGTTCGACACCGACGAAGAGCCCCCGGCCTCGTACGTCGCCGATATGTTCATGCCTCGAGTAATGCTCGCGCAGCGACGCGCGCAATTGCTCTCCGCGCGCCTTGACGTTGTCGAGCAAGCGGTCTTCTTCGATCACGCGCTGCACCTCCAGTGCCGCGGCGCAGGCAGTCGCGTGGCCGATGTAAGTATGGCCGTGCTGGAAGAACCCGGAGCCTTTGACGATCGCTTCGTAAATCCTGTCGCTGACGAGCGTCGCACCAATCGGCTGATAGCCTGCACCAAGGCCCTTGGCGATCGTCAGGAGATCGGGCGCTACGCCGTCCTCGGCACACGCATAGAGATGCCCCGTGCGGCCCATGCCGGACATGATTTCGTCAAGAATCAGAAGAACACCGTACTTGTCGCAGACCGCACGGATCTTGCACAAGTAGTCGCCCACCGGCGGGACGGCACCGGCCGTTGCGCCGACCACCGTCTCCGCCACGAACGCCGCCACGGTCTCTGGTCCCAAATCGAGGATCTTGCTCTCGAGTTCATCCGCAAGGCGCTGCGTGAATGCCTCGTCGGATTCGTCGGACCGCTGCTCACGATAGGCGTAGCAGGGACTGACGTGGTGCGCCTCGATCAGAATCGGCAGGAACGGCTCGCGCCGCCACGCGTTGCCGCCGATCGCAAGCGCGCCGAGTGTATTGCCGTGATAGCTTTGACGGCGCGCGATGAAATGGCGTCGCCGCGGCTCACCCGTCTCGACGAAATATTGACGAGCGAGCTTGAGCGCGGCTTCGACCGCCTCCGAGCCGCCGGACACAAAGTACACATGCCTCAGGCCCTCTGGCGCTCTTTCCACGAGCCAATCGGCCAGTGCTTCGGCCGGCTCCGTCGTGAAGAACGAGGTATGTGCATAAGGCAGCTGCTGGGCTTGTCGTTTGATGGCGTCGATGACGCGCTGGTTGCTGTGCCCGAGGCACGAGACCGCCGCGCCGCCCGATGCGTCGATATAGCGTTTGCCTTCGGAGTCGATGATTTCGATGCCGTCGCCGGCGACGGCAACCGGCAACGCGCGCTTCGGCGCACGATGAAAAACGGTGGTCATGCAGTTTCCTTTGACAGCGGGCTAGTCGGCAACGGGTTCGGCGACGAGGTGCCGCAGCTTGTCGCGCACCCCTTTCCAATCGTCGGCGTCGGGCAGCGGTGCCTGTCTGCTCATAATGACAGGCCATTGTTTCGACAAAGAAGCATTCAACTCGACGAACGACCGCTGGTCATCCGCGATATCCTCGGCCGATGCAATGGCGTCGGCCGGACACTCCGGAACACAGACGGCGCAATCGATGCACTCGTCCGGATCGATGACGAGAAAGTTGGGGCCCGCGCGAAAACAATCGGTTGGACATACTTCGACGCAATCCGTGTAGCGGCAGCGGATGCAGCCTTCGGTCACGACGTAAGCCATTGAGCCTCCTGGTAAAACGAAAATACCATCGAGGAGCGGGCCGCCGCAAGCAACAGCCCAAACTCGCCTAAGGGACTTCTGTCATCCGTTGGACGCGATGGCGAATGCCGGCTCAGACGACGCGCTGGAGAGATGGCGGCCGGAATGCCGAGCAATGGCGATGCTCGCGACGCTTTCCTCTTCGAAGAAAAACTTCTTCGCACCGAACGCGGGCTCGAGATCATGCAGCCAAGTGGCCGTCGGATTGAACTTGGCGTAGAACGGCCTGCGCACCCAGTCGGGGTTGCGTGCTTGCAAGAACTGAAGGGCAAACACCTTCTCGCCACCGATATCGACGATGCCATCGATGACGACCTTGCCGGGGAATGCGCTCATCGAAGGACCGCGGACCGTGCGCGCGAGTCCCGATACGGTCTGATAGGCCGCCTGAAAAATCTCATAGGCTTTCGCGAGTGGCAACTCGAAGTAATGGCTGGGGCCCGTGTCGCGTTCGACGAACATATAGTAGGGGATGGCGCCGAGCCGCACGCCCGTTGTCCACAGTTCCGCCCATCCCTTGGGATCTTCGTTGATGTGGCGAATCAGCGGTGCCTGCATTCGCAGCGTCGCGCCCGACGAAACGATACGTTTCACCGCACGCTGCGCGATGGCCGGGCGCAGTTCAGCCGGGTGATTGTAGTGGCCCATGATCGCGAGGTTCTTGCCCGCCGCGACGACTTTTTCGAACAAGCGTATGAGATCGTCGGAATCCTTGTCCGTCACGAAGCGTTGCGGCCAGTACGATACCGATTTGGTCCCGATGCGGATGTTTTGAATATGGGAAAGTTCGGGCGCCAACAGGGGTTCGATATATCCTGAAAGAGACCGCGTGTTCATGATCAGCGGATCGCCGCCGGTAATCAGGACGTCGGTCACTTCACGATGCTGCTTCAAATAGGCAACGAGTTCATTGGATTCGCGCGCATCGAACTTGAGATCGTCCATGCCGACGAATTGCGGCCAACGGAAGCAGAACGTGCAATAGGCGTGACAGGTCTGTCCGGCGCTGGGGAAGAACAGCACCGTCTCTTTGTATTTGTGCTGCAGCCCGCTTAGCGGTTGACCATCGAGAAAGGGGACGTTGTGCGTCATCTGGCCGGCGGGATGTGGATTCATCCGCATGCGGATCGCACGCACGGCTTCCTCGATCGCAGCCTCGTCCTTCTTCTCGAGTACCAGGTCTCTAAGATGTGAATACTCGGCCGGGGAAAGCATGTCCTGATGGGGGAACGTGAGGCGATAGATAGGATCGTCCGGGATGTTGGTCCAATCGATCAACTCCTCCATCACGTACTGATTCGTGCGAAACGGCAACACGCGAGACACGACCTGTACCGCTTCGCGCAGCTCCGTCGAAAGCAATTGCCATTGCGGAGCCTGGCTGATCGTCTGGCGGGTATAGGGCTTGAATTTGGCGGGAAGTGCGTCGTTGGACATGATGCTCCTTCAATTCGAAAGTCGATGTTGGTCTGAAAATGAGGAGTGCGAACGAAATCGATACGAGATGAATCGTACGATCTACCGCCATATGGAAGACATTGTTGCGATATGGTTTGACGCGAGCAAACGATATAAACTCGCGACGTTGTGCGTTTGAGGAATGATCCGTGAGACGAAAGATTCCGAGTATGGAAGCCTTGGTCGCATTCGAGGCAGCGGCCCGCCACCTGAGCTTTACCCGCAGCGCCGATGAGCTCGCCCTGACGCAAAGCGCCGTCGGACGGCAGGTTGCGATACTCGAGGAATATCTGGGCGTCGCGCTTTTCAACCGGGTCAAGAAGCGCCTTAGTCTCACCGAGGTCGGCCAACTCTATGCGAAGCGCGTGCGAGAGAACCTCGAGAGAATGGAGCGCGATACGCTGGCGGCGATGGCCCACCCGAATGCGGGCGGTATCCTCGAACTCGCGGTCATTCCCACGTTCGCTACGCGATGGTTGATTCCGCGGCTTCCGCAGTTCTACGGCGCGCACCAAAACATCGTCGTCAACCTGGCGACGCGGGCCGAGCCGTTCCTGTTCACCGACACGCAGTTCGATGCGGCGATTCACTTCGGCGATCCCATTTGGCCGGGGGCAATCGCCAAATTTCTGTTCGGTGAGGAGATGATTGCGGTATGCAGTCCGCGGTTGATGAGCGGGCGGACGAACCTCGCGCCTTCCGAGGTCCCGAATTTCACGTTGCTGCATCAGTCGGCGCGCCCCGATGCATGGCGGCAATGGCTCGTGCAGGCAGGCGTCGACGACGCCGACAGCATGAAAGGTCAGCGGTATGAGCTTTTTTCGATGCTCGTGGAGGCTGCCCGCGCGGGATTGGGTGTCGCGCTCGTGCCTCGATTCCTCGTTTCGCACGAGCTCAACATTGGCGAGCTGATTTGTCCTTGCGATCTGCCTTTACCTAGCGACAAGGGCTACTACCTCGTCTATCCGGAGCATCAGCAGAATTCCCCATGGCTGCAGGCTTTCGAGACATGGCTGCTATCGGCGGCAAACGCATATATTGAGCGCGGCGGGGAGTGAAAAGGGGCGGGTGTGAGTCATATCCGGCCCCTTCGCAACCCGGTTAAACGCCACTCGCCTTAATGCGCGCGTCATACCAGCGAGCGAACTGCTCGAGTGCGTCCTCCGTGTACTTCGAGTACGGGCCCGGAACGTAGCCCGGGTCCTGCGTCCCGCTATGCGTGTTGCCGACCAGTTCCGCGTCCTGCGTAGTCGTGGCGATCCACACTTCGGTCAGCTTCTTCAGGTCGTAGTCGACGCCTTCCACGGCATCTTCGTTCACGAGCCAAATGGTACGCACGCGCGTTTTGTCCGGTGCCAGCGGAATGGCATAGGCGATGACGGCGTGGTCGCTCATCACGTGCGTCCACGAGTGATGTCCCCACATATGCACGTCGCCGAGATCGCGGCGTTGCAAGTTGCCGAGCAGCTTGGTGCTGGCGACCTTGGTGTCCATCGTCTGAGATTCGCCGGCCCCGGCGATCACGAGCCGCTGCGAACGGAAATTCGTTTCGACGCTTTCGTCGAGCGATTCGACCAACTCGCAGATATAGCCGTCTTTCTCCCATTCTTCCTTGCGGGCCGCGTTGTTCGCGAGGTACTGCTCGTAGTCGGCCAGCGACTCCTCGCTTTGGCCATCGGGGCAGAAGCCGAAGTCGTGCGCGAGGAACGACTGCGTCAGCTCCGGATGCGTGCCGCCGCAGTGGTAGCACTCACGGTTATTCTCCATGACGAGCTTCCAGTTGCCGTTCTCGACGATATCCATCTCATAGGCAATCTTCGTACGCTGCATCTCATGCGGCGCGAAGCGCGGCGTCATGGCCGCCTCGAGCTTTGCAATATCTTCCGGCGCCTCGTCGGCAAGGCAAACGAACACGTGCGCGCCGACGACCTTGACGTGAACCGGAATCAGGCTCTTGCAATCCTTATCGAATTCCTTGCCCATATGCGTGGCGTGACGCAGGCTGCCGTCCAGGTCGTAGGTCCATTGGTGATAGGGACAAACCAGCATGCCGACGCTGACCTTGCCGGCGTTCTTGACGAGGCGCGAGCCGCGATGCCGGCAGACGTTTCGAAAGGCGCGGATGTTTTCGTCGTCATCGCGCACGATCAGCACCGAAGCTTTGCCGATATCGATCGCATAGACATCGCCGGGTTCGGGCACGTCGGCCGTCACGGCGACGAGGATCCATCGCTTGTGGAAAAAGACATCCATGTCCGTTTCAAACACGTCCTGCCGCCCGAACAGGTCGCCGGGCATCCCCTGTCCGGGCTCCCGGCTGTCGAGCAGTTCACGATGGGTCTTGATAGGAATGACGGTCATGGCGGGCCTCCAATAGGTAGATATTTTTCCCAGTGCGTTGCATTGAGTTATGCGGGCAGTATTGGAGCGGCGAAAAGTAGCGTCAACGCGCTTTATTTTTCGCATCGCATTACTTTATGTTATGCAGCACTGGACGGGGTTTTCGGTAGGCTTTCCCCTGCCTCCTCGTGCGGGAGAGGGCCCCGGGGCATTCGGTACCGGATGCGCCGACTTAAGGCGCCCTTGGAAAACAGGCGATCTTCCGGCGGACGAGGCATGAAATGGGGCAAACAGAGGCAAAATGACAAGGGCAATTAAGGGATATCGACGCATCGTACCGTCCTTGACCGCACTGATTGAATTCGAGGCGGTGGCGCGCTTGGGCAGCTTTACGCGTGCAGCGACTGAATTGGGCGTGACCCAGGCAGCGGTCAGCAGGCAGGTACGGTTTCTGGAGGGAGCGTTGGGCGTACGCTTATTCCATCGCTTGCACCGCTCCATCGCGTTGACCGCCGAGGGCGAAGCACTCTTTGTGGTCGTGTCCGAATCAATGCAGAAGATCGCGGGCGTATTCGATCGTCTGTCGATCGGTGCGGAGCAGCAAGAACTCGTGCTCGCTGCGACGGCGCCGTTTGCGCAACTGCGATTGCTGCCGAGGCTGCCGAACCTTAAGCGCCTTGATCCGCCCTTGCTGTTGCGGTTGAGCACGCAGATGTTCACCGCGGACATTCGCCATGTCGAGGTCGATGTTGCGGTGCGATACGGTGATGGCAACTGGGGCGACGGCACCTCCACGTTGTTGTTCGACGAAGAAGTGTTTCCCGTTTGCTCTCCGCGCTTTCTTGAGGAGAACGAAATATCGGACTCGCTCGAGGCGCTGGCTGCTCTGCCGCTCATCGAATCGGACTCGACGTACGAGGGCTGGATGGGGTGGGAGGCGTGGTTTCGATCCGCAGGGCATCGTCCGGCGAAGTTGAACTACGTGCTGCGCAGCAGCTTGTACACGGATGCCGTGCAAGCGGCGAGATATGGCCAAGGCGTCGCGCTGGGCTGGAGCCGTCTGGTGCACGACCTCTTGGAAAAAGGCGAACTCGTGCGCTTGACGAGCGCATCGTGCAAACCGCGCGACGCCTACTACGTCATCGTCCCTCACGGCCGGACGATGACGCCGGCCGTCGCGCGATTGATCGACTGGCTGCGGGAGGATGGCGCTATTAGCTAGGCGGCTAAGCGCTATGAAGCTCTGAAAGCGTGCTTGAATTGCAACGCCTACAGCCAGTCGGTTTCGAAGCTGCAATCAGTGAGCGAGACGTAACCGTGCTCTGTGAGTACGACTTGCTGTTCGAGCTTGACGCCCTGCGTGTTGGACGAATCGGTCGCATAGCGGATGTTCACCGGGTCGTACAGCAGGATCGCCGGGCATTGATGTTTGAGCAGTTGCTCCTGCACGCGAGCGAGCCGATACGCTCGTACCTCGCGCAAGATCGCCTCCTTACCGCCCGCTTGAACTGTGCTGTGTGCATCGGAAAGCTGGTCGGCCGCCATACTGCGTCTCCTTCAATGATCATGCTTTTTCGGGGGATAAGCGGGTTCGACGGGTGTAACCCGCTTCAAAACATGCCGTGACTACATCGCTCGTGTTTTCGTCGACGAACTGGGGGTGACTACAGTTCGAGCACCAAGTCCGACGTCGGCCGGCTGCAGCAGAGCAAGCGAAATCCTTTCTGGACTTCTCGATCGCGAATGCCGCCGTTGTGCTTCATGTCGACCTCGCCTTCGAGCACCTTCGTCTTGCACGTGCCGCAGATGCCTTGGCTGCAAGACGAGGGGATCGCGACGCCGGCCTTTTTCGCAGCGGCGAGCACGGTTTCGGAGGCCCTCATCTTGAACGTCCTCGACGAGCGCGAGAGTTTCACGGTGAACGTCTCTTGCGATGCATCGACCTGTGGCGCGGCGGTTTCCGCCGTGTGTGCCGTCTCCACAGTTGCCGCACCCGCCGAGAAATCGAAGCTTTCCTGGTGATAGCGCGCCGGGTTGTGACCGCCTTCGCGCAGCAATGTCTGCGCGGCTTTCATATAGCCGGCGGGACCGCAAGTGAACACCTCGCGCTCGGCGTAGTCCGGTACCCATTCGGAAAGTTGCTGCAGACTGAGGCGGCCGATGGGTCCCGACCAATCGCTTTCGTTTCCGATCCCTTCGCAAAGGAAGAATGTGCGCAGGCGAGGCGACAGCGCCACGAGCCTTTCGAGTTCTTTGCGGAAGACGATATCCGCCGGCGTCCTTGCACTGTGAACGAAGACGATGTCACGATCGAGACCAAGATCGATGCTCGCACGCGTCATCGACATCAGCGGCGTGACGCCCGAACCGGCGGACAGGTAAAGCGATTGTTTGGCGGCGGGCGCTACTGTCGGCGTGAAGCTGCCGGACGGGCCGTACGCGCGCAACTGGCTGCCGAGTTTCATGTTGTCGTGAAGCCAGTTGGACACGATGCCGCCCGGCACACTCGCTTTACGGTAATCGACAACAGATACGGCCGCGTCGGCGGAGACGAAATCGTGTAGCAGCGCTTGACCGTCGGACCTTGTACGCTTGCCGACACGGTCATGAACTGACCCGGTTCGAAGCGAACCGGCGTGCCGTCGCCCACGCGGAATTCGAAGCTTTTGACATCGTCGGTCTCGTCTACCACACGAGCACACGTCAGGATCTGTTCCTCGCTGCTCGCCCAAAATTTCGTGCCGCTCTCCCAGGTGCTCGCATTCGAGAGCCGATCTTCCGCTTGCTGCTCAGGGACGAACATTCTTTCTACCGAGTTCATAGCCTCAACTTTCCATCGGGACACCTTGCGCGCTCATTCGGCTGGCTGTCTACCAGCGCGTGAACTGCTCAGCGTGCGCTGTCATCAATCGCGAAAGCTGGGCGCCGTCCGGTACGTGCGACCGGGCGCTTCTTCTGATGTTGCGGTTCGAGGATCAGAGTGCCTTCGCTATGATCCGAGTATTGGTGGGCGGCGAGGGCAGCGTCAATGCGCTTTATTTTCCGGCGGCTATTACATTAGGTTATGCGTCGCATCACGTACAACACGGTGTCGGCGGCGCTGAAGGCGGTGCGCTCACTGCCGCGCTGATCGGACGAGTCGAATGCGACAAAGCCCGCATTAGGCGGGCTTATGTTTGGGTGGTCGAAGAGCTTGCTGTGCGAGGTTGTCAGGCTGCGAGCTTAAATTCCATTCGTTTGCCTAGCGCCGTAAGAGCGCTCGCCAGCGTTGTCAATGTAAGGCTTGTGTCTTCCTCGTCCAGCAAGCGATTTAACGCTGCCCGGCTCGTGTGCATGCGTTCCGCCATCGCTGTTTTGGACAGTTTTTGAGCCTTCATTTCATGCGCGATTTGCCACGCGATGATTCTCTTCATGGCGGTAGCTGTGGCTTCCTCGAGCCGACCTTCTTCGGCGAGGAAGTCGTCGAAGCTACTTCCGACGTGCTTGTTTGCCATGTGGGGACTCCTTCAATTGCTTCGCAGTTGCCGCGTCGTGAGCTTGCCGCATTCTTGTACGGGCGAGTTTCAGGTCGGACGCAGGCGTTTGCTGCGACTTCTTAATGAAGCCGTGGAGCAAAACCATCTTGTCGCCAATGACCGTGAAAAGCACCCGGGCAATCCGCTGCCGCAAGTCAACCCGGACCTCCCAGATGTCTGCCTCCATCTTTCGGACCAAAGGCATTCCGATCGGCCAGCCAAGCTCGACGGTTTTGACGTCGTCGCCGATGGACTTTCGGTCTTCGATATCCAGCCCACGAAGCCACTCGCGAACGGGCTCATTGCCATTTTCTGATCGATAGAGATAGACAAAGAGCACGCGATCGGGAGGGGCCATGCAGGAAGCAGAATCTGGGAACGTTGCTATCGTACCAAATTTGGTACGTTTGTCAATGGGGATTGTGGGGGCTGCGGGTGCCCGAAACGGCGACGATCGGCACGCCAGCTTCCCACTGCGCGCTCGCCCGCTGAACAGCGGCGTGGCTCTCTAATGCCCGCCATAGGGCCGCGTAATGATTTCGAGCAGATGGCCATTCGGATCCTCGAAATACGCGCCAAGACCGCCGTCACGGGTACTGATCTCGCCTTCGCGTCGTTGGGCAGGGTCGGCCCAATACCGCAGCTTGCGGTCCTGAATGCGCTCCATGATCTCGCTGAATTCGGCTTCACTGACAAGGAAGGCATAGTGCTGCGCCGTTATCCGATCGTCGGATTCCATGAAGTCCATCGTTACGTCGTTGCTGAGATGCACCGTGAGAAACGGCCCAAACGGCGTGGGCTTGGGGAGCCCTAGAATCTCGGTGAGAAACGTTGCGGACGCGTCCCTATCGTGGGCATAAACGATGGTGTGATTCAAAGCGATGCTCATGGCTGTACCTCCGCGCATTCGAAGCGCCAGATGACGAACAATTCATCGGCTCGGTTATTCTGACAGAGACCGTCAGGTCTTACACTGGGACGCCCTTTCACGGAGAAAAAAGATGAGTCGACGCTTCCTGATCGTGCCCGGTTACGGGAATTCGGGACCAACCCACTGGCAAAGCCTCTGGGAGGCGACGAAACCGGGGAACTGGTCTCGCATCAAGGTCGAAGACTGGGATCACGCCGTTTGCGACGAATGGGTGGCGGCGATCGATAATGAGGTGAGGGCGCTCGGCCCCGATGTCATCGTCGTTGCTCACAGTCTCGGTTGCCTGGCGGTGGCGCATTGGGCCGCGCGGCACGCGCGCGCCATTCGAGGGGCGCTGCTCGTAGCCGTTCCAGATCCGTCGGCGCCCGCATTTCCGCGCGCTTTCACGGTCGGGTTTTCGGCTGTGCCGTCCTCGAGATTGCCGTTTCCCAGCATTGTCGTTGCAAGCAGCGACGATCCGTATGGATCGATCGGTCATGCGCAGTCCTGTGCAAACATATGGGGCAGCGAGTTCGTCGACGTGGGAGCACACGGGCATATCAACGCCGCCAGCCAACTGGAAGACTGGGCGGAGGGATACCAGCTTCTACAGCGACTCGATACGAGCGCACTGGCCCAGCGCACTGATTCGCGGTAAGCCGGATAGCGACGACGCGCCCCGATCGGGTACTGATCCGGATGCGCGTCCATCGCCCCTCGCAAAGCAGCCGAGCGCCATATGTTCTGAGGCGCGACGAGTCTGGGCTGGGCCTATCCGTCATCGGGTCGGCCTAGCTTTGATCCGCGTCTCGCAAGCTCGAACGAACTTCAGAGAGACGCAAGCCGATTGTTGTTTTCGCGGCAACACGGTGAACCCCTTCGCGGGGCTACTGCCGTTCGGCGTCCATACCTACAATCCGTTTCGACGATGGCCGCGCAAGCGATCCTGCCAACGTCGATCAGGCACATCCATCGATCCTCAACATCTTGGGTAAGTCGCAACGGAACTCACTATGGGCCTCAACGGCGTTTTGCGAGCAGCTCTCTGCTCTTCAGCACTTTTGGCAATCGTGCCCGCAATCGCTCTTGCCGAGCGCTTTTCCGTGCAGGTGGACGACCTGGATCGCGGACAGTTCATGAGCGAACAGGTCTACGGCGGATTTGGATGTCACGGGGCCAACGTTTCGCCCCACATCTCGTGGTCCCATGTTCCTCGCGGCACGAAGAGCATTGTCGTCACGATCTACGACCCGGATGCGCCGACGGGTGGACTCGGCTGGACGCATTGGGAAGTCGTCAACATTCCCGGGTCGGATACGTCGATCGAAAAGGGCGCCTCGGGCAACCCGACGCTGTTGCCCGCGGGCGCCGTCGAAACGCTGACGGACTTCGGCGATTCCAGGTACGGCGGACCTTGTCCGCCTGAAGGCGAATCGCATCGATACGTCGTCACTGCATCGGCGCTCGCAGTCCCGAGTATCGATGTGAAGGCGGCATCGAGTCCGGCGCTCGTCGCTTATCAGATGCATGGAAAAGTTATCGCTCAAGCGCACTACGTCGCGACGTTTCACCGGCCGGCGGACTGATCGCCCAATCGGTGGCGGGAATCGACATGCACCTTGGCAAATCCTATAGGTTGTCCGAGTTCCTGGTCTGGACGCGGCGGCAAATCTACGCGCTCGTCATTTGTGGCTCGATACCCGTCATCCTGTTCAAGTTCTGCGCGATGACCTGGCTATCGGTGCCGTTGACGATCGTTGTACTAATCCGTTCGAGGGTGGGGCCAACGATGTGCCAATTTCGACGATGTGCGCCTTGATCGAGCGTGACCTCCGATCGATGCTGGGTGAGACGCACGAGGATCCGGCGCTGGAGACTATTGCGCTATAAAGGCGACCAGCTCACGGTTGGCTGCGCGATTTCCAGCTCGGCGCGACATCTCATCGTCGAGTTTCGGTCCATCGAGTCGCGAATCGCCGGAATATCAGGCAGCCGACTCCTGCTCAATCGACTGCAATGTAGTCGTTGCGGTAGGACGCTGAAGGTCGAGCGCCCTTGTATGCTCGGTCATATAGTCGATGAACACGCGGATGCGGGCGGGAAGCAGCTTGCGACTCAGATAGCATAAGTAGTGACCGCCATCGTCGGGTGCATGTCGCATCAGGCAGCTGACGAGGCGTCCGTCACGCAGAAGATCGCGCACCTGATAGGCGGGCAACTGCGCAAGTCCTAGTCCGTCGAGCGCCGCCTGCACGACCAGATCGGGATCGTTGAATGTATGGCTCGCAATGGGCTGGCGCCGCTGCGGCAGACCGTCGACTTTGAATTCCCACTCTTTGACGCGGCCGGACGCCATCAATAGGTTGATGCACCGATGCCCGTCCAAGTCGCCAATGTGGCGCGGCAATCCGTAGAGGTGCGCATAGGCAGGCGACGCGCAAACAATCATCTGCATCGGAATGAGCCGGCGTGCAACGATGCCGCTGTCTTCGATGCGTCCGTCGCGAAAAGACACATCGACGCGATCGGCGGCGAAGTCCGCAGGCCGGTCGTTCAGCAATAGTTCCAGAGAGATCTCGGGATATCGCGCGTGAAAGCCCCGCAAAAGCGGCGCGACGATTTTACGGCCAAAGCCCGGCGTCGAGGCGATGCGCAGATGGCCCCGGGGCGGCCCATTGCGCAGCTCCCGCATATCTTCTAGGGCTTGTGCGATGCGAGCCAGACCCGGCTGGCAGTTTTCATAGAAAAGCTCGCCCTCACGCGTCAATGAGGTGCTGCGCGTCGTGCGTACGAAAAGGCGCGCATCTAGCTGCGCCTCGAGTTTCTGCACGTTGCGACTAACGGACGAGCGGCCGATGCCGAGGCGGTCGCCGGCGCGGGCAAAGCTGCCTTCGTTGGCGACGGCCAGGAATGATATGACGCCGGCGTAACTGGTCGCAAAGGTGCTTGCCAGCGGATCGTCGATGCCGCTCGGGAGGCGCGATGAGTAGTCTGACATGGAAGCGGAGTCGTAAAGTGCCTGCTTCCTAGACGTATTGGCACGATCGTCTGTGACGCGATACGTGAAAATTTTTTGTCAACCATTGCCGTGCGCGGCCGCGATGCGTGCGAGCTTATCGGGGTTGCGCTGAATTTGCACGGCAACGATGCGAGCCCCGTCGGTTTCGAACGACTGTGCCGATTCGAGTCGGCCTTCAATAAAGCGCAGCAGCGCCCACTGACCGTTGAGCAGTACCAGCTCGTGGTGCAATTGACTGCCAAAGCGCAGCGAGGACGCGTAGAAAAGTTGCGCGATGCGTCGACCGCCCACCAACGGTTTCGGGAAGCTCTGAACTTTGCCGCCGCCATCGCCGAGCAAAATGGCGTCTTCGGAAAGAAACGCGTTGATCGAGGGGAAGTCGCCGCGCTCGAGTGCCTGCACGAACGCCTGCAAGAGGCGCTGATGTGTTTCGCGACCAATCGCGTAGCGTGGCCGCTCGTCGCGCAGTTGTGCTTTTGCACGGCTGACCAGTTGACGGCACGCCGCTTCGCTCTTGCCGATCGCCTGCGCCACTTCCGCGTAGTCGGCGTCGAAGACCTCGCGCAGCAGGAAGGCGGCGCGCGCCTCGGGCGTCAGCCGCTCAAGCAGCAACAGAAAAGCCACGGAGACATCGTCGGCACGTTCTTTCGCCTCTTCCGGGGTAGTCGGCGAGCCCGTCATTTCGGGCTCGGGCAACCAGATGCCAGCGTAGTGTTCGCGTTGGACCTTGGCGGCGCGCAGGCGGTCGATGGATATCCGTGTGGTGACCGAAACCAGCCATGCCTCAGCGTTGTCGATCGCTTCCCGGTCCGCTGTGTGCCAACGCAGCCAGACGTCCTGCACGATATCCTCGGCCTCGGCGACAGACCCGAGCATTCGATAAGCAATTTTCTGCAATCGTGGGCGGAGCCCGTTGAAGACGAGTGCGTCATCATCCATGTGAGGTCCGTACGGCTCGCGAAAACGGAGGTGGGTGGATGGAAGGAGATTCTCTCATCGTTGATGCAGGTTTGCTGCCGTCCGGCAAATCGACCCGCATCGTGCGCGCGGCGCGGCTGCCGGCTTCGCAACAGCCGATCGAGTACCATGTTAGAGGTTGCGTCGACGCATAAGAGGAGAGAACGGCATGACAGATGGAGCGGGAAGGTCAGCAAGAACAGCGATCGTGACGGGCGCGGGAAGCGGGATCGGTCGAGCCGCGGCGATCGCACTGCTGAAAGATGGATGGAACGTCGCGCTGCTTGGGCGCCGCATCGAGCCGCTCAACGAAGTGGCCGACGATCCAGCCTTCGCCGGGCGTGCGTTCGCCTATTCATGCGACGTGGCGGATGCCCGCGCCGTCGAGCAGGCCTTTGCCACGATCGTCCAACGATTCGGCCGGCTCGATCTTCTTTTTAACAATGCCGGCGTGTCGAACCCGCCCGGGCCGTTCGAGGACTGGACCCCCGAGCAATGGCGCACGGTGGTCGACGTCAATCTGAATGGCATGTTCTACTGCATTCAGCAGGCATTCCGTGTCATGCGTTCGCAGCGGCCGATGGGCGGGCGCATCATCAACAATGGCTCGATTTCGGCCAGTGCACCGCGGCCGAATTCGATCGCCTATACGGCCACCAAGCATGCGGTGAAAGGCATGACGAAGTCCGCGTCGCTCGATGGCCGCAAGTATGACATCGCAGTCGGCCAGATCGATGTTGGAAACGCGCGCACGCCGCTCGCCTCGCGAATGGAAAAAGGCGTTCCGCAAGCGAACGGCGAGATTGCGGCCGAGCCGCTGATCGACGTGGACATCGTCGGCCAATCGGTGCTCTATATGGCCAATCTGCCGCTCGAAGCGAATGTGCTCTTTCATACTGTCATGGCCACGAAGATGCCGTTCGTCGGGAGAGGGTAGGCCAAGGCCGATGCGTCGTTTCCGTCCAACGAAATGGAGGCGCTCATGTTCAATGCAATTCTCGTCGACAAGAAAGACGATCGTTATGAAGCTGAATTGGTGTCGCTCGACGAATCCCGTCTTCCGCCCGGCGACGTCCTCGTCAATATCGCCTACAGCACGCTGAACTACAAGGATGCGCTTGCGATTACGGGGAAAGGGGCGGTGGTTCGCGGCTTTCCGATGGTCCCGGGCATCGATCTGGCCGGCACGGTCGAGCGCAGCGATCATCCGGCGTTCGCCGCGGGCGACCAGGTATTGCTGAACGGATGGGGCATCGGCGAACAGCATTGGGGTGGGCTCGCGCAAAAGGCGCGCGTGAGCGGCGAATGGCTGACACCGTTGCCGAAAGGGCTTTCGCTGCAACAGACGATGGCGATCGGTACTGCCGGATACACGGCAATGCTCTGCATCATGGCGCTCGAGCGTCATGGGCTCAAGCCGCCGCAGGGCGACGTGCTCGTCACCGGTGCGAACGGCGGCGTGGGCAGCATGGCGATCGCGCTGCTCGCAAAGCTCGGGTACCGCGTCGTCGCATCGACAGGGCGTCTTCAGGAGTCCGACTATCTGCACGGGCTCGGCGCGGCTGAGATCGTCGATCGCAATACGCTTTCCGAACCGGGACGTCCGCTCCAGAAGGAACGTTGGGCTGCGGCCATCGATTCGGTCGGCAGCCATACACTGGCCAATGTCTGCGCGAGCCTACGGGCGAACGGCGCCGTTGCGGCATGCGGGCTTGCGCAAGGGCTCGATCTTCCCGCGACCGTCGCGCCGTTCATTTTGCGCGGCGTAAGCCTGCTCGGCGTCAACAGCGTTTACCGCTCCGCGGCGGAACGCGCCGAAGCATGGCGGCGCCTTGCGCGCGACCTCGATGCCGCATCGCTCGACGCAATGACGAGAACGATTGGGCTGACCGAGGCGGTCGATGCCGCCGGCGAGCTATTGAAAGGCGCGGTGAGAGGGCGCCTAGTTGTCGACGTCAGTCGCTGAAGCTCGAGCGTGCGGGGTCACGGCGATGTCGCTTATTATTTCGGGCGGAACGTCGCCGCCTGGACGCACATCGGCGTGCCGACGTGCACGCTATCGGCTTGCTCCAGCGGAATTCCCGTGTGCGGATCGAGGCGCCACGATGCGATTAGATCGCTGTCTTGATTCGCCACGAACAAGAATTTGCCGGACGGCGATAGCGCGATGCTTCGCGGCGTCTTGCCGCCACTCGGGCTAGCCGATGCACCGACGATCCGCCCGCTACCTTCCTCGAGCGCATAGGTGATCACGCTGTCATCTCCGCGCAAGCTTGCGTATAGCTGGCGACCGTTCGCCGACGCGACGAGGCCGGCGGCAAAGCTTGGCATCGCACCGGCGGGCAGCATGTCCGTGCGGTCGAGCCATCGCAACTCGCCCATATCGCGGTCATATGCGAGCCGATCGATGGCATTCGCCAGTTCGCAGATCACATAGGCGAGCGCTCCGTTCGGATGAAAGGTCAGATGGCGTGGTCCCGAGCCAGGCGCCAACTTCAACGGGGCGGTATTCGCAGGACCGAGCGCGCGGCGGGGCTGGTCGAGAGCATAGGTCGTCAACTCATCGGTGCCGAGGTCGGCCACGATGACGAACCGGTTATCGGGGCTCGGCACGGCACAATGCGCATGCGGGACGGATTGTCGGTCGTCATGTGGCCCGCGACCCTCATGAGTGAACTCGCTCGTCACGGACGTCAGCGTGCCATCGGCAAGAATCGAAAAACTCGCGATATGCCGCCTCGGCTCGTCGTCGGTTCGCTCTCGCGCATAGTTGGCGACCAGGGCGACTTCACCGCGGGCGTCCGTCGCACACCAAGCCGTCAATCTGCCGCGCGTACGCTGCCTTTCTCCGACGAGCGTCAAGGCCCCGTTTGCCGCATCGATCCGCAACGCGCTGATGAAGCCTTCCGGCGAATCAATAAGCTCGCTCGTCGCATAGAGCATCGTTCTCTCCTGGACGACGGCGAGGTAGGTCGGATTGTCGACGTTGGTGAATTCGGCGAGAAAAGACAGCCGTCCTGAGGTCTCGTCTAACGAGAACATGGCAATTCCGTTTCCGTTCGCAGTTGCGAAATGCGGAATCGGTCGATTCAGGCAGCCTGCGAATACCAATGTGCGGTCTGTGCGGTCGTTCATCGTCGTTCGCTCCCAAGGCGGCAGCCTCGAACGTCCATTATCGCGCTTGCTGGAAAACACCTACTTGTATGGTAGTAGGTCATGACATACGATGCAATGAGCGTAATCGACCAACAAAAGAGAGGAGACGGCGGTGGCCAACAGAACATCCATCACGCGGCTCGCCGGCATCACGCTGTTTGCATTGAGCGTGGTCGCCAGCGCGAATGTAGCGACAGGCGACACGTCGAAAGCAAAGATCGCGCTCTCGAATAGCTATGCCGGCAATACATTCAGGCAGCAGCAGTTGAAAATCTGGGCGCAAGTGGCGGGGCAGGCGAAGAAAGCGGGCCTCATCGCGGACGCACCGGCGTTCACAACAGCCGAGAATCAGGCGACGGAGCAGGCCCAGCAAATCCAGAACCTCGTACTGCAAGGCTACAAGGCGATCGTGATCAACGCGGCATCGCCGACGGCGCTCAACGGCGCGATCAAGCAAGCATGCGCGGCCGGCGTCGTCGTCGTATCGTTCGACGGCATCGTCACCGAGCCGTGTGCCTATCGCATCGAGGCCGATTTTCATAAGATGGGCGCCGAGGAAGTCGACTTTCTTGCGAAGAAGCTCGGCGGCAAGGGCAATCTGCTCGAAGTCCGCGGGTTGGCCGGTGTTTCGGTCGACGACGAGATTCATCAGGGCATCGTCGACGAGCTCAAGCAATATCCGGGTATGAAAATCGTCGGCTCGGTCTATGGTCAATGGACGCAGACGGTCGCGCAAAAGGAAGTGGCGGGCATCCTGCCGTCGCTGCCGCCGATCGACGGCGTCGTGACGCAGGGAGGCGACGGATATGGTGTTGCTCAGGCATTTCGTGCCGCAGGCCGCAAGATTCCGACGATCATTCTCGGCAATCGTCAGGAAGAGCTCGCATGGTGGCAACAGCAGGGTATCGACAGCTATCAGACGATGTCGATCGCGGCCGATCCGGGTTCGTCGAGCTTTGCGTTCTGGGCCGCCCAGCAGATTCTCGCCGGTAACAAGCTGCCGCACGAGATGTCGTTGCCGACGCTTACCGTGACCTCGGACTCGCTCGCGAAAGTCTTGCCGAAGACGGCGCCCGGTACGGTTGCGAGCAACGTCTTCACGCGCGAGCAGGTTATCGATATGGTTCAAGGTAAAAAATAAGCGGGCGAATTGCCGATCCGATGAGCCATTCCGAAACCGCGGCCCTTTCCGCGGCGCGCGAGGCGCCTCCCCCCATTCCGTTACTTTGCGTGCGCGGCGTCGACGTGACGTTTGGCCCGGTGCGTGCCCTCCAGCGCGTCGACTTCGAGTTCGCCGTCGGCGAATGTGTCGCCGTGGCGGGTCACAACGGCGCCGGCAAGTCCACGCTGATGTCGGTACTTTCGGGGGCGCGACGTCCCGATGCCGGCACGATCGAGGTTGCCGGCCAGCGGTTCGACGGCGGCTTCGATGCGCGCGAGGCGCGCGCCATCGGTATTCGCTGCGTCTTCCAGGAGCTTTCGCTCTGCCCGAACTTGACGATCGAAGAAAATATGCGCGCCGTGCATCCGCAATTGAGGCACTTCGGCTGGCGGCGGCGGGCGCGCGCGATCATCGAAGATCAGCTCGATGCGATCTTTCCCGGGCATGGGTTGCGCGGCACCGACGTTGTCGGCGACCTCACGCTCGCACAACAACAGATGGTCGAAATTGCGCGCGGCTTCGCATCGGTCGACGCGCCCGTGCGTCTCGTCATACTCGATGAGCCGACGTCGAGTCTCGATCGCTATACGGCGGACCAATTGCTCGCATTCATCGGGCGTTGCGCGCAGGCGGGCGTGACCTGCATCCTGATCACGCATATGCTCGAGGAAATGCTCCGATCGGCGCATCGCGTCATGGTGATGCGCGACGGCAAGGTCGTCTCGACGCTCGATGCGGCTCATTTGCAAAAGGAAGCCATCATTCGCGCGATGGGGCAGTTCACGGACGAGACCGCTTCGACGACGCAGCGCGCGCAGACGTCGCAGGCCGGCGAGTCGGCCTTTCGCTGGAACGTCGGCCCGCGACGGCGCACCGTCATCGAAGCGCGCCGCGGAGCGATCGTCGGTCTCGCCGGCCTCGCGGGCCAAGGGCAGACGCTCGCGCTGCACGATATCTACGTCGAGTCGCGCAAACGCGGCTCGAACATACGCGTCGCATTCGTCGCCGGAGACCGGCGCGCCGATGGCGTGTTCATCGACTGGACCATCGCCGAGAACCTCGATATCCGCTCGCTCTACAACCGCGACAGCCGAATCTGGCTCAATCGCGCAGCGTTGCGCGATCTCTTCGATCGATGGGCAAAGCGAATCGACATTCGTGGCGCCGCGCCGACCGACAACATCCTTGCATTGAGCGGCGGCAATCAGCAAAAGGTGCTATTCGCGCGTGCGCTCGCCTCGGATGCGGAGCTCGTGTTGATGGACGACCCGACGCGCGGTGTCGACATCGGGACGAAGCTCGAAATTTATCGCCTGCTGCAAGCCGAAGCGGCGAAAGGGCGAACGTTCGTCTGGTACACGACGGAGAACGACGAGTTTGCGTACTGCGAGCGCGTCTATGTCTTTCGCGGCGGTGATGTCACGCGCGTGCTCGACGCGAGCGAATGCACGGAGCAGGCGTTGCTCGCGGCGAGTTTCGAGGAGGCGCGATCATGATGGGGTTCGCGAGGGCCGGTATGCGTCGGGCGGAACGGCGCGCCATGCTGCCGGCCGTATCGCTCGCCGCGGTGTTGGTTCCGATGTTCGTTGTCCAGCCGAACACGCTCAGCTACTTCGGGATGTCGATGTTGCTGAATCTCGGTGTGCCGATCGTCTTCGCAACGCTGGCGCAGCTAGCGGTCATCACCGCCAACGAGCTCGATCTGTCGATCGGCTCGTTCGTGAGCCTCGTGACCTGCATCGGCGCGACGCTGCTCGATCGCTCTCCGTGGCTCGGCTGGACGGCGCTCGCGGGTTGCGTCGCGCTCTACGCGCTCGTCGGTGCGCTGGTGGAATCGCGGCGCATTTCATCGGTGGTCGTGACGCTGGGATTGTCCTTCGTCTGGAACGGGCTCGCGGTCTTGCTGCTGCCGTCGCCGGGCGGCACGAGCCCGGTCTGGCTCTCGACGCTGATGGGGCTGCAGGCGCCGTACGTTCCCGCGCCGCTCATCTGGAGCGCCGCGATCGCGCTCGTGGCCCACTGCTTGTTGATGCGCTCCCCAGCCGGCGTCGCATTGCGCGGCGTCGGCGGCAATCCCGAGGCGATGCGTCGATGCGGGTGGTCGGTCGTGCGTGCCAAGGCGATTCTCTTCGGCTGCGCGGGCATGCTTGGCATCTGCTCTGGGCTCGCGCTGCTCGGTCTCACCACTTCGGCCGACGCGAACATCGCCTTGCGCTATACGCTGCTCTCGGTTGCCGGCGTGATTCTCGGCGGCGGCGAGTTCGTCGGCGGACGCGTGTCCGTGATCGGAGCCGTGCTAGGAGCGGTCACGCTCACACTCGCTTCGTCGTTCCTCGCATTTCTGCAGATTGCGCCGGAATGGCAGATCGGTTTTCAGGGGCTCATTCTGATCGCCGTTCTCTCGTTGAGACTCGTATTCCGCCGCAAGCGAGGCCGCCGATGAAAAGCGTGCTTGCCATTCGCGAGCGGCCTTGGTTCTGGTCGGTCGGCGGTGCCGTGCTCGTAGGCCTGGCCGCCTCGCTTGCATTCGGTCCGCGGACGGCCGGCAACATGTTGTCGGCCGCGTCCGCATTCGTCGTTTTCAGCGTGCTCGTCGGTCTCGGGCAGATGCTCGTCGTGACGAGCGGCCCAGGCAACATCGATCTGTCGATTCCGGCCACGATCGCGCTCGCGGGCAGCGTGGCGATGCACGTGATGGCGCGCAACGACGCGGCGATTCCTGTCGGCGTTGCAGTCACTGTCGCGACGGGCGTCGCCGTCGGGTCGTTCAACTATCTGCTCATTCGCCTGCTGCGGATTCCACCCATCATCGCGACGCTCTCGTCGAGCTTCGTGCTTCAATCGATCGCGATCAGCCTCGGGCACGGGAGCGCGGCGCCGCCCCCCGCGTTGGAAAATTTCGCGCTCGGACATTGGCTCGGCATCTCGACGCTCGCCTTCGTCGCGCTCGCACTGACGATCGCGACAGGCATCGTGCTCTTCAGGCTCGTGCAAGGACGCAGCTTGTCGGCGGTCGGGCAGAACGGGCGGGCCGCGCATCTTGCCGGCGTGCGCGTCGAACGCGTGCGCTTCGCGACTTATGTCGCCTGCTCGGTTCTGGTGGCACTCAGCGCGCTGCTGCTTGCGGGCTTTTCGGGTGGAGCGACGCTCGATATGGGCGCCGACTACATGCTGCTGTCCGTCGCTGTGGTCGTGATCGGCGGCACGCAAGTATCAGGTGGCCGCGCCAGCCCGACCGGCGTATGGGGCGCAGCCTGTTTCCTCTTCCTCGTGAACGCGCTGTTGAACGCCAGCGGTGCGGGAGCGGGCGTGCGCGCAATCATCTATGGGCTGCTGATCATCGCCGTGACGGCGGTGGCGGGTGGGGCGAGGGCGCTGCGGTCCTGACTCATGCGTATGCGGCGATCGCGTGCAATGTGCCTTTGCGAAGCGCTTGCAACGCTTCGACGAGCGTCTGCCGCAAGGACGCGCTGCGCGCCAGCTCGGTCGGAAACACTTCGTGAACGTCGAGCAGCACCCGAACCAGCGCGTCGGGCGATCCGCCCGCCGAGGCCGCGAGCGATTGCAATCGGTCGGCAAGCGGGTCATGAATTTCGTAAGGCACGCCGGCGTCGGTGCGGCCAAGCAGAAACTGCATCCATGCCGCAACGGCGAAAGCGAGGCGCGAAAACGATTGCCGCGTCGCGATTCGCTTGGAAAGCGTGCCGAGAAGCCGTAGCGGAATTTTCTGGCTGCCGTCCATCGCGATCTGCGCGCAGCGATGCTTGAGAGCGGGATTCGCATAGCGCTCGAGCAACGCGTCGCGATAGGCGAAAAGGTCGAACGATAGCGGCACGTTCAGCGTCGGCGCGATTTCGGAGGTCATCAGCGCGTGAATGAGACGATGCATGTCAGGGTTTGCGATGGCCGCGTCGACGGTCTCGATGCCGGCGAGCATCGACAAATACGCGATGGTCGAGTGCGTCGCATTGAGCATGCGGAGCTTCGCGAGTTCGAACGGCGTCACATCGCCGACCAGTTGCGCGCCTACGCGGTCCCACGCCGGACGGCCCGCCGGAAAGTGGTCCTCGACGACCCATTGGCGGAACGGCTCACAGGCGACGGGGGCTCGATCCTCGTAACCCAGCGCCGCGCGCGCGGAGACCAAATCGGCTGCGGTTGTCGCGGGCACGATGCGGTCGACCATCGTGGAGGGGAACGCGACATGCGTTTCGATCCAGTCCGCCAAGCCAGGGTCGACGGCCCGTGCGAAAGAGCAGACGACGCGCCGCAGCGCGGCCCCATTGTGTGCGAGGTTGTCGCACGACAGTACGGTAAGCGGATTGCCGCTGTCGCGTCGCATGCGCAAGGCGGCCGTGAGAATGCCCGGCACAGTGACGGGCCTTTCGGGGTAGGCGAGATCATGCATGACGCCGGGGTGGCCGAAGTCGGCGTCGCCGGCTTTCGCGTCTCGGCAGTAACCTTTTTCCGTCACGGTCAGAGAAACGATTCGGACGTGCGGGTCGGCGAGGCGCGCGAACAGCGCGGCGCGATCGTGCGGCATGGCGAGGACTTCGCGCAGCGCGCGCACCACCGTCACGCGCTCGCCTTCCATTCCCCGCTCGACGATGCTGTAAAGGCCATCCTGCGCCATGAGCGCATCGCGTTTCGCGACGTCGCCCTGCAACGTGACGCCGCAAATGCCCCAGTCGCCGCCCGCGGCGATCATGGCCTCCTCGGTGAAAAGCGCTTGATGCGCGCGATGGAAGTTCCCGATGCCGAGGTGAACGATGCCGATGCGCGGTTCGCGCCAGGCGGGCGACAGCAGATGCGAGCGAAGCTCCGGTAAAACGCTGCGCGCGAGACGGGGCGGCGTGAATCGGTTCATGATTCCTCTCAGAGCTTCCTGTTGATATACTTGTATGGTAGCATGGGTCGATCCAAACGAGGATGCGCACATGAAGATCATTCGAGCGGACGTGATCGTCACCTGTCCCGGCCGCAATTTTGTCACGCTGAAAATCGAGACCGACGAAGGCGTGTACGGCATTGGCGACGCCACGCTCAACGGACGCGAGCTTGCGGTCGCCTCGTACCTGCGCGATCACGTCTCGCCGACGCTGATCGGGCGCGATGCGACTCGCATCGAGGACATCTGGCAATACCTTTACAAGGGCGCCTACTGGCGCCGCGGGCCCGTCACGATGACGGCGATCGCCGCGGTCGACATGGCCCTCTGGGACATCATGGGCAAAAGAGCGGGCTTGCCGCTCTACAAGCTGCTGGGTGGAGCATCACGCGACGCTGTGATGGTCTATGGCCATGCAACGGGGCGTGACATTCCCGAGGCGCTCGATCGCTATGCGCAGCATATCGAAGCGGGATACAAGGCGGTGCGCATTCAGTGCGGCGTGCCGAATATGCGTTCGGTCTATGGCGTATCGAAAGGCTCGGACAAGTACGAGCCCGCGAAGAAGGGGATCGTCGATGAAGAAAGTTGGTCGTCGGAGAAATACCTGGACTTCATTCCGAAGCTCTTCGACGCCGTGCGAGATCGATTCGGCTTCGAGACGCATCTGCTGCACGACGTTCACCATCGACTGACGCCGATCGAAGCGGCGCGCCTTGGCAAATCGGTCGAGCCGTACCGTCTCTTCTGGCTCGAAGATCCGACGCCTGCCGAGAACCAGGCCGGTTTCCGCCTGATTCGCGAGCATACGGTGACGCCGATCGCGGTGGGCGAAGTATTCAATTCGATTTGGGACTGCAAGCAACTGATCGAAGAGCAGTTGATCGACTATTTGCGCGCGACGCTCACGCATGCAGGCGGCATTACGCATTTGCGGCGCATGGCCGATTTTGCGTCGCTCTATCAAGTGCGAACAGGGTGTCACGGGCCGTCGGACCTGTCGCCTGTCTGCATGGGGGCGGCGTTGCATTTCGATCTGTGGGTGCCGAACTTTGGCATACAGGAATACATGGGTTATCCCGAAGCGGCGCTCGACGTGTTTCCACATGCGTGGCGCTTCGAGAACGGCATGATGCATCCCGGCGAGGCGCCGGGGCACGGAGTGGACATCGACGAAGCGCTGGCCGCGCGCTATCCCTATGAGCCGGCCTATCTGCCCGTTGCCCGTCTCGAAGACGGCACGCTCTGGAACTGGTAAGGAGTCCTCTATGTTCGCCGCTGTCCTTCACGAACCGAAGCTGATCCGAATCGACGACGTCGAACCGCCAGAGCCCGGGCCTGGGCAGGTGCGCGTGCGTGTGCGCGCGGGCGGCATCTGCGGCTCCGATCTCTCCTATTACTTCAAAGGCCGAAGCGGTGATTTCACGGTGCGCGAACCTTTCGTGCTCGGGCATGAGGCGGCCGGCGAAATTGACTGCACGGGTGAAGGCGTGACGGGTCTCGTCAAGGGCCGGCGCGTGGCGGTGAACCCGGGCCTTGCCTGCGGCGTGTGCCGCTATTGCCGCGCGGGCATGTCGAACCACTGTCTCGACATGCGGTTCATGGGCAGCGCCTCCACGTTTCCGCATACGCAAGGCATGTTTCGTCAGCAGATCGTGGTTTCCGCTTCCCAGTGCGTGCCGCTGCCCGATAGCGTCGACTTCGCGCAGGCCTCGATGGCGGAGCCCGTGGCGGTCGCGCTGCATGCCGTCAAGCAGGCCGGTTCTCTCGTCGGCGCGCGGGTACTCGTGATCGGCTGCGGCCCGATCGGGTGTCTCCTCGTCGCCGTCGCGCGGCGCGCCGGTGCGCATCGCATCGTCGCCGTCGATCTGTCGGACCATGCGCTCGGAACGGCACGCCAGGTCGGCGCGGACGACGTCGTCAATGCGGCCGATACCGCGGCAATCGGCCGCTGGGCCGAAGCGCGCGGATTCTTCGACGTCGCGATCGAAGCATCGGGCAGTCCCGCCGGCCTCGATACGGCGTTGCGATCGGTGCGCGCCGGCGGTACGGTCGTGCAGGTCGGCAACCTGCCGGCGGGCCCGTCGCCTGTGCCGGCGAATCTCGTCATGTCGAAGGAAATCCGTTATGTCGGCTCGTTTCGTTTCGCCGATGAGTACGCGATCGCAGCCGAGGAAATCGCGGCGGGCAGGATCGATTTGCGTCCGCTGATGACACACGCCTTCTCGCTTGCGGAAGCGAACCGTGCCTTCGAAATTGCCCACGATCGCTCGCAATCGATGAAGGTGCATCTGCGCTTCGAATGAGCGATGTGGCGCACGGACGCCCCACTACGCGCTTTCTCTTTCGTACAACGCCCGTCAAGAGGCGAACTTCAGGAGACATGTTCATGATCAGGAGCCAGCGTTGGTTCGTCGTCGCGCTGTTTTTTCTGGCCGGCATCATCAATTACCTCGACCGCGCCGCGCTGTCGATTGCCGCGCCGCTGATTCAGAAGGATCTTCATTTTTCCCACGCCGAACTGGGCATCGTATTCAGCAGTTTTTTCCTCGGCTATGCGGTCTTCAACTTCGTTGGCGGCGTGCTGTCGGACAAGCTCGGCGCGAAACGGGTATTCGGTGCCGCGATGGGCGTCTGGTCGGTTTTCTGCGGCGCAACGGCGCTCGCCACGGGGATCGTCTCACTCATCGTTCTTCGTGTGCTGTTCGGTATGGGGGAGGGACCGTTCAGTTCGTCGAACAGCAAGATGGTCAACAACTGGTTTCCACGCCGGGAAGTGGCGAGCGCAATCGGTGTCATCAGTTCCGGAACGCCGCTTGGCGGTGCGCTGGCGGGGCCGGTGGTCGGTTACCTGGCAATGCGATTCGGCTGGCGCTGGGCATTCGTCGGCATCATGCTGCTCGGCCTCGCGTGGCTCGTGCTGTGGGTCACGACGACCACCGAGCATCCGCACGACCATCCGCGCATCACACGCGAAGAAAGGGAGTTGATCGTCGCCGATCAAGCCGGGGGTGACGCCGGGCAGTCGACATCCGGCAGCGAGCGCCCGGCGCTCATCGGCCTTTTGCGGCAGCCGCTCGTGCTCGCGACGGCGTTCGCGTTCTTCGCTTACAACTATGTGCTGTTTTTCTTTCTATCCTGGTTTCCGACCTACCTGACCGAAGCTCAGCATCTGAGCCTGCGCGACATGAGCTTCGCGACGGTCGTGCCCTGGCTCTTCGGCAGTGTCGGCCTCGCGGCGGGCGGCTTCGTCTCCGATGCGATACTGCGCGTCACGGGCAGGCCGCTTTTCTCGCGCAAGCTCGTGCTCGGTGTCTGTCTCAGCGCCGCGGCAGCGTGCGTGGCGCTCGCCGGCCGCGTCGTGAGCGCGGAGGCAGCCGTCGCATCGATGTCCGTTTCGATCTTTTTTCTCTACGCGACGGGCTCCATCTACTGGGCCGTCATCCAGGACACGGTGCCGCGCGCGCATGTCGGGGGCGTGGGGGGCTTCGTCCACTTCCTGGCCAACCTGGCGGGCGTCATCGGCCCCGCTGTCACGGGCTTTATCGTCGAAGCAACGCACGGCGCGTATGGCAGTGCATTCGTCCTCGCTGGAGCCGTGGCGGTGCTCGGCGCCATCTGCTCGATCGTCGGAATACGTGAACCCCGGCGAGCGGCCGTCAGCGTAGAAGGGGCATGGTAGTATGGTGAAGGCCGGCCACGCCCGTCGGATGGCCGACCGTCAATCTTCAGAAGTGCCCCTCGCGGGGCCATCGAATCGCATGAAAGCCGCTCCCGAATCGGATGTCGTTTCCGTCGACGCGCCGCCGTCGCGCGTCTCCGTCCCCCGTGCCCGGCGGCGCGTGGGCCCGGCCGTCGCGACACGCAGCGCGCTGCCCGATCTGGCGAGCCAGGTTTCACTCGACTCGCACGAGCCGATCAGCAGGCAGATTTTCCGCGCGCTGCGTCAGGCCATCTTCATCGGGCAGATGACGCCGGGCACGCCGCTCTCGGAAAAGGAAGTCTCCGAGATGTTCCATGTCTCGCGTCAGCCGGTGCGCGAGGCGTTCATCAAGCTCGTGGAGGCGGGGGTGCTGCAGGTGTTGCCTCAGCGCGGCACGCTCGTGAAGAAGATCTCGCCGAGAAAAGTCAGAGAAGGCCGCTTCATTCGTGAGGCCATCGAAACGGCGGTGGTGCGCAAGGCGGCCGAATCGATCACCCATGCGCAGCTGCAGCTGCTGGCCGAAAACATTCGCGAGCAAAAGCTCGCGGCGAATCTCAACGATACGGCGGCCTTCCTTGCCCTCGACGAGGCGTTCCATTATTCGATCGCTCAATCGATCGACTGTATCGCCGCGTGGGAAACGATACAGGACATCAAGGCGCAAATGGATCGCGTCCGGTACCTGAGCCTCGCCGATGTGTCGCCGCTCGATCTTCTGATTCGGCAGCATGCAAAGATTCTTGCCGGTCTGCGTGCGCACGACCCGGTCGCGGCCGAGGAGGCGATGCGCCGGCACTTGCGGGAAATCCTCGTGTCACTGGGGCCGGTCGCGGCGCGCAATCCCGATTGGTTCGAGGCGGACGAGCCTGAACGCGTGCCGCTTTCGTCGTAACCCGCGACGACGGCGCTAACCGCTAAACGTCTGCGCCGCCGCCACGCCGTCAAAGCGCAGCGGTCGCGCATGATTCGCGTCGCACGGGAGTCGATCAGGACTCCTTCTCAATGCGCGACGGGAACGGTAGGCGCGATGGCACGCTGCACGAAGCGCTCAATCGCGAACGGTTCGATCGGCAGCGTACTGCGGCCGGCCGTGATCAACTCCGCGACGATCCGTCCTACCACCGGTCCCAGCTCGAAGCCGTGCGCGGAAAAGCCGAATGCATGCACGGCCTTCGGCGCGGTCCGGCTCGGACCGATCACAGGGATACCGTCGGGCATGAAGCCTTCGATCCCGGCCCACGTGCGATTGATGCCGACGTCACGCAAATGCGGAAAAAGGTCGAGCGCCGTGCGGGCGTTCGATGCGAGCTGCGCGAAGTCCACCTCACCCGCGCGCGACGGCATGTCGACGCGGCCGCGCACGCCGCCGCCGATGAGCACCGTTCCGTTGTCGAACTGCTTGAACGACAGCGGCCGGCCCGTTGCCCCGACGACGGGAGAGCAGAAAGGTGGCACGCGATGCGTGATCGTCAGCAGCAGCGCCACGGGTTCTTCGGGCACGGGCTCGCCGATCTGGCGGGCGAATTCGCCGGCCCATGCGCCCGCTGCGTTGACCACATATTCCGCGGTGAAGCGACCGTTTTTCGCGTCGATCGCCCAATGCTCGCCCATCCGCTCGACCGCGGTTACGCGGGCGTCTTCGTGCACGATGACGCCGAGCCGCTCGGCCGCGCGACGAAATGCCGTGACCGTGCGAAACGGCAGGGCGTGACCATCGTCAGCCACCCAGATGCCGCCGGTGACATGCGGCGCGACGGCCGGCAGCAAATCTCGAACGGTCGCCGCATCGACGAGCGTTTCATGCGTGAAGCCGCGCTGATGAAGATCGGCCACGCGTGCGCGCAGTGTCTCGAGCTCGGCTTCCGACTCGGCAACTTTCAATTGACCGCTCGGCATGAAGCCGCCGCTATCGTCGACGAGCTCGGGCAATCGATGCCAGAGCGCGCGCGATTCCAGGGCGAGCGGGATTTCGGCGATGTGGCGCCCGAGCGTGCGCACGCCGCCTGCGTTCACGCCCGACGCGTGACGTCCGCAATATTCGGCTTCGAGCACGGTCACGCGAGCGCCCGCTCGCGCGAGATGCACGGCACTCGAGAGTCCATGAAGGCCGCCGCCTATTACGACGACATCGGCACCCGAGTGCGACGGATTCGCGCTTGCGCTTGCGAGGCTCATGACTCGCGCGCCAGTTCGCCGAGCGTGATCGGCTTGATGGGCGGCCGAATCCGGTAGTAGCCGACTTCAGCTGGCGATACACCGCGCGCTTCGGCGATGACCTCCGTTACCGTCAGCCCGCAAAGGCGCCCCTGGCATGGGCCCATGCCGCAGCGGCCGAACGACTTTGCCTGATTGGGACCCGTGCAGCCGAGCCGTACATGATCGCGCAGCGTTCCGGCCGTGACTTCCTCGCATCGGCAGACGAGCACGTCGTCGGACGGAACGCGGTTTTGCTGCTTGGGACGATAGAGAGCGTCGAGGAACGGGCGTATCCGAAGATGCGCGGCGAGTTGACGTCTAACCGGCGTCGCATGACGGTCGCGCTCGGCTTGGTCGATCCGTCCAACGGCGCAGGCCGCGGCGAGCCCCGCGAGCTCGCCGAAGAGCGCCGCGGCAGTCGCGCCGCCAATTCCCGCGCCATCGCCCGCGACTTGAATGCCGGGCACGCTGAGTTCGCCCCATTCGTCGGCGAGCGGCACGAAGCAGAGTTGCGCATCGTCCCAGCGGTGCTTTGCGCGCAGCGCCCACGTGAACTGCGTGTTCGGCACGACGCCTTGATGCAGCAGCACGAGTGGTGTCTCGATGCGCTGACGGCCGCGCGCGTCGACGAAACGAATCGCCCGCACGGCGTCATCGCCCTCGATCGAAAGCGACGTGGCGCCTTCATGAAACGGCACACCCGCGCGCCGCAGCGCGCGCATCATCGCGAGTCCCTTCTTCAGATAGCGCCAGCCGGCGAGCGCTCCGCCGAGATGGCCGAGCGCCCGGCGCTTGTCGGACGCATCCGTCGTATCGACGATCGCGCGCACCGGCACGCCGGCCCGAACGTACTGCCAGCCGAGGAGATAGAGCAGGGGGCCGCAACCGGCGAGCACGACGGGCTCGGCAGGAACCGTATCGGCGGTCTTCAGCAGAATCTGCGCGGCACCGACCGTCAAGACGCCGGGCAGCGTCCATCCTGGGACGGGGAACGGGCGCTCCATCGCACCGGTACAGAGAATCACGCGTTTTGCCTTGAACGAACCGACGCGACCGTCGCGAAGGTAGTGAACGGTTCGCTCCGGCGTGACCTGCCAGACGGCCGCATTGCCGATATGTCGCGCTGACGAGCGCTGGAACGCTTCGACGATGATGCGTCCCGCGGCATAGTCGGGACCGAGGATATCAAGGCGCTTCTCGGGCGCGCCGCCGACGCCGCGATAGATTTGCCCGCCCGGCGCGGCTTGCTCATCGAGGAGCACGACCGACGCGCCCAGTTTCGCGGCTCGGGTCGCGGCGGCCATGCCGGCCGGGCCGCCGCCGACGATGGCGATATCGACGAGTTCAGGATTGTCCATGCGCGTCCTCCGTCCCAACGGTAAAGAGCGTGCGTGCGCGTTCCTGCGTCCGAATTTGCATGCCGTCGCGGACTTCGATGAGACAGGCCTGCCGGTTCGGCTCGCCGTCGATCTCCATCAGGCACTCGAAGCAGACGCCCATCATGCAATAGGGCGCCCGGGGCGCCCCGCTCACGGGCGTGCCGCGAAAGCGTACGAGACCGGCTGCAAGGAGCGCCGCGGCGACGCTGCAACCCGACGGCACCGAGATCGGAGCGCCGTCGAGCTCTACCGTGACGTGTGGCACGCCGTCGCCGTTCGGCGCGAGCCGGGTGAAAAGGCTGCTAGTGGGCATGATGGGTGGTCCATTCCGAATGCAAGAAGCGGTCGCCCGCAAAGACATCGATTTCCTCGGGCGCCTCGGCGCCGGCGATCCAGGGAGCGAGGCGCAGCGCGTGCGCCGCGGCGAGCGTGACGCCGCTGTGACATGTTGCGACGAAAGCGCCACGATAAGTTGAGGACTCCTGATAGATCGGAAAGCCATCGGGGCTCATCACACGCAGCGCGCTCCAAGCGCGCACCAGGCGCAGGCCCTCGAGCACGGGAAAGCTGCGGATGCCGCGCCGCGCGATCGTCGCGAGCACGCTCGTCGTCGTCGTATCGTCGAAGCCGACGTCTTCCATCGAATCGCCGAGCTGGATCGTCCCCTCGTCGGTCTGGCGCACGTAGGTCGTCGGGTAGTCGAGGAACGGCGCCACGCGTTCGCCGACGAGAACCTGCCCGCGATTTGGCCGCACGGGCGCATGAAGGCCGAGCGAAGGCGCGAGCCGCGCATTGCCGAGTCCTGCCGCGAGCACGACCTTCGGGGCTTTCCAGCTGCGGCCGGCGCCGCGCACGACGAACGCGCTGCCTGTCGCCTCGACGTCATCGACGTGCTGATTGCGATACCACTGGACACCGCGTGCTTCACACGCGCCGTATAGCGCGCGCAAGAGCTTGAGCGGATTCACATGACCGTCCATCGGCGTGTAGCTTGCGCCGTACACCTCCGGGCCGATCGCGGGCAGCCGCGCTTTCAGTGCGTCGTGGCCGAGCATTTCGAACGGATAGGGCTCGTCGAGCCGATCGCGCAGCCAGGCGAGCCGCGTCTCGCGTTCGATGGCCTCGCTCTGGGAATGAACGAAGTGAAAGCCGCCGGGCTGCTCGAGTTCGACGTCGACACCCGATTCCTTCTTCAGCGCCGCCGCGAGCCGCGGCCAAAGTCGGGCGGAGCTCATCGTCCATCGTGCATATTCGGGCAAGCCATACCCTTTGCCTTGCACCCAGACGAGCCCGAAATTGCCGCGAGAGGCGCGAAATGCATCGTCGCCTTCGTCCAGTACCGCGACGCGCGCGCCGTTGCCCGCGAGGCCATATGAAATGGCCATGCCGACGAGGCCACCGCCGATCACGATCACATCGGGTTCAACTGTTGTCATCGAGCATTCAACCTTTGCCGATCAGGACGCGATCGAGCCCCACGATGCGGTCGAGCGCCATCATCAGCAGGACCGTGCCGACGATTAGCACGGTGGAAATGGAAGTCACGAGAGGATCGATGTTCTGAGCGATATCGTTGTACATCGCGACGGGCAGCGTGGTGGTGCCCGGCGTGGCGACAAATATCGTCATCGTCAGTTCGTCGAAACTCTGAATGAAGGAAAGAATCCAGCCGCCGGCCACGCCGGGCAGCAGCATCGGCAGCACCACGCGGCGAAAAGCCGTGAGCCGGCCGGCGCCGAGCGAGCGCGCCGCGCGCTCACCGTCGCGGTCGAGCCCGGCTGCCGCGGCGAGCACGAGGCGCAGCGCATAGGGCATGACCACGATGACATGGATCAGTGCGAGCCAGAAGAACGAGCCGGTCAAGCCCGCCATCGTGAAGAAACGCAGGAACGCGACGCCGAGCACGACGTACGGGATCATCAGCGGCGAGAGGAAGAAGCCCATCAACGCGCCGCGCCCGGCGAACCGGTAGCGCGTGAGCGCGAGCGCCGCCGGCACGGCGAGCGCGACGGCGACGGTGGCCGAAACGGCGCCCAGGCGGATCGAAAGCCAGAATGCGGTAATGAAGTCGTCGGCTTGCGCCAGTGCCCTGAACCAGCGCAGCGAAAGCCCGCCGCTCGGCAGCGAGATATACCCTTTTCCCGTGAACGAGACCGCCACCACGACGACGAGCGGCGCAAGCATGAACGCGATGAAGAGCGTGTGATAAGCGAGCGAGAAGAAGCCGTTCTTGCGCATTTCGAACGCCCCCGTCACGACTCGAACACCGCGGCAAAGCGCTTTTCGACGAGCCGGTTGCAGCCGATGATGATCGCGACGTTCGCGATTAACAGCAGCACCGCGATCGATGCGCCGAGCGGCCAGTTCAGCGTGCTCAGAAACTCGTCGTAAGCGGCTGTCGCGACGACCTTGAGCCGCCGGCCGCCGATGATGGCCGGCGTCGCGAACGCCGAGGCGGCGAGCGCAAAGACGATGATGCTGCCCGACAGCACGCCGGGCAGCAATTGCGGAAAAACGATGCGGCGGAAGACGGTCAAGCGCGAGCCGCCGAGCGAGAGGCCCGCGTTTTCGACTTGGGCGTCGAGTTTCTGGATCGATGCCCAAACCGAGATCACCATGAAGGGGACAAGCACGTGGACGAGCGCGATCGTGACGCCGGTGAGCGTGAACAAAAATTTCAGCGGCGAGTCCGTCAGATGCAGTGCGAGAAGCGCCTGATTGATGAGTCCCTCGCGCCCCATCAGAATGGCCCAGCCGAGCGTGCGCACGACGACCGAAATCAGCAGCGGGCCGAGGACGATCAGCAGAAATACGCTGCGCCACGGCGCCTTCATGCGTGCAAGAATCAGCGTCTCCGGCACGCCGAGCACGACCGAGAGCGCGGTGACGATAAGGGCGAGGCCGGCTGTGCGCGCAAAGATGTCGTGGTAATAGGGATCGCCCAATACCTCCGAATAGTTGGCCCACGTGTAGGCAGGGAGAATGCCGAGCGTGCCGTCGAACGCGTGGAACGACAGCAGCGCGATCATGATCATCGGCACGACGAGCAGCCCGAGGAAGAGCAGCAGCGCAGGGGCGGCCAGCAGCCAGGGCGCGCGCGCTTCGCTTGCGCGACGCGCTCGCGGCGCCGCCGGCAGCGGCGAAGAGAGCTCAGACATGCTGTGCCTCCGCGCGCAGCATATGCAGATCGGAGTCGGACCACGCGATCTTGACCGCTTCGCCTTCGAGCGGCGGCGGCATGCCGATGTTGGGCTGGCTCATGCGAAAGGGCCCGAGCGCGCTATCGATTTCGAGCATCCAGTGGTTGCCGAGGAAAAGCCGCGTGCGCACGCGTCCCGCGAGCCCATCCTCCGTTTCGGATGCGAAGCGCAGTTTCTCCGGCCGCACGTAGACGTGCACGGTGTCGCCGAACTCGCGCTCGCCGTGCGGGATATGCGCGACCTGTGAGCCGAGTTGCACGATGCAGCATCGCGCATGCCGCCCGATGACCTTGCCCGCGAGCGCGTTCGTGCGGCCGAGGAACGTCGAGGCGAAAGGCGATTCCGGGTGCTCGTAGGCGTCGAACGGCGCGGCGATCTGCACAATGCGGCCCCCGTGCATGACCGCGATTCGGTCGCTCATCGTCATCGCCTCGACCTGATCGTGCGTGACGAGGATCGTCGTGATGCCGAGCTGGCGCTGGATCGCGCGCAGCTCGATATGCATCTCCTCGCGCAGCTTCGCGTCGAGATTGGACATCGGTTCGTCGAGCAGCAGCACCTGCGGTTCGATGACGAGCGCGCGCGCGATCGCGACGCGCTGGCGCTGCCCGCCCGAAAGCTCGCGCGGCAAGCGTTTTTCGAGGCCGTCGAGGCGCACCATCGCGAGCGTGTCGCGAATGCGGCGCACGCGCTCTGCGCGCGGCACCTTGCGCATCTCGAGGCCGAAGCCGACGTTGTCCGCCACCGTCATATGGGCGAAGAGGGCATAGCTCTGAAACACGACGCCCATGCCGCGCTTTTCAGGCGCAAGCCCGGAGATGTCGCGGCCGCCGAGGACGATGCGACCGCCCGTCGGTTCGACGAAACCCGCGATCATCTGCAGCGTCGTCGTTTTGCCGCAGCCCGACGGCCCGAGCAGCGAAACGAATTCGCCGCGCTCGACGCCAAGCGAGAGACCGTCCACGGCCGAGAACTCGCCGTAGCGTTTCGTTAGGTTCTCGAGTTGCAGGAACGCCATGGTGTGATGCGGCTCCACTTCGGAATGCAATAGGCTCGACGTCAGGCGATAGGCAGGGCGGCGCACGTTGCGTCGGCCGCCGTTCGCATCACGCTCAACGTTCCACCTGCCTGTTCCACTCATTGGTCCATTGCGTTCGTTTTTCGTTGACGATGGTCCAATCCGTTTTGACGAGCTTGCCGATCTGGTCGTTGCCATAGGGCACGGTGGCGGCGACTGCCGGGTCGAGCTTCGTTTTACTGTTGACAGGGCCCCAAGCCTGCGTCTTGGCGAGAACCGTCTGCACCTCGGGAGAGAGCAGGTACTGGACGAACTGCTGCGAGAGCTGGGGCTCCTTGTTCTCGACGACGGGGCAGGTCGCGGTCAGCAACGCCATCGCGCCTTCCTTCGGATAGACGAATCGGATGGGAAAACCGGTCTGCTCCAGCGTGTAGGTGCGGCCGCTGCCCCATACCGCGAGCGTCACGTCACCGTTCTGGAACAGCTCCGTCATCTTGCCCGGCGACGGCTCCCAGGCGAGCACGTTCGGCGCGACTTTCTTGATGAGCGCATCGAAGCCCGGCGCGATATTCGATTCGCCGCCGCCATTCATCCGGGCGAACATGACGAGAGTTTGCAAGCCGTAGGTGTTCGAGATCGGCGGAATCGCGATCTTTTGTTTGAATCGCTTGTCGGTGAGCGCGGACCACGAATCGGGCGGCGGCAGCCCCGCTTTCTTGAACGCATCGGCGTTATAGGCGAGACCCGTGGCAACGACGCCTAGCGCCACCGAGCGATCGCTCATGTGCGCGAGCGGATAGAGATCGTGATAAACGGGCGCATCGGCGAGCTTGTCGCAAAAGCCGAATTGCACCGCCTGATACATCGGTCCGTCGTCGAGCAGCACGACATTGAGTTCTTCCTTGCCCTTTTGAGCCTGCAGCTTCGCGAGCGTGTCCGTGGAATTGCCGGGCACGTAGACGATCTTTACGTCGTGTGCCTTCTCGAACTGCGGAATGATCGTCTTTTCGAAGGCCGTCTGCGTTGAGCCGCCATATGAGCCGACGTAGAGGGTAGGCTGGGCCGACGCGCCAGTTGCGCCTAGCGCGAGCGTGGCCGCGAGTGCCGCGGCGGCGAGGCTGGTCTTTCTCAATGTCCGCTCCTTCTTGCCTGCACGGTTGACGAAATTCGTTTTCAAACACAAAACGGTATGGCTCCCCGGTTGGGGCCGAAGCGCCGCTTCGCATGGATGTAGCAAACAATACGGATGCCGAAAACAGATGGAAAATCGTTTTTTTTCGGAGAACAATAACATTCGGTTATGGGGCTAATCCAGCCAATCCGTCCGAGACTCACATGAAGCTGCGCCAGCTCGAGGCCTTCAGGGCCGTCATGCTTTGCCACACGGTCACACGCGCGAGCGAGATGCTGCACATCTCACAGCCGGCCACGACGCGGCTCATCGCCGATCTCGAACAGTCCTTGGGGTTTTCCCTGTTCGAGCGCGCGAAGGGCCGGCTGCACCCGACCGTCGAAGCCCAGGCGCTCTACGAGGAAGTGCAGCGCTCGCTGCTGGGCCTCGACCGGATCGCGCGCGCGGCCGACGAGATCCGGGCGTTGCAGCGCGGCACCTTGCAGGTGGCCGCGGCGCCGGCCATCGCGTTGTCGTTCCTGCCGCATGCGATTGCCGACTATCTGGCGACTCATGCGGAGGCGAACGTATCGCTGCTCGTGCATTCGTCGCGCACGGTCGTCGACATGGTGGTCGGCGAGCGCTGCGATCTCGGCATCGCGATTCTGTCGATGAACCATCCGGGCGCGCACGGCGAGCGACTGATTTCGACGAAAATGGTTTGCGCGCTGCCCGCCGGCCATCGGCTTTGCTCGGCCAGTGTCGTGCGGCCGCGGGATCTTGCGGGAGAGCGATTCGTCGCGCATCCGCGCACGCTCGATTCGAGGCTGCGTATCGACGCGCTCTTTGCCGCTCACGGCATTGCGCCGAAGGTACAGCTCGAGACGCAGGTGTCGCATACCATTTGCTCGTTCGTCGAGGCGGGTGCCGGCGTTTCGCTCGTCGATGCGGTCACGGCCTGGGGCTATCGCGGCCCCGGTGTGATCTTCAAGCCGTTCGAGCCTGAACTATTGACCGATTTCTCGATGCTGACGCCGTCGCAACGTCCGCCCGCGCTGTTGTTGAAATCGTTCGTCGAGCATGTGCGGCGATTCGCGCTCGAGCAACTCGATCCCCGCTTCGTCGAGGCCTGAGCCACCTACGCGACGACTGCCGCGACGGCCGGCGACTGCTAGTGGCTGCCAGCGCCTGCTATATAGAGCAGCAACAGTTACAAGTATGAAATATCACGAAAGGAGGCATGCGGTATAGTCAGTTCCATCGAGGATCGCTCTCGAACCTGTCGAACGCTTCCATTGGATAGAGCTGTCATGATGAAACCTGCACGCATCCTTTCGTACGCCGTCGCTACACTCGCGATCGGCGCCTCGAGCGCGGCGATGGCGCGCGTGGACATCGGGGTGAATATCGGCGTACCGGCGCCTGTATACGTCGCGCCGGCGCCCGTCTATGCGCCTCCTCCGCCGCCTGTCGTTTATGCGCCGGCGCCTCCGGCGATCGTCATCGGCTGGCATGGCGACCGGTACTGGGATGGCGGACGCTGGTGGGACCGCGACGATTGGTATCGCCATCACGGCGGCTGGCGCGGCCGCGATTGGCACGATCGCGATTGGCATGATCGCGGGCGGCACGAGGGATGGCGCTGAGAGCTGAAGGGCACTCCGTGGTCTGGCCTTTCAATGCCCCGGGGGTAGTGCTGCAGGCGGCCAACGCCATCTGACGCGATATCTCTGCTTCCAGGAAACAAAAAGTCGCCCGTCGAGATAATCGGCGGGCGACTTTTTTATGCCTCGAGGCGGGCCGGGCAGGCCCGCGTGCACCTCTTATTCGGCAATGGCGGCCATTCCCCCGACGACCGCATGAAAGCCGCTATCGACGTGAACGATTTCCGCCGTCACGCCGCTCGCCAGTTCCGAGAGAAGGAAGGCGGCGGTATTGCCGACTTGCTCGATCGTCACATTGCGCTTGAGCGGCGCGTTTTGCTCGACGAAGTCGAGAATCTTGCCGAAGCCCTTGATGCCGCTCGCGGCGAGCGTTTTGATCGGGCCCGCGGAGATCGCGTTCACGCGAATGCCCTTCGGACCGAGCGAGCCGGCCATATAGCGGACGCTCGCCTCGAGTGCCGCTTTAGCGACGCCCATCGTGTTGTAGTTCGGAATGACTTTTTCGGCGCCGAGATAGGAGAGCGTCAAGAGCGACGCGTCCTGCGAGAGCAGCGGCAACGCGGCCTTCGCCAATGCCGGAAAGCTGTAGGCGGAGATGTCGTGCGCGATGCGGAAGTTCTCACGCGTCATGCCGTCGAGAAAATCGCCGGCGATTGCTTCGCGCGGCGCGAAGCCGATCGAGTGAACGAGACCGTCGAGCGTCGGCCAATGCGCCTTGAGCGATGCGAAAAGGGCATCGATCTGCGCATCGTCGGCCACGTCGCATGGAAAGACAAGCTCGCTGCCGAATTCGGTCGCGAACTCGGTGATACGGTCCTTGAAGCGGTCGCCGACGTACGTGAACGCGAGCTCGGCGCCTTCGCGCTTGCACGCTTGCGCGATGCCGTAGGCGATCGAGCGGTTCGACAGCAGACCGGTCAGCAAAATGCGTTTTCCGGCGAGAAAGCCCATGAATTCTCCTCTAAAGACGGTATAGACAGCGCCGGCCGGCACAGCGCGCGATGGCACGTTCGGCCCGCCCGGCGTGGGTTTGGGTAGAATTCTCTCACAACGCCCACCTCGACCAACCGAAAGGTGCTCATGAAGACCGGTTTGCGAAGGACCGCCGCGCTGCGTTTTCTCGTTCGTTCATTGATCGCTCTTTCCTGTGCCGGTTGGTTCGCCGTGCCGTCGCCCGCGTGGGCCGTCTATGCCATTGCGCAATTTGGCAGTCCGAAATATCCGCCGGGCTTCAAGCATTTCGACTATGTCAACCCGGATGCGCCGAAAGGCGGCACGCTCGTCCTCTCGAACCCGGACCGCCTGACGAGTTTCGACAAGTTCAATCCATTCACGCTGCGCGGCAACGCGGCGCCCGGCATTGGGATGTTGTTCGAGACGCTGACCACGAACAGCTCGGATGAAATGGCCACGGCGTATTGCCTGCTTGCCGACGATATCCGCGTCGCGCCCGATCGCCTGTCGGTCACGTTCCACATCAATCCGCGCGCGCGCTTTTCGAACGGCGACCCCGTGACGGCCGCCGATGTCAAATACTCGTTCGATACACTGACGAGCCGGCTGGCCGCCCCGCAGTTCGCGGCCTATTTCGCCGAGATTTCGCGCGCGGTCGCCGTCGATCCCGCGACGATCCGCTTCGACTTTCGCCAGCCCAACCGCGAGTTGCCGCTGATCGCCGGCGCGATGCCCGTGTTTTCGCGCAAGTGGGGCATGAAGCCCGACGGCACGCGCGTGCCGTTCGATCAGCTCGCATTCGAAAAGCCGATCGGCAGCGGACCGTACCTGATCGAGAGCTACGACGGCGGCCATACCATCACTTACCGGCGCGACACTTCATATTGGGGCGCATCGTTGCCCGTGCGAATCGGGACGGACAACTTCGATCGCGTCACCTACAAGCTCTACTCGGACAACACGGCCCGGCTCGAGGCATTCAAGGCCGGCGAGTACGACGCGCTCGTCGAATACGTGGCGCGAAACTGGGCACGGCGCGACGTCGGCAAGCGATTCGACGACGGCGAGCTCATCAAGCGCGAGTTTCGGCAGCACAACGGTGCGGGCATGCAGGGCTACATCATGAATCTGCGCCGCCCGCTATTTCAAGATCTGCGCGTGCGCAAGGCGCTCGATCTCGCATTCGATTTTCAGTGGCTCAACAGCCGTCTGTTCTTCGGCGCCTATACGCGGCTGCAAAGCTATTTCGCGGACAGCGATCTGCAGGCGACGGGAATGCCGACGCAAGGTGAGCTGAAGCTTCTGAATCCGTTGCGCGCGCAACTGGATCCGGCTGTTTTCGGCCCCATGCCCGTGCAGCCCGATACGGACCCGCCGAATTCGCTGCGTGCGAACCTGCTGAAGGCGAGGGCGTTGCTTGCCGCGGCTGGCTGGACCTATCGCAACGGTGCGCTGCGCAATGCCAACGGTCAGCCGTTCGAATTCGACGTTCTCGAAGACGAAAGTTCGCGCGGCGCGATGGAGCCCATCGTCGCGGCCTATGCGCGCAACCTGGCGAAACTCGGGATCAAGGCCAATTTTCGGGCCGCCGACTTCGCCCTGATCCAGAAGCGCTACGAGACGTTCGATTTCGACATGACCTCGCTGCGCTATCCCGGCGTTCAAGTGCCGGGCGTCGAGCAAGTATCGCGTTTCGGCAGCAAGTCGGCCGACGAGCCCGGCTCCGACAACATGATCGGGCTCAAGTCGCCCGCCGTCGACGCCATCCTGCACTCGCTCGTCGGTGCGCAGACGAAGGAGGACCTCGTCGACGCGACGCATGCACTCGATCGCGTGTTGATGAACGGCTACTACGTCGTGCCGCATTGGTTCAGCACGACGCATCGCATTGCGTACAAGCGCGAGCTGCGCTACCCCGATACGCTACCGCTGTACTATTCGGCGGAGGACTGGATCGTAACGATGTGGTGGCTCGATCCGCGCTCCCGAGGATGACTGACCATGTGGGCCTATATTCTTAGACGCCTGTTGTTGATGATCCCGACGTTGATCGGCGTGCTGACGCTCACGTTCATCGTCATTCAATTCGTGCCCGGCGGTCCCGTCGAGCAGCTCGCCTACGAGTTGCGCAAGGGAACCGCGCAGGAAGGGCAGGCCGCGGCGCCGCCGTTCGGCCTGCGCGCGCACACGGGCGTCGATGCCCGGCAGATGGCGCAACTGAAAGCGCTCTACGGATTCGACAAGCCGCCGCTCACGCGTTATTGGCTGATGCTCTCGCGCTTTGCGAGGTTCGATCTGGGGCAAAGCTACTTCCGTCATCAAAGCGTCTGGTCGCTCGTGATTTCGAAACTGCCTGTCTCCATCAGCATCGGGTTGTGGACGTTCTTTTTGACTTATCTGATATCGGTGCCGCTCGGGATTGCGAAGGCGATCCGCAACGGTTCGCCGTTCGATGTGGCGACGAGTCTCGTGGTACTCGTCGGCTATGCGATCCCAGGCTTCGTGCTCGGCGTGCTGCTGCTCGTGCTGTTCGGCGGGGGCTCGTTCCTGCAGATCTTTCCATTGCGCGGACTCGTCTCCGACAATTTCTCTCAGCTCTCGATCGGCGGCAAGATCGTCGACTATCTCTGGCATATCGCGCTGCCGGTGACGGCATCGGTGGTCGGCAGTTTCGCCGTCGTGACCATGCTGACGAAGAACGCGTTTCTCGATGAGATCAAGAAACAGTACGTACTGACGGCGCGCGCCAAAGGCCTCGGCGAGCGGCGCGTGCTGTGGAAGCACGTCTTTCGCAATGCGATGCTGCCGCTCGTCGTGGGCTTTCCGGCCGCGTTCATCGGTGCCTTCTTCACGGGCAGCCTGCTGATCGAAACGCTGTTTTCGCTCGACGGTCTCGGCCTGCTCTCGTACGAGTCGGTCGTGCGGCGCGACTATCCCGTCGTGCTCGGCACGCTTTATCTGTTCACGCTGATCGGGCTCGCGACGAAGCTCATTTCGGACCTCTGCTACGTCTGGGTCGATCCGCGCATTCAATTCGAGCAACTGGAGCGCTGATTTGAGCCGAGCCCGTCCCCGTCTCGACACCGACGCCGAACCGCGCCGCGACCTGCCGGCCGCGTTCGTCTCGCCGACGCCCGCGCGCCGTGTCTGGCGCCGCTTCAAGGCACAGCGTCTCGGCTACTGGAGCCTCATCGTCTTTGTCGTCGCGTTCGTCCTGAGCCTCGCGGGGCCGATATGGTCGAACGACAAGCCGCTCGTCGTGCGCTATGACGGCAGGCTTTATTTCCCGCTCGTGAAGACCTACCCGGAGACGGCGTTCGGCGGCGATTTCCCGACGCCGGCCGACTATCTCGATCCCTACGTCCGGCATCGGTTCGCGTTGCCCGGCAACTTCGCCGTCTATCCGCTCAATCACTATTACTACGACACGCTGAACTACTTTTCGAAAGCGGCGAACCCCGCGCCGCCGTCGCACGAAAATTGGCTGGGCACCGACCAGCAGGGCCGCGACGTCTTCGCCCGGCTCGTCTACGGGTTTCGTATTTCCGTCGAGTTCGGGCTCGTGCTGACGTTCATCGGCAGCGTTCTCGGCATCGTCGCGGGCGCCGTGCAGGGTTATTTCGGAGGCCGAATCGATATCATCGGGCAGCGCTTAATCGAGATCTGGAGCTCGCTGCCCGAGCTTTATCTGTTGATCATCTTCGCGTCGATCTTCGAGCCGAGCCTGCTACTGCTCGTTGTGCTGCTGTCGCTGTTCGGCTGGATCGGCCTATCCGATTACGTGCGCGCCGAATTCCTGCGTAACCGGACGCAAGACTATGTGCGCGCCGCGCGCGCGATGGGTCTATCCAATTGGCAGATCATCTGGCGCCATGTGCTGCCGAACAGCATGACCCCCGTCATCACGTTCCTGCCGTTCCGGATGAGCGGTTCGATTCTCGCGCTCACGAGCCTCGATTTTCTCGGCCTCGGTGTGCCGCCCCCGACGCCGAGCCTCGGCGAGCTGCTCTCCGAGGGTAAAGCGAATCTCGATGCCTGGTGGATTTCCGTTGCGACGTTCGGGGTACTCGTCGCCACGCTGTTGTTGCTGACGTTCATGGGCGATGCGTTGCGCAACGCGCTCGATACGCGTATTGCCGATGCGATGCGCGCGGGAGGCAACCAGTGAGTTCGAAGCCGACCCGTGAGGCGCGAGCGGAGCATGAAGCCAACGGCGAGCCGCTGCTTTCGCTCGAAAATCTGCGCGTGTCGTTCGGCGACACCGTTGCCGTCAGCGATGTGACGTTCGCGATCGCGCGCGGCGAACGCGTTGCGCTCGTCGGCGAATCGGGCTCGGGGAAGACAGTGACGGCGCTCGCCATACTGCGTCTGTTGCGTGATGCCGAAGTAAGCGGGGCGATTCGGTTCGCGGGCGAAGACTTGATGATGAAAAGCGAGCGCGAAATGCGGGGACTGCGCGGCGCTGATATCGCGATGATCTTTCAGGAGCCGATGACGGCCCTTAACCCGCTCTATACGATCGGGGAGCAGATCGCCGAGACGATCGTCGCGCACGACGGGGTGTCGGCCGACGAGGCGCGTCGGCGCGCGATCGCGCTCATCGCACGCACGGGCATCGGCGAACCCGAAAAGCGCGTGACCAGCTATCCGCATCAGCTATCGGGCGGCCAGCGGCAGCGCGCGATGATCGCGATGGCGCTTGCATGTCGTCCGCGGCTGTTGCTCGCCGACGAGCCGACGACGGCGCTCGACGTGACGATTCGCGCGCAGATCGTCGATCTCCTGCTCGAGCTGCAGATCCACGAGGCCGAGCGGCGCGGCATGGCCGTGCTGCTCATCACGCACGATCTGAATCTCGTGCGCCGCTTCGCCCAGCGCGTGGCCGTGATGGAGAAGGGCGTGCTCGTCGAAAGCGGACCCGTCGAGCGGATTTTCGCCGAGCCGCAGCATCCTTATACGCGCCGCCTCATCGAGAGCCGCCCGCAGCGAGCCGTTCATCCCGTCCTGCCGATCGCCCCGACCGTGCTCGATGCGCGCGACGTCTCGGTGACGTTTCGCACGCGAGCAACCGGTATCGCCGGCTGGTTTCGGGCCGGGCGCTTCACCGCTGTCTCCAACGCGAGCCTCGCCGTACGCCAAGGGGAGACGCTCGGCATCGTCGGCGAGTCCGGCTCCGGCAAGTCGACGCTCGCGATGGCGCTGCTGGGCCTGCAGCGCGCGTCCCAGGGCGCGATCGAGTTTCAGGGGCGTGCGCTCGCGAGCTACCGCGGGCGCGAGCGCACGCTGCTGCGATCGAATATGCAGGTTGTCTTTCAGGATCCGTTCAGCTCGCTCTCGCCGCGCCACACGGTCGAGCGGATCGTCGGGGAAGGGCTCGAGCTGCATCGGCCTGAACTCGGCAGGGCGGCCCGGCGCGAAAAAGTCATCGCCATGCTGCGCGAAGTGGGGATCGATCGCACCGCACTCGCGCGCTATCCGCACGAGTTCTCCGGCGGCCAACGTCAGAGGATTGCGATCGCACGCGCGCTTGTCCTGGAACCGCGCTTGCTTATACTCGATGAACCCACGAGCGCGCTCGACGTCTCGATTCAGCAGCAGGTGTTGGCGCTGCTGACCGCACTGCAGCATAAATACAATCTCGGCTTTATATTCATCAGTCATGACCTCGCGGTCATCGGCGCGATGGCGCATCGTGTCGTCGTTATGCAAAACGGCGCGATCGTCGAGACGGGTGATGTCGAGAAGATATTTTCGACTCCCGAGCATTCGTATACACAAAGGCTGCTGGCCGCAAGCATGGGGACAGGGCAGGCGTGAAAATGCCAGGCCCCGGGCGCTGATCGCGTCCTGTTATCGTTTTTTTAAATTCTTTTGACAACTAGTTACATTCTGGCTAGTATCGTCCAAACTTTTCGCCAGACCGCTGATTCTTAAGCAAATTCTACCGACCGATGCAGCATCGATACTTTGCCCAGGCTCGCTCGCGCGTCGTCACCGTAATGCTAGTTGGCGCGCTAATGACAGCGGCTGCCAGCGCGTTCGCAGACGAAGCGAACAATTTGTCGCAAAGCACCGCAATCTCGATTCAACCCGGCGCCGCGCCTACCCCTCTTTTCGTCGCTCCTTCCCCTGATTCGCAAGCCGTCCCGGCGCCCACGACCAGTGGCGGCCGCGCGAAGGCGTTTCTGTCGGGAATGGCGGGCAAGGCCGGCGATGTCGTCGTCGGCGCGCTGAACATGATTGGCGTGCGCTATCGCTGGGGCGGCGATTCCCCCGATTCGGGGCTCGATTGCAGCGGATTCGTCCGTTACGTCTTCCAGGACACGCTCGGTTTGGCGCTGCCGCGCCGCGCCGAGGAGATGAGCCGGGTGGGCGAAAAGGTGCGGATCACCGATTTGAAGCCCGGCGATCTCGTGTTTTTCCATACGATGCGTCGGACGTTTTCTCACGTCGGCATCTATATCGGCGACAACAAGTTCGTGCATTCGCCCTCGACGGGTAGCACGATCCGCGTCGACGATCTCGACGATCGTTACTGGGAAAAGCGCTTCACCGGCGCGCGCCGAGTCGAGACCGATTTTCCAGCGGAGCAGTTGCGCCAACGCGTGAGCATGGACGCGAAGGGTAGCAACTGAGCCGTTTCCGGTACTTCTCTCAAACGGGGCCCCTTCTCAGGGCCTCGCTTACGGACGTCCGTTCCGCCCCCTAAATCCTAGTCGAACGCGTCTTGTCGCCCTGTAGTTTTGCAGGCGAGGAGCGGCGTTTTCACGCCCAACTCAATTCGCCATACTTTTCGGTTGAGCGAGTTACTCGCCGACGTCCCAAAACCGCCGGAGGCAGATCTCTTCTCGGGTACCGGTAGCGCTTGCAAATAACCCAAAATGAACGAGCGACGCGGGAGGGCTCATCCTCGTATGAGGAAACCCTCTCGGCGAGGGCTGCTCGAGCGTTGTCGACCCAAAGGTTGATGGAAGATCATTATCGCGAATTCGCCCCATTGCTGACTACGCCGCGCGCGCCTGACTTGCCGCCAGTTTTTGTTCGAGTTGCCCGAACGCCTTGGCAACGGCCTCCTCGCCAGCGAGGATAGCCGCATTTCGTTGCCCAAAGTCGCTCCCGCTCATCGCGGCGAGATTCGGGCGAATCACGAAGTCGGCGTATTTCTCAAGCTCGTAGGTCTTGATCGTTTGACCCATGATCGTGAATGTCTGAAGCAGCACGTCGAACGAGCTTTGCGTGAGCGCCGTTTCGGGGTTGGCCGAGATGTCGACGGCCACGACGAAGTCGGCACCCATGCGGCGCGCGAACGATGCCGGAACGGGACTCACGAGCCCGCCATCCACATACTCGTGCCCGCCGATCGTCACGGGTTCGAAAATCGACGGAACGCTGCATGACGCACGCACGGCGACACCGGTGTTACCGCGCTGAAAGAGGATTGGCTGGCCCGTGCGCAGATCCGTCGCGACGATGCCGAGCGGCTTCGCCATCTTTTCGATCGGCCGGTTGGCGAGCGTTGCATTGACGTAGTTCTGCAGCGCGACGCCTTGCAGGAAGCCGCGTGCGCGAAACGGCATCGCCCAGTCGCTGATGGACGCCTGGTCCATCGTCAATGCGAGCTTGTTGATCGCAATGCCCGTCATCCCCGACGCGTAGAGCGCTCCCACGACGGAGCCCGCACTGGTGCCGCAGACGATGTCGGCGTGCAAGCCGCGCGCTTCTAGCGCCTTGATGACGCCGATGTGGGCGAACCCGCGAGCCGCGCCGCCACCGAGGGCGAGGCCGATCCTGAAGGGGCGCGGAGGAATCGGTGCGACGGGCGTGCTCGGCGCGAGTGCGGAGGTGGTGTCGCTCGTGGTTTTCGAGGGCGGCGACGCGCAGGCGCCGAGGAGGGCCGAGGCACAGGCGATCGAGAAACCGCGCCGTGAAAGGCGCGGCGGGCGGGATGAAGATGAGCTCAAACGATGTCTCCAACTGCAGTGAATGCGCCGTGTCCCGAACAAGCGGACGGGTCGCTCGCAGGCAGCGTTGATCCACGCCACTGCCTGTGTGATGCGACGAAGCCTGGACGGCGCGCGGGCACATCATAAGGCAAACGGCCGCTCGCGAGCGCCCGGTGTCGTATCCATTCCGCGCTCGACGACGCGCTCGGCGCGGCGAGGCGTGTTTGCGTCACACGTTATAATTGCGGTCTCTTTTTCGCCGTCCGCATCGCCGCTTTCGCGCGCTAACTCGCCTATGTCTACCGTCCGTACCCGTTTCGCCCCGAGCCCCACGGGCTTCATCCATCTCGGCAACATCCGCTCCGCGCTCTATCCGTGGGCGTTTGCGCGCAAGATGAAGGGGACGTTCGTACTGCGCATCGAGGACACTGACGTCGAACGTTCGACCGCCGCTTCCGTCGATGCGATTCTCGAAGGCATGGCATGGCTCGGCCTCGATTACGACGAAGGCCCTTACTACCAGATGCAGCGCATGGACCGCTACCGCGAAGTGGTTGCGCAGATGGTCGAGAAAGGGCTCGCCTATCCGTGCTACATGTCGACGGAGGAGCTCGACGCGCTGCGCGAGCGGCAACGCGAGGCGGGGCTCAAGCCGCGTTACGATGGAACCTGGCGCCCCGAGCCGGGCAAAGTCCTGCCGACGCCGCCTGCCGGCGTCGACCCCGTAATTCGCTTCAAGAATCCGCTCGCGGGCGTGGTCGCCTGGGACGATGCGGTGAAAGGGCGCGTCGAGATCTCGAACGACGAGCTCGACGATCTCGTCATTGCACGGCCCGACGGTACGCCGACCTATAACTTCTGCGTGGTCGTCGACGATATCGATATGCGGATCACCCATGTGATTCGCGGCGACGATCACGTCAACAACACCCCGCGGCAAATCAACATCATGCGTGCGCTCGGTGCCGAGCCGCCGATCTATGCGCATCTGCCCACGGTGCTCAACGAAGCGGGCGAGAAGATGAGCAAGCGCCACGGTGCAGTGAGCGTCGTGGGCTATCGCGACGCGGGTTACTTGCCCGAGGCCGTGCTGAACTATCTGGCTCGGCTCGGCTGGTCGCACGGCGATGCAGAAATCTTTTCGCGCGAGCAGTTTGTCGAATGGTTCGATCTCGAGCACCTCGGCAAGTCGCCGGCGCAATACGACCACAACAAGCTGAACTGGCTCAACAACCACTACATCAAGGAAGCCGATAACGCGCGTCTGGCCGAACTCGCGAAGCCTTTTTTCGACGAGGTCGGGATTGATGAAGCGACGCTCGCGAGCGGCCCCGATCTCGTCGGCGTCATCGCGCTCATGAAGGATCGGGCGACGACGATCAAGGAGATCGCCGAAACTTCCGCGATGTTCTATCGCATGCCCGCGCCCGAGGCGGATGCGTTGGCTCAGCATGTCACTGACGCGGTTCGCCCGGCGCTCGCGGAGTTGGCCGCGGCCTTGCGTTCGGCCGACTGGACGAAAGAGGGCATCGCGGCGGCGATGAAGGCGACGCTCGCCGCCCACAAGCTCAAGATGCCGCAGCTCGCGATGCCGGTGCGGCTTCTCGTTGTCGGCACGACGCATACGCCGTCGATCGACGCAGTGCTTGCGCTCGTCGGTCGCGAAGCGGCGGTGGCGCGAATCGAGAAGGGCTTGTCGGCCACCTGATTGCGGGCGCGGACGGCGCGGTGGTCGCGGTCGCGGTGCGGCGTGTTTTGCTCGTGCACCGGAAACTGCACGAAGCGATGTAAGGGGTATTTACAAGTTACAGAAGGGCATATAGAATCTCGTTTCTGTTCTGCAAGGGGGTATAGCTCAGCTGGGAGAGCGCTTGCATGGCATGCAAGAGGTCAGCGGTTCGATCCCGCTTACCTCCACCACCCGATAATCCGGGGAAGCACAGAACAGTCAGAAAAGCCTTGAGAGATCAAGGCTTTGTCTTTTTCTACGGTCCGTAGATCGCCCCTGTAGTCCGCAGTTTTTCCACGTCGCCGATCATAGGCCAAGCGTGTCTACCGGTTCCGAGAGAGTCCAAACAGCGCGTCGTACAGCGTTAGCGCGGCGCCTATACCCAATCCCACTGAGAAGACCGCTGTCGCGATAGCGATTGACCCAGTCTCGAGCGTCATCGATGCGATGGGGACGAGTGACACGATGACGACGTTGTTGAGCGTCTCGGCGGTTGCCAGCACCATGCCCTTGTCTTGGCCCGAACGTTCGGCCAGCACGGTCGTCGCCGAGGGCGCTCCGGCTCCGAGGGCCGCGCCCCATGCCGCGAGGCAGACGAGCGCGCCGAGCACCGGTGGCGGCAGAAGATGAAATGCCGCGACGGAAGCGATTGAAACGCTCGTCACGACGATCAGAGAACGCTCCTCGCTGCCAGTCAGGCGCCGCAGCTTCCCGGCGGACGAATGGCTCCGATGATAGCGACGCCTGAAACTCTCGACGGATTCGCGCAGCAATGTAGGACAGAGGTGGCGAGCGGCCATCACCATCGATTGATCGACATTGCGCATCAATCGATCCGAAACTTGCACTTCACATCGGAGGCCGTTCCAAAGAACAATGCGTGGTCGCTCAGTAGCTCATCGCATGACCTGCCTGCGGCGCATGAACTAGAACCGTCAGGAGACACCTCCATGCAACAATCAGCCGCCATCGCTTCCGATCGCGGTCGTGCAAGCGCGACCGTACTCCGCGTTACCGCCGGCAACTTCCTCGAGCAGTTCGACTTTTTCCTGTTCGGCTTCTATGCGACGCAAATCGCCGCGGTTTTCTTCCCGTCGTCGAGCGAGTTCGCCTCCTTGATGATGACTTTCGCCGTGTTCGGCGCGGGCTTTTTGATGAGACCGATCGGCGCGATTGTCCTTGGCGCATATATAGACGATGTCGGTCGCCGCAAGGGCCTGATCGTCACGCTTTCGCTCATGGCTGTCGGCACGATTCTCATAGCCTTCGTGCCTGGCTATGCCAGCATCGGCCTCGCCGCACCTGCGCTCGTGCTGCTAGGCCGTCTGCTGCAGGGTTTCTCGGCCGGCGCGGAGCTCGGCGGAGTCTCGGTCTACTTGGCCGAGATGGCGACGCCGGGCCGCAAAGGCTTCTACACGAGTTGGCAGTCGGCGAGCCAGCAGGTCGCGATCGTCGTCGCGGCCACGCTCGGATTCGCGCTGAACCAATGGCTCAGCAAGAGCATGATCGCCGAATGGGGGTGGCGGGTGCCGTTCTTCGTCGGCTGCCTGATCGTGCCTTTCATCTTCGCGCTGCGCCGCAATCTCACGGAAACCCGAGCGTTCGAGCAGCGCCAGCATCGGGCCAATGTGCGTGAGGTATTCCGCACGCTGGCTCGACACTGGGCCATCGTGCTCGCCGGCATGATGCTGGTCGCGATGACCACCACGAGCTTTTACCTCATCACCGTCTATGCGCCCACGTTCGGCAAGACGGTGCTGCACCTGAGTACGGCCGATAGCTTGCTTGTCACACTATGTATCGGCGTGTCGAATTTCATCTGGTTGCCAATTGGCGGTGCGCTGTCGGACCGTTTTGGCCGCCGTCCGCTTTTGATCGGCATGAGTGTGCTCGCTGTGCTGACCGCGTATCCGGTGCTCTCCTGGCTCGCGCATGCGCCCAGCTTCACGAGCATGCTCGGGGTCCTGCTATGGCTGTCCTTCATGTACGGCGTCTATAACGGTGCGATGGTGGTCGCGCTCACCGAGATCATGCCCGCCGAGGTACGCGTGGCCGGCTTCTCTCTCGCATACAGTCTGGCAACGGCCGTGTTCGGCGGCTTCACGCCCGCGATTTCCACGGCGCTGATTCAATGGACGGGCGACAAGGCCGCACCGGGATACTGGCTGAGCTTTGCCGCCGCCTGCGCCTGCTGCGCGACGTTCGTGCTGTACCGGCGCGTGCCGACTGCACTGGGTGCGGTCCAATCACAATAAGAGGAGACGTTTGATGATGCGCATTTTTCGAGCCGTTTTGCTGAAGTGCCTTGCCGTCGCGTTTATTGGCAGCACGGTTGCCGCGACGAACGTGCAAAGCGCGGAGCTGCACGTGATGACCTCTGGCGGCTTCACGGCGGCGTATCAGTTGCTCGGTCCGCGCTTCGCCGCGGCAACAGGAAACACGCTGAATACGATCCAAGGGCCGTCAATGGGCAAGTCCGCCGCCGCCATACCGAACCGGCTTGCGCGCGGCGAGCCCGCCGATGTCGTGATCATGGTCGGCTATGCACTCGACGATCTGATCAAGCAAGGCAAAGTCATCCCTGGCTCCCGTGTCGAGCTCGCCGATTCACGCATCGGCATGGTTGTTCGCGAAGGCGCGCCGAAACCGGATATCAGTTCGCTCGATGCATTGCGGCAGACGCTGTTGCACGCGAAGTCTATCGCCTATTCCGACAGCGCAAGCGGCGTATATATCGAGCGCGAGCTTTTCAAGAAGCTCGGTATCGAAGACGACGTCAAGCAAAAGGCGAAGATGATTCCACGGATTCCTGTTGCATCGGTGGTTGCGACGGGTGACTATGAGGTCGGCTTTCAACAGGTCAGCGAGTTGCTGCCCGTCAAGGGCGTAACGTTCGTCGGCACGATTCCTGAATCCGTGCAGTCCGTCACGCGGTACGCCGCGGGTATTCCGACCGGTACGTCGCATCCTCGGGAAGCCAAGGCGCTGCTCGATTATCTCTCGTCGCCCGAGGCCCGGCCTGTGGTCGAATCGACAGGTCTCCAACCGGTCAGTCAGCATTGAGCTGATCCGCGCGCGGGCAGGGGGCAGGGCTGCGGCAACGGTCCATGTCCAATAATGTTCGATGGCGCTGCCGAACCTGACCGAGAAACACTTTTGAGCGCACCTGCCCGAGCGGCTCACGATTCCCTTCGCATTGTTTTTTTCGCGGCGCCGCGGGGGCCCCGTGCGCCTTGTAAGTCGACGACCATGCGGTAGAACTCTTGCGCCGCGGGTGTCAGCTGGCGACCGCGGCGGCTCACGAGACCGACGCGTCGCGTCACTACCGGGTCGACGAGCGGTACGCTCGTCAGTAACGGATGCTCGGACTGAGGCATCGCCATGGACGGCACGGCGGCAATTCCGAGCCCGGCTTCGACGAGCCCGAGCGTGGTAGTCACATGGCGCGTTTCACAGACGCTCGGTGCGCGCGGTGCGATGGCCCCGAGCGCCTGGTCGAGCAGCAGGCGGTTTCCAGACGTCTTGTCGACCGACACGTAGTCGTGTTCATAGAACTCGCTCCACGAAACGCGCTTCTTACTCGCCAGCGGATGGTTGCGTCGGCATGCCACGACAAATCGATCTTGCATAAGCAGCTTGAATTCGACGTCAGCGTCTTGACTACCGACGAAGCCAACGCCGAAGTCGGCTTCACCGTTCTTGACCGCGTTCAATACTTCGGTCGCGCTCGCGTCGAAGAGCTTGACGCGGATACGCGGATAGCGAAGACGATACTGCGCGATGACGGTTGGCAGAAAATAGTGCGCAGCCGACGGCACGCATGCAATCGTCACGTGCCCCAGGTGGCTCGACGATACCTCGCGGATGCTGAGCAGCGCGGCGTCCAGATCATCCAGCAACTGCTCGGCGCTCGGCGCGAAGGCCTGGCCGACCGTCGTCAGGTACACACGGCGCGTGGTGCGCTCGAACAGGCGCACGCCAAGTGCCTCTTCAAGCTTATCGATTCGTCGGCTCAGTGCCGGCTGCGAGATGTTGATCGATTCGGCGGCCTTGCGGAAGTTACCGAGCTTGACCAGCGCTGTGAATGCCTGCAGATCGCCAAGATCCAAGTGGATGGCCACCGTAAGTGCTCACTGATTTGAAGATGCCATATTGTGCATGAAGTGAGCTGGTGTGCGATCGCGGCGGCAGATTGTTAACAATTTCATGCGGCCGTCACGCGTCGATCGTGCACAAGACTCGGGCAGATGCACTGTACTGGCGAGCGTGAAGCGTGGCAATTTCTGGGGGCTGCCGGTCAACTTCCTCGCGTTCTCGCTCGTCACGGTTGACGCTTTCCCGTACGACAGGAATGGCTTGGCATCTGGCCGAGCGCTATGGGATGAAGCGGTTCTACCGCAACGTGCGGGCAATCGATGTCGCCGTGCTCGATCTCGATCAGCCGGGCAGCGGGGCGCGGCGGCTGATCACTGACGAGTGCCGCCGCGCGCTCGAGGAAGATGCCGCCGACGCGATCGTGCTGGGCTGCGCCGGCATGGCCGACCTCGGTCGCGCGATCGAAGATGCGATTGGTGCGGATTCGGTAGTCGTGTCAGTGAAGCTCGGCGACCAACGCGTCGGCCCCCTTGTCAATGCCGGTCTTTGCGGCGCCCAATGAGCCGAAGGCTGCCACAAGGTTCATCGCGTTGGGATATTGCTTCGACACATAGGCCTTCAGCAGCTGGCCGTTGCTGCTGTCATAGATTTCCACGGCGTAGGAAACCGAACCGCTGAACGCCCCCTGTCCGCCGCGGACCGACTGCACGCCGTTATAGAGATTGCCTGCCAGGTCGAAGTGCATGAACTGCCCAACCAGCGGTTTTGTTTTTTCCGCGCCGGTCAAGGTCAGCTTGATGCGCAGTGTGTTGGGGCCCGACTGTTGCGCGATTTGGAAGCGAGTGCCCAGCTTTTCCGCGAACGTCTTTCCCATGTAATCGGCAAGCTCGGTCCGGTCCTCCGCCTTCATGTCACCGAACTGGTTGTCACTGCCCTGATAGACGACGACCGGGTCCACGAGCACCCGCGTGTATCGCGACCAGGCCGCGAGGGCACTGTATTTGTACGGCACCTTGCCGGCGTCGTCGTCGCGGTTTTGCTGCATGTGTGACGACGAGGAAATACCCGTGTAGGGAACCGGCTGCACACCGGCGCATGCCGACAGCGCCAACACGGTGGCCGCAGTGAGAAGAAGCGGGACGACGTTTTTCTTGAGCATTTTGCCTTCCTTGAAAGGGCAGTTCGAGCCTAGGAAACCCTCTGTTCCGGGCGGATTCGACGAGACCGGACAGTAGCATTGCCGTGCTGCTTTGTAAACCGTCTAGACGGATTGTTTTTATGCAAAGGCGACGGTATAATTTCCTCGTCGGCTTAGCGAGCCCCCAACGCCCCGCCGCAATCGTCGCAACGCCACCGATATCGACAATGGACAATCAGACTCGCTCGGAGATCTCCCGCAGAAAAGCAATTGAAGCCGCGCTTACCATCCTGACGCGGGATGGTGTCGGTGGACTGACGTTCGATTCGCTGTCGCGCGAAAGCGGCATCAGCAAGGGCGGGCTCCTGCATCAGTTCGGTACGCGGCACGGCGTGCTCTGCGCGCTGCTCGATTATCAGCGGCAGCAGTTCGAGCAGATCGCTCGCGACTATCTGCAGAAGGAAGGCTCGACCAAGGCCGAACCGATCCTCGCGGCCCAGATCGCGATTTTCCAAGAAGCCATCAAGCAGCCGTATTCCGTGGCGCGGGCCAGTCTCGCCGCGCTGATCGAGAGTCCGGCCTTGGTCGAAGATATGAAGACGTCTGACGAAGCAGTCATGCAGGCCGTGAAAGATGGCGCGGCCGACCCGGACTTGTCGCTGCTGCGATACTTCGCGGCCAGCGGTATCGCGTTTCACGCTTTGCTGGGTATGTCGACGTTGAGCGAATCGGCTCGCAAGCGTCTGTTCGACAGGCTCCTCGACGAAAAGAGCTGGGAGGTGCGAACGTTACCCAGGAAACGTCGTTCCGCGCGGTCCGCGGGCTGACATCGCGCTGTGAACTCATCGGCTGGCTAGCGTTGGTGTTGGCCTGAGGACACCAGGCCGACAACGTTCGGCCGAGTTGCCGGTGCCGAACTCGATCCGACGTTTGTCCAATTAACAAACCGTCTGTCCGGTTTTACACGTTTCTCTAGCAGAGTGAATCTGCTGCCTCTCATGAGCTGCCCGTTGTGCGCCGCGTCCGAAACCGGAATGTCCAAAAATGAATGAAGCCAAGCTTGTCGCATGTCACGAATGCGATCTTCTCCAGTGGACGGCGCAGCTACCGGAACACGGTACTGCCCGCTGCCGACGCTGCGATGCGGTTCTCTATCGCAGCCTGCCGGCGACGCACGATCGCGCGCTGGCGCTGACCCTGCCAGCCGCCGTTTTGTTTGCGGTCGCGAACTGCTTTTCGATCGTCGAGCTGTGGGCCAAGGGCGCATTCGTGGAAACGACATTGTTAGGGACGATCGCGTCGTTGTGGGGCGACGGAATGTGGCCTTTGGCCGCTCTCGTCTTTGTGACGACGATCCTGATGCCTTCGTTGAACATCGGGGCAGTCATCTATCTGCTTTTGCCGTTGCGCATGGGGCGTTCGCCTTACCGTCCTGCGCTCGCTCTTCGCGTGCTCAAGCATGTTGCGCCCTGGGCAATGATCGAAGTACTCATGCTCGCTATGCTGGTCGCGCTCGTCAAGCTCGAGCACTTCGCGACCGTCATTCCCGGTTTCGGGATGTGGGCCTTCGGTTCGGTGATGGTGCTGCTCGCAGCCGCTGGGGTCTCGTTCAATCCGGCCGATAGTTGCGCATGCATCAACAGCTTCACGGATAGCAATGCCGCGTCGCTCGTATCGAGGAAGACCGCGACGGCGCTAACCGCGGCTCGCACGGGGCTATTCATATGTCACGACTGCAGCCTGGTATCGAAACCTTTCGCTGACTTCCAGGGCGGGATATGTCCACGCTGTGGCGCGGTGTTGCACCTTCGCAAGCCTCACAGTCTCGCCCGCACCTGGGCATTTCTATCGGCCGCGATGGTCCTCTACATCCCAGCTGTACTCCTGCCGGTCATGGTTACTAGTACGGTGTTTGGTGCCAAATCCGACACGATTCTGAGCGGCGTCGCGTTTCTCTGGACCTCCGGGTCATCGGTGCTTGCCATCGTCGTGTTCATCGCTAGCGTTGTCGTGCCGATGGTCAAAATCCTGTTGCTCACCTATCTCGCCTGGAGCACTCAGTTGCGCTCTTCCGTCGTCCCGCGAATGCGAGCCCGCATCTACCGGGCGGTGGAACTAGTCGGCCGATGGTCGATGCTCGATATCTACGTCATCACGATCCTGGTTGCGCTCGTGCAGTTCGGCTCGCTGGCCACGATCGATGCCGGTCCTGGTGCGATTGCATTTGGAGCGGTCGTCGTGCTGACCATGCTTGCCGCCTTGTCGTTCGATCCCCGGCTTATCTGGGATGCAGTGGAGTGGGAAAGTGAATAAGTTGTCGGGACGGAAAGAGAACGAAGACGCGGTCGATTTTCCGACAGCAGTCGCTGCGAAGCGGTCGAGACGCCGTATACAGATTGTGTGGATCGTACCGCTCGTGGCCATTTTGATTGCCGGCGGCCTGCTCGTGCAGTCGATCATGCAAAGGGGGCCGACCATCACCATCCGCTTCGCGACAGCCGACGGCATCGAGGCCGGCAAGACGAAGATCAAGTTCAAGAACGTCGACATCGGCGTGATCAAAGGTCTTGCGCTTTCGGACGATCACAAGACTGTGGTTGCCAGTGCCGAAATGACTCGCAGCGCGGCCAGCATGCTCGTCGACGATACCCGCTTCTGGGTCGTCCGACCGCGTATTGCCGGCGGCACGGTATCGGGCATCAGCACCTTGCTATCCGGTTCCCATATCGGCATGGACATCGGCAGATCGGAAAAGGCTCGACGCGATTTCGTCGGTCTCGAGTCACCGCCAGTCCTCGCCACGGGCACGCCCGGGCGAGCGTTCATGCTTAAGAGCAAAAATATCGGCTCGCTCGATATTGGTTCCCCCATCTTTTTCCGGCGGCTCCAGGTGGGTCAGATAGTCTCGTATGCACTTGACCCGGACGGCGCCGGAATGACGATACAGGTATTCATCAACGCGCCTTACGACAAATACGTAACGGACGACACACGCTTCTGGCATGCGAGCGGTGTCGACGTCAAGTTGGACACGACCGGCGTGACGATCGACACGGAGTCCATGGTGTCGATCCTCATCGGCGGCCTTGCCTTCGAGAACCTGCCTGAATCGACCAAGGGCGCGGAGGCCGAGGCGCTGCGCGAGTATGAGCTTTTCGCCACGCGCGCCGAGGCGATGAAGCCGCATGACACGATCGTGGACAAGTATGTATTGAACTTCAAGGAGTCGGTGCGCGGGCTGACGGTTGGCGCTCCGGTCGACTTCCGCGGGATCGTCATTGGCGAGGTCACCGCGATCCGTGCGCACTTCGATCCGGCCACCAGGGAGTTCAGCGTTCCGGTCGACGTGAACATTTATCCCGAGCGTCTGATTTCGCGCGATAACTGGGACGGTAGCGCCGGGAGCACATCGGCGGAGGGGAAGCAGTTCGCAAACTACCTGATATCGAAAGGGCTGCGGGCACAGTTGAGGACAGGGAGCCTGCTTACCGGACAACTGTATGTGGCGTTCGACTTCTTTCCAGCGGCCCCCAAGACGGCAGTGGATTGGAGCAATAAGCCGCCGCAATTGCCGACGGTGCCGGGTAACCTGCAGGGCTTGCAGGACTCCATCACGAGTCTCGTCACCAAGCTCAATGCGATTCCGTTCGAGGGACTCAGCACCGACCTGCGCAAAACGCTCGGCGATGCAGACGTGCTGTTGAAAACGATCAATACCGATATCGCGCCCGACGCCAAGGCGACGCTCGCCGCGGCTCGAGAGGCGCTGTCGTCTGCGAATCGCACGTTGCAAAGCGACTCCCCGTTGCAGCAGAGCACTGCCGAGACGATGCATGAACTGTCGCGGGCGGCGGTGTCGATTCGCTCGCTGGCGGAATACCTCGAACGCCACCCCGAAGCGCTGATCCGAGGCAAGACCGACGAGAAACCATGAGCCGATACCGAGCAGTCGCTTTGGCGTTGACGACCGTGTCGATCATTATCGCCGCGGGATGTGCGACGTCGCCCGCTTCACGGTTTTATACGTTGAGTGCGGTTCGAGTTGCCGAGTCGAGACCGGCTATCAAGCCGATGACGGTCGCGATCGGTCCGATTACGATTCCGGATTTGGTCGATCGACCGCAAATCGTCTCAACCATCGACGCGAACCGGGTATCCATCGACGAGTTCGCTCGCTGGGCCGATCCGCTGAAGAGTCAAATTGGCCGCGCGCTGGCTGACGATCTCATGGAGCTTGTCCCCGGTTTGGTCGTGTCAGTCTATCCGCAGCGTGCGAATGGCAGCGCCTATGCGGTGTCCGTTGACGTCCAGACCTTTGATTCGCCGATAAATGGGGGAGCGGTGACGCTGGCGGTGATCTGGTCGGTACGGCAGTCCAAGGGCAATGCCATTGATGGACGCAGTGTGGTGCGCGAGCCCGTTAGCGGCGTTGGCTACGACGCGCTCGTCAACGCACATAGTCGAGCGCTTGCATCCGTGGCGAAAGATATTGCCGTGGCGACGCAGCGGCAAAGCGCCGGCTGTGAGATGTGTATTGCCTCGCCAAACCATACAGTGCCCAAATAGCGCTGTCCCAATGTGTCTGGCATCCACATCGGCCCACGGCATATTCTGACCGGACAGTCCGGCAATCGAAGCAAGACACACACCTGCCAAAGTCGCAGAGCCCAGACGCATTCCGACGATTGCCCTGTACCTCAACAACCAGGAGTCGAACGTGTCGCACACCGAGCAAACGAACCGGGCTTTGATGGCCCGCCGTCAAAAGGCCATTCCACAGGGTATCGGCAACGCGCATCCCCTGTTCGCTGCGCGTGCGGAAAACGGAGAGATCTGGGACGTGGAAGGCAAGCGCTACATCGATTTCTGCGCCGGCATCGCCGTGCTCAATACCGGGCATCGCCATCCGAAGATCACGAGCGCCGTTGCGCGACAGGCCGAAAAGTTCACGCACACCTGTTTCCAGGTCGTGGCCTACGAATCATACGTGGAGTTGGCGGAGCGGATCTCGTCGCTGGCCCCCGGCGACTTCGAAAAGAAGGCGTTCTTCATGACGACGGGAGCCGAGGCCGTCGAGAATGCCATCAAGGTGGCACGCCACTATACGAAGCGCACCGCCGTCATTTCGTTCGACGGGGCCTTCCATGGTCGGACTTTCATGGCGATGGCGCTCACCGGAAAAGTCGCGCCCTATAAGGCAGGCTTCGGCCCGACTTCGGCGGATGTCTATCAAGCCCCCTATCCGTCGGCGCTGCACGGCATCTCTATCCAGGACTCGATCGCGGGCATCAAGCGGTTGTTCAAGTATACAGTCGACCCGGATCGTGTCGCGGCCATCATCGTCGAACCTGTTCTTGGGGAAGGGGGCTACATTCCGGCGCCCGCGGAATTCCTGAGACAGCTTCGGGCGCTTTGCGACGAGCACGGGATACTGCTCGTGGCCGACGAGATCCAGACGGGCATTGGACGCACCGGGCGCATGTTCGCGATGGAACATTCGGGCGTGGTGCCGGATCTGACGACGCTCGCGAAGGGACTCGGGGGCGGCATGACGATTTCGGCGGTCGTCGGCCGCGCCGACGTGCTCGACTCCATCCCGGCCGGCGGACTCGGGAGCACCTACGCAGGTCATCCGATGGCATGCGTTGCAGCGCTCGCCGTCCTCGACGCAATGGAAGAGGAGCAACTGTGCGCGCGCAGCGAAGCGCTCGGCAAGCGCCTGCGTGATCGCATGAATGCGTTGCGGCAACGCGTTCCGGAAATCGCCGATGTTCGCGGTCTCGGCGCGATGACAGGCGTGGAGTTCTGCAAGGAGGGGCAACCCGCTCCCGAGATTGCGAACGCAGTCAAGGCCGAGGCGTTCGAGCGTGGTTTGCTGCTTCTCACGAGCGGGACGCACGGCAACGTGCTGCGAATCATGCTGCCGCTCACGGTCTCCGACGAATTGGTCGATGAAGGCCTCGACATCATCGAGCAGATCTTGCTCGCCCACACATCGGCGCAAAGTGTCGGTGGGGTGTTCGCATGAAGCACAGCTACATCGGCGCGAAGTGGGTGCCGGGCAGCGATGTTTACCGCGACGTCAATCCGTCCGATACCTCCGATGTCGTAGACGAGTTCTCACTCGGCGACGAAGCGCTCGCGGACCATGCCATCGACGCGGCGTTCGATGCATTCAAGGGCGGGCGCATGCTCGGGATCCAGGCGCGAGCCGATGCGCTCGACAAGGTGGGAAGCGAACTCCTCGCGAGAGCCGAGGAGCTGGGTGAACTGCTTTCGCGCGAAGAGGGCAAGACGCGCCCGGAAGGTATCGCGGAGGTCAGGAGAGCGGGCCAGATCTTCAAGTTTTATTCGGGGGAAGTGCTGCGCCAGCGCGGCGAGCGCCTCGATTCCGTGCGACCGGGCATGACGATCGATGTGGTCAGAGAACCTGTCGGCGTCGTGGGCATCATCACGCCGTGGAATTTCCCGATCGCCATCCCGGCATGGAAGGTCGCCCCGGCATTGGCGTACGGAAACTGTGTCGTGCTGAAGCCCGCGGAGCTCGTTCCGGCCTCGGCGTGGGCGCTGGCCGATGTGATCGGCCGCGCTGGATTCGGCGACGGTGTGTTCAATCTCGTACTGGGACGCGGAAGTGGTGCGGGGCAGGCGATATTGTCGAACCCGAAAGTCGGAGCCATCAGCTTTACGGGTTCGACAGGCGTCGGCGCTCGAGTGATGGCCGCGGCCGGTCCGCGGTTCGCGAAGATGCAGCTCGAAATGGGCGGCAAGAACCCGTTGGTCGTCGCAGACGATGCCGATATGGCAGTCGCGCTCGACTGCGCAATCCAAGGCGCCTTCTATTCGACAGGGCAGCGATGCACCGCGACGAGCCGCATCATTGTCACGTCCGGAATCTACGCGGAGTTTCGCGACGCGCTAGTCGAGCGCGTCTCGCGATTGCGCGTGGGGCACGCGCTGTCGCCGTACACGGATATCGGCCCGGTCGTGAGCGAGCAACAATTGAGGTCCAATCTGGAGTATGTCAAGCTCGGTTCCGACGAGGGGGCAACGCTCGTCTATGGCGGCACGCTCAAGGATTGCGAAACCAAGGGCTTCTATATGGAACCCACGCTCTTCGCCGACGTCGATGCACGCATGCGTATCGCGCGGGAAGAAATATTCGGGCCGGTCGCCTGTCTCATTCATGCAAAGGACTTCGATGACGCGCTAGAGATAGCAAATGACACGGAGTTTGGCCTCTCGGCCGGCATTTGCACCACGTCACTCAAGCTCGCGAATCGGTTCAAGCGGGAAGCCCAAGTGGGCATGGTCATGGTGAACGCACCTACGGCGGGTGTCGACTACCATGTGCCGTTCGGCGGCCGGAAAGCGTCGAGTTACGGCTCCCGGGAGCAGGGAAGCTACGCAGCCGAATTCTTCACCACAGTAAAGACTTCATACACCCATCACGGGTAACGAAGGCATCGCACCGCCTCGCTACCCGCCGCCCGCCGGCTGCCGCGAGAAGCCGGCTCCGGCTTTCGTTCTCGAGTCGCAACGAGTGACTCGATGCATTCCTCTTTCCAGCGGTTTCTCCGCGAATTCCCGTCTTGAGGCAGTGGGCGGCGCTTGCGCCGCACCGTAGGGCGTTCTTCGTCGAACGCCGTCGAACGTCGGCTTCCCACGTGTATGGCTCGCGCGAGCAGCACAGCATCCGCGACGGGTTGTGCGGCTGTGCATTGCCCCGGGATTTTGACGTTTATAACCTGCTTGACATCGAACTGGGCTACGCAAACGCGCGGCCCGACGAACGAAGACGATCAACCGGAGAACGTGATGTCACGAGATGTCGATCCGATTACGCTGGCCGTCGTGCGAGGGGTGCTGGAGACCACTCAGCGCGAAATGACCATGACGCTCGAGAAGACTGCTCGGTCGAGTGTGTTCAATGTCGCACACGATTACAGCAACGCCATTTTCAACCATCGCCCCGAGATGATCCTGCAGGGGCAAGACATTCCGATCCACCTCGGCGGCCTTATCCCCGCGATGAAAGAGGTCGCCCGCTTCTTTGGAAAGGACATCCACGACGGCGATATCGTCTACCACAACGACCCCGTTTACAAAGGCAGTCACATCGTCGACTGTTGCATGTACAAGCCGGTGTTCTACCACGGGGAACTCCTCTTCTGGACCGTCTGCAAGGGGCACGTCACCGACATCGGCGGCCCGGTCCCGGCGGGATACAACCCCGACGCGCGCGAGATCTATGCCGAAGGCCTGCGCATTCCTCCCGTCAAGCTATGGGAGAAGGGCGTCGAGCGATACGACGTCGTCAACTTCATGCTAAGCAACATGCGCTCGCGCCGCGACCAGGAGGGCGACCTCAAGGCGCAGCTCGGCGCTGTCAACGTCGGTGCTCGTAACCTGATCGCGCTGCTCGACAAATACGGTGTGGAGACGGTCCGTGCGTGCGTGGACGAACTCATGGAGATGGCGGACCGCCATATGCGCCAGATCATCCACGCGGTACCCGACGGCGTCTACGAAGCGAGCGCGAGGCTCGAGGATTCCGGGCATGGCTACGGTGAGATCGAAATCAAGGCAACAGTCGAGATCAAGGCCGATACGTGTCACATCAAGATCGAGAGCCCGCCGCAAATTCCCTATTTCATCAATTCCTATGAAGGCAATTCGATGTCGGGCGTCTACCTCGGTCTCATGATGTTCGCCCAGCTCGATCCGCCGTACAACGAAGGCCTCTATCGATGCGTCAGCGTGGATCTCGGCCCGAAGGGTACGCTCTGCAACGCCGAGGAGCCCGCGCCGCACGTCAACTGCACGACGACACCGATGGAAACGCTCGCCGACGCCGTGCGTCTCGCGCTCGAAAAAGCACAAGGCGAGCGCGCCGTCGGCTCCTGGGGCCATTCGAGCGGCGTCAACATCGCGGGCCACGATCAGCGCACGGGCGACGAGTACGTCACGATGGTCCTCGCTTCGCTGATCTCGGGCGCAGGCGCGACGGGTTATATGGACGGCTGGCACGCGTGCGGGCCGCAATGCTGCTTCGGCGCGCTCTATTCGGGCGACATCGAAACGCTCGAATATTCCTATCCGATCGTCATTCATCGTTTCGGGCTCGTCACCGACAGCGCGGGGGCCGGCGAATATCGCGGCGGCAGCGGCACGGTCTGGGAGGTCGAGCCGATTGGACACGAGATGACGGTCGTCAGCTTCGGCGAAGGCCGCAAGCTGCCCGCGATAGGCGCGAACGAAGCCACGAGCGCGATGCCGGAGCGCAAGCTCGGGCGCGTCGAGCTCAAGCGTCACGGCAAGGTTATCGAGACCTACAAGCAAAACGCCGTGATGACGGTGCGCGACGGTTATTCGCTCGCCACCTTCAATCCGGGCGGAGGCGGCTGGGGTTCGCCGCTGCGTCGCCAGCCGCAAAGCGTGGCGGGCGACGTGCGCAACGGGATCGTATCGATCGAAGCCGCTCGTGCCGAATACGGCGTCGTCATCGATGCGGAAAGCCTCGAGATCGACTTCGCGGCAACCGAGGCATTGCGCGCCGAGCGCCAAACATCCCAACATCAATGAGGCCAACCAAATGACGAGCACACGATACCGCCTTGGTGTGGATGCGGGCGGCACCTTCACCGATTTTGTCCTCGCCGATGGAGCGGGCCAGATGCGCCTCTTCAAGGCGACGTCGACGCCGGAGGATGGTACGCGCGCGATCGCCGACGGCCTCGCACAAATCTCGGAAGCGCTCGACAAGCCGGTCAGCGAGATATTGTCGAACCTCGATTTATGCGTGAACGGCACCACCGTGGCATTGAACGCACTCATTCAGCTAAAGGGCGTCAAAACCGGTCTGATCTGCACCTCGGGTCACGAGGATTCGCTCGAAATCCGTCTCGGGCACAAGGAGGAGGGGCATCGCTATGACGCCAAGTATCCGCCGGCGGCGATGCTTGTCGAGCGCTACTTGCGCCGGCCGATTCGCGAGCGGGTACTTGCCGATGGCACCATTCATACCCCGATGAACGAGGACGACGTTCGGGAGGCCTGCGAGTTCTTCAGAGCACAAGGCGTGCAGGCCGTGGCGGTCTCGTTCGTTTGGTCGGTCTCGAACGGCGTGCATGAGAGACGGGCGGCCGAAATCGTTCGCGAGCTGCTTCCCGACGTCTACGTGTCCGTGGGTCTCGAAGTGTTTCCGCAGATGCGCGAGTACACGCGAACGTCGACGGCGGTCGTCAATGCGTATCTGGGGCCGGTGCTCGGCCGATATGTCAGCCGGATCGAGAACTTCTACCTGGACAACGGCCTGAAGGCGCCGGTGCGGTTCTATCAATCCAATGGGGGAATGGCTTCGCCGAAGGTGATGAGCGCGCGCGCCGTCAACGCCATCAACTCGGGCCCGGCATCGGCGCCGCAAGCTGCCTTGTTCGTTGCGAAGCCGTTCGGCTACCGCAACCTCATCACGGTCGATATGGGCGGCACGTCGTTCGACATCACGCTGACGAAGGAGGGCGTGACGAACGTTAACAAGGACATCGATTTCCTGCGCTACCGGATCGGCACGCCGATGATTCAGGTCGAGACGCTCGGCGCGGGGGGCGGTTCGATCGCGTGGATCGACCCGATGGGGCTCCTCAAAGTGGGCCCGCAGAGCGCGGGTGCCGTGCCGGGGCCGGCCTGCTACATGCGCGGAGGGCAAGAGCCCACCGTGACGGATGCGAACGTGGCGCTGGGCTACCTCAACCCGGTCTCGCTGCTCGGCGGACGCGTCAAGATCGACGGTCAGGCCTCGCGGACGGCGATCAAAACGAAGATTGCAAAGCCTCTTGGCCTTTCCGTCGGCAAGGCGGCATACGGCATCTATAACATCGTCAACGTCAACATGATCAACGGCATTCGCCGTGTGTCGATCGAGCGTGGATATGACCCGCGCGACTTCGTGCTGATCGCGGCGGGCGGTGCCACTTCTTTGCACATTGCCGCGCTGGCGCGCGAGATCGGCGTGAAGACCGTCCTTGTGCCGAAGCTGGCCTCGGGCCTATGCGCATTCGGGCAGTTGCTGTCCGACGTGAAATACAACTATATGGCGGCTTGCCCGATGCGCGTCGACAAGCATGCCAATCTGGGCCGCGTTCAACAGCAGTTCGAGCGGCTCGAAGCCGATGCCGTGGCCGCCCTCGCAAAGGAGGGCTTTGCGCGCGATCGAATCCGCATCGAGCGCCAGCTCGATATGCGTTACACGGGCCAAGTCCACGAATGCTCGGTGACCATCGGCTCCATGAACGTGGGCGCCGATACCATCGACGGGATTCGCGAGATGTTCGACGCGCGTCACAAGGCGCTTTATACGTACGCCGAGCCCGACAGCCAGGTAGAGATCGTCAATATCGAGAGCACGGTCTACGGCGTGCTCGATCAGCCGCCCGCTCAGGCGATCCCCCCCGGCGTTGGCGATCCTGAGGTCGTGGTCAAGGCACGCCGCGATATGGTCTTCGCCAACGGCCATGATATCGAAACGCTGTCGTCGCCTGTCTATGACGGAACGCGCCTCGGCGCGGGCGATCTGATCGTCGGTCCCGCCGTCATCGAGGAAATCACGACGTCCATCGTGCTGCCGCCCGGCTGGCGTGCACGGCTGGACCAGACAGGCGCTTACGTCCTGACCGACGAAAGCTGATTCCGGACAACAAAGGAGACCACGCCGACGCAAATCGGCCGATGCGTCGGCGACTGAAGTTTATTGCTTAGGAGTCCTCATTGGCTGGCCATCGAGGTTGCATCGATGTGAGCCGATTTTTATTCGTTACGTGGGAGCGCATATGGAACTGAACGCTATACAGGATGGCTCGGACGACGGTTATGCGACGAGAGCCGTTCCGGCAAATGCAAGGATGTCGAAGTGGTCTTTGACGATGGCATGGTGGGCGACCTGCAGCGCCATGTTCTGGCTCGTCGTGTCGGCGACGCTAGCGATCAATTTCGGTACGGTCAACACGTTGATCGGTCTCGGGCTATCCGTCGTGTTCTATAGCTTGATCAACAAAGTCATCGTCCGATACGTGGTTTCCAACGGTTTGTCGGTGGCGCTCTTTTCACGAGTGCTGTTCGGCAGCGTCGGAGCCGCGTTGGCGACATTGATTTTCTTCGCGACGGCGATTTACTACGCGCTCTTCGAGGGATCGGTCATTGCGGTCGCCATCAACGCCTATTTCCCGGCGATATCGGTGAAGCTGGCGTACCTGATCGTCGTTGTCTACAGCGTCTTGCTCGTTTTCGGCAGCGTGCAGACGTGGCTCGACAAGTTCAACGGGGCGCTGCTTCCGTTCTATCTGCTCGGCCTGATCGCAGCCGTTGTTCTGGCGCTCATGAGCGGCGGGGACCATACGGCGTGGATCCATCTTGGCCCGGCGGGCGGTGCGCCGACGTACGGCTGGTGGAATTGCTTCACCGCGTTCATGGGTGTATGGATCATGATGATGTACACCTGGGACTATGCCCGCTTCGGACGCCAGTCGGACACGCGCTACCACGAGAATTTCAACTTCGGCTGGTCCTTCTACACGTTCACATTCGTCATCAACGGCATCGCCGGAATTTTCCTCGCGAGCACGTTGGCGGGAAGCGGAGCGCTGAGCGAGGTATCGGTCGTCTTCGCGTTGTTGAAGCTGATGGGATTCGCTGGACTGCTGTTCGTCTGGGTCAGCCAGACGCGGATCAATACGGCCAATTTCTATCTGGCCTCCACGAATATGCATTCGTTCTTCACCGCCGTATTCGGTCTTCATCTGCCCAAGTTCTTCTGGTCCGTGGTGGCGGGCGTGATCGTCTATTTCCTGATGCTGACGAACGTCTTCAGCTTCATCCTCCAGGCGTTGGCGTTCCAGGGCATTTTCGTCGTCGCGTGGGTGGGCATCGCCGTCATGCATATCGTCTCCCCGCACTACGAGGCGATCTTCGGCAAGCAGATCGAGTATCGCTCCGAGCGCGTCGTCGCGTTCAATCCGTGTGGCCTCGTTGCCTGGCTCGCGTCGTCGGCGCTTGGTATCGCTTTGCTCGAAGCGGGCGGCACGACGGCAACGTTCTCCGCGCCCGCGGCAGCCGTGGCTTCCGCAATCATCTATCGCATCGGGCTTTCGCTCGCGAGCAAGCGGTCGTTCGTTCGCGAGCTAGTCGCAAGCGAATGAGCCGCCGTGCGGCGGCCTGATCGACTGCTCCACAAAAAACCGCGCGCCTGTCGCTGCGCGCAAAACGACGACACAAGAGGAATCCGGTAATGAAAAAAGCAGCAATGGTAGGGGCCACGCTCGCCCTGATGTCTTTGGGTGCGCGTGCGCAAAGCACGGTGACGTTGTACGGTATTGTCGATCTCGGCATCGACTATGCAAGTAATGTGAGCAAGGCGTCGAACGGGACCGGCATAGCGGGAAGCGGCGGCCGGCTCTTCCAGATGCAAAGCGGCGTGCCGCTCGGAAGCCGCTGGGGGCTCCTCGGCGGCGAAGACCTCGGCGGCGGCCTGAGAACGGTGTTCCGGCTGGAAAGCGGTTTCGACGCCGCAAACGGTGCGCTCGGCGGTGGCCTCGCATTTTCGCGCAACGCTTATGTCGGTCTGTCTTCGAAGCAGTTCGGTACGGTCACGTTCGGCCGGCAGTGGGACGCAAACGTCGATCAGCTCGAGGCCTTTACGCTCAACGGCCAATTTGGCGGCTGGTATTTCGCGCACCCGAACGATATGGACAACCTCGACAATGGGTTCTCCGTGCCGAACGCCATCAAGTATGTGAGTCCGACGTTCGGCGGCGTGACGGTCGAAGGCCATTACTCGCCGGGCGGCGTAGCCGGACAGTTCTCGACGAACTCTACCTACAGCGCCGCGGTGGCGTATGCCGGCTCGCAGGTCAGTGCGGCCGTCGGATACCTGCATATCACCGATCCGTCGACGGCTGTTGCAGGCTACGTGTCGGGCGGCGGCTTCGCCAATGCCGTCTATGGCGATGCGCTGGCCGCCGCACGCAGCCAATCGGTGCTCGCCGTCGGCGCGTCGTACAAGCTCGGCGCGTTCAAGGTATCGACGGACTTTTCGAACACCGTATTTCGGCCGAAGTCGGGCGGCGCCAACCTGACGTTCCAGAACTACGAACTGTCCGGGTCGTATCAGCTGACGCCTGCGCTCGTGGTCGCCGGCGGGTTCACGTACACGGTCGGCCACGACGATCGTACCGATACCTCGCCGAAGTACGAGCAGCTCAATTTGCTCGCGCAATATGCGCTCTCGAAGCGGACATCGGTCTACGCGATGGTGGCCGGGCAGAAAGCGTCCGGCGACGCGCCGGTCGCACAGATAGCCGGATTCAACCCGTCGAGCTCGAAGCGGCAGCTCGCGACCCGGCTCGGGATCACGCATTCGTTCTGACGTCGGGCGAAGCTTGGCGCATGCGTGTCTCGGCACGCCTGCGTCGCGCTTTGCATCGAGGTTTCTCGGAGAAAGCTGATGAAATGGTTCGGCCAGCGCAACGGGACGGCGCCGACGAAGGAAGAAAGTCACGAGGACGCGCTCATCGCGAGTGTCTCGACGTTGCGAGAACAGGCCGACGAGCTCGAGCGGGAGAACGCCGCACTCATCGTTCGGCTCGATGCGGTCGAGCGCGCGATGCGTTGCGGTTGGTGGGAAATTCATCTGCACGACGATGCGGTACCCGTCGGCCGGGCCTTAAGCTCGTGGTCCGAACGGTTTTGCGAGCTGTTGGGATACGGCGGGGGCGAGCTCGGGCCCGCTTTCGATGCGTGGCTTGCTTGCGTGCATCCCGACGATCAGCCCGCGTTGTCGAACGCGCTGCGGCGGGCGGCGCGCGGCGGTGCCGATGCGGCGGCGACGGTGGCGCACCGTGCCAAGCATCGGCGCGGCGGCTATCGATGGTACGAGATGCACATCGCCGGGCGCTACGAGTGGCCCGGCGATGGGCACACGCCGCACGGCGTCACGATCGTCGGCACGCTTACCGATACCGAAGAAGCCGCGCAACACCAGCGCGAACTCGAGAAGGTACGCGCCCGCTTCGAACTATCGCGGGAACTGCTGGTCGACGGCATATGGGATGTCGAGATCATTGCGGGCGATCCGCTCAATCCAAAGAACGTCCTGTGGTGGTCGGATCAGGTCAGGCGGCTGCTCGGCTTTTCGACGGTCGAGGAGTTTCCCGATGTCGCCGAGAGCTGGACATGCCGGCTTCATCCGGACGATGCCGAACAAGCGGGGAAGGCCTTCATCGAGCACTTGTCCGATCGCTCCGGGCGTACCGGTTATGACGTCGAATATCGGCTGCGTTGCAAGAACGACGAATACCGCTGGGTCCGATCGCGCGGCCAGACGCTTCGCGACGAGCGCGGTTTGCCGTTGCGGACGGTGGGTGTCATGACGGACATCCACGCGTCGAAGATCGCGCAACAGCTTGCCGCCGCGGAGGAGGCGCTGAAGGCAAGCATGCTCGAAAGCATCAAGGAGATCGGCGAAATCGTGTCCACGATACGCGACATCGCGCGCCAGACGAACCTCGTTGCGCTGAACGCAGCCGTCGAAGCAGCGCGAGCCGGCGCGTCGGGCCGGGGCTTCTCGGTGATCGCGGGCGAGGTTCGGCTGCTATCCACCCGTACGCGCGAGGCGACCGAAGCAGCGATGAAAATCCAGTCGGAGCTCGATCGCCGACAACGTGCCCGGTCAAATTCGAGTCAGTCCACTCACGCGGCGGCAAGGAATTCGAAGAGTGCGTTGTTGTCGCAGTAACTCACGTTGAACCGCAGCCAGGGAGTTGGCGCTTCGTGGTGAGTGAAAAGATGCCCTGGCGCCAGATAGATGTCCTTGTCGAGCGCAAGGCTTGAAAGGGCGCGCGAGTCTTCGTAACGCGGATGACGGGCCCATACGAAGATTCCCTCCGGGGCCTGGTTGAACATGACCAGGCCCGCCTCGGCGAGTTTTTGCCGCGCGCTGCATTGCGCGTTAGCAAGCTGCTCACGTAAGCCTTTCAGATGCTTGCGATGGCGTCCGTCGATGAGCACCTGGTAGACGATGCGCTCGCCTATCTCGGAGCTCGTCAAGCCCATTGCCATTTTCAATTGCGCCAGGTCCTCGATGAGGTCCGGATGCGCAGCGATGTACCCGACGCGCAGGCTCGGTGATATGGTCTTCGAGAAACTGCCGACGTAGATTACGCGTTCGAGTTGATCGAGGCTCGCGAGCGGTCGGCGCGCCGACGCGTCGATGTCGGCGCAGACGTCGTCCTCGACGATGAGGAAGTCATGCTTGGCCGCGAGCTGCAGGACCTTATGCGCCGTGGCGGACGAACAGGAGATCCCGGTCGGGTTGTGAAGGCGCGGATTCGTGAAGTACGCTTTAGGCTGATGCTTTGCAAGTAGTTCCGTGAAGGTGGTGAGGTCCGGTCCGGTCGGTGTCAGCGGCACTCCGACGATATCGACTCCGATCCGTTTCAAATGCGCGAAAAGCAGGCTGTAGCCGGGAGAGTCGACGAACACGGTGTCGCCGGGCTTGATCAGATGATGAATGAGCAGGCTCAGCGCATGCGCGGCACCGCTCGTCATCAGCACCTGTTCCGGTGGGCAATATATCTCCTGCTGATTGAGACAATCCGAGATCTTCCACCGCAGCGGCAAGTAGCCTTTCGGTATGCCGTAGCCGGTCATCGAGCCTGCCGAATTCAGTGCCATGTTCCGGAGGGTGCGGCGCAATCCTTCCTCGTCGAGCCAACGCGGCGGCAGCCAGCCACACCCTGGATTGATTTCGGCCGAATGGTTTTGCCATATCCGGTTCAGCATCCAGAGAGAGTCGAAAGAGGTATTCTCGTTGGCAACCGTCTCGGGGTTCAGATAAGACGCGTGCTGGAAGCTTCGGACGAAAAACCCGGAGTTCTGGCGCGGAACGAGAGACCCGTCGGCGACGAGACGGTCATAGGCGTCGACAACGGTTGAGACGCTGACGCCATGCGATTCGGCGAAGCTGCGAATCGAAGGCACCTTCATGCCGGATTGGAGCTTGCCTTCCGCAATCAACCGATGAAAATGCTCAATGATCCTTTGCGTCAGGGACTTTGTCGGGTCAGCGGACAACGAAAGCACGGTACCGATCCTTTACTTTGCTGCAACTGAGCTTGGCTGTAGTTGTGAGTCTGACGGGCAGCGCTCGTGAAGGCACGGCGCACGCCTGGTCTCCATGACGATGGCCGCCATGCCGCTACTTTACGAAGCTGAAAAGAATCGGGCTTGTCCGTGAGCGTCCAAACTTTTGGACAGGGGCGGCTTTGGCCGCTGAACGCCGACTATTGGTAGTCGATGGGCGCCATGCCGGCGTCCTGTCGAAAGACGCGGCTGAAATAAGCCGGATCGGAGAATCCGACGATCATGGCGATTTGCGTCACGCTGAGTCTGTTTTGCCTTCTATTGGCGAGGAGCCGTTTCGCTTCGGTCAGTCGCCGGCTTCGAATGACTGCCGTCAGCGTTTCTCCATTCTCGGAGAAAATCTTCTGCAGATACCGCTCCGACACGCCGATCGCGCTCGCCACGTCTGCGGGCTGTAATGCAGGATCGGAAAACCGTTGCTCGATGAATCTCATCGCGCGAAGCCTGTGACCGCTACGGACTGACGTCTCGTTCGGGCTCGATCTTTCATCGGTGAGCGCGAGTATCAGCAGGTCGAGCAATTGCTGCTCGATCCGCGCATTGATCTCCGCCGGCAACGCAGGCGCATGCCTGAAGTAGGACGCGGCGAAATCGAGAAAGAGCGCCGTACAGGGCTGGTTGGCGGAAGCGAGCGTCGCGACGCAGTCATCGACGCCAGGCAACCTCGAGCGCAGCGATCGGCACGGGATACGCAGCGTCCGTAAGCAGAGGTGCTCCGGATTCTCGAACAGATAGGCCTCGGCACCGTTGACGATCGTGAAGTTTCCCGGTTCGACGAAAGCCTCTCGGCCGCGCTGAGTGATCAGCACCGGGCTCAGTTGCGGCATCTCGATGACGTAGAACTCATCGGCTTCCGCATTCGCATGTGAGCGATGGCGCTGCGTCACCATCGGATCGCAGTACAACGTGCACGCGCGGATCCCGCCCGCATCGATTCGCTCGATCGATCCGCCGCGAAAATCCGGCCCGATCTTGACGTCCATCGGGAAGTAATTGATCTCGATGATGTCGGCCCACTCGTGAGCGGTGCGCTCGCGCTGTAGATAAGCCGGCACTTCATAGGTGCAAGTCTGCCGGACAACCGGTGCGATCGGCGTTGGCTTGCCGGTCTGATTCCGCATGCTCGCGTACCCCTTACGACGGACTGGTCACTGCAGGTCTGCGGAGCAGCAAGAGGTGATGTCTTGGCGCCAATGAAGCAGCTGCGGCCTGACTCTACATCGCCGAAATAGCCTGAGCAACAAGGGTATGCGCTGGAAATCGAATGAAGCGTTTACCGAAGCCCAGCGAAAACTCGCGACTAGTGTGCTGCTCCCGATGGCCGCACAGTGCGCGAGTGCGGGGGCTCGGATGTATCTGGTGGCTGGAATTTGCGACTCTTACTCTCGGATACCGCGGTCTCGGACTCGGCCATCGAGCCCATTTGCGGATTCGTCTTGCAATGCGAACGTTGATGAAAGGACACAGCCGAATGGCCTCGAAGCTTGACCCCCACCTACATCTAGCCGGAACGGTCGAAGAAGCGGTCGCTGCTTTGCGCGACTATGGCGACGGCGGCGCGCCCCTGGCCGGTGCAACGTGGATTATGCGGGCGCCGATTCGTCGAGAAACGCTCAAGAGGGCGTATGTATCGCTCGCCGCGATCGACGAGCTCAGGGCCATCAGGAGCACGGACCGGGAGTTCAGCATCGGCGCTTGCGTGACTCATGATCAGTTGGTATTGCAGTTCGCCGCCATACCAGGCTTCCGGGCGTTGACCGACGCGGCCGGCAAATCGGCGAACCCCGCCGTGCGCGGCGCCGCGACGATCGGCGGCAACCTGTCCGCGACCGATTTTGCCGCGGCCGATCTTGTGCCAGCGTTGATGAGTCTTTCTGCCGAGGTCGAACTGGCATCCGAGAACGGATCGAAACGGATGTCGATGGAAGCGTTCCTCGAGACGAGGGCGTCGCTCGAGCCGGGCACCATCGTCCGCTGCGTTTCGATACCGAAGCGCGCGTATCGTTCGGCGCATGCGAGGCTCCCATTGCGCAAGGCCGGAGATTACCCCGTTGCGATCGTCAGCGTCGCGCTGGACGTCGCTTCCAATGGATCGGTGAGCAACGCGATGGTCGCGGTTGGATCCGTTGAAGACAAAGCACGGAGATGGTTCGAGTTGGAGAATGAACTCGTCGGACGCCCGTTGGATGCGCAGCACTCGAAGCTGCTCGCCACGCGCCACGCTCAGGTCTTCAAAGGCCGAGAGGGTGCGGAAGCGCCGGGCTGGTACCGCCTGCAAGTGCTGCCGACGCTTCTTTCTCGCGCCGTCGCCGACATCCAGACACAACTTCGGACCTAAGGCGGGAGGAGAAATTGGCGATTTGCTTGAAAGTCAATGGCGAATCATGCACGGCGCGCGGCGGCTCGCTTACGCCGCTCATCGATGTCCTGCGAGACGAACTTTATCTGACCGGCGTGAAGCCGGTATGCCGGGAAGGCTTTTGCGGCGCATGCACGGTGCTCGTCGACGGCAAGCCGACGGCCTCGTGTCTGACGCCGATCGGCGCGCTCGGCGAGCGAGAAGTCGTGACGGTCGAATCGCTGGCCGCAGGCGGGCAGCTATCCGCGGTGCAGGCGGCGCTCGAAGAACATGATGCCGTGCAGTGCGGAATGTGCTTTCCCGGCATGGTGATGGCGCTCACCGGCGTGTTGGCGCGCCTGCCTGGCGCCACGCGCGAAGAGATTCGATCGGCGTTGAGTGGAAACATATGCCGGTGCACAGGCTACGAGCGCATCATCGACGCAGCCGTGTCGCTCGCGGCGGCCAAATAGGGGATCTCCGATATGTCAGACCCGACAACCGCGGTGTCGAACCTCCCTAGGCGCGATGCCCGAGACAAATTGCAGGGCCGCACGCAGTACACGATCGACCGGTTACGCCCCGGAATGCTGCATGGCTTCGTACTGCGCTCGACAGTCGCGTCGGCGCGTATCACAGGCATCGACCTGACGCGCGCCCGCACGATGCCAGGCGTGCGCGCGATCGTGACCGGCGAGGACGCGCCGAACCGTCACGGCATTGGCATCGCCGACGAGCAATTGTTCGCCACGGACCAAATTCGCTTCGTCGGAGAGCCGATTGCGGCGGTCGCCGCGGACACGCTCGAGCAGGCGCGCGACGCCGCCGAAGCCATTATCGTGCGATGGGAGCCATTGCCCGCCGTGCTGACGATGGAAGAAGCGCTGGCCGATGACGCGCCCCTTGTCCACCCGAATTGGAAGGACTACGAAGTACTTTTCGAGGGCAGCGAGCGCGCCGGCAACATCGCCTGGGAAGCGACCGTCGTTCGCGGCGATACGGAGGCCGCTTTTGCGCGTCCCGACGTTCGCATCGTCGACACGACGTTCCGTGTGGGCCGCCAGAACCATCTGTCGTTCGAGCCGCGCGCGGTATTGGCAAGCTACGAGGACGGGCGTTTCCACATCGAAACGTCGACGCAGGTTCCGTGGACGATCCGCAATACGACGGCGCGCGTGCTGGGCGTTCCGCCGAGTCAGGTTCGCGTGACAGTGCCGCCCGTGGGGGGAGCGTTCGGTCTCAAGTTCGACTGCGCGCTTGAGCCGTTTGCGGCATTGCTTGCGCGTGCGACCGGAAGACCTGTGCGCATCGTCAACAGCCGTCAAGAGGAGATGCAGATCTGCCTGTGCCGCGAGAACGCTGAGATACGGATCCGGTCTGCCGTGACGCGCGAAGGAGAGATCGTTGGACGGGAGGCGGTCGTGCTGATGGATTGCGGCGCGTATGGCGGAGAGCAGATCTTCCTGACGACGATGACCGCACACACGCTCGGCGGAAATTATCGGCTCCGGTCCGTGCGGATCTCCACGCGCGCCGTCTATACGAACACGCCGCCCAACGGCGCGTTCCGGGCCTGCAACGGCGTGTACAACACCTTTGCGCTCGAGCGTCACACCGACGAGATCTGCGCCGAGATCGGCATGGACCGCTCCGAATTTCGCCGGCGCAACGTGCTCGGCAATGGCGATCTCGGATCGACAGGGCAGGTCTTCGAGGGCGATGTCCTGGGTCCTATGCTCGACAAGATGTCGAACGTCATCAAGGATCGGGGCTCGAAGCGTCATCTGGCCGATGGCCGTCTCTACGGACGCGCGACGGTGGTCGGGACATGGTTCATCTTCGTCGGCCCTTCGGCGGCGACGGTCAACGTCAATGCCGACGGCAGCGCGACGCTCGTCACATCGGGCGTCGAGATCGGATCGGGATCGATGATGCAATCGCTTCCTCAGATCGTCGCGCATACGCTCGGCATCAAGCCCGAAAACGTCGTCGTACGCGCGGCTGATACCGATGCGGCCGGATACGATGTCGGCATCGGAGGAGGTCGGCAAACAGTCGCCCTCGGCGCTGCCAGCCTCGCGGCAAGCGTCGAGGTTCGCAAGAAGCTGCTCGACATCGCCTCCGAGATGCTCGAGGTGGGTGCCGATGACCTGGTTCTTCGGAACGGGCGAGTCGAGATCGTCGGCGCAAACGGTTCGGGTGTCACCCTCTCTAAACTGGTGGAGCACGCGCACAAAACCGTTGGGCCGTTAGCCGGCACCGGCTCGTTCACCAGGCCGGGCGTCGCGGCAATGCCCGGCTGCGCGGCGGGGCATTTCATCGATGCGATCGATATTCCCGTCTTCGCCGTTCACGATTGCGAGATCGCGGTGGACGCCGAGACCGGACATGTCGAAGTACTCTCGTACACGGTCGTTCAGGATGTTGGGCGGGCACTCAATCCGCGTGCGATCGCCGGCCAGATCCAGGGCGGTGTGGTACAAGGCCTTGGGTATGCGCTTCATGAGGAGATCACGCTCGACGACCAAGGGCGTGTTCGCCAGAACGGGCTCGATACATTCCGTGTCCCGCTTGCGCAGGATGTCGTCCCGGTGGACATCCACCTCCACGAAGGCGCGCCTTCGATCGGACCGTTGGGCGTCAAGGGGGCCGGCGAAGTTCCAATCCTGAATGTGGCCGCCGCTATTGCTTGCGCGGTTTCGAATGCCACGGGCAAGAGCGTTTACGAATTGCCCCTGACACCGCCGCGTGTGCTCGAGATAATGCTCGGAGAGTGTTCCCAGCCAAGCTTTCCGCACATTCGCGAAACATGGTCTGACAACGTCCTCGCTAAGCCCAAATGTGCGTAGCCCCGGCTCCAGACATGCGCATCGATCCGCAAGAAGGGGCCGATGAAAGCTGCGACGCGGCGATCGGCGCGACTTTTCCTACGATCGACAGCGTGGCCGATGGCCTCCGCAGTGTCGGCTACCATGCGACTCGGCGACTCGCTACCGCGGTTTTTTTGGCGCTGAGGATGAATCGCCCGCTGCTGCTCGAGGGCGAGCCCGGTGTGGGCAAGACGGAGCTCGCCAAGGCACTCGCGAAGATGCTGCGGCGCAGCCTGGTTCGGCTGCAATGTCATGACGGGATCGAGCAGCGCCAAGCCGTTTACGAATGGAACTACGCCGCGCAGTTGCTGCATATCCGCGCAGCGGAGGCGGCCGGCGAGGGGGGCGAGAGCGAATCGGCGGTGTATGACACACGTTACCTTTTACGGTGCCCGCTGTTGCAGGCGCTGCTGACGCCGGCGCCTGGCGCCATCCTGCTCATCGATGAAATCGATCGTGCCGACGAGCCGTTCGAAGCCTTTGTGCTCGAATATCTCGGCGAATATCAGGTCACGATTCCCGAGCTGGGTACCATCAGGGCGGAGGTATCGCCGATCACGATCCTCACCGGCAATCGAACGCGAGATCTCGGGGAAGCGGTCAAGCGCCGCTGTCTTTATCAATGGCTCGATCACCCGGACGCCCAGCGTGAACTGTCGATCATCCTCGAACAGGTTCCCAACACGAGCCAAGCCCTCGGCGAGCAGATCGCCGCGTTCGCCCGGCGTTTGCGGGAAGGGGCAGCGGATGGGGATTTCCATCGCGTCCCGGGCGTCGCCGAAACGGTAGAGTGGGCTCGCGCGCTGAACGTGCTCGGCATCTCCGAACTCGATCCGGACATCGTCGCTGAAACGGCCGGCGTGCTCTTCAAAGACCCGGATGACCTCGATGCGTTGACGCCCGAGCGCGCGGCAGGCCTTCTTCGAGCGAGCACGGCATTCGAGCAATGAGCGACGCACGCGTCTCGAAGCCGGGCGCGTCCTCCCACATCGCGTTTTCGCGGCACGTTCTCGCGTTCGCACGCGCGCTGAGGACGGCGGGCATTCGTGCCGATTCATCGAAGATCGCTCTCGCCCTGGAGGCGGTTTCGCTCGTGGGCATCGATACGCGCGAAGACGTTTGTGCGACGCTCGAATGCGTGTTGATTTGCCGCGAAGCGGACCGGTTCGTTTTTCATGCGCTATTCGACGCTTGGTTCGATGCGGGCGCATCGCACGGTCAGCCCATTGCGCAAGAGGCCTTCCAGGAAGCGGTAGGCTCGGCCGCAACGCAGGAGCGCCGACGGGTCCGAGACGCGGCCCCGCAATGGCCGCGTGCGAAAATAGCGCCCGCCGTGGAGTACCGCATTCGATTCAGCGGCCTGCTGACCGCAAGCGACAAGGAACGGCTCAGGTTTTCGGATTTCGGTACGCTCGACGCGCTCGAGTATCGCGAGGTGCAGCGGCTGGCTCGCAGCATTGCCGTGGCACTTCCGAGCGCGAAGGCGAGACGTCATCAGGCGACAGTCGGCTCCGCGAGCTCAAGCCCAATCGATTGGCCGCGTGCGCTGCGCGAAGGCGTGCGTACCGGCGGTGAGCTGATTCGCCTACCGAGAGCAAGGCGTCGGCAGAAACGGCTTCCATTGCTAGCCCTCGTCGATGTCTCCGGTTCCATGGAGCGCTACGCGCGGATGTGGCTTGCATTCTTGCATATGGCCATACCGCTCGATGGCAGGCGCGATGTGTTTGCGTTCGGCACGCATATCACCGATTTGAAGCGATGTTTCGGGTGCGGCGATGTCGATGAGATGCTGACGCGCGCGAATGCGGCGATCGACGACTTCGCGGGCGGTACGCGTATCGGAGGTTCGCTCGCCCAATTGCGGCGGCGCTACGCGCACCGGTTCGTCGGCGGGCGCACCATCGTGGTGATCATCACCGACGGGCTGGAGACGGGCAGCCCAGAGGCGCTGCACGACGAGTTGAGCTGGCTCAAACGCCGTGCGCGCTGTCTGCTATGGCTCAATCCGATGATGCGCTTCGAGGAATACACACCAGTCGCCCGCGGAGCGAGCGCACTTCATCGATATGCGGACACGATGCTTGCGGCCCACAACCTTCATAGGCTCGAAGAAGCCGCGGCGCATCTCGCGCGATTGCTGGCATCGGCATGAAGACGTCGCTCACGTCTTGGCAAGCGCGGCATGTGCGGCCGAGCGTCTGCGGACGATTCAGGTTGGCAAATATGGAGGCCGCCGCAAGCCGGATTGAGCCACGTGCGCGAGCGGCGCGCCACATCACACAGTATTACAAACGGCCTTCATGTTAACGAACGAAATGCGCCGTAACGGATCGTTGCCGCCATCTTCCTGACTTTTCGATAAAGTCGAGCCTGCATTCCGCTTGCCACGGCGAACCGTCGCGGCGCTCAACTATTTGGCTCGCCCTATGCAGGAATTGAACGAAGTCGGTCAAACCGTCTCGAACCCGGTCAACCGTTCGCGTCGCTTGCGCACGGTCGCGGTGCTGCTGCTCGTCGCGCTCGTCGTCGCCCTCATCATCTATCACGTGACGCATCGAGGCGCAGCGCGCACGGGCACGCCGGCACAAGTCGTCACGGTCGCGCCCGCGACGCTCGGCGATATGCCCGAAACGCTCGCCGAGCTCGGCACAGTCACGCCGGTCGCGACCGTGACGGTGCTGCCCCAATTGAGCGGCTATTTGACGTCCGTCGCATACAAGGAAGGTCAGGACGTTGAAAAAGGGCAGTTGCTCGTGCAGATCGATCCGCGCCAGTACGAGATCGACAAGCAGCAGGCCGAGGCACAGCTCGCGAAGGATCAGGCGGCGCTCGGACAAGCGCGCTCCGACCTTGCACGCTACGCGGAACTCAACGCCAGAAAATCGATCGCGCAGCAGACTTACGTCGACGAGCAGTTCACGGTCCAGCAAGACGAGGCCGCCGTGAAGGCCGACAAGGCCAGCATCGCGCAATACGACCTCGATCTGGCCTATTGCCGAATCACATCCCCGATCTCGGGGCGCGTCGGTCTGCGTCTCGTCGATCCAGGCAACTACGTGACGGCGTCGAGCTCGACGGGCGTCGCCGTCGTGACGCAAATGAAGCCGACGACGGTCGAATTCACGGTGCCGCAGGACTCGCTAGGTTCGGTGCTCGAGCGCATGCAGTCAGGCGCGAAGCTGCCCGTCACCGTCTATGGCAGCAACGACAACAAGCAGATCGCGACGGGCACGCTCTACGCCATCAGCAATCAGGTGGCGACGAGCACGGGTACCGTCACGCTGCGCGCGATGTTCGCGAACAACGACGAAAAGCTCTACCCGAACGAGTTCGTCAACGTGAAGCTGCTGGTCGATACTTTGCACAATGCCGTGCTCGTGCCCACGCCGGCCGTTCAAACCGGGGCGCCGGGCACGTATGTCTATATCGTCAATGCGGACGATACGGTCTCCGTGCACAAAGTGACGACAGGGCCGACCGACGGACGGTACACGGCCATCTTCTCGGGTCTTTCGCAAGGCGAGCGGGTCGTCACCGACGGCATGGACCGATTGAGCGACGGCGCCAAGATACGCGTCGCCGGTGCTGGTACCGCTGGCGCGCGCGGCGCGGCAGCGTCGAGCGGGGCCAGCGCGGCCAGCGGGGCGCATGCGCACCATCGCTCGAGCGATGATGAAACTCGAGCGTCCTGAACAAAGGCCGACGACCCGATGAGTCTTTCCCGTCCGTTCATTCTCCGGCCGGTTGCCACGTCGCTGCTGATGATCGCCCTCGTGCTCATCGGCATTGTGGCGGTGCGCTATCTGCCTGTTTCGTCGTTGCCGAACGTCGACTATCCGACGATCCAAGTCCATACGTCATATCCGGGCGCGAGCCCCGACGTGATGGCGACCACGGTGACAGCCCCGCTCGAAGTGCAGCTCGGCGAGATCCCGGGCTTGCAGCAAATGACGTCGTACAGCTCGGACGGCTCGTCGATCATCACGCTGCAATTCGATCTTTCGTTGAGCCTCGATGTGGCCGAGCAGGACGTCCAGCAGGCGATCAACGCGGCGAACAGTTACTTGCCGAGCGGCTTGCCCGCGCCGCCGACGTACGCCAAGGTCAATCCCGCGGACCGGCCGATCATCACGTTGGCCGTTACGTCGAAGTCGATGTCGCTGACTCAGCTTCAGGACTATGCGAACAATCGGCTCGGCACGAAGTTCTCTGAAGTGCCCGGGGTGGGCCTGGTCACGACGGCGGGCGGGAATGTGCCGGCCGTTCGCGTCGAAGCCGACCCGAAGAAGCTCGCCGCCTACAACCTCAATCTCGATGACCTGCGCACGCTGCTCGCGAACGTCAACGTGAGTCAGCCGAAGGGCAACTTCGACGGCCCGGAGCTCGACTATACGATCAACGACAACGATCAGATCGCGGACCCGAAGGACTACCTCGATACCGTCATTGCGTATCAGAACGGCTCGCCTGTCTATCTGCACGACGTGGCGCGCGTGACCTCGGCGGCGCAGGACGTGGCGCAGGGAGCGACCTATAACCGTGCGCCGGCCATTATTCTGAACGTGCAGCGCCAGCCGGGGGCCAACGTCATCAAGACGGTCGATCAGATCATGAAGCAGCTTCCGGCGCTCGAATCGACGCTGCCGGCGGGCATGAAGGTGACGGTCGTCTCGGACAGCACGGGGATCATTCGCGCTTCGGTGCGCGACGCGGCGCTCGAGCTGGTGCTCGCCGTCGTGCTCGTCGTGGCCGTCATCTTCGTCTTCCTGCGCAACGTGCCGGCGACGATCATTCCGAGCATCTCCGTGCCCGTCTCGCTGATCGGCACCCTCGCGGCGATGTACGAGCTCCATTACTCGATCGACAATCTCTCGCTGATGGCGCTCATCATCGCCACGGGCTTTGTCGTCGACGACTCGATCGTGATGATCGAGAACGTGGTCCGCTATCTCGAGGAGGGTGACAGTCCGCTGCAGGCGGCGCTCAAAGGGGCAGGGCAGATCGGGTTCACGATTCTGTCGCTGACCGTATCGCTGATCGCGGTGCTGATTCCGCTGCTGTTCATGGGCGGCGTGATCGGGCGTCTATTCAGCGAATTCGCCGTGACGCTGGCCGTAACGGTCGTACTATCGGCCGTGGTTTCACTGACCGTCGTGCCGATGCTTTGCGCCCGCATCCTGCGCGCGCAAGCCGAGCGGCATCCAAGCCGCTTCGAGCGCGTGAGCGAGCGACTTTTCGACAAGACGCTCGCCGCCTATGAGCGCGGGCTGCGCTGGGTGCTCGATCATCAGCGGCTGACGCTCGCGGTCGCGGGCGCGACGGTGGCGCTCACGGTGCTGCTCTATGTCGTCATCGCGAAGGGACTCTTCCCCGTGCAGGATGTCGGCGTCATCCAAGGCATCAGCGTGGCCGACAACTCGGTCTCGTACCGGGCGATGGTCGAGCGCCAATCGGCGCTGGCCGACGTCATTCTGCGCGATCCTGACGTGACTTCGCTGACCTCATACGTCGGCATCGACGGCACAAATGTCACGCTCAACAATGCGCGCTTCCTGATCAACCTGAAGCCCGTCGACGAGCGTTCCGATAGCGCCGAAGCCATCGCAAGGCGGCTGCGGCGCGAAGTGGAAAACGTGCCCGGCATCAAGCTCTACGTGCAGCCCGAACAGGACCTGACGCTCGATACGACGATCTCCCCGAATCAGTATCGCTTCGTTTTACGCGGGCCGAGCCAGGCCGTGCTCGCTAAGTACGTCCCTCAACTCGTGGACCGCATGAAGCGGATCGATTCGATCGTCGACGTGACGAGCGATCTCAACAACGATGGTCTCGGCATCGATGTCGAGGTCAACCGGCAGCTCGCCGCGCGCTACGGCATCACGCCCGCGACGATCGACAATGCCCTCTACGACGCGCTCGGGCAGCGCATCGTCTCGACGATCTTCCAACAGTCCGATCAATATCGCGTCATTCTCGTCGCGAAGCCCGAAGCGATTCCCGACGTGCAGTCGCTCGGCAACCTCTATGTGCCGACGCAGACGGGATCGAGCGGTCAGGTGCCGCTTTCGGGAATCGCGACGATAAAGATCGTGAAGTCGCCGCTCGTGATCAGCCACCTTGCGCAGTTCCCCGCCGTGACGATCTCGTTCAATCTTGCCGACGGCGCATCGTTGAGCACGGCCGTGCGTCAGATCGAAGATGCGCAAAACGCCGTCGGCCTGCTGCCGTCGATCACGGCATCGTTCCAGGGTGCTGCGCAGGCGTTCGAGGATTCGCTCTCGAGTGAAATCTATCTGATCGTCGCGGCGATCGTGGCCGTCTACATCGTGCTCGGCGTGCTCTACGAGAGCTTCGTCCATCCCGTGACGATCCTCTCGACGCTGCCCTCGGCCGGCATCGGCGCGCTGCTTGCCCTGATGATCGCGGGCAAGGATCTCGACGTCATCGGGATCATCGGCATCGTGCTGCTGATCGGTATCGTCAAGAAGAACGCGATCATGATCGTCGACTTCGCGCTCGCGGCTGAGCGTGATGAGGGCAAGTCGCCGAGAGAAGCGATCTTCGAGGCGTCTTTGCTGCGCTTTCGGCCGATCCTGATGACGACGCTGGCCGCGATGCTCGGCGCGCTGCCGATGCTCGTCGGCACCGGCACGGGCTCGGAGATGCGCCGGCCGCTCGGCCTCGCGATCATCGGCGGGCTGACGGTGAGCCAGGTGCTGACGCTCTTCACAACGCCGGTGATTTATCTCTTCTTCGACCGGCTGGCCCGTCGCTTCGGGCGCAGGCCCAGCACCGCGGCGGGCGGGGAGCTGCCGTCGTGAACCTCCCGGGGCTTTTCATTCGCCGGCCCGTCGCGACGACGCTCGTCGCGGTCGCGATCGTTTTGTCGGGCATGCTCGCCTATTTCAAGCTGCCCGTGGCGCCGCTGCCGAACGTCACGTTTCCCGTGATCGTCGTGCAGGCGCAGATGGCGGGCGCGAGCCCGGAGATCATGGCGACGACCGTGGCCGAGCCGCTCGAACGGAGGCTCGGAACGATCGCGGGCGTGAACGAGCTCACCTCGATCAGCTACGTGGGGATGTCGCAAATCATCGTCCAATTCGCGCTCGATCGCGACATCAATGGTGCCGCGCGAGATGTCGAGGCGGCGATGCAAGCCGCGCGCGCCGATCTGCCGACGACGCTGCGCGCGAACCCGACCTACCGCAAATATAATCCGGCCGACGCGCCGATCATGGTGCTGGCGCTGACGTCGGATACGTTGACCAAGGCCCAACTCTACGACGCCGCCGATTCGGTCCTTCAACAGCAACTTTCGCAAGTGAGCGGCGTCGGCGAGATCACGCTCGGCGGCGGCGCGCTGCCTTCGGTGCGCGTCGAACTCGATCCGGGCAAGCTCAATAGCTATGGCATCGGGCTCGAGGACGTCCGCGCCGCGATCGGCGCCGCCAATGCGGATAGCGCAAAAGGGCATCTCGACGTCGAAGGCGAGCGCTACGAAGTGCTCTCGAACGATCAGATCACGAAAGCCGCGCCGTATCGCGACGTCGTGATCGCCTATCGAAACGGCGCGCCCGTCATGCTTCATGACGTCGCGTCCGTCATCGATTCGAACGAAAACATCCGCAACGTCGGGCTCTATAACGGCAAGTCGGCCGTCATCGCGATTCTCTATCCGCTGCCTGGCAGCAATATCGTCAACACGGTCGAGCAGATCCACAAGATTCTGCCGTCGATCGAGGCGACGCTGCCGAAAGGCGTCGATGTCGATGTCGCACTCGATCATTCCGAGTCGGTGAAAGCATCCGTGGCCGATACACAGCGCACGCTTTTCATCGCCGTGCTGCTCGTCGTCGGCGTCGTGTTCGTTTTCCTGCGCTCGCCGCGCGCGACGCTCGTGCCCGCGGTCGCCTTGCCATTGTCGATCGTCGGCACGTTCGGCCCGATGTACCTGCTTGGCTACAGCATCGACAATCTCTCGTTGATGGCGCTGACGATCGGCACGGGCTTCGTCGTCGACGATGCCGTCGTCGTGCTCGAGAACGTCGTCAGGTATCTCGAGCTGGGGTTGAGCCCGAGAGAGGCGGCGATGCGCGGCAGCGCCGAAGTGAGCTTCACGGTGATCTCGATGAGCCTCTCGCTGATCGCCGTATTCCTGCCGATCCTACTGATGCCCGGCATCGTCGGCCTGCTGTTTCACGAGTTCGCGGTGACGCTTTCCATTGCGATCCTCGTCTCGCTCGTGGTCTCGCTGACCGTGACGCCGGCGATGTGCGCCTACGTGCTGAGCCGCGAGAACGCCTCGCATTCGACGAGCCGCTGGGCGAGTTGGACGGAGGCGCAGTTCGAACGGTTCAAAGCGGCTTACTCGCGCTCGCTTTACCTGGCGCTCGATCACTCGTTCATCGTCGTCCTGATCCTCTTGGGCTTGCTGGTCGCGAATGTGTTCCTCGCGAAGCTGCTGCCGTCGACGTTTTTTCCCGAGCAGGACAACGGCGTTCTGATGGGTCAGATCATCGCCGACCAGAGCATCTCGTTCCCCGCGATGGCGAAGAAGCTTGCGCAGCTGCAGGCGATCGTCAAGAAGGACCCGGCCGTGGCATCGGTCGCGGGCTTCGCCGGAGGCCGCGCGCTGAACACGGCGATGGTGTTCATCGAGTTGAAGCCGCTCAACGAGCGGCATGCCTCCGCTCAACAGGTCGTCAATCGATTGCGGCCAAAGCTCAATCAGGTGTCGGGCGCACGGCTCTTTCTGCAGGCGCAGCAGGATTTGCGCATCGGCGGCAGGCAATCGGCGGCCGAGTATCAATACACGCTGACGAGCGACAACACGCAAGCCGTGTTCGAGTGGACGCCGAAGCTCGTCGATGCACTGCGCAAGTACCCGCAACTGCAGGACGTCAACTCCGACCTGCAGCAAAACGGCCTGCAAACCTTCATCAACATCAACCGTGCCACGGCGATGCGGTACGGCTTTCAGCCCAATCAAGTCGACAATACGCTCTACGATGCTTTCGGTCAGCGCACCGTATCGACCATCTATAACCCGCTCAATCAGTATTTTGTCGTCATGGAGGTGGCGCCCCAGTACTGGCAGTACCCGCAGACGCTCAACCAGATCTTCTTGAGCAAAGCGGCGGGTAACGCGAGCGGAACGGCGCAAACGCAAATGTCGTCGGGCACGGTCTCCGCGGTTTCCTCCTACTCGGCCGTGTCGAGCACGAGCAGCACGAGCAGCACGACGGCCTCGACGTCAGGCACCAGCTCGCTGAACGCGAACGCCGAAGCGAACGCGACGACGAACAGCATCGCCAACAGCAAGGGCGGCGGCTCGACAGGCAGCGCGGACAGCACCGCGGCCGAAACGATGGTACCGCTGCCGGCATTCATGACCTTTACGAACAGCCATACCGCGACGCAAGTCAACCATCAAAGCGGGCTCGTGGCCGCGACGATATCGTTCAACCTGCCGCCGAACGGGTCGCTGAGCCAGGCGGCGGTGGCGATCCGCGACGCCACCGAGAACATCGGCATGCCCGCCTCGGTGCACGGCGCGTTCGCGGGCGCGGCTCAAGCGTATTCGCAATCGATGGGCACGGTGCCGCTGCTGATTCTTGCCGCGCTCGGCGTCGTCTATATCGTGCTCGGCATCCTCTACGAGAATACGATCCATCCGCTCACGATCCTGTCGACGCTCCCGTCGGCCGGCATTGGGGCCACGCTCGCGCTGCTGATCTTCGGTACGCCGTTTTCCGTGATCGCGCTGATCGGCATCATTCTGCTCATCGGCATCGTCAAAAAGAACGGCATCATGATGGTCGATGTGGCGATCCAGCTTCAGCGCCAGCAAGGCCGCGATACGAGGCAGGCGATTCATGAAGCCGCCGTGATGCGTCTGCGGCCGATCCTCATGACGACGGCCGCCGCCGTGCTCGGCGCCGTACCGCTCGCGGTCGGGATCGGGCAGGGCGCGTCGTTGCGCCAGCCGCTCGGCGTCACCGTGATGGGCGGCCTACTGCTATCGCAGGTGTTCACGCTTTATACGACCCCCGTCATCTACCTCTACCTCGACCGCTTGCGTGCAAGGCTCGCAAGATGGTCCTCACGTCTCCCGTGGAATCGCACCACACCCGACACGGCGGCATAAGCATGAAATTCGTTCGCACTCCTATCGTTCTGGCTCTGGCATTGGCGCTCGGCGCTTGCGCGGTCGGGCCGGATTATCGTCGGCCGGCGGTCGCGGTGCCCACCAAGTTCAAAGAGCTCGACGGCTGGACGCAGGCGCAGCCCGCGGCCGAGGCGTCGAAGGGCGACTGGTGGACCGTCTTCCACGATCCGCTGCTCGACGAACTCGAGCCCATGGTCGTCGTCTCCAATCAGACGGTGAGGCAGGATTACGCAAACTACGAGGAGGCGCTCGCCGAAGTGCGCGTCGCGCGGGCGTCGCTCTTTCCCAGCATCGGCGTAACCGGCTCCGCGACGCGCGAACGGTCGTCGACCGGCTCGTCCAGCTCGTCGCTCTCGGCGAGCAACTTCTCGGTGTCGCGACGCAACGTCAATAATTCCGCGTCTCTCGAAGGCAGCGTCAGTTGGGCCCCCGATCTCTGGGGCCAAGTGCGGCGCACGGTCGAGGAGAACGCTGCGTCGGCGCAGGCGAGCCAGGCGACGCTGGCCAACGCGACGTTGTCCGAGCAGGTGACGCTCGCGACTGCCGTCATCGACTTGCGCATCACCGATGCGAATATCGACCTTCTGACGAAGACGGTCGAGAACTACAAGGAGTACCTTCGCGTCGTCTCGGACCAAGCCCAGGCCGGCACGGAGCCGCCGTCGGATCTCATCACCGCCAAAACGCAGCTCGAGAGTGCACAGTCGAGCCTGATCGCGCTCGGCGTGTCGCGCGCGCAGTACGAGCATGCGATCGCGGTACTCGTCGGCAAGAATCCGGAGGACCTCGACATTTCGCATAGCACGTCGATGCCGGTGCTGCCGTCGATCCCAGTCGGTGTGCCGTCGACTCTGCTGCAGCGGCGGCCCGATATCGCCGTGGCCGAACGCGAGATGGCCGCCCAAAATGCTGCGATCGGGGTGGCTGTTTCGGCCTACTATCCGACGATCTCGCTTTCGGCCGCCGCCGGTTTCTCGGCCTCGCCGCTAGCCGGCTTGCTCAATATCGGCAACTACGTCTGGTCGCTCGGCGCCGATGTGAGCCAGACGCTTTTCGACGGCGGCGAGCGTAGCGGCAAGGTCGCCGCCGCGAAGGCGGCCTACGATGCGGCGGTGGCCAACTATCGGGGGACGGTGTTGACGGCGTTCGAAGGTGTCGATAATGACTTGGCGGGTTTGCGCATTCTCGGCGAACAGGCGAAAGTGCTCGACGCCGAAGTGAAGGACGCGACGCGCGGCGCGCAGATCGCGCTCGACGAATATCAGGCCGGCACGGTCGATTACACGACGGTGGCTACGGCGCAGACGACGCTGCTGAGCGCGCAGGAGACGGCGCTCGGTGTCGAGCAGACGCGGCTCGTCGATGCTGTCTCGCTGATCGGTGACCTGGGCGGCGGATGGTCGGCCGACGCGCTTTGCGATCCTCGGCACGCCAAGTGCGAAGCGCCCGCCTCGGGGAATTCGGGCGCATCGGCTCCCGCCGCCTCCGCGCCCGCCAGCTCCAATGCTAGTGCGGAACGTTCACCACTCCATGCTTCACGCTGATCGCGTTGGCGCCCGGGCTTTCGGTTATCGCCGGCAGGTTGGCGATCGTCAGCGCGGGAGCGGCACCCGGGGTGCCTCCGCGCGGCACCGTGCGAACGACCTGCGACGGCGGCAGCGGCGTGCCGCTTTTCAGGTGATTCCACATCAAGTTGAGTGCCTGCAGATAGTAGTAATGAACGGGCACGAAGCGCGTGTCGAAGCCAGGGAAGCCGAGAAACGCGTCGAAGTGCTGGCCGTTCGTCACTTCGATCAGTGACAGTTTGCTGCGCGACCCTTCGACGACGCTATTCGCCGCCAGATACGCGCGCGACGCATGATTGATCGGCACGAGCGCATCGCTGCGGCCCTGAACGACGATCGCGGGCTTGCCATGCAGATCGGCGCGCACACGAATCGCGTCGACGCTCGCCACCATGCGCGGGTCCTGATTCGTCCATAGCGCGCGCAAGCAGGCGGCCCCGGCGAAACTGGCATCCGGCGTGGCCAGTCGATGATCGGCACCGCCCGCGGGCGCTTCGTTATAGACGAGGTTGATCCCGTTCGTAGGCGGCACGCCATTGCCGAGACCGAAGATCGTCGGCATCGGCGAGACGGCGGGCGTGAAGCCGGCCGCGCCCGTCGACGGATTCGTCGTGCCGAAACTGAACCCGCAGAGATTGTCGATCACGCTCGATCTTGTATAGGCATTCGCGTAGGTCACGGCCACGGCCGGCACCGCCTGCGAATCCCACATCGGCGCCTGCAGCAGATCGGAGTCCGCTTCGTAGCCGGCTTCATGCAGCCGCGAGAGCGCATCGTTCGCCTGGCTTTGCGTGTCCGTTCCGCTCACCATGCCGGCCGCGGCAAGCGACGCGCAGCGAGCCTCGCGGATCGCCGTCGTGGTCGCGAGGGGCAGCGCCGTGAGATACGGTGCGCCGGCGGCAGCCTGCGCGAGCGCGGCGCACGGCTGCAGCAGATTCGCGAGCGTCGTGTAGTCGGCGAGCGGCTTGCCGGCCGCGAAGATGCGCTGGCCGCCCTCGAATACCTCCGCACGGTGCGGCATCCAGACGTTGACTTGCGGCTCCCCGACGACGACGGCAGTGATCCATCCTCGTCTGTCCTGCTCCGCTGCTTCGAGCGACGCGCCGCCGCCGTTGCTGACCGACGTTGCAATCGTCGTAATGCGGCCGGGCCGATAAAGCACGCGGTGATTCGACGAATCGCCGATGACGGGGCCGAACTGCTGGTTCAGCACCCAATAGGCGAACTTGATGGCTTCGAGCGTATCTTTGCCCCAATCCTGCTCGGGGTTTTGCTGCGAATGCGCGTGCTTGAACGCGTAGCGGTTCGGAAACATCTGGTTGTAGGTGGCAAGGGCGCCGCTCGCGACGTTCGCGGTGAAGAGGCTGGCGCGTCCGGCCGCCGCCGCATCCTCGATCTCGCCGTCGATCAACGTGATCAGATTCGTCCTGAGTTCGTGCGCGCCGTTGCCGGTGCCTTTGTCGGTATAGGCGACGGCGCAGCCTCGCTTGAGGCCCCATTCGCCCGCCGCCGATATGGCGCCGTAGACCCCGCGCGAGCCCGACGATGTCGCCGTCACGATGCAAGGGTTGGCCGGATCGAAGCTGACCGGGACCTGAACGAGCAGCGTGACGTTGCGACGGCCGGTGCCGTTGTCGGCATAGGCGAGGTATTCGGTGCCCGCGATCTTTCCCTCGCCGAGCGTGTCGTTGCCGTTCAGATCGACGTTGGGCCCCCAGAAGCGGCCGTAGCCGCCGTTCGCGGTGATATCGACGAGCGCCCGATAGTTCGACCAGATCGCCAACCGCCGCAACTCGGCGGCGCTCGGATGGGCGGGATCGGCAATCGCGGGTTGGGGGCCCGCGAGGCCGGTCTTGCCCAAGCCCGCGGTCAGCAGATCGTCGCTGACGCCGTCATAAGTCTTCGTTCGCAGACTGCTCGCCACGATGAACGAGGGCAGGGTATTCGCAGCGGGGCCGTCGTGGTCGTCGTCCGCGCCCCATGCGCTCGACATCAACGCGCCAACTGCGATCGCGGCGCTCAACAGCACCGCGGCACTGCGGACTGCGACGGGAACGTCTCTCATGCGTGTCTCCTTACTGTTGTTGGGATGCACCGCACCGATCAGTTTGGAACAAATAGTAATGCTTCTCTCCCGGTTTGGCGGAAGACGATGGATAGGTGTCCGAACCAATGACCGCGCTCACTGGCCATGTGAGTCGATAACGAAAAGCTTATTGGTACGCAAAGAATTATTGACTGTCCATATTGGTGCAAGAAACCGTACTCTCGCCACATTGGGCGACGAGCCCGACTTTCGATCACGAACGAGCGACGTCGATGAGAAACGGAGCGGCAGCGAAATCCAAGCGCCTTTTGTCGTCCCTGGGCGCTTTGTTCGGCATAGCGTTCACCGGTTGGGTGGCGCATCTCGTACTCGGCGAGACGGTCGATGTGCCGCTGCTGGTCGCGCCGATGGGCGCGTCGGCGGTTTTGCTTTTCGCGGTACCGGAGAGTCCGCTTGCTCAGCCCTGGTCGATCATGGGCGGCAATGTCGTCTCAGCCATCCTCGGGGTGGCCTGCGCGCAGCTGATCGCCACTCCGGTCTTTGCCGCGGCGACCGCGGTCGCGCTCGCCATCAGCGCGATGCTCGCACTGCGCTGCGTCCATCCGCCTTCGGGTGCCGTCGCGCTGACAGCCGTGCTCGGCGGCCCCAACATTCACGAGCTCGGCTTTCGATTCGTGGCGATGCCCATCGCACTCCAATCGGGCGCGCTGTTGATGGCGGCATTGCTGTTTCACCGGATGACCGGACATCGCTATCCGCGCATCCACGAGAGTGATTCGGCAGAAGGGATGTCGGCCCTGCGCCGCGTGTTTTCGAAGTTCCGCAGCCGCGAGCGCGATGACGTTCCGTACATCGACGATCCTGAATCGACATAATAAAAAACTTTAACTTTTCCTGATGGATCGCGCCGCGCACTATGAGCCGTAAGCGATGCGGACGATAAGAAGCGCGCCGCCAGTGCGCGAACCGTTCGAGGATCGCCTCTGACGACCGGGCGCTATCGGGCCGAGCTGACCGACCAGATTTCTTGACTCGACCAAAGGGAAACGACAATGAAGATCTGCGTTTATGGCGCCGGAGCGATCGGCGCTTACATGGGCGCCCAGCTCGCGCTGGCCGGCGCCGACGTGAGTTTCATCGCACGCGGCGCGCATTTGGCCGCCATGCAGAAAAACGGCGTCCGTCTGCAGCTCGAGGGCGTCGAGCGCGTCGTCAAGGTCAAATGCACGGCCGATCCGCGCGAGCTCGGTCTGCAAGACTACGTCATCGTCGCGCTGAAGGCGCATTCAGTGCCCGGCGTCGTCGATGCGATGCAGCCGCTCATCGGGCCGGATACAGCGATCGTCACGGCCGTCAACGGTATTCCGTATTGGTATTTTTATCGTCATGGCGGCGTTTTCGCCGGCACGAAGCTTGATAGCGTCGATCCCGGCGGCAAGCAATGGGAGGCGCTCGGTCCCGAGCGCGCGATCGGTTGCGTGCTTTATCCGGCGGCGGAAATCGTCGAGCCCGGTGTCATTCGGCATGTCTACGGCAAGAAGTTTCCGATCGGCGAGCCCAGCGGCGAAAGGACCGAGCGCATCGTGAGGCTTCACGAGATCATGACGGCGGCGGGCTTCGATGCGCCAATCCGCGAGGATATCCGCGACGAAATCTGGTTGAAGCTGTGGGGCAACCTCTGCTTCAACCCGATCAGCGCGCTCACGCATGCGACGCTCGACGTCATCACGAGCAATGCCGGCACACGCGCCGTCTCGCGAACGATGATGCTCGAAGCGAAGGCAATTGCGGACCGGTTCGGCGTGCACTTTCGCGTCGATGTCGAAAGGCGCATCGACGGGGCGGGCGCGGTCGGCGCACATAAGACTTCCATGTTGCAGGACCTCGAGCACGGCCGGCCGATGGAAATCGATCCGTTGCTGACCGTCGTCCAGGAAATGGGGCGTCTCGTCGGCCAACCGACGCCGACCATCGATACCGTGCTCGCGCTGATCAAGCTCAGAGAGCAGACGGCGCAGCAGGCACTCGGTCAGCCGGTGGCCCGCGCCAATCGCGACGCCGAGCGGAAGGTGGCGCTCGGCGCGGCCTAGCGACGCGTTTCAAACTCACGGCGCGCCCGCAATCTGATGGCGCGCGCGGTATCCTTTCGTCTCCGCCCAAGAGAGTCACACTCATTGCACCGGAGTCTTTGTCGTACGAAAGCAACTCGTCACGTGTGTTTCGTGAAATATCACATACAAAATATTGACGGTTACCGCGGCGCAGCATAACATGACTTCATTCCAGTCATGTTTCCGGAGCAAGCAAATGGACCTTCTTTCGTTGGCATGGTTTGCCATTGGTGCCGTCGGCCTCGGGGCCGCCGCGACGTATTGGATGGCGAAGTGGATTCCGGCGCCGGTGGCGATGAAGGCGGCCGAGCATGGTCGTTTCGCCGGTCTCGGCGAAGCGGATCATCCGGCCGCACCACAACACCGGCGGCCGCAACGTGAGGCATTGAATGTCGTCAGAACTGCTAACTAGTAAGAATGCGGCAGCGCCGTTGACGCTGTCGCTCAAGTCGATCGGGGCGAGCGCGAGCCTGCGCGATCAGGCTTACGCGATGTTGCGCAAAGCGATCGCCGATGCGGATATCTATGCAACGCGCGAACCCGTGCGTCTCGACGAGCGGATGTTGAGCGAGACGCTCGGCGTGAGCCGGACGCCGATCCGCGAGGCGATGACGCTGCTCGAGCAGGAGGGATTCTTGCGCACCGTGCCGCGGCGCGGGATCTACATCGTGCGCAAGAGCAAGCGCGAGATCGTCGAAATGATTCAAATGTGGGCCGCGCTCGAGAGCATGGCGGCGCGGCTCGCCACGCTGCACGCGAGCGATGAGGAGATTGCCCGGCTTCGTCGCATGTTCGACAGCTTTCGCGACACGACGCCCGCGGAGCACATCGAGGAGTACTCGGACGCCAACATCGCCTTCCATCAGGCGATCGTCGAGTTGTCGAAGTCGCAGATCATCCTCGATACCATCAAGAATATCTTCGTGCACGTGCGCGCGATTCGGCGCATGACGATCTCGCAGAGCGATCGTGCCGCACGCTCGATCGTCGATCATCTGCGCATCATCGAAGCGCTCGAAGCGCGCGATACGGAGCTTGCCGAACGCCTCGTTCGCCAGCATTCGCTCGATCTCGCCGCCTATGTCGAGGCGAATTGCGACTTCCTCGACTGAGGCGTTTGGCCCGCGGGCGCGCCCAAGGCAGGCTCGCGCGAGCCAAGGCCGCCAATGGCTGCTCGCGCGAGTCGAGTCTCAAAGGCGCTTTGCCGTCAACGCGTTGACTCGCGTGATCTGTTCGATCTGCGCCGCGCCCTCGTCGATCAGGAATTGCTTGAACGCGTCCGCGACGGGCGGCAGCCGCTTGTTCTTGCGGTGCACGACATACCAATTGAGCATGACCGGGAAGCCCTCGACGTCCAGTACGACGAGGTGGCCGACCTGAAGCTCGAGGCTGATCGTATGCGCCGATAGGAACGCGATGCCCATCCCGGCGATCACTGCCTGCTTGATCGTCTCCGTGCTCTTGATCTCCATCGCGATCTTGGGATTCTCGAGTCTGCCGGCCAGGCCTTCCTGCATCGAATTCCACGTATCGGAGCCGCGCTCGCGAACGACGAACGGTTCCTCGGCAAGTTGCGCCATCGTGATGAAGCGCTTGTTCGCGAGCGGATGACTCGGGGCGGCGACGATGACGTAGGGGTGGGGGGCGAACGGCTCGGTTGTCACGTCCATGCCGACAGGCGGACGCACCATGACCGCGAGATCGGTCTGATTCGTGACGAGCTGCTGAAGCAGCTCCTCGCGATTGTGGACGGACAGATTGAGCGTGACGCCTGAGTGCCGGCGCGTGAATTCCGCGAGAAGACGAGGGAAGAAGTAATCCCCCGCGCTGATGACGGCCACGTTGAGCTTGCCGCCCGAGATGCCCTTGAGCTGGCTCATCGCTTCGTCTTCCTGCTGAAACTGCAGCAGGATGTTGCGGCTGAACTGGAGCATTTCGGCGCCCGCCGGCGTGAGGTAGATCTTCTTGCCCAACTGCTCGAAAAGCGGCAATCCCGCGTGCTCCTCGAGTTGCGCGACCTGGGTCGAGACGGCCGGCTGAGTCAAGTGAAGCTCCTCGGCGGCGCGCGAGAAGCTGAGCAAACGTGCCACGGTCTCGAAAACCTTCAGCTGCCGAAGCGTGGCGTTTCTGATTGTCATGGGCCGATGCATAAGGAAGAGGCTATCGGCATCGTAACAAAGTTCAGGTTTTCCAAAGCTAGCGAAGACCCTAATGCGCGCGCCGACTCGCCGTGTTGCCGCAAGCTCGAATCGACCGGCCCGTAGCGGCGGTTACGTCATATATAAGTGCACCTTAATCTAAACGGTAACAAAGTTTGATTATCGGCAATTGATCGCAGCCCCTAGCATGCAGGTATGCGATCAAGCGGCTATCGACAACGGGCCCGGTCCAACCGCAAGCCATCGCGCCTCTCGCTTTAATAAATAGATCGATGGAGACAAAGCACATGAACGGATCCGTTCAGCATGCCCCCGTGTTATGGAAGAACAGATGGTGTCAGCTAGTCATCGGCATGCTATGCATGGCGCTGGTCGCCAACCTGCAATACGCCTGGACCCTCTTCGTGGGGCCGATGCATACCAAACATCACTGGGACCCGGCATCCATTCAAGTGGCTTTCTCGATCTTCCTCATCACCGAGACGTGGCTCGTGCCCGTCGAGGGGTGGCTCGTCGACCGGTTCGGGCCGCGGCTCGTGGTTGCGATCGGTGCGGTCTTCGCCGGTGCGGCGTGGATCATGGATTCTTTCGCGACGACGCTGCCCGAGCTCTACATCGCGTCGGTCATTGCAGGCGTGGGCGCCGGGTGCGTCTATGGAACTTGCGTCGGCAACGCCCTTAAATTATTTCCCGACCGCCGCGGCCTCGCGGCGGGGCTGACGGCGGCCGGCTTCGGCGCGGGTGCCGCGGTGACCGTCATTCCGATCGCGACCATGATCACGCGCTCGGGCTACGAACAGGCGTTCCTGGTCTTTGGTGGTTTCCAGGGCGTCGCCATCTTCTTGTTGGCCATGCTGCTCACGAAGCCCGTGGTCCGCGCCGGCGTGGTGCCGGCACGCAAGTTCGCCGTCACGAAGGTCGACTACACGCCGGGGCAGATGGCGCGTACGCCCGTGTTCTGGCTCATCTATGTATCGTTCGTCGCGGTCGCGGCCGGCGGCGTCATGGCGACGGCGCAGATCGGCCCCATCGCGAAGGACCTCGGGCTCGCTCGCATTCCGATGACACTGTTCGGGATGACGCTGCCGCTGCTCACGATGACGCTTTCGATCGACAACATCTGCAATGGCTTCACGCGTCCGCTCTGCGGCTTTGTTTCCGACAAGATCGGCCGCGAGAACACGATGTTCATCGTCTTCATCGGAGAGGGCCTTGCGCTGCTCGGGCTCATGCAGTACGGCACGAACCCTTATGCGTTCATGACGTTCGCGGCGCTGATCTTCCTTTGCTGGGGCGAAATCTTCTCGATCTTCCCGGCCATTTGCGCCGATACGTTCGGCAGCAAGTTCGCCGCCGCAAACGCGGGCTTGCTTTATACCGCGAAGGGTACGGCCGCGCTACTCGTTCCGCTCGCGTCGATCCTGGCCGAGATGGGCGGCTGGAACGCGGTGTTCCTCGTCGCGGCCGCCATCACGATTACGGCCGGCATCGGCGCCAAGTTCGTCCTCGCGCCGATGCGCGCACGTTGGATCGAAGCGCAGAACGCAGGCTCGGCTTTCGTCACCACGCATCAATCGTCGTCGACCCTTTCGCACTGATCGTCGCGCGCACTGTGATCGACGTTTGAACCGGGGGCGCCTTGCTCGATTCACCGAGCGAGGCGCTTTGGGTTTGAGGGAAGAGATTGGCGCAACGGGCTTCGCCCGCGAAGCCGGAGAAAACAAAACGCCGCGTGGGAGTCACGCGGCGTTGGGATTGCGGTTAGAGACGGGATGTCACGCGCCGCTGAGCATGGGCAGCCCGAAGTCCCCGGAAAAGTCGTCGTTGAAGCAGGGCGAGGCACGCATCTCTCGCGTGCGGACCTGGAGCACGGAAGGACGCTTGGTTTCGGCGGCGATAGCCGCGCACGCTTCAAGCGCCTCGGGCCGCAGCGCGTACTTCTTCGTCAGGATGGCCTCGCTCAGAAACTCGGCGCTATAGGCGGTCAGCAGATGAGGATGGTGCGTTTCGATGTACGTGACGATGCGAGCCGCTTCGCCATCGATCGATGCAAGCGACGCCAGCGTTTGTGTGTCCCAGCGAAAGCGCAGCCCCAGCTCGGCGAACGCCATGTTGTACGCGCAAACATGCGCCTTCAGGTCGCGATCGTCGTCGAGGCGACGATCGTCGAATGCTGTAGAGGTCATGGGCTTCTCCTTCCATCGTGGATCGATGAGTTGGCTAAAGCATAGGGCTGCGGCTCGATAGGTGATAGTTAAAGTTTTATTGGAAATCCATAAACAAACATTTATCTTCACCAACGCACGCGGCGCGTACAAGAGGCAACCCAGCGAGCGCGCCAGACGCGGCTCGCGGGCGTTTCGCAAAACCGCTTGACCTCGCAGATATCTGATATACAGTATTTAGCATACTGAGGTCGCGAGGAGACTATGTCGACGGACAGGCGCATGGAGTCCGGACCGCCGCAAGTGTCGTTATCGCTTGCGCCGATCGGAGGTTCCCTGTCGTTGCGTGACAGGGCTTATGCCAGCTTGAGGCGGGCCATCGCCGAGACGGACATCTATGAGTCCCGCGAGGACATCCGGCTCGACGAAAAGGAATTGGCCGAGGCGCTCGGTGTCAGCCGTACGCCGGTGCGCGAAGCGATGACGCTGCTCGAGCAGGAGGGGTTTCTGCGGACGGTGCCGCGGCGCGGCGTCTATATCCAGCGCAAGACGAAGCGCGAAATCGTCGAGATGATCTACATGTGGGCAGCGCTCGAGAGCATGGCGGCACGTCTCGCGACGGTACGCGCCTCGGACGGGCATATTGCGGGTCTGCGCCGCATCTTCGCCGCCTTCGGCGAAGCGACGCCGGCCGAGCACGTCGACGAGTACTCCGAGGCCAACATCGCATTCCATCAGGCGGTCTTCGAGCTTTCGCAATCTCCCGTGCTCGTCGAAACGAGCAAGAACATCTTCATGCACGTGCGCGCGATCCGTCGGATGACGATCGGCGAGCGCGATCGCGCCGCGCGCTCAATAGATGATCACATGCGCATCATCGAGGCGCTGGAGGCGCGGGACACCGAGCGTGCCGAGCAGCTCGTGCGCCAGCACTCGCTCGATCTGGCGGCATTCGTGGAAGCGCACTGCGACTTTCTCGACTAAGAGGACAGGCGGGAAAGGCGACGCGAAAGGCGACGCAAAAAACGCTTGATCTAATACAGTGTGTGATATATGGTATATCACAACAAACGCAAACATTCTGCGCCAAGGAGGCATGACATGGCAGAAGCAGCTGGGGCGATCGAACTGAAGGTCCCCCAAGTCAACGAAACGTCGCCGATGACGGATGGCTTTCATCTCGTCATTGAAGCGTTGAAGCTCAACGGTATCGAGAACATCTACGGCTTGCCCGGAATTCCCGTTACCGACCTGGCGCGGCTTGCGCAAGCTGAAGGAATGCGCGTCATCAGCTTTCGGCACGAGCAAAACGCCGGCAACGCGGCGGCGATTGCCGGCTATCTGACGCAAAAGCCCGGCGTCTGCCTGACCGTATCCGCGCCTGGCTTCCTGAATGGGCTGACGGCGTTGGCCAACGCGACGACGAACTGCTTTCCGATGATCCTCATCAGCGGCTCGAGCGAACGAGAGATCGTCGATCTCCAGCAAGGCGATTACGAGGAGATGGATCAACTCAACATCGCCAAGCCGCATGCGAAGGCGGCTTTTCGGGTGCTGCATGCGCAGGACATCGGTATCGGCGTAGCTCGCGCGATTCGCGCCGCGGTATCGGGACGCCCGGGCGGCGTTTATCTCGATCTGCCGGCGAAGCTGCTGGCTCAGGCCGTCGGCGCCGTCGAGGGACGCAACTCGCTCGTGCGTGTGGTCGATCCCGCGCCGCGCCAGCTGCCCGCGCCCGACTCGGTCCAGCGCGCGCTCAATTTGCTCAAAGGCGCGAAGCGTCCGTTGATCCTGCTTGGCAAAGGCGCGGCCTACGCGCGGGCCGATGCCGAGATCCGGGCACTCGTCGAAAAGACAGGCATTCCCTATCTGCCGATGTCGATGGCGAAGGGGCTTCTGCCCGATACGCATCCGCAATCGGCATCGGCCGCGCGTTCGTTCGTGTTAGCCGAGTCCGACGTCGTCCTGCTCGTCGGCGCGCGCCTGAACTGGCTGCTCGCTCATGGCAAGGGCAAGACCTGGGGGGCGCCGAAGCAGTTCATCCAGATCGATATCGCGCCCACCGAGATCGACAGCAACGTTGCAATCGCGGCGCCCGTCGTCGGCGATATCGGCTCGTGCGTCTCGGCGCTCCTCGAGGGAATCGACCCGAGCTTCCCGAAGCCGAGTGCCGAGTGGCTTTCAGTCGTGGCCGAGCGCAAGAACAAGAACCTCGCGAAGATGGCGGAAACACTCGGGAAGGACCCGACGCCGATGAGCTTCCACAGCGCACTGCGCGTGCTGCGCGATGTCGTGAAGGCGCATCCGGACATCATGCTCGTCAACGAGGGCGCGAATACGCTCGACTACGCGCGGGCGGTCATCGACATGTACGAGCCGCGCAAGCGTCTCGATTGCGGCACCTGGGGCGTGATGGGCATCGGCATGGGCTTCGCGGTCGGCGCGGCCGTCGAGACCGGCAAACAAGTGCTCGCGATCTGCGGCGATAGCGCGTTCGGCTTTTCGGGGATGGAGGTCGAGACAATCTGCCGATATGAGCTGCCCGTTTGCATCGTCGTCTTCAATAACAACGGCGTCTATCGCGGCACGGATGTCAATCCGTCCGGCGGCAAGGATGTGGCGCCGACGGTGTTCGTCAAGGGCTCGCGTTACGACAAGCTGATCGAGGCGTTCGGCGGCACGGGTTATCACGTGACCACACCGGCCGAGCTCGAAAAAGCCGTGGCCGAGGCGTTGAAGACCGGCAAACCCGCCCTCATCAACGCCGTCATCGACGAATCGGCCGGCACCGAAAGCGGCCGCTTGACGAACCTCAATCCGCAAAGCTCGGCGAAGAAGCACTGACGCCTGACATCGCCCGACACGACACCCTTAGGAGAATGAAAGTGACACTGCCGCTCAAAGGAATCAAGATCATCGATTTCACGCACGTCCAGGCGGGTCCCGCTTGCACGCAGATGCTGGCTTGGTTCGGTGCCGACGTGATCAAGGTCGAGCGTCCGGGCTCCGGCGACGTGACGCGTAATCAACTGCGCGACATTCCGGATGCTGATGCGCTTTACTTCACGATGCTCAACAGCAACAAGCGTTCGCTGACGCTCGACACTAAGACGGCCGAAGGCAAGGAGGTTCTCGAGAAGCTGATTCGCGGCTCGGATGTGCTCGTCGAGAACTTCGGGCCCGGCGCGCTGGACCGCATGGGCTTTTCGTGGCAACGCATCAACGAGCTCAATCCGAAGATGATCGTCGCCTCGGTGAAGGGCTTCTCCGAAGGCCATCACTATTCGGACCTTAAGGTCTACGAGAACGTCGCGCAGTGCGCCGGCGGTGCCGCCTCGACGACGGGCTTCTGGGACGGCCCGCCGACAGTCAGTGCGGCCGCGCTCGGCGACAGCAACACGGGCATGCATCTCGCGATCGGCATTCTCACGGCCCTCATCGGCCGCCAGCAGACGGGCAAGGGACAGAAGGTGGCCGTCTCGATGCAAGACGCCGTGCTGAACCTGTGCCGCGTGAAACTGCGCGATCAGCAGCGTCTCGAGCGCGTCGGCTACCTCAAAGAGTATCCGCAGTATCCGCACGGCACATTCAGCGATGTGGTGCCGCGCGGCGGCAACGCGGGCGGCGGCGGCCAGCCCGGATGGGTGCTCAAGTGCAAGGGATGGCAAACCGATCCGAACGCCTATATCTATTTCACCGTTCAAGATCACGCGTGGGAGCCGATCTGCCGCGCGATCGGACGTCCTGAATGGATCAACGACCCCGACTACAACACGCCCGACGCGCGCCAGCCGCATATCTTCGACATCTTCGCGAAGATCGAGGAGTGGCTCGCCGGCAAGACGAAGTACGAGGCCGTCGATATCCTGCGCAAATTTGACATTCCTTGCTCGCCGGTGCTGAGCATGAAGGAGCTCGCCTACGACGAATCGATGCGCAAGACCGGCTCGATCGTCGAAGTCGATCACCCTGTGCGCGGCAAGTATCTGACGGTGGGCAGTCCTATCAAGTTCTCCGACCTCAGGCCCGAGATCACGGCCTCGCCGCTCCTCGGGCAGCACACGGACGAAGTGCTGGCCGAACTCGGCTACAGCAAGGAGCAGATCGCCCATATGCACGAAGCGAAGGCCGTCTGAAGACATGGGCGGGCGGAGGGCCGCCGCGACGGGCATGCGCTTTTTCGTTTATCGTCGAAGCAATCGCCGCCGCGGCGCCTGCCATCAGCGCCAGCAGGGTCGCCAGGCGCGGCGGCGAGCCGGTCCATCCCGCCCATAGCGGCACAACGTACGGAGTGAGAGAGCACTATGCAAACGACGATCGATCTCGAACAACTGGTCGCGGCCGTCGGCGACGCGATCATCGTCTCTGATCCGGAAGGCAGGATCACCCTCTGGAACCCGGCGGCGCAGCGAATATTCGGTTTCAGCGAGGACGAGGCGCTGGGCAAGTCGCTCGACCTCATCATTCCGCAACGTCTGCAAGCCCGTCATTGGGAGGGCTACCAGAAGACGATGCAAACGGGCGAGACGCGCTACGGCAACGATGTGCTCAAGGTGCCCGCTGTGCACAAGGACGGAAGGGCGTTGTCGATCGCATTCAGCGTCGCGCTGCTGTATTCGGCGCCCGGGACGCTCAGCGGAATCGTTGCTGTCATTCGCGACGAAACGAGCCGCTTTCAGGAAGAGCGCAATCTGCGCAAGCGGCTCACCGAATTGGAGGCCCGAGTCGGGGCTTGACGTCATCCACCGATCGTTCGCCGCGCCAAGCTCGACGCACGCGCGGCGATACGGCGGCTCGGGTTCAAGCAAGAGCAAACGAGGAAGCGATGCGCGTGGAGATTGTGGGATCGTACCGGCTGGAGCTGTCCGCGATGCAGCTCATCGAGAACGGCGGGTGGACCGCCTATGCGGCGGTCCGAAACGCCGAAGATGGAGCGGCGGGCGAACCGAAGCTGAGCATTCTGCCGTATCAACGCGTCGTCGATGATGCCGTGTTCGAGAGCGAAGCGGCCGCCCTTGCCGCCGCGCGGCGCGTGGCAATCGCGCTCGTCGGCGCCGCCTCGGCCTGAGCGCTGCGGTGCATGCTCACGTAGCGTTCCTGGTTATTTAGTTAGTAGTACATAACAAATCGAATGCGCCGAGCCGGGTTTGAAAACCTGTAAGTGCAATGGCACCGAAGCTGTGAAGAAAGCACGGTGCCGATAGAGACAAACGAGTTTGGGAGACAGGAAGTGAGCAAGGCACTGATGGGTGTGCGCGTCCTCGATTTCACGCATGTGCAGTCCGGCCCGACCTGCACGCAGCTGCTCGCCTGGTTCGGCGCGGACGTGATCAAGGTCGAGCGGGCAGGAGCCGGCGACGTCACGCGCGAGCAACTGCGCGACATCCCCGATGCCGACAGCCTTTACTTCACGATGCTCAACCACAACAAGCGTTCGGTCACGATCGACGCGAAGCATCCCGAAGGCAAGAAGGTCCTCGAGGCGTTGATTCGACAATGCGACGTACTCGTCGAGAACTTCGCGCCGGGTGCGATCGAGCGGATGGGTTTCGGTTGGGAGCGCATCCATGAATTGAATCCGCGCATGATCATGGCGTCGGTCAAGGGCTTCGGCCCCGGCCCTTACCAGGACTGCAAGGTCTATGAGAATGTCGCGCAGTGCGCGGGCGGTGCGGCTTCGACGACGGGTTTCGACGATGGGCCGCCCGTCGTGAGCGGCGCACAGATCGGCGATAGCGGCACCGGACTCCATCTCGCGCTGGGCATCGTGACAGCGCTCTATCAACGGACAATGACCGGCCGCGGACAGTATGTGCTCGCGGCGATGCAAGATGCCGTGCTCAACCTGTGCCGCGTCAAGCTGCGCGACCAGCAGCGGCTCGACCGCACGGGTGTGTTGCGCGAATATCCGCAGCACCCGCAGGGGACGTTCGGGCCGGCCGTGCCGCGCGCGGGCAACGCGTCGGGCGGTGGTCAGCCGGGCTGGATCCTGCGCTGCAAGAATTGGGAATGGGACTATAACGCCTACATCTATTTCATCGCGCAGGCCCCGGTATGGGCCAAGGTCTGCAACGTGATCGGCAAGGAAGAGTGGATTACCGATCCCGACTACGCGACGCCGCAAGCGCGCTTGCCGCGCCTTAAGGAGATCTTCGCTGAAATCGAGCGCTGGACGATGACGAAGACGAAGTTCGAGGCGATGCAGATTCTGAACAAGTACGACATCCCTTGCGGCCCGGTGCTCTCGATGAAGGAGATTGCCGAAGACGAAGCGCTGCGCGAAACCGGCACGATCGTCGAAGTCGATCATCCGGTTCGCGGACCGTACCTGACGGTCGGCAATCCCATCAAGCTGTCGGACAGCCCCACGTTAGTGACGCGCTCGCCGCTGCTCGGCGAGCATACCGACGAAGTCATGGCCGAGCTCGGCTTCACCCCCGAAGACGTCGCGCATCTGCGCGAGGTCGGAGCGATCTGACGATCCGATAAAGGAGAACCCCCATGACATCATGGGTCCGCTTTCTGTCGAAGGACGGAAGCGTCGGCTTCGGCTTGCTCGAAGACGACTGCGTTGTTGAATACCGCGGCAACATGTTCGGCGACCCCGAACAAACGGGAGGCCGGCGGCATCTCGACGACGTGACGCTGTTGAGTCCGTGCGTGCCGACCAAGGTCGTCGCGCTCTGGAACAACTTCCATGCGCTTGCCGAGAAGCTCGGCAAGGCCGCGCCCGTTCATCCGCTGTTTTTGATAAAGCCGCCGATGTCCGTCATCGGGCCTGGCGCCCCCATCCGACGCCCCCGCGCATACCGCGGCAAGATCGCCTATGAGGGCGAGCTCGGCATCGTGATCGGGCAGCGCTGCAGCAACGTGGCGGTGGACGAGGCCGATCGGTACATCTTCGGCTATACCTGCATCAACGATGTCACGGCCGTCGAGTTGTTGGACGAAGATCCGAACTTCGCGCAATGGTGTCGGGCAAAGGGCTTCGATACGTTCAGCTGCATCGGCCCTGCGATCCGCTGCGACTTCGATTGGCGCGCCGCGCGCGTGGCAACCCGACTCGACGATACCGAGCGGCAGAACTATCCGCTCGACGACATGATCTTCTCGCCGGCGCAGCAGGTGAGCCTGCTCTCGCAGGACATGACGCTGATGCCGGGCGACGTGATCGCGTGCGGCACGTCGATCGGCGTCGGATCGATCAAGGACGGGGCGACGGTGACGGTGTCGATCGATGGGATCGGCTCGCTTTCGAACACGCTCGCGGCGACGGGGGAGCAATGACGACCATCGCCGTGCCACGCGAAGTGCATCCGGGCGAGCGCCGCGTCGCGGCGACGCCCGATACTGTCGCGCAGTTGATCAAGCTCGGATACGCGGTGACGGTCGAAGCGGGTGCCGGAGCCGCCGCGTCGTTCGACGACGACGCCTATCGCACTGCCGGCGCCGAGATGGTCAGCGATACCCGCGCGCTTTGGTCCGGGGCTGATGTCATCGTCAAAGTGCGTCCGCCCGCGTTCCACCCGCGGCTCGACGTCGACGAGACCTCTCTGATCCGGGAGGGTGCCACGCTGATCGGCTTCGTCTGGCCCGCGCAGAACCCGGGGTTGCTGACGTGCCTCGCCGAGCGTCGGACGAACGTCCTCGCGATGGACTGCGTGCCGCGCATTTCGCGTGCGCAAAAGCTCGACGCGTTGAGCTCGATGGCGAACATGGCCGGCTATCGCGCCGTGATCGAAGCCGCTCACCACTTCGGGCGGCTGTTCACGGGGCAGATCACCGCGGCGGGCAAGATGCCGCCGGCGAAGGTGATGGTCATCGGCGCCGGTGTGGCGGGGCTTGCGGCCATCGGCGCGGCGCGCGGCCTCGGTGCGATCGTGCGTGCGTTCGATACGCGTCCCGAAGTCGAGCAGCAAGTGCAAAGCATGGGCGCTGAGTTCCTGAAAGTCGATATCGACGAGGAGGGCAGCGGCAGCGGCGGCTACGCCAAGCAAATGAGCGCGCGCTTCATCGAGGCCGAGATGGCGCTCTTCGCGGCACAGGCGAAGGAAATCGACATCATCGTCACGACGGCGCTCATTCCCGGCAAGGCCGCGCCGACGCTCATCACGGCCGAGATGGTCGAGTCGATGCGGCCGGGCAGCGTGATTGTCGATATGGCGGCCGAGCAGGGCGGCAACTGCGAGCTCACGAAGCCCGGCGAGGTCGTGAACGTGCATGGCGTGACGATCGTCGGCTACACGGACCTGCCGAGCCGGATGGCGACGCAGTCGAGCCAGCTCTATGCGACGAACATCCGGCATTTGCTGACCGATCTCACGTCGAACAAGGATGGCGCGCTGCGAATCGATATGAACGACGAAGTCATGCGGGGCGCGACGGTCGTTCACGAAGGTTCGATCGTCTGGCCGCCGCCCGCGCCGAAGCAGCCGGCGACGGAAAAGAAGGCGAGCGTCGAGCGTGCCGGCGAATCGGCGAACCATGCGGCGCGCGCGCCGGGCGCAGCCGCTCAGAAGGAAAACGGCGAAGGCGCTCGACGGAAACCCGGTATGGGCACGCTCGCGTTCATCGCCATTGCCGCCGTGGCATTGCTCGCATTGGGTGCCGTTGCGCCCCCGTCGTTCGTTGCTCATCTGACGGTCTTCGTGCTCGCGGTCTTCGTCGGGTACCAGGTCATCTGGAACGTGACGCCGGCGTTGCATACGCCGCTCATGAGCGTGACGAACGCGATCAGCGGCATCATCGTCATCGGGGCGCTGCTGCAGCTCGGCACGTCGAACACGCTTGTGACGACGCTTGGCGGCATCGCGCTTTTCGTCGCGACGATCAACATCGCGGGCGGATTTCTCGTCACGCAGCGCATGCTGAGAATGTTCCAGCGTAATTGATAAGGAGTCCTGATGTTGAACGGAATCGGCAACGTCGCGTATCTGGGCGCGAGCACGCTGTTCATTTTGAGCCTGCGCGGCCTCGGCAATCCGCTCACGGCGCGGCGCGGCAACCTGTACGGCATGATCGGCATGCTGATTGCCGTCGCGGCGACGCTTGTCATCGCGCCCGGCGTCAGTCTTGCGATCGTGGTCGTCTGTGCCGCGACGGGGGCGGCGTTGGGCGCGCTTCTCGCGCAGCGCGTGGAAATGACGCAGATGCCGCAGCTCGTGGCGATCCTGCACAGTTTCGTGGGCCTCGCGGCCGTCGTGACGGCCGTCAACAGCTATCTCGCGCCCGCGGCGGGGCAAGAGGGCGTGCAGCAGACGATCCACGAATGCGAGATCTACCTTGGCGCACTGATCGGCATGGTGACGTTCGCCGGATCGATCGTCGCGTTCCTCAAGCTGCAAGGGACGATCGGCGGCAAACCGCTCGTCTTGCCCGCTCGGCACCTGCTCAATCTTCTCGTCGTCGCACTGTGCGCCGTGCTCGGTTATCGCTTTCTGACGGCACCGACCGTCGAGTCCGGATTGTTCGCACTCCTGACGATGATCGTGCTCGCCGCCGCGCTCGGCGTTCACCTCGTGATGGCGATCGGCGGGGCGGATATGCCCGTCGTCGTGTCCATGCTGAACAGCTACTCGGGCTGGGCGGCGGCGGCCACGGGGTTCATGCTCGACAACGATCTGCTGATCACGACGGGCGCGCTCGTCGGCTCCAGCGGCGCGATTCTGAGCTACATCATGTGCCGCGCGATGAACCGAGGCTTTCTATCGGTGATACTCGGCGGTTTCGGCGCGTCGAGCGGCGCGGCCGCGGCGCAGGTCGAGGGTGAGGTCGTCTCGGCGACGGTCGACGAAGTCGGCGCCATGTTGCGCGATGCGTCGGATGTCATCATCGTGCCGGGCTACGGCATGGCCGTGGCTCAGGCGCAATCGACGATCAGCGAGATCACGCGCAAGCTTTCCGCGATGGGCGTGCGCGTGCGCTTCGGCATTCATCCCGTCGCGGGTCGGTTGCCGGGGCACATGAACGTTCTGCTCGCCGAAGCGAAGGTACCGTACGACATCGTGCTCGAGATGGACGAGATCAACGACGACTTCGCCCATGCCGACGTCGTGCTGGTGATCGGTGCGAACGATATCGTCAATCCCGGCGCGCTCGAAGACCCGGCGAGCCCGATTGCCGGGATGCCGGTGCTCGAAGTCTGGAAGGCTCGCACCGTCGTCGTCTCGAAGCGCAGCATGGCGTCCGGCTATGCGGGCGTCGACAATCCGCTCTTCTACAAGGAAAACACGCGGATGCTGTTCGGCGACGCGAAAGCGAGCGTAGATGCGCTGCTGCAGGCTCTGGCGGTCTGAGGAAGGGGCCGGGCGGCGGACCGATTGCTGATCTCTGTTGGGCCAACCCGAACCCCGAACCTGACGTCGGCGTCCGCTTGCGCATCACGGCGGACGATGCGTATAATCGCAGGCTCGCTTTTCGAAGCTAGAGGGCTTTCGCGGAAGGCAGTCGATCGTTGCGGGAATGGGTCGGCCGGCGCGCGGAAAGTCCTTCGGGCGCCCGATGTGAGGAAAGAAAAAACTTCACAAACGGCGAACGGGAAGCTAGAATAGCGTTCTTCGCTTTCGGCGAAAGTTGATGGCCAAAAGTTGATTGCGAAGCGCGGTAGTACGAAGAGATTTTGTCCCCTTCGTCTAGAGGCCTAGGACATCACCCTTTCACGGTGAGTACAGGGGTTCGAATCCCCTAGGGGACGCCAGACATCGGCGGTATTTCAGTCGCGGAAGCGATGACGTGCCGCAGCTCGAGAGACGAGACCGACGCTCGCGAGTATGATGCAAAGAAAGTGGAGTGGTAGTTCAGTCGGTTAGAATACCGGCCTGTCACGCCGGGGGTCGCGGGTTCGAGTCCCGTCCACTCCGCCAGACAAAGCCCGTTCAGTAGGCTTGAACGGGCTTTTTTAATAAAGGTGTAAGCGGTACGTTTGTCCCCTTCGTCTAGAGGCCTAGGACATCACCCTTTCACGGTGAGTACAGGGGTTCGAATCCCCTAGGGGACGCCAGATATCGGTGGCGTATTCGAGCGCCGGGTTAAACCCGGAGGCACGAGACGCCGCAGCCCGTGAGACACGACCGACGCTCGCGGGCCATGATCTGCAAGACTGGAGTGGTAGTTCAGTCGGTTAGAATACCGGCCTGTCACGCCGGGGGTCGCGGGTTCGAGTCCCGTCCACTCCGCCAAATCGAAAAGCCCGTTGATGAATTCAACGGGCTTTTTTTTGGCTTACAGCTAATCGCACGTGGATCGGAAACGAAGAGAGCGGCCGTGACACGCGCCGGCAGCCATGTGTCGCGCCGCACCATCGCCGGGGGAAATCTCAGTTGCAAGCGGCGTCCCAGTGCCGTACCGTGTCCCTGAATCGTCCCGTTGCCGCGCAGATGTTCGCTCCCACCGACGCACCGCTGCCGTTCGCCCTGCGTGACGCCGCGCCCGAAGACTTCGAGTTCGCCGAGGCGCTGACGCGCAACAACATGAACGGCTACTACGAACGCCATCATCTCGTCTGGCGTGCCGATCTTTTCTTCGTCAGCTGGCGCGAATCGGAAAACTATATTCTCGAAGCCGACGGCCAGCGCGTGGGCGTCATGCGCCTGACCGAAGAGGGTAATTCGCTGCACATCCGTGACGTCCAGATCGCGGCCGGCTACCGCGGCCAGGGGGCCGGCACTTATATGCTCGAGACGGCGCATCGTTGGGCTCGCGAGCGGGGATTGAGCGAGCTGCAGCTGCGCGTCTTCGTCGACAACCCGGCTGCGCGTCTCTATCTGCGCATGGGCTATCGTGTGACCGGCCCGCGGATCACTCAGATCGGCGCGATCCGCCATATGACGCGGCGCGTCTGATCCGCGTCCGACTCCAAGCGGCGCCCGGCGCGATCAACGGCCGGCCTGGCCGTCCGGCAGATCCTCGAGCTCGTCTTCTTCCAGCGCCTTGCTTTCTTGCCGGCGCTCGTGCCCGCGCACCATGAACGCCCGCGGGCTCTCCCCGAACGCTCGGCGGAACATGGCCGAAAACGCGCTCTGACTCTGGTAGCCGAGCGCCTGCGCGATATGCGACAGCGGCCTCCCCTGGCTGAGCAGCGGAATCGCCCGCGCGAGCACGGCCTGCTGGCGCCATTGCGAGTAACTCATGCCGAGTTCCTGGCGAAAGAGCCGCGCGATCGTGCGCGTGCTCGCGCCGACCGTTGCCGCCCAATACTCGAGCGGGTCCGCGTTGCCCGGATCGGCGAGCAGGGCGTCGCAAAGCGCGCGCAACCTTTTTTCACGCGGCATCGGCACCGATAGCGGCAACGGGACCGAGTGCGTCAGCTCATCGAGGGCGAGCGCGCCGAGCAGGCGCTCACGCGCGGGCGACAAGTCGGCCGCGTCGATGGACGCGATCAGTTCGCGCAAAAGCGGTGAGACTTCCATGACGCGGCAACTCTCGAGTCCCGCCGGCACCACGGATTCGTCGATATAGAGCGCGCGCAGATAGGCGTCTTCGACGATGACGACTTCATGCGGCACGTGCGGCGGCACCCAGATTGCGCGCGAGGGCGGGACGATCCAGGTGCTGCTCTCGACGCCGATGCGCAGCACCCCACGCGACGCGTAGGCCACCTGCGCCCATGCGTGCATGTGCAAGGCGATGCGTTCGCCGGCCGGAACGGCTCGCGAGCGCACGCGAACCGGATGGTCGCGCGTCGGCGCGAATTGCGGCGGAATGTCGGCAAAGCGTACGCGCGCCGAAGGCAGTGGGACAGTCGATTCGGTCATGGCGAAACGGATCGGCAGGCGACTCGAGCGGGCTTCGCGGAGCGCGGCACGGGGCCGGCACGCGAATCCTCACGGGTCCTCATGGTTCGCTATTGTATGAGCGGCCCGGGTTCCGCGGTGGCCCTCGAGGCATGCATAATGCGCTCTTTGGATGCGCGCGACCGGCACGGCTCCGGCGGCGCGCGTGCCGTATTCCGCGCTTCGAGGCTGCCTGGCAGGCGAGCGGCGCGTGCGGCGGAACCACCCACCATGCCACTACGGGGCGAGCGAACAGGAGAACGAGTGCGGATGCGATACGTTTTCGTGTACGGCACGTTGCGCGCAGGCGAGATCAACGATATTGTGCGCGCCGCGGCACGCCATGACATCGAGGCGCCGCGTCTCACCGGCACTGCCGCGGTGCGCGGGCGTCTCTATGACTTTGGGCTTTACCCGGGACTCGTGCTCGACGCCGCCGCCGCCGGACTCGTGCACGGCGACGTCTATGAGATCGACGATGCCCTCGTCCCCGTTCTCGATGAAATCGAGGAGGTCTACCCCGGCGTGGAGGGGCTTTTCAAGTCACGCGAAGTCACCGTCGCCGTGGACGGGCGCAACCTGACCTGCCTTTACTATCCCGTCGACGCCGAATCGGTGGCCGGCCTGCCGCGGATCGAAATCGGCGACTGGGTCGAGTACCGGCTCACACGCGACGCGGAGCCCGCGCTCGGATGACGGCCGTGGCTCGGTTGCAGTCCGGTCTCGAGCGAACGATGGCGCCACGCGCAAACACGGCTGCGCGCAGCTCGCGACAGCCGTGCCTGCCGTTCAGGCCACGGCTTATAGCTCCTCGTAAAGCGGCAGCGTGAGGAACTCGGTGAATTGCTCCGCCGTCGACATTTTTTCGAAAATCTGCGCGGCACGGACGTAGGGCGCCACGTCGCTGCCCACCTCTTTCTTCACTTTCTCGAGTTCCTCTTTCGTCAGATCCCGCACGAGTTCGGCCGTGACCTTGCGGCCGTCGTCGAGCTTGCCCTTCGACGAGCGAATCCATTGCCAGACTTGCGAGCGGGAGATCTCCGCCGTCGCGGCATCTTCCATCAGGTTGTGGATCGGCACGCAGCCGTTGCCCGCGAGCCAGGAGCCGAGGTAATGGATGCCGACGTTGATGTTGTTGCGCAGGCCGGCCTCCGTGATCGGCGTCTCGGGGCGGAAGTCGAGCAGATCCTTCGCCGTCACCTGTACGTCGTCGCGCTGCTTGGCGATCTGATTCGGCTTGTCGCCGAGCACCTTGACGAACTCTTCCATCGCAACGGGAACGAGTCCCGGATGCGCGACCCAGCCGCCGTCATAGCCGTCCGTGGCATCGCGCGCTTTGTCGGCCCGTACGCCGCTCATGGCCTTTTCGTTCGCCGCCGCGTCGCTCTTGATCGGGATCAGCGCGCTCATGCCGCCGATCGCGGGCGCATTTCGCCTGTGGCAGACCTTCAGCAGATGCAACGCATAGGCGCGCATGAACGGTACCGTCATCGTGATCTGCGCGCGGTCCGCGAGGCAAAAGTCTTTGTCGTTCCTGAATTTCTTGATTGCCGAGAAGATGTAGTCCCAGCGGCCCGCGTTGAGCCCCGAACTGTGCTCGCGCAACTCGTAGAGAATTTCGTCCATCTCGAACGCCGCGAGGATCGTTTCGATGAGCACTGTCGCGCGGATAGTGCCGCGGGCGATGCCGAGCGCTTCCTGTGCCGCGACGAATACGTCGTTCCAGAGGCGCGCTTCGAGATGGCTCTCGAGCTTCGGCAGATAAAAGTAGGGGCCGCTGCCGCGCGCGACGAGTTCCTTCGCGTTATGGAAGAGATAGAGCGCGAAATCGAAGATGCCGCCCGATACGCGCTGGCCATCGACCTTCACGTGCTTCTCGCCGAGGTGCCAGCCGCGCGGACGCACGATCAGCGTGGCGATCTTGTCGTTGAGCCTGTATGTCTTGCCGCTCTGCTCGAGCGAAATATTGCGGCGCACAGCGTCGATCAGATTCAGCTGCCCCGTAATCTGATTGTGCCAGTTCGGCGTGTTGGAATCCTCGAAGTCCGTCATATAGGCGTCGGCGCCCGAGTTCAACGCGTTGATGATCATCTTGCGCTCGACGGGGCCCGTGATCTCGACGCGCCGGCATTCGAGATCGCGCGGAAGCGGCGCTATCGTCCAATCGCCTTCTCGGATCGCTTTGGTCTCTGTGAGGAAGCTGGGGCGCTCACCCGCATCGAGCCGTTCGGTCCGAGCCGCGCGCGCCTGCAATAGCTCGCGCCGGCGCGGCTCGAACGTGCGATGCAGCTGCGAGACGAGCGCGAGCGCGTCGTGCGTGAGGATTTTCTCGAAGCCCGGCTCGATGGCGCCGGTGATTTCGACGCCCGAAGGCAAGGGCAGCGTGTTGGGCATGATGGTATGTCTCCTGGAAGGGGGATGGCGAGATCGGCGGGGCGGCGGCGAACGAGCGGGTCGCGCGACGAGGCGGTCGGGTCGGGCGGGTTTTCGATATGCGGACTGTCCCTTACATCGGACGAAAGCGGCGCGACCCGCGCACTACAATCGGATCAGGCGCTGCCGCCTTCGCACAACGCGCGCATCGCGGCGACGCCGCGCCATGCGCGACGCAGCCGCCGAGGAGGGCATCATGTTCAAGCACATCCTGGTCCCGACCGACGGTTCGGATCTCTCGCAAAAGGCGATCGACGGCGCGATCGAGCTTGCGCGAGCGATCGGCGCGCGTGTCACTGCCTACGCTTGCCTGCCCCAGTATCCTTATTCGCCGTTTTCCGATGCGGCCGTCGAGCTGCCGGAAGACTTTGTCGCGCGCAGCGAACGCGAAGCCCGCTCGCACCTGGAAGACGTGGAGGAGGCGGCCCGGCGCGCGGGCGTCGCCTGCACGTGCCAGACGAGCGTGCATCCGTCGCCGTACCTCGGCATCATCGAAGCCGCGGAGCAGGGCCGCTGCGACGTCATCTTCATGGCGTCGCACGGCCGCCGCGGACTCGGCAGTCTGCTCATCGGCAGCGAAACGCAGCGCGTGCTCACGCATACGAAGATCCCCGTCCTCGTCTACCGATAAGCGCGCCGTGCAATAGCGCCGATCGGTCCGTCACCGGCGCGCCGGGGCGGATCGAAGACGCGAGCGGGCCGGCTGGCCCGTCGCGTTTCCGAATGGCTCCTCACACTGATATGTGCTTAGGCGGCGACCTTCTTGCTGTCGAAGAATTGCTCGTCTTCGGTCGAGCCGTGAAGCGCAGTCGTCGATGCTTCGCGCTCGACTGTCTGCGTCACGGCGTCGAAGTAGCCGGTACCGACTTCGCGCTGGTGCTTGACGGCCGTGAAGCCCTTCTCGGCCGCCGCGAACTCGGCCTGCTGCAGTTCGACGAATGCGCTCATCTGCGTGCGCGCGTAGCCGTACGCGAGATCGAACATCGAGTAGTTGAGCGAGTGGAAGCCCGCCAGCGTGATGAACTGGAACTTGTAGCCCATCGCCCCGAGTTCCTTTTGGAACTTGGAGATCGTGGCATCGTCGAGATTCTTCTTCCAGTTGAACGAGGGCGAGCAGTTGTAGGCCAGCAGCTTGTCGGGGAATTGCTTGTGGATTGCTTCGGCGAATTTCTTCGCGTATTCGAGATCGGGCTTGCCCGTTTCGCACCAGACGAGATCGACGTAGGGCGCGTACGCGAGGCCACGCGAGACGGCTTGCGCGAGCCCAGGCTTCGTGCGGAAGAATCCTTCGATCGTGCGCTCGCCCGTCAGGAACGGCTTGTCGTTCTCATCGACATCGGACGTGATCAGGTCGGCCGCCTCTGCGTCGGTGCGGGCAATCAGCACCGACGGCACACCGCAGACATCGGCTGCCAGGCGCGCCGCGACGAGCTTGGCGATGTTCTCGCGCGTTGGCACGAGCACCTTGCCGCCCATATGGCCGCATTTCTTCACCGAGGCGAGCTGATCTTCGAAGTGCACGCCCGCGGCGCCGGCTTCGATCATCGCCTTCATCAGCTCGAAGGCATTGAGGACGCCGCCGAAGCCCGCTTCCGCATCAGCCACGATCGGCGCGAAGAAATCGATATAGCCTTCGTCGCCCGGGTTCTTGCCTTCCGACCACTGGATCTGGTCCGCTCGCGTGAACGTGTTGTTGATGCGCTTGACGACCTGCGGGACGGAATTGGCGGGATAGAGCGACTGGTCGGGATACATCTCGCCGGCGACGTTCGCATCGCCCGCGACTTGCCAGCCCGATAGATAGATGGCCTTGAGGCCTGCTTTGACCTGCTGCATCGCCTGGTTGCCGGTCAGCGCGCCGAGCGCGTTGACGAACGGTTCAGTATTGATGAGCTTCCAGAGCTTCTCGGCGCCGTGCTTGGCGAGCGTATGCTCGGGATGCAGCGAACCGCGCAGACGCACGACGTCTTCGGCCGTGTAGCCGCGCTTGACGCCCTTCCAGCGAGCGTCGGTCTCCCACTGCCGTTGAAGTTGAGTTGCCTGCTCTTGACGGGACATGATGTGCTCCTTGTTGCCTAGAGTAAAAAAGCCTGTGCTCGTCGTCGCTTCGCCGGCGGCGAGGTCTTATATAAGAGTCTAGGCAATCTCGTTAGCTGGCAACAGCCATCGTCTCAATCTTTTTTAGTCTTTATTTTCCTTAAATATCAAGGCATTAGGTTTTTAATTTCACGATGAGAAACGACATCTTTCATCCCGCAACGCTCGTCGTTGTGCCACGCAGCACCGTTTTTACGTCTCAAAAATATTTTTCGCATCGTGAAATTTCGAGACAGGCTACGGCTGCGTCGTTCAAGGCGGGTAGGAGCCTGTCCGATCGCCGGCGCCGTGGTCGGCGCGGCGATCAGCCGGCGCGCCCGTAAAGAGGCGCGCCGGCTGTTGCTGCCTTAGCTACCGCGGCGGGTGCCTCGCGCACTGTCGCCGCGCCGGGCGGCGTAGCCATCCCGGGAGCCGTCGGTCGGCCGGCCGCTCCAACCGCTGCCGCCGCGCCGGTCACCATTCGCGGACGCCTTGCCGCGGCTCTCTCCATACCCACCGGCGCCGCGCGAGTTGCCGGCGCCCGTGCCTGCCGCGTTCGAGCCGAATCGCCGGCGCTCGCCGCCGGGGCGGCCTCGGCCGCCCGCGCCCGCGCGCGATTTCGCGGGCGGTGCCTTGCGCGGCTCGAATCCCTCGATGACGTTGACCGGAAGCGGCGAGCGTACGAAGCGCTCGATCCGCTTCAACGCGCCTTGCTCCGCATGATGAACGAGGCTCACCGCCGTGCCCGAACGGCCCGCCCGGCCCGTGCGGCCGATACGGTGAACGTAGTCCTCGGCGAACTTCGGCAGATCGTAGTTGAACACGTGCGTGATGCCGGGAATGTCGATCCCGCGGGCCGCGACGTCGGTCGCCACGAGCACGCGCAAACGGCGCTCGCGCAGCGCACGGATCGTGCGGTTGCGCGCGCCTTGCGGCAAGTCCCCGTGCAGCGCCGCCGAGGCGAAGCCGGCATCGGCGAGGCGGCCGGCGAGCTGGTCGGCATCGTTCTTCGTCGCCGTAAAGACGATCGCCTGATCGAGCGCGGCATCGCGCAGCAGGTGATCGAGCAGGCGGTCCTTATGGTCGCGATCGTCCACGAAATGCACCGTCTGTGCGATGTTCGAGCTCGACTCGGCTTGCCGGCGAATCTCGATGCGCTCCGGGTCGCGCAGCAACCGATTCGTGAGCGAGCCGATCTTGCCGTCGAGCGTGGCCGAGAACAGCATCGTCTGGCGCGACGCGGGCGTGGCCGCGACGATCGTCTCGATGTCGTCGATGAAGCCCATGTCGAGCATGCGGTCGGCTTCGTCGAGCACGAGCATCTGCAATTGAGACAGATCGATGCGGCCGCGCTCGAGGTGATCGAGCAGGCGGCCCGGCGTGGCCACGAGAATTTCGGGATTCTTCGCGAGCAGCATCAACTGCTGGCCGTAGGCGACGCCGCCGAGAATACTGACCGTGCGCAACCGGCGCAGATGCTTGCCGTAGGTCGATGCCGCGGTCGTCACCTGCATGGCGAGTTCGCGCGTCGGCGTGAGGACGAGCAGAGCCGGGCGCGCCACGGGCGGCCCGCGCCGTGTCCGGCGCTCGCCGTTCTGTTCCCCCGGCTGCGAGGCTGGCGTCTTTTGCAATTGAGCGAAGCGCTCGATGGCCGGCAGCATGAAGGCCGCCGTTTTACCGGAGCCCGTCGGGCTCGACACGAGCAGGTCTCGGCCTGCCAGGCCGGCCGGAATGGCGCGCTGCTGAACCGGCGTCGGTTCGACGTAGCCCGCGGCCGTCAGTGCGGAGACGATGGCGGGCGAAAGGCCCAGCGCGGCAAAGCCGCTGCCCGCGGGTGCCGCGACCTGAGGCTCGTCGCTGGCGGGCGTCGCCGTGTCGTCGAGACGGAGTGCGTGATCGGCGATGGCGTTGAGCGGGGAGGTCGAGGTGGAGGTGAAGCTCGAAGTCATGAGAATCCTTGTGACACAGGGAAAAAACGCCGGCGCCAATCGACCGTTTCGTTCGAGATCGGAACTACGCGCAAAAGCGCTCATTCCGACCGACCTGAGTCACAGGTTCGGCTTGCACGACCGCTGCGAGCAAATCGAAAAACGGGGGCAGCCCGCATGTTGCTGCGAGCATTTCGTTAGAAGCTGTTTCGAATGCGGGACGCCGGGAAGACGCCGCCGCCAGCCGTTCAAGACGACCCGTAGCGGGCCTAGGCGGAAGGGACAGTTTCTAAACTGGATTGGAGCGGAACGCTACTTAAGCGCCCGATCGCAGCGGAAGCCGAGGAAGACTTCCGCCACGACAGGACGCGGAGCGGATTATACCGGGTTTTGCTGCGCTGCGCCACCCGAGCCGATTTACCTCGTCGGGGCCCGGGGACGGCCGGTCACGCTGCGACGAGCCGATAGGCGAAAGGCGATCTCACAGGAGCCACGCGCGAGTCGGAGGACGCCCTGTTTAGCTGACCGCGCCGCTTTTGAGCGATTCGACGAGCTCGATGTAGAGCTCTTTGGCGCGATCCCGCTCCGTCCCCTTGAGCGAGGCCCAGGCGTCGTACTTGTACTTGCCGACGATGTCGGCGAAGCCCGGCTTGTCGCCGTGCGCGTCGCCCTCCGTTGCCTGCTTGTAGAGCGCGTAAAGCCGCAGCAGCGTCATGTTGCCCGGTTTTTCGGCGAGCGCCTTCACGTCGGTCAGCGCCTGCTCGAAACGCGCGTCGAGAGTGGTCATCGAACGTTCTCCTTGCCTAAAAGGTCAGGCGGCCGATCATAGCAAGCGGCGAGCGCGAAAGCCTGGAGCAGTGCCTCCAAACGCGGTCAGTCACTGGTGTCGCATTACAATACCGGCCATGACCCGTACCGTTTTACTTGCGATCGACACTTCGACCGAATATTGCTCGGTTGCATTGCTTTGTTCCGACGATAGTCCTGGCGCGCAATCCGGCGCGCCTTCGCGAATCTGGGGCCGTCACGACAGGACCGGCGCCGTATCGAGCGCCCGCGTGCTGCCCGCGGTGCGCGAGCTCTTCGACGAAGCGGGACTCGCACTGGCCGAATGCTCCGCGATCGCGTTCGGCGCCGGCCCAGGCTCGTTCACGGGCCTGCGCACGGCCACCGGGGTAGCGCAAGGGCTGGCGTTCGCGCTCGGCGTGCCCGTGGTTCCCGTCAGCACGCTGCTGGCCTGCGCCGAGAGCGCCAGGATGCGCGATGCGGCGTCGACGCGCGTACTCGCCGCACTCGACGCGCGCATGGACGAAGTCTACTGGGCCGACTACGCGTGGGATGCCGGCGAGGGCGAATGGAAGACGCTGTCGCGGCCCGCGCTCGCGGCACCCGCGGCTGTCGTCGTTCCTTCCGAGCCGTTCGCCCTCGCGGGCAACGCCGCGGCTCAGTTCGGCGAGCGGCTGCCGGCCGCGGCGGCCGCGAGCGTCGTCGACCACGATGCGGTTCCGCACGCCGTGCCGCTTGCGTACGCGGCCTTGCGCGCCTATCGCGGCGGCCGCACCGTGTCGGCCGATCAGGCGGCTCCCGAATACGTGCGCGACAAAGTCGCGCAAACGACGGCCGAACGGCTTGCGGCACGGGCCGTTCGGGCGGGGGAGTCGGCTCCATGAGCGGAGTGTTGCTGACTGACCGCTACATGACGCCGATGACCGACGCGGACCTCGACGAAGTTGCCGTCGTCGAGCGCGAAGCCTATGAGTTTCCGTGGACGCGCGGCAACTTCGAGGATTCGCTGCGCAACGGCTATTTCGGCGTCTGCATGCGGCACGTCACGGGCATGCTCATCGGCTACTGTGTGCTCATGCCCGTCGTCGACGAAATGCATCTGCTGAACCTCTGCGTCGCGCCGCGTGTTCAGCGCACGGGGGCGGGGCTCGCTTTGCTCCGAGAAGCCGTGCGCATCGCGCGCGGCAAGGGGCTTGCGGGCATCCTGCTCGAGGTCCGGCCGTCGAACCTTCGCGCCGTGCGGCTCTACGAGCGCTTCGGCTTCGTGACGATCGGCCGCCGCAAGAACTACTATCCCGCCCGCCATCGCGGCCGCGAAGACGCGCTCGTCATGCGATTCACGTTTCCGAAGGAGGACGCGCATGGCGTTCGATGAAGCCGCGCTCGAAACATTGGGGCTCGCGCCGATCTGGGTGCGGCGAGGTGAGCGGACAGCGACGACAACACCGACCGCGACCGCCGAGACCTCCTCGGGCGGGGATCGCGGCGCCACGGTACCGGCAACGACCGTCGCCGGGCCAGCCGTGGCGGCGCGCCAAGCGACCAAGCCGGTGCCGCCGGTCGAGCCGACGGTCCGAGCGCAGACGGACTCGATCGAGAACGAGACGGCATTCGACGACTTCCATCCATCCGGGGCCGACGTCTCGCCGCCAGCGGCATCCGTCGAGACTACGTCGGCTGTTTCGGCGCGGAGCAGTAACACGGACGCGTCGGAGCCCGGCGTCGCCGCGCTCGACTGGGAGGCGCTCGAGGCGCGTGTCGCGGCCTGTCAGCTTTGCCGCCTCTGCGAGCGGCGCACGAAGACGGTCTTCGGCGTCGGCGACCGGGAAGCCGACTGGATGCTGATCGGCGAGGGGCCGGGGGAAAACGAGGACAAGCAGGGTGAGCCGTTCGTCGGGCAGGCCGGCAAGCTGCTCGACAGCATGCTGCATGCGCTCGAGCTTGCACGCGGCCGCAACGTGTATATCGCGAACGTCGTCAAGTGCCGACCGCCCGGCAATCGGAATCCGGAACCCGACGAAGTGGCGCGCTGCGAGCCCTACCTGCAGCGTCAGGTCGAACTCGTGAAGCCGAAGCTGATCGTCGCGCTCGGCCGCGTGGCGGCGCAGAATCTCCTGAAGACCGACGCAAGCATCTCCTCGTTGCGCGGGCGCGTTCATCGATACCAGGATGTACCCGTCATCGTCACCTATCATCCGGCCTACTTGTTGCGCAGCCTGACGGACAAGGCGAAAGCCTGGGTCGACCTGTGCCTTGCGCAAGATACCTACCGGCGCGCGCTCGCCGAACAGGCGGAAAGATGAACGCGCTCGAGCCGGCCGATCGGCGAGCCGTGCTCGAAGCGTTGCTGGCTGAACTCCACGACGACGCCGTACGCGATCTGGCCTGGCTCCTCTTCAGTCCACCTCTGCTGCGCGAGCAGCCCCCGCTCGGCATGCTGGTGAATGCATTCGAGACGGCGGACGAAGTGGCTGCGACCGAAGCCTGGCTTCTCGCGCTCGACCGCGATTCGGATCCGTTGCGGCAAACGCTCGCCACATCGAGGCTGACACGGCTCGGCCGGTATGCCGAATGCCTGCTGGCTTACTTTCTCGCCCACGGTCCGGCGACTCGGCTCATCGCGGCGAATGTGGCGCTGCGCCTCGCGGGGCGCACGGTCGGGGAATGCGATTTCCTCGTCGAAACGGCAAGCGGCCGACGTCAGCATTGGGAGCTCGCGGTCAAGTGCTATCTGCATTTGGGCGGTGAATCAGCGTCTCTGGCCGACTATGTCGGGCCGAACCTGCAAGATCGCTTCGATGTAAAGCTCGCCCGTCTGCTCGAGCATCAGTTGCCGTTGTCGGCACGCGACGAATTCGCCTCGCTCGGCCATGCGGGCCCGTGGGAAGCTCAGATGCTCGTCAAAGGCTGGCTGTTTTACCGTTGGCGAGAGTACGCCCCCGTCCGCAACGTTGCTTTGCCTCAGTTGCATCCCCAAGCTGTCGATCCGCTGCACGCGCGCGGATTCTGGATCACGCGGGCGCAGTGGCCGCGCTTTGCGGGGCGGTTCGCGTGCGACGCGACCCGAGTCGACAATTTCGCATCCCACTCAGCTATCGAGCAAAGCTCACGCTTGTCGCTCCAGCGCGCCGACGCCTGGGCGATCCTGCCACGACTGGCGTGGCTTGCGCCGCGGCGCTCGAGCAAAGGCGACGGGGCGCAAGCGGCCGGGCTTTCCACGGCGCAGGCGCTCGCCGAGCGGTTGGCGCAGCACGACGATCCGACGATGGTCGCGGCGTTCGTCCGTGCGGAGGGCGATGCCGGCTCGCCGCATTGGCGGGAATCCGCACGCGGCTTCGTGGTACCCGACGATTGGCCCGAGCGAGCCTGCGCCTTCGCCGGCCGGCCTTACCACCAGCGGTGAAAATGATGGAGCGGCCCGATCCCGCTCCCGACGCTCAGCCGGCCGCTTTCGCGCAATGCATCGAGCAAGTAGGCCTTGGCGTCGGCGATGGCGCTCCTAAGGTCAGCGCGCTGCGGCACGAGGGCGGCGATGGCCGACGACAGCGTACAGCCGGTACCGTGCGTATTCGAGACAGCGATGCGAGGGCCGCCGAACCGGTGCGACCCGCTCGCGTCGATGAGCCAGTCAGGGCTGTCGGGCGCCGCAAGATGTCCGCCTTTCATCAGAACGGCATGAGCGCCAAACGCGCGCAACGCTTCGCCCTGACGCAGCATCTCCGGCTCGTCCGCGGCCGGGACGACGCCCAGCAGCGCGGCCGCTTCGGGCAGATTCGGCGTGACGACTGTCGCGAGCGGCAGCAGTTCGTCGCGCAGCACCGCGACTGCGTCTGGCTCGAGCAGCGCGCGATGGCTTTTGGAGATCATCACCGTATCGAGCACGACGCAACGCGGTTCGTAGCGCCGCAACGCGGCGGCGACGACGCGCACGATGCGGGCGTTCGAGAGCATGCCGATCTTGACCGCGTCGATGCCGATATCGCCGAAGACAGCGTCGATCTGCGCCGCGACGAATGACGCGTCGGGCGTATGGACAGCCGTGACGCCGCATGTATTTTGCGCGGTCAACGCTGTGACGACGCTCGCACCGTACGCGCCGAGCGCCGAAAACGTCTTCAGATCGGCCTGAATGCCGGCGCCGCCGCCCGAATCTGAGCCGGCGATCGTCAACACGTTCGGAATGGAGCGCGACATGGTTCCAGGTGTGCGAGAGCGGGAGGTGTGCGAAGCCTCGGGATACCAGCCTCGGCCCGTCAGTGCTTGACCTCGCCGATCAATGCGACGGCGTCGAACGCGCGCTGATTGGCCTGGTGCCGGCGCATGACCATCCACATCGTCAGGCAGACGAACGTGCCGAACAGCACGATGACGATGGCAACGGGCACGTCGAGCCAGACGAGCACCGCATAGAGGCAGAGCATGACGAGCACCGAAAGATTCTCGTTGAAGTTCTGCACGGCGATCGAATGGCCCGCCGAGAGCAGGACGTGGCCCCTGTGCTGCAGCAGCGCGTTCATCGGCACGACGAAGAAGCCCGAAAGCGCACCGACGAACATGAGAAACACGTACGCGATGATGAGATAACCGGGCACGCGCATATGCCCGAAGTAGAGGCCCCAGTTCGGGGGAACGAGATTGCGCGTATAAAACGCCATCACCATGACGGCGATGCCCATGAGAATGCCGACGGGCAAGACGCTCAGCGATTTCTTGAGCGGCACTTTGGCGGCGGCCATCATGGCCCCGACCGCCACGCCCACGGCGACGATCGCCTGCAGGATCGCGCCCTCGGAAAGCGACATGCCGAGCGAGACCTCGGCCCATTTGAGCACGATGAATTGCAGCGTCGCGCCGGCGCCCCAGAAGAGCGTCGTGACGGCGAGCGAAATCTGCCCGAGCTTGTCGCGCCAGAGCGTCAGGAAACAATCCGCGAAATCGGTCACGAGCCGGATGGGCCCGTGCTGCTGTTTCGGATAGCGGGCGCCCGTATCGGGAATGCGCAGGTTGAAGATCGCCGCGACGATGTAGATGCCGACGATCACGACCATGGCCGCCTCGGCGGCCGTGGCGATGACGGGGAGATGGTGCCGGAGGATATGACTCGCGATGTGCGGGCTGATCAGCGCGCCGCCGAGCACGGTGCCGAGGATGATGGAGGCGACGGTCGTTCCCTCGATCCAGCCGTTCGCGGCGACGAGCCGCTCGGGCGGCAGCAGCTCCGTGAGAATGCCGTACTTGGCGGGCGAGTAGGCGGCGGCGCCGAAACCGACGATGCCGTAGGCGATGAGCGGATGCGCGCCGAACAGCATGAAGAGGCAACCGCCGATCTTGATCGTGTTCGTCACGAACATGACGCGGCCTTTCGGGCGCGAATCGGCGAACGCGCCGACGAAGGCGGCCAGCACGACGTACGAAAGGACGAAGAACAGCTTGAGCAGCGGTGTCATCCAGTTCGGGGCGTGAAGGTCTTTGAGCAGTGCAATGGCGGCGATCAGAAGGGCGCTATCGGCCAGCGACGAGAAGAACTGCGCGGCCATGATGGAATAAAAACCTTTTTTCATCTGATGCGTGTGTGTCCTCGCTGCGGTCGTCCGCCCGGCCGCGCGAGAGACGCGTTGGGACCTATGCCGTTCGAAATGGGTTGTGCGCACGGCTTTATATCACGAAAATAGGTGCCTTCGGACTGCCGGCGCGTCGGGAAGACGACGCTTTTTGGCCGGTTTATATGCACGAAAAGAGCGCCACGAGCGTTCTTCGTTCCCTATTCAGACGAAAACACCTATGCCGCGCCCGCTTCTCGCCACCGTTCATACCGCCGCCTTAGCCAACAATCTTGCCGTCGCGCGCCGCCATGCGCCGCGCTCGAAAGTGTGGGCCGTCGTCAAGGCCAATGCATACGGCCACGGGCTCGCCCGCGCATTCCCCGGTCTGCGCGCGACAGACGGCTTCGGTCTGCTCGATCTCGAAGAGGCGGTCAAGCTGCGCGAGCTTGGCTGGGCCGGGCCGATTCTTCTGCTCGAAGGGTTTTTTCGACCGACCGACATCGACGTCATCGATCGCTATAGCCTCACGACGACGGTGCACTGCGACGAGCAGCTGCGCATGCTCGAAATGGCCCGGCTTTCGAAGCCCCTCAACATCCAGCTCAAGATGAACACGGGCATGAATCGGCTCGGGTATACGCCCGAAAAGTTCCGCGCAGCGTGGGAGCGCGCGCGCGCCTGCCCCGGCGTCGGCCAGATCGTGTTGATGACCCATTTCTCGGACGCCGACAGCGAGCGCGGCATCAGCGAACAGATGGCGGCTTTCGCGCGCGGCGCCGAAGGGATAGCGGGCGCGCGCAGTCTCGCGAACTCCGCGGCGACGCTCTGGCACCCGCAGTCGCACTTCGACTGGGTTCGGCCCGGCATCATCCTTTATGGCGGGTCGCCGTCGGGCGTCTCCGGCGCGATCGAGGGGCTGGGCCTGCAGCCGGCGATGACGCTCGCCTCCGAGCTCATCGCGGTGCAGACGCTCGCGGCCGGGCAAAGGGTCGGCTACGGGTCGACCTTCGCCGCGGCGGGGCCGATGCGCATCGGCGTGGTCGCCTGCGGGTATGCGGACGGTTATCCGCGCTGCGCGCCCGAAGGCACGCCGATCTTCGTCGATGGTGTGCGCACGCGCGTCGTGGGCCGCGTATCGATGGACATGATCACGGTCGACCTGACGCCATGCCCGACGGCGAACGTCGGCTCGCGCGTCGAGCTCTGGGGCGCGCAGCTATCGATCGACGACGTCGCTCGCGCTTGCGGCACGATCGGCTACGAGCTCATGTGCGCCGTGGCGCAGCGTGTGCCCGTGCGCGCCGAATAAACCGCCCGGCTCTCTCCGGAAAAAGAACCGACAAGAAAGATCAAGGCGGCACGTGGCAAAGCAGAAAACGACTTTTACCTGTTCCGAATGCGGGGGGCAGGCCCCCAAGTGGCAAGGGCAGTGCCCAGCCTGCGGGGCGTGGAATACGCTCGTCGAGGCGGTCGCCCCCGCGGCGGGCGGGCATCGCTTTCAGTCGCTCGCGAAAAGTGCCCCCGTGCAGCGTCTCGCCGAGATCGAAGCGGCGGACGTGCCGCGCTTCTCGACCGGCATCGGCGAATTCGATCGCGTCCTCGGCGGCGGATTCGTCGCGGGCGGCGTCGTACTGATCGGCGGCGATCCGGGTATCGGCAAGTCGACGCTTTTACTGCAATCGCTCGCCGCGGTCGCCGAAAGCCGTCGCGCGCTTTATATCAGCGGCGAGGAATCGGCCGCGCAGATCGGCTTGCGTGCGCAGCGGCTCACGTTGCTCGAATCCGGCTCGAAGGCCGCTGAGCTGAAGCTGCTCGCCGAGATCCAGCTCGAGAAGATCCAGGCCGCGATCGAGGCCGAGCGTCCCGACGTGGCCGTGATCGATTCGATTCAGACCGTTTACTCCGAGGCGCTGACTTCGGCGCCGGGCTCGGTCGCGCAGGTGCGCGAGTGCGCGGCGCAATTGACGCGCATCGCGAAGCAGTCGGGCACGACGATCGTCATGGTCGGGCACGTGACGAAGGAGGGCAACCTTGCCGGGCCGCGCGTGCTCGAGCATATCGTCGATACCGTGCTCTATTTCGAAGGCGATACGCACTCGTCTTTCCGCCTCGTGCGCGCGTTCAAGAACCGCTTCGGCGCCGTCAACGAACTCGGCGTCTTCGCCATGACCGAGCGCGGCTTGCGCGGCGTGGCCAACCCGTCCGCGCTGTTTCTCTCCCAGCATGGCCAGCATGTGCCGGGCTCGTGCGTGCTCGTCACCCAGGAAGGGTCCCGGCCGCTGCTCGTCGAGATTCAGGCGCTCGTCGATACGGCCCATGTGCCGAATCCGCGGCGTCTTGCAGTCGGGCTCGAGCAGAACCGGCTCGCCATGCTGCTCGCGGTGCTGCATCGTCATGCGGGCATCGCCTGTTTCGATCAGGACGTGTTTCTCAACGCGGTCGGCGGTGTCAAGATCGCCGAGCCGGCCGCCGATCTCGCCGTCTTGCTCGCTATCCATTCGTCGATGCGCAACAAGCCGCTCGGCAAGGGGCTCATCGTCTTCGGCGAAGTCGGGCTCGCCGGAGAAATCCGGCCTTCGCCTCGTGGCCAGGAGCGGCTCAAGGAAGCGGCGAAGCTCGGCTTTACCGCGGCGTTGATCCCGAAGGCCAATGCGCCGAAGCAGGCCGTCGACGGCTTGCAGGTGCTCGCCGTCGAGCGCATCGAAGAGGCGATCGACCGCGTGAAGGAGCTGGAATAGGGCGCGGCGGCAAAGGGGCGTGCATCAGCATGGCCCCTTCGCAGGTGCCCTGGCTAGGTTGACGGAGCTTATCCCGAGTCGCGGCGGCCGAGGCGGCTTTCGGCTATCGGCTTTCGGCTTGCGCTTACGCCGGGCCGTCGTTGCGAAACAGCAGGTGGCGGCGCGCCTCCTCGACCGTGAGGACCGGCGAGACGCAGCAATCGAGCGGCTCCAGCAGCTCGAGCCAGCTTGCGAGCGGTTGCGCGGCAATGCGCGCGGCGAGCTCGCGCGTGAGCGCCGTCGCATCGGGGCCGCCGATGGCTTGCCCGAGACTCCAGTGGCGGCTTGCCCAGTCTTCCCGGCCGAGCGCCCGGCACAGCTTTTCCCAGAACTTGAGCTCGAGCGCGCCGACCGCGAGCCAGCGGCCGTCCGCCGTGCGGTAGACGTTGTAGCAGGGCACGCCGCCGTCGAGGAGCCCGCGGCTGCCGGCGAGCGTATCGGCCGTGCCTTGCGCGTCCGCGGCGGCATCCCTCGTCTCCAGCGCCGCACGCGCCACGACGTTGTTGTCGCGAATCGCATGCGTCATCGATACGTCGAGGAAGGCGCCGTTGCCGCCCTGGGCGACCTGCCAGAGTGCCGCGAGAATTTGCGTGACGGCCGTGGCGGCGCCGCCGAGCAAATCGGCGATCTGGATATTGGGAAGGACGAGGGTGCCGTCGGCTGCCCGAATCTGATCGAGCACGCCCGCGTACCCGAGGTAGTTGATGTCATGGCCGGGCCGATGCGCGAGCGGTCCATGCGCGCCGTAGCCCGTGATCGCGCAGTAGACGAGCTTCGGATTGATCTGCGCGAGGCTCGCATAGTCGAGCCCGAGACGCGCCATCACGCCCGGACGAAAACTCTCGACGAGCACGTGCGATTCGCGCACGAGCGCACGCAGCACCGTGCGGCCCGTTTCGCTCTTGAGGTCGAGCCGCGTCTCGCGCTTGCCGCGATTGACGATCCGGTAGAACGCGCTTGGCCGGCCGGCGGCCCGGTCGGCGGCAGTTTGCATCATGGCGCGTGCGCCGTCGCCGGCACCGGGCTCCTCGATCTTGAGCACGTCGGCGCCGAGCTCGGCCAGCCGCAGTGTGGCGACCGGGCCTGGCAACAGGCGGGTGAGATCGAGTACACGAAGACCTCGCAGCGGACTATGCGTCGTCAACGAACACCTCCTAACCGATTTGTTCGAGTTCCTCCTGCGCTTCGAGCCAAGCGGCTTCGAGCGTTTCAAGCCGCGCCTGGACGTCCGCTTGCCGTCTTATCGTATCCGTCAGCTTCGCTTTGGTCGCGGGCTCGTAGCTCGCGGGATCGGCCACGAATGCGTCCAGCGTCGCCTTTTCCGCGTTCAATGCTTCCATTTCTTTCTCGATCTTGGCAATCCGCGTTTGCAGCGGCTTTCTGAGCTGCGCAAGCTTTTGCCGGGCTTCGGCTTCCTGGCGCCGCAGGTCTTTGCGGTTCGCCGCCCCGTCCGTCGCGCCGTTGCCGGCTCCGGCGCCCAGGCTTCCCGACTTTGCCGCGTCGGCCGTTCCCGCGGCCCTCGCCGCCTCGCGTACCTGCGCCGCGTGCTGCAACAGCCAGTCGCGGTAGTCGTCCAGATCGCCATCGAACGGTTGCAGCCGATGGTTGGCGACGAGCATGAACTGATCCGTGCAGGCCCGCAGCAGGTGCCTATCGTGCGAAACCAGAATCAGCGTGCCCTCGAACTGCGCGAGCGCCATCGTCAGCGCATGCCGCGTTTCGAGGTCGAGATGGTTTGTCGGCTCGTCGAGCAGCAGCAGATTCGGCTTCTGCCAGATGATGAGCGCAAGTGCGAGCCGCGCTTTTTCACCGCCCGAGAACGGCGCGATCGACGAGCTCGCCATCTCGCCGGGGAAATTGAAGCCGCCGAGATAGTCGCGCAGCTCCTGCTCGCGCGCGTCGGGCGCGATCCGGGCGAGGTGCGCGAGCGGCGAGTCGTCCGGCCGCAGCGTTTCGAGCTGATGTTGAGCGAAGTAGCCGATCGCGAGCCCGCGGCCTTGACGCATCGAGCCCGCAAGCGGCGGTAGCGTATCGGCCAGCGTTTTGACGAGCGTCGACTTGCCTTGGCCGTTCGCGCCGAGCAGGCCGATACGCTGACCGTTCTGTATCGACAGCGAGATACCGTCGAGGATCGCGATCTCGCTGCCGTCGTCCGAATGGTAGCCGCACCGAACGTCCTCCATGACGAGCATCGGGTTCGGCGCCGCATCGGGCTCGCGGAACTCGAACGTGAACGGCGACGCGACATGCGCCGGCGCGATGCGCTCCATCTTCTCGAGCGCCTTCATCCGGCTTTGCGCCTGTTTCGCCTTCGTCGCCTTGGCTTTGAAGCGATTGATGAAGCTCTCGAGATGCTCGATCGTCTTCTGCTGCTTCTCGTAGGCGCTTTGCTGCAACGCGAGCTGCTGCGCGCGCAGGATTTCGAACTGCGAGTAGTTGCCGCCGTAGCGCTTCACCTGCCGGTTATCGAGGTGCAGCGTGACATTGCAGACAGAATCGAGGAACTCGCGATCGTGCGAAATGATGACTAGCGTGCCGGCGTAGCGATGGAGCCAGTCTTCGAGCCAGACGATCGCATCGAGATCGAGGTGGTTCGTCGGTTCGTCGAGCAGCAGCAGATCGGAGCGGCACATCAGCGCCTGCGCGAGGTTCAGCCGCATGCGCCAGCCGCCCGAGAAGCTCGCGACCGGCTCGCGCGTTTGCGCGAGCGTAAAGCCGAGCCCGAGCAGCAGCGCTTCGGCGCGCGACGGTGCCGTGTAGCCGTCGGCATCGGCGAAGGCCGCATGCCCATGGGCGAGCGCCTCGCCGTCATGCGCGGCCTCGGCCGCGGCCATTCGGGCTTCGATCTCGCGCAGCGCCGCGTCGCCATCGAGCGTGTAGTCGAGCGCGGTCCTCTCGACGGCAGGCGTCTCCTGGGCTACATGCGCGATGCGCCAGGAGGGCGGCAGCGAGAAATCGCCGGCGTCGGGATGCAGCTCGCCGCGCAAGACGGCGAAGAGCGTCGACTTGCCGGCCCCGTTTGCACCGACTAACCCGGCCTTTTCGCCGGGGTTCAACGTGAATGTGGTGGCGTCGAAGAGCGGCTTGACGCCGCGCGATAGACTGAACTGGCTGAAGCGGATCACGGCGGACGGGCGGCTGAAGCGAAAACCGCTATTTTAGACGGCTCGGGCGACCCCGCGCCGGAGATGCCGCGGCAGATGGCGCCTTGTCATGGCGGCGGGTCGATCAATGCCGAAGCGATGGTGCGTTGCTAAGCACGACGGAATGCGTTTGAGAGGAATCCGGTCGTTGTCGCGCTTACGTTCGCGTAGACTTCGCGATTCATGGAGGAGATGCGCATGAGTCCGGTCTACACATTTTCGGCACGCACGCTCGGCGGCGAAACGATCAGCCTCGATCGCTATCGCGGCAAGGTGCTCGTCATCGTCAACACAGCGAGCGAGTGCGGGTTCACGCCGCAGTACGCGGGGCTGCAGCAGCTCTACGAAAAGTACGCGGCGCGTGGCCTCGAGTTGCTGGGCTTCCCGTGCAATCAGTTCGGCAAGCAGGAACCCGGCGATGCCGCGCAGATCGCGACTTTTTGCGAGAAGAACTTCGGCGTCACTTTTCCGATGTTCGAGAAGGTCGACGTAAAGGGCGCAAACGCGCACCCGCTTTATCGCTATCTGACGAAGGAAGCTCGCGGCCTGCTTTGGACGAAGGCGATCAAGTGGAACTTCACGAAGTTTCTGATCGATCGCAACGGTAACGTTGTCAGGCGTTACGGACCGAAGGTGAAGCCCGAAGCGCTGGTGCCCGATATCGAGGCGCTGCTCTGAAAGCACTGGTCGAAACGCCGCTGGCAGCGGGATCCGGTTTTTCGAATCGTTGCGACGTCTATTTCATTGGAGTAGGGCTTGAAACTCAGTTTCGCAAACAGACCTCGAGTCGATTTCGCTGATCGAAGAAGTCACGCGGCTGGCACTCATGCAAGTGAAGCTCCTCTGTTGAACAGCGCAAGGCCGAATCATGAGGACCTCGACACTTTAGACCCGGTGCCCTGTCGAGGACGGTTGAATGTGATTGCGGGCGCTGCGTCCAAGGTTGACCTCGATCGGGCGCTCAGTCCGGTCGAGCGGCAGGTCGTCGACGGCGGTTTCGTCACTAAAAAACATCTCATCGCCATTTCCGCGGCGGCCGCAAAAGGAAACTTCGTCGTCAGTTTCCGAGATACTGGAGCGCTCGCTCTGCGTTGGCTCGATCGAGGGGCGGCTACCAAGCCCCATACGATCCTCGAGAAGACACTGAAATCGGCACGCGTACCGGAGAGTTTGCGACAGGGAGTGGCCGATAGTGGCTTGCAGGGGCTGGCGGCCCATTGGGAGGACGGCCGCCCCGTGGGCGTATTCGTCACGCGGGAGGCCGCCGCGCAATGGAAGGGCGCCGGCGGCCCGCAGGTGCGGCCTGACGATCACGGCAACTTTTATATTCCGATCGATTTCTCTTACGCAAGAGACGGAAATTTGCGCGCACTGAAAGCCCAACCCAATTGGGAAAAGGCGGTCATCACGGGCGATTATGACGCGCACGACATGTTGATGATGAAGGGCGCGGGTGGTCCGCACAGCGTCGTCAGCGAATCGACGGAAGAGGCGTTCGTTCGCGAGGCGGTGAATACCGCTGTTGCCGCAGTCGACCCGCATCGCGCCGGCCTTGAGCATCTCGTCGTCCGCCACGGGCCGCAGGTCAACTATCCGGCCTTTGCCATGAGCCGGGAACGTATGCGCGATAAGCTCGTGTCCGCAGTGGCGCACCCGTCGCTGCCACTGGCCGTGTGTGACCGGGGGAACTGGCGCATCGTCAATACGCGAGAGGAGCTGGCCAATTTGTACGAATCCAGTCATGCCAGGATGAAAGTCACCTGGCATGCCGGTGAGGGACATACTCATTTCGCCAGCCTCGGCAACGGCTTGGTCGGCATTCGGCACGCGGATCGACCCACACAGCCACGCGCGAGCGCAGCCAAAGCACCCCTTGGATTTTGGGGCTGACGGTGAAGCGGCGTGGTTGCACCAGCGTCGTTTTTTCGCGCTAGTACAAGTGGCCGGCGGCGCGTGAGCCTCGAGTTTTTGGCCGACAGAACCGCCGACGTCAGTTACAAAATCGGGGAAAAAAGCCGAGCCACGTGCATGGTCACGCGTCTTAGCGCAGGCGCTTCCCGATATTCGCTGCGATCGACCTCGTAAGCGAGTACAAAGTCCTCGGCCAGCATCGCTTCGACTTCAGCGGCGAATTCATGATCGATCGTCAAGACCATGATCTCGAAGTTGAGGCGAAACGATCGATTGTCGAGGTTGGCGCTGCCGACCGCTGCGGCCACGTTATCGATCAGTACGACCTTTTGATGCAGGAAGCCGGGGCGGTACCGAAAAATGCGCACGCCCGCCCGAATGAGGTCGTACGCATAAAGCTTCGATGCCTCGAAAACCACATAATGATCGCGCCGGCTCGGAATGAGAATCCGCGCGTCCACGCCGCGCATGACCGCAAGGCGCAGCGCCGCGAATACGGCCTCATCCGGGATCAGGTAGGGCGTCGTAATCCAGATTCGCTCGCGTGCCGCGTGAATCGCCTCGACGAAGAACAGCGAACCCGTCTCGCCTTTGTCCGCCGGACTCGGCGCGACCACGAGGCAGTGCATGTCGTGCCCATGCTGCGGCTGCGGCTCTTCGGCCTGCGACGGCTCGAGCCGCGGCAGCCGCTGCGTCGCCCAGTGCCAGTCCTCGAGAAAGACGAACTGCACGCTCGCCACGACGGGACCGCGCATGTCGATGTGCGTGTCGCGCCACGGCGAAAGCCGTGGATTTCCGCCCAGGTACTCGACGCCGATGTTATGACCGCCGACGAAGGCGCGCTCGCCGTCGACGACGACGATCTTGCGGTGGTTGCGGAAGTTGAGCTGGAATCGATTGACGAAGCGCCGGTTGGTCGCGAACGGATGGATTTCGACGCCGCCGGCCAGCAGCTCGGCCACATACCGTTGCGGAAGATCGAACGAGCCGATGCTGTCGTAAAGGAAGCAGACGCGCACGCCTTCGCGGGCTTTGGCGATCAGCAGATCCTTCACCATCGTGCCGAGCGGATCGTCGCGTACGATGAAGAACTGCACGAGCACATAACGGCGCGCGTTCTCGATCGCGTCGAGGATCGCGCCGAAGGTCGCATCGCCGTTGACGAGCGTGCGCACCGCGTTGCCGGGCAGAAACGGCATGCCGGAAAGCCCCGTCAGCGCGCGCACGACATGGTGGCCGAGCGCGTCGGCGGGGCGGCCCGCGGATGACGCGTGCGTGTCCCAGGCGCTCGGATGCGCGCGCGTGCGCAGCAATTCGTTTTCGAGGCGGCGCGCATCGACATAGCCGGCGAACTTGCTGCGGCCGAGAAAAAGATAGGGGATCAGCGTAAGGTACGGCATCGCGACGAGCGAGACGGCCCACGCGACGGCGCCTTGCGATGTACGCGTATTGAGGATGGCATGGATGGCCGCGATGACGCCAAGCGTATGCGAGACGAAGATGAGCGTGCCAAGCGAGAGCCAGTTGAATTCGAATTGCATGCGTGCGCGAGACTGCCGGTTCGGTCTACCCGGCGACGCTCGAAGCGCCGCCGGTTCGCATCTTACCGAACGCCGTCCGATGAGGGGCGGATCTTCCGCGTGCGCGCGACGGAAAGCGCGCCTGAGCGCCGCAAGGGCGGTCGATCAAAGCTCGGGCAGATCGCTCGCCTGGATCAGAAACACGCTGTCTTCGCCGGCGCTCGTCGGCAACCAGACGAGATCGAGCCCGCCGAACGCTGCCTCCACGTTATGGCGCTCGTTGCCGATTTCGACGACGAGCACGCCGTCGTCCTCTAGCCACGAGCGTGCCGCTCCCACGATCCGGCGGACGACGTCCATGCCGTCTTCGCCGCCGGCGAGCGCGAGCTCGGGCTCGTGCCGATATTCGGCCGGCAGTATTTCCATCGACGAGCGGTTCACGTAGGGCGGATTCGCGAGAATGACGTTGTAGCGTCGCTCGGGCAGCGGGGCGAACAGATCGCCCTCGAAAAGAGCGACGCGGTCATCGAGCCCGTAGTCGGCGACGTTGATACGCGCCACTTCGATTGCTTGCGGCGAAATATCGACCGCATCGACGTCGGCATTCGGAAATGCCTCGGCGGCCAGGATCGCGAGGCACCCCGAACCCGTGCACAGCTCGAGCACGGCGGCGACTTCGTCGGGATCGGCAACGTACGGCTGCAGCCCATCCTCGAGCAGCTCGCCGATGAACGAGCGCGGCACGATCACGCGCTCGTCGACATAAAAGCGCCGCCCGTGCATCCATGCCTCGTTCGTGAGGTAGGCCGCCGGCACGCGCTCCGTCGCGCGCCGCTCGATGACCTTCAGCACGTCCGCGATTTCGGTGTCCAGCAGCCGCGCGTCGAGAAACGGATCGAGCGTATCGAGCGGCAGGTGCAGCGTGTGCAGAATCAAATAGGCGGCTTCGTCGTAGGCATTCGCCGTGCCGTGGCCGAAGGCGAGCTGCGCGGCGGTAAAACGGGACACGGCGTAGCGCAGCAGATCGCGCACGGTGGTGAACGGGGTCATGGGCGTCGTCATCGTCAGCGGCTCCTCGATTGCGCGCTCGGCGCTATGCAATCAGCGCTTCGACCACGCGCCGGTAAATGTTCTTCAGCGGCTCGACGAAGGCGAGCTCGATATGCTCGTCGATTTTGTGGATGCTGCCGTTCGGCGGCCCGAACTCGACCACCTGCTGGCATATGCGCGCGATGAAACGGCCGTCGGATGTGCCGCCCGTCGTCGAAAGCGCCGCCGTGACGCCGGTCTCGTCGGCGATCGCGCGCGAGAGCGCGTCCGAGAGCTCGCCGCGGGGGGTAAGAAACGGCAGGCCGCTCACGGTCCATTCGAGCTCGTAGTCGAGGCCGTGCTTGTCGAGGATCGCATGCACGCGCCGCTGCAAGCCCTCGACGGTGCTCGCCGTCGAGAACCGGAAGTTGAAGATCAGCTCGGCGCGGCCCGGAATGACGTTGGACGCGCCGGTTCCGCTGTGCAGGTTCGAGACCTGCCAGGTCGTCGGCGGAAAGTACTCGTTGCCGGCATCCCAATGTTCGTCGACGAGCTCGGCCAGGGCCGGCGCGAGCAGATGAATCGGGTTCTTCGCCAAATGCGGGTAGGCGATATGGCCTTGCAATCCCTTGACGGTAAGCTTGCCCGACATGGAGCCGCGGCGGCCGTTCTTGATGATGTCGCCGAGCGTCGCGTCCGAGGTCGGCTCCCCGACAATGCAGTAGTCGAGCCGTTCACCGCGCGCGTGCAGCGCCTCGACGACCTTGACGGTGCCGTCCGTGGCGGGGCCTTCCTCGTCGCTCGTGATGAGGAAGGCGATCGAGCCGCGATGGCCGGGATGCGCGGCGACGAATTCCTCGCTCGCGACGACGAAGCCCGCGATCGACGCCTTCATGTCGGCGGCTCCGCGTCCGTAAAGCTTGCCGTCACGCCGCGTAGGCGTGAAGGGCGGCGATTTCCATTGCTCGAGCGGCCCCGTCGGCACGACGTCGGTATGGCCCGCGAACGCGAGCAGCTTGCCGCTCGTCCCGTCGGCGCCGCGCTTGACCGCCCAGAGATTTGTGACGCCGTGCGAGGCGATCGTCTCGCACTCGAAGCCGATCGCTTCGAGCCGCTCGATCAGAAGCTGCTGGCAATGCTGATCGTCGGGCGTCACCGAGGCGCGCGCGATCAGTTCTTCGGTGAGGGCAAGGGTGCCGGACATGAATGCGAACCCGTTTCAATAAAAGTTGGCCGGACCGCCTGCGGGCGGCGGGCGGGCGCGAGACCGCCGCGCCGATCGGTCAGCCGAAGAGCGATGCGTATTCGTCCGCGGAGAAGCCGAGCGACTTGACGCGTCCGTCGACGACCACCACGGGCCGCTTGACGATCGACGGCTTCTCGACCATGAGCGCGATCGCACCGTCGAGGGTCTCGGCGGCGGCCTTTGCTTCGTCGGGCAGGCCGCGCCACGTGGTGCCGCGGCGGTTCAGCAGCGACTCAATCGACACGTCGGCCAGCCACGACTTCACGAGCGCAGCGCTGAGGCCGGCTTTTTTGAAATCCTGGAATTCAAACGCCACGCCGCGCGCTTCGAGCCACGTGCGGGCCTTCTTGACGGTGTCGCAGTTCGGAATGCCGTAGACGATCGTTCGCCCTTTCGCCGCCATCAGTCGCCTCGCAACAACTCGTTGAGCCCGACTTTCGCGCGCGTCTTGGCATCGACCTTCTTGACGATCACGGCGCAATAGAGGCTGTGCGTGCCGTCCTTGGACGGCAGGTTGCCGGCCACCACGACCGAGCCCGGCGGCACGTAGCCGTAGCTGACTTGACCGGTTTCGCGATCGTAGATCTTCGTGCTCTGGCCGAGGTAGACGCCCATCGAAATGACGGAGTTCTCGCCGACGATGACGCCCTCGACGACCTCGGAGCGTGCACCGATGAAGCAATTGTCCTCGATGATGACGGGATTCGCTTGCAGCGGCTCGAGCACGCCGCCGATGCCGACGCCGCCCGAGAGGTGAACGTTCTTGCCGATCTGCGCGCACGAGCCGACCGTTGCCCACGTATCGACCATCGTGCCCTCGTCGACGTAGGCGCCGATGTTCGTGTACGACGGCATCAGCACGACGTTCTTCGCGATGAACGAGCCGCGCCGCGCAATGGCGGGCGGGACGACGCGGAAGCCGCCGGCCGCGAAGTCCTCGGCGGTGTAGTTCGCGAATTTGGACGGCACTTTGTCGTAGAACTGCGAGTAGCCGCCGGCGGGCAGCGGCACGTTGTCTTCGAGTCGGAACGACAGCAGCACGGCCTTTTTCAGCCATTGATTGACGACCCATTGGCCGTCCTTCTTTTCGGCGACGCGCAGGGCGCCTTTGTCGAGCTGCTCGAGCGCGTGCTCGACCGCGTCACGCACCTCGGCCGGCGCCGCCTTGGGCGACAGCTCGGCGCGGTTTTCCCAGGCGTTATCGATGATCTGCTGTAGTTGTTGCGACATGTTCGTGGTCTGGCGGATTGGATATCGGTGGATCGAGCGCGAGCGCGACGGATGCGCGCTTCACGCGTGCCCGCGCGAGAGTCACAGCGCGCGGCAGAAATCGACGATGCGGCGTGCGCCTTCGACGCATTCGCTCACGTCGGCGACGAGCGCAATGCGGACGAAATCGCGGCCCGGGTTCGTGCCGTGAGCGGTTCGTGCAAGATACGACCCCGGCAAAACGGTCACATTATAGTCGGCGTAGAGACGTCGGGCGAACTCGGTGTCCGAGAGGCCCGTGCGCGCTACGTTGGCCCAGAGGTAGAAGGCTGCATCGGGCATCCTCACGTCGAGCACCTCCGACAGCATCGGCCTGACGGTCGAAAATTTCTGAATGTACTTCGCGCGGTTCTCGCGTACGTGCGTTTCGTCGTTCCATGCCGCAATGCTGGCCGCCTGGTAGACCGTCGAGAGCGCGGCGCCATGATAGGTGCGGTAGAGCAGGAACTTCTTCAGCAGCACCGCATCGCCGGCCACGAAGCCGGAGCGCATGCCGGGCACGTTCGAGCGCTTCGACAGGCTCGAGAGCATGACGAGCCGCTCGTAGCCGCGGCCGAGCCGGTGCGCCGCCTCGAGGCCGCCGAGCGGCGGCGTCGCCTCGTCGAAATAGATCTCCGAATAGCATTCGTCCGATGCGATCACGAATCCGTGGCGGTCGGAGAGCGCAAAGAGTTCGCGCCAATCGTCGAGCGTGAGCACGGCCCCCGTCGGGTTGCCCGGCGAGCAGACGTAGAGGAGCTGCGTGCGCGCCCAGACCTCGTCGGGCACGGCGCCGTAGTCGCAGGCGAAGTTGCGCGCGGGGTCGCTGTTCGCGAAGTGGGCTTCAGCGCCGGCAAGAAGCGCCGCGCCTTCGTAGATCTGATAGAACGGGTTCGGGCAGAGCACGACCGCGCCTTCGCGCGTCCCGTCGACGACGGTCTGCGCGAGCGCGAAAAGCGCTTCGCGCGAGCCCGAGACCGGCAGCACGTCGGTGGCCGGATCGAGCGCGGGCAAGCCGTAGCGGTTCGTCGTCCAGCGCGCGATGGCCTCGCGCAGCGCGCCAGAGCCGGCGGTGGCCGGGTAGCTCGAGAGTGCATCGAGCGAAGCGACGATCGCCTCGCGGATCAGCGTCGGCGTGGCATGCTTCGGCTCGCCGATGCCGAAACTGATGTGCGGCAAGGTGGCGGGCGGCGTCGCCTCTTTCAGCAGCACGCGCAGCTTTTCGAACGGATAGGGCTGAAGCAGATCGAGGCGAGGGTTCAGTGCGTTCACGTTGAGCTCGGCGGTGCGGAACGGGATGCGCGATGCCGGCCTGCGCGTCGAAGCGCACCATGCCGGCGCTGGGCGCGCCAAAAAATCACGAATCGTCGGAAGCGGGCAATTATAGCCCCGCGGGGCGACTCGACGGCGCCGGACCCGATGGTATGATTGCCGATCTTATTCAAAAACAGCGAAATCGCCGTGCGTCTCACCTCGATCAAACTCGCTGGCTTCAAGTCCTTCGTCGATCCCACGCATTTTCAGGTACCCGGCCAGCTGGTCGGGGTCGTCGGGCCCAACGGCTGCGGTAAGTCGAACATCATCGATGCCGTCCGCTGGGTGCTCGGCGAATCGCGCGCGTCCGAGCTGCGCGGCGAATCGATGCAAGACGTGATCTTCAACGGATCGACGGCGCGCAAGCCCGGCAGCCGGGCGAGCGTCGAGCTCGTGTTCGACAATTCGGACGGCCGCGCGGCGGGCCAATGGGGCCAGTACGCCGAGATCGCGGTCAAGCGCGTGCTGACGCGAGACGGCACGTCGAGCTACTACATCAACAATCTGCCGGCGCGCCGGCGCGACATTCAGGACATCTTCCTCGGGACGGGCCTCGGGCCGCGCGCCTACGCCATCATCGGCCAGGGCATGATCGCGCGCATCATCGAGGCGAAGCCCGAAGAGCTGCGCGTGTTTCTCGAAGAGGCCGCGGGCGTGTCGAAGTACAAGGAACGCCGGCGCGAAACGGAGAACCGCCTGCACGACACGCGCGAGAACCTGACGCGCGTCGAGGATATCGTGCGCGAGCTCGGCACGAATCTCGAGAAGCTCGAAGCGCAGGCCGTCGTGGCGACGAAGTTCAAGGAGCTGCAGGCCGAGGGCGAGGAGAAGCAGCGCCTGCTCTGGCTGCTTCGCAAGAACGAGGCGGCCGCCGAGCAGGCGCGCCAGCAGCGCGCCATCTCCGAGGCACAGATCGATCTCGAAGCTCAGACGGCCAAGCTGCGCGAGGTCGAGGCGGAGCTCGAAACGCTGCGTGTCGCGCACTACGCGGCCAGCGACGCGATGCAGGGCGCGCAAGGCGCGCTCTACGAGGCCAACGCCGAAGTGAGCCGGCTCGAGGCCGAGATCAAGTTCATCATCGAATCGCGCAACCGCGTCCAGGCGCAGATCGCCGCGCTGACGGCGCAGCGCGAGCAGTGGCAGATGCAGGCCGAAAAAGCGCGCGGCGATCTCGAGGATACCGAGGCGCAGCTTGCCATCGCGGAAGAAAAAGCCGCGATCGCCGAAGAGGAGGCCGCCGCCAGGCACGACGCGCTGCCGACGCTCGAGGCGCGCTGGCGCGATGCGCAGGGGCAACTCAACGACGAGCGGGGCGCGATCGCGCAGACGGAGCAGGCGCTCAAGCTCGAGGCCGCTCACCAGCGCAATGCCGATCAGCAGCTGCAGCAGCTGCAGCAGCGCCAGGAGCGCCTTCAGACGGAGGCGAGCGGCCTCGACGCGCCCGACGAGGCCCAGCTCGAAGAACAGCGAATCCAGCTCGCTGAGCACGAAGAGATTCTGAGCGAGGCTCAAGCGCGGCTCGCCGACGCGCAGGAAGCGCTGCCGGTGCACGACGCCGAGCGCCGCGCGGCCCACGAGCGCGTGCAGTCCGAGAGCGCCCAGATTCACCAGCTCGAGGCGCGTCTCGTCGCGCTCAAGCAGCTTCAGGAGAATGTGCAGACCGAGGGCAAGATCCAGCCTTGGCTCGACAAGCACGAGCTCGGCGGCCTGCCGCGGCTATGGAAGAAGCTTCATATCGAGGCGGGCTGGGAAACGGCGCTCGAGTCGGTCCTGCGCGAGCGGTTGGCCGCGCTCGAAATCTCGAACCTCGACTGGGTGAAGGCGTTCGCAAGCGATGCGCCGCCCGCCAAGCTGGCTTTCTACGCGCCGCCGTCGGCTGCGACGCCGCGCGAAACGCCGGCCGGACTCACGACGCTGCTCTCGCTCGTCCGCATCGACGATGCGGGCTTGCGCGCCGTGCTTTCGGATTGGCTCGGCACGGTCTATATCGCCGACGATCTGCCGCAAGCGCTCGCGATGCGCTCGCAGTTGCCCGAGGGCGCCGCGCTCGTCGTCAAGGCGGGGCATATCGTCACACGCGTCGGCGTGCAGCTCTATGCGGCCGATTCGGAGCAGGCCGGCATGCTCGCGCGTCAGCAGGAAATCGAGAATCTCACGCGCCAGCTTCGCGCGCAGACGCTCTTGGCCGACGAGGCGAAGACCGCGGCGATTCGCGCCGAGGCCGCTTATACGCAGGCTTCGCAAACGCTCGCCGATGAACGCGCGCAAGCCGAGCGCGCGACCCAGCGCGTCCATGCGCTGCAGTTGGAGGTGCTGAAGCTCGCGCAGGCCCACGAGCGCTACACGCAGCGCAGCACGCAGATTCGCGAAGAACTCGAGGAAATCAAGGCGCAGATCGAGGAGCAGCGTGCGCAGCGAGCCGAATCGGAGGGCAATTTCGAGCGGCACGACGGCGAGCTCGCCGAACTGCAGGCGCGCTTTGAAGAAAATCAGCTGTCGTTCGAGGCGCTCGACGAGGAGCTCGGCGCGGCGCGCACGCAGGCGCGCGATCTCGAGCGCGCGGCGACCGACGCGCGCTTCGCCGCGCGCAACGTGGCGACGCGGATCGAGGAGCTGAAGCGGAACATCCAGGTCGCGCACGATCAGAGCGAGCGCGTTGCCGCTTCTCTCGACGATGCGCGAGCCGAGTTGGAGACGATCAACGAGCAGACCGCGCACACGGGCCTGCAAGATGCGCTCGAGGTCCGCGCGGCGAAGGAAGCCGCGCTCGGCGCGGCGCGCACGGAACTCGACGACCTGACGGCGAAGCTACGCCAGGCGGACGAGCTGCGGCTCACGGCCGAGCGTTCGCTGCAGCCGCTGCGCGACCGGATCACCGAGCTTCAATTGAAGGAGCAGGCCGCGCGAATCTCCGGGGAGCAGTTCGTCGAGCAGTTGAGCGAGGCCGGCGTCGACGAAGCGCAATTGCAGCAGAAGCTGACGCCGGACATGAAGCCGTCCTACCTGCAGGGCGAGGTGACGCGCATCAACAATGCGATCAACGCACTCGGCCCCGTCAACATGGCGGCGCTCGAGGAGCTGGCCGCGGCGAGCGAGCGCAAGACGTTCCTCGATGCGCAATCGGCCGATCTCACGCGCGCCATCGAGACGCTCGAGGACGCGATTCGCAAGATCGATCAGGAAACGCGCACATTGCTGCAGGGTACGTTCGATGAGGTCAACCGGCATTTCGGCGAGCTCTTCCCGCGCCTTTTTGGCGGCGGCCAGGCGAAGCTGATCATGACGGGCGACGAAATTCTCGATGCGGGCGTGCAGGTGATGGCGCAGCCGCCCGGCAAAAAGAACTCCACGATTCATTTGCTGTCGGGCGGCGAAAAAGCGCTGACCGCGACCGCGCTCGTCTTCGCGATGTTCCAGTTGAATCCGGCGCCATTCTGTCTGCTCGACGAAGTCGACGCCCCGCTCGACGACGCCAACACCGAGCGGTTCGCGAACCTCGTTCGGGCGATGTCGGACAAAACACAGTTCCTCTTCATCTCGCACAACAAGATCGCAATGGAAATGGCGCAGCAGCTTATCGGCGTGACGATGCAGGAGCAAGGCGTCTCGCGTATCGTTGCCGTCGACATGGAAACGGCCGCGGGTTTCGCCCAGAATACGGCTTGACATTGAACGGTCGGCCGACGCGGCGCGCATTGGCGCGATGCGCCGGCCCGGGCCGGCGGCCCACAGAAGAATGCTTGATGGAGCGTGCATGGACGAGTTGACACTCGGATTGATCGGCGCGGGTGCCGTGGTGGTAGGGGGCGTGGTCGTGTACAACGCGTGGGCTGCGGCGAAGGTCCGTCGCCGGATGCCGAGACCAATGCCGCCCGATACTGTCGATCCGCATACGCGCCACGATCACGAGGAAGAGCGGCCGTTCATCGAGCCCGCGCGTCCGACCGCGCGGCGCGAGCCGGATGTGGGGGAGGCCCCGCGCCAAGGGGCGAGCGGGCGCATCGAGCCGAGCTTCGGCGGCGCCGCGCCGCTCGACACACCGGCCGACATCCAAGCCGACAGTACGATACCGAACGGCTATCTGGACGAAGCGGAGCCCTCGATCGACGAGAGTGGCGCCGCGAAGCCCGAGGAGCCGATCGCTCCGGCCGCGACGACGATCTCGGCCGCGCCGCCGCACGTCGTCGATCGGCGCATCGACTGCGTCGTGCCGATCCGCCTCGGCGGCCCCATTGCCGGCGACAAGGCGATGCCGTTTGCGCAAAGGCTGCGGCGTGCGGGCAGCAAGCCCGTCTATATCGAAGGCAAGCCCGAAGGCGGGGCCGGCTGGGAGCTGCTGCAAAGCGGGCATCGCTATGAAGAGATGCGCGCGGCCGTGCAGCTCGCGAATCGATCGGGCGCGCTCAACGAGCTCGAGTTTTCCGAATTCGTCTCGGGCGTGCAGCAGTTTGCCGACGCGGTAGACGGCGGGCCGGAGTTTCCCGACATGCTCGAGACGGTCTCGATGGCGCGCGAGCTCGACGCATTCTCGGCGCAGTGCGATGCGCAGCTCTCGATCAACGTGCTTTCCGACGGCGCGCCATGGTCGGCGAACTACGTGCAGGCCGTCGCTTCTCAAGACGGCTTGCTGCTCTCACGCGACGGCACGCGCTTCGTGAAGCTCGATGCGAAGCAAAGCCCCGTCTTCATGCTGCAGTTCGGCGATACCAATTTTCTGCGCGACGACCTCACCTACAAGGGAGGGCAGACGATCACGCTGATTCTCGACGTGCCCGTCGCCGACGAAGACATCTTGCCGTTCAGGCTCATGTGCGACTACGCGAAGTCGCTCGCCGAGCGCATCGGGGGACGCGTCGTCGACGATCAGCGGCGGCCGCTGCCCGAAGCGGCATTGCTCGCGATCGAGAAGCAGCTCATGACGCTCTATGCGAAGCTCGAGGAGGCCGGCATTCCGGCCGGCTCGGCGGCAACGCGTCGGCTATTCAGCCAATGATCCTGCCCCGGTGAACGCAAGCCCGGGCTTGCCTGCGATAATGCGGGATCAACTGAAAAGCGAACGCGAACGCCGACAGCATGGCCCTGAACACCGTTGAACCGCCCGCAGACAAGCCGGCCGAGCGCGCAGCGTGGCTGCGCGCCGAGATCGAACGCGCGAACCATGCGTATTACGTGCTCGATCAGCCGGAGATTCCCGATGCCGAATACGATCGGATGTTCCTCGAACTGCAGCGCATCGAGAGCGAGCATCCCGATCTGATCACGCCTGAATCGCCGACGCAGCGCGTCGGCGGCCAGGCAGCGAGCGGGTTTTTGCCCGTCGTGCACGCAGTGCCGATGCTCTCGCTCAACAATGGCTTCTCCGACGAAGACATCATCGCATTCGACCGCCGCAGCGCCGAGGCGCTCGGGCACTCGCCGATCGAATATGCGTGCGAACTCAAGTTCGACGGCCTCGCGATCGCGCTGCGCTACGAGGACGGCCGCCTCGTGCGGGCCGCGACGCGCGGCGATGGCGCAACGGGCGAGGACGTGACGCAAAACGTTCGAACGATCCGCGCGATCCCGTTGAAGCTGAAAGGCGCAAACGTGCCGCGCGTGGTCGAAGTGCGCGGTGAAGTGCTGATGTTCAGACGCGACTTCGAGCGGATGAACGAGCGTCAGCGCGAGGCGGGGCAGCGCGAGTTCGCAAATCCGCGCAACGCCGCGGCCGGCAGTCTGCGCCAGCTCGATCCGAGAATGACGGCGCAGCGGCCGCTGTCGTTCTTTTCATATGGAATCGGCGAGCTCGAAGGCATCGAGATGCCCGATACGCATAGCGGGCTGCTCGAGTGGTATGGCGAGCTGGGCCTTCCCGTTTGCGCGGAGCAGGCCGTCGTCAAAGGCGCGCAAGGGCTGCTCGAATTCTTCCGGCGCATCGGCGAAAAGCGCACGTCGCTCCCGTATGACATCGACGGCGTCGTGTACAAGGTCAATCGGCGCGACGAGCAGGACAAGCTCGGCTTCGTCTCGCGCGCGCCACGCTTTGCGCTTGCGCACAAGTTTCCCGCCGAAGAAGCGATGACGGAGCTCGTCGACATCTACGTAAACGTCGGCCGCACGGGCGCTATCACACCAGTGGCGCGGCTCAGTCCTGTGTTCGTCGGCGGTGTGACGGTCACCAATGCCACGTTGCACAACGAGGACGAAGTGCGCCGCAAGGACGCGCGGATCGGCGACACGGTGATCGTGCGGCGCGCGGGCGACGTGATCCCGGAACTCGTATCAGTCGTGCTCGAGCGCCGGCCCGAGAATGCGCGCGAATTCGTCATGCCGACGAACTGCCCCGTTTGCGGCTCGCGCATCGAGCGGCTGCCCGACGAGGCCGTCGCGCGCTGCACGGGCGGGCTCTTTTGCCCGGCCCAGCGCAAGCAGGCGCTCTGGCATTTCGCGCAGCGGCGAGCGCTCGATATCGACGGGCTCGGCGAGAAGATCATCGATCAGCTCGTCGAACAGAACCTCGTGCGCACGCCGGCGGATCTGTTCAATCTCGGTTTCTCGACATTGGCGGAGCTCGATCGGTTCGCGGAGAAGTCGGCGCAAAATCTGCTTGATTCACTCGAAAAGGCGAAGAAGACGACGCTCGCGCGCTTCATATATGCGCTCGGCATCCGCCATGTCGGCGAATCGACTGCCAAGGACCTCGCTCGCCATTTCGGCTCGCTCGATCCGCTGATGAATGCGTCGCTCGACGAATTGCTCGAGGTCAAGGACGTCGGGCCAGTCGTCGCCGAGGCGATACATCAGTTCTTTGCCGAGGAACACAACCGCACGGTGATCGAGCAATTGCGTGCGCCGGGTAAGGTGACGTGGCCCGAGGGGCCACCCGCGCCGCGCGCGCCGCAGGGTGTGCTGGCCGGCAAGACGGTCGTGCTGACCGGCACTTTGCCATCGCTGTCGCGCGAAGAGGCCAAGGAAATGCTGGAGGCGGCCGGCGCGAAGGTGGCCGGCTCAGTGTCGAAAAAGACCGATTACGTGGTGGCGGGCACAGAGGCCGGCAGTAAGCTGGCGAAGGCCGAGGAACTCGGCATCCCCGTACTCGACGAAGACGGTATGCGCAAGCTCCTGGAGGGCGACAATTCATGATACGAGAAATCCTCAAGATGGGCGATGAGCGCCTTTTGCGCATCGCCCAACCCGTCGACCATTTCGATACGCCGGAGCTGCACGAGCTCATCGCCGACATGTTCGAGACGATGCACGCGGTAAACGGCGCGGGGCTTGCGGCGCCGCAGATAGGCGTCGATCTTCAAGTCGTCATCTTCGGCTTCGGGCACAACGAACGGTACCCGGAGGCACCGGCGGTGCCGGAGACGGTCCTCATCAATCCGACGGTGACACCTGTCTCGCAGGACATGGAAGAGGGTTGGGAAGGGTGCTTGTCGGTGCCCGGCATGCGCGGCGTCGTCAGCCGGTTTTCGATGATCCGCTATCACGGCTTCGATCAGCACGGTCAGCCGATCGATCGCGTTGCGGAAGGATTTCACGCGCGCGTCGTGCAGCACGAGTGCGATCACCTGATCGGCAAGCTGTATCCGATGCGGATTACGGATTTCTCGAAGTTCGGCTTTACCGAGGTGCTGTTTCCCGGCCTCGACCCGAACAGCGACGATTGACGTACAGCGCAGGTGCCGGGCGGCCGTGGCTGCTGCATCGCCTGTGATGCAGCAGCGCTTGGCTGCGCCGGCTTTGGAGCACCCGGGTCGCGCTCGAGCGCCGAGTCCGCTCGAGCGCCGGCGCTGCCCCGCTCAAAACGCCTCGTTCGGCAGCAGATAGCGCCATTTCCCCGGCGGCAGGGCGCCGAGCGTTACACTGCCCATCCGCACGCGCTTCAATCCCACCACCTGCAGGCCGACCAGTTCGCACATGCGGCGGATCTGCCGCTTCTTGCCTTCGCGAAGCACGAAGCGCAGCTGCTCTCCGTTTTGCCAGCTGACCTTGGCCGGCTTTAGCTGGCTGCCGTCGAGCGAGAGGCCGTACCGCAGCAACGCGAGCTTGTCCGCCGGAAAGTGCTGCGCGACGTCGGTCGTGCGCTCGCCATAGGCGACGCGCACGAGATACTCCTTTTCCACGCCCGAATGCTCGCCGATGAGCAGCTTGGCAATACGGCCGTCCTGCGTCAGCACGAGGAGCCCTGTCGAATCGATGTCGAGCCGGCCCGCCGGCGCCAAGCCACGCAGGTGGGTTGCCGAAAACCGCAGCGGCGAGCGATCGCCATCCCAGCGATTCGCCGCCGTAACGAGCGTGATCGCGGGTTCGTAGCCGTCTTCGGCCTGGCCCGAAACGTAGCCGACAGGCTTGTGCAGCAGGACCGTCACCTGGCGCGCCTGCACCGCGCGCGCATCGGCGCTGACTTCGATGCGCTGGTCGGGACGCACGCGCGCGCCGAGCGTATCGACGCGTACGCCATCGACGCTCACCCAGCCGTTCTCGATCCACTCGTCGGCCTCACGGCGCGAGCAAAGGCCGAGCTCGGACATCCGCTTCGATAGGCGCAGGGTGCCGGACGTGTCGCCGTCGTGCTGCTCGCGTTCCGGGCCTTCGGTGTGCGTGGAGCGTCGCGCGGCTCGCTCGCCGCTGGCGCGCTTAACGGGTTGAGGCCTGCGCTGCTCGCGTTCCCCACGTTCGGCGTGGGTTGCGCGCGCGGCCCGCTCGCCGCTGGCGCGTTTGACGGGTTGAGGCCTGCGTTCCCCGCGTTCCCCACGTTCGGCGTGGGTTGCGAGGGCGGCTCGCTCGCCGCTGGCGCGTTTGACGGGTTGAGGCCGGCGCTGCTCGCGTTCCCCACGTTCTGTGTGCGTTGCGCGCGCGACCCGCTCGCCGCTCGCGCGTTTGGCCGATTGAGGCCTGCGCTGTTCGCCTTCCCCACGATCGGTCTGCGTCGAGCGTGCGGCCCGCTCGCCAATCGAGCGCTTGGTGGATTGCGGCTTGCGCGCTTCGCCTTCCCGACGCTCTGGCTGCCTCGATCGCGTGGCCTGCTCGCCGCTCGCGCGTTCGACCGCCTGCGGTCTGCGCTCGTCGCGGTCCCGGCGTTCAGTGTGCGCGGATCGGGCAGCGAACCCGTCGCCCGAGCGCTTGACTGGACTGCCGGTCTTCCGCGCGCCGTTTCCCGCCTCGGTTTCGCTCCGGCGCGCGCCGGGCGTCACTTTGCGGCCGGCCGGTTTCGCCTTCGCGGGTTGTGTCGCGGAATCGCTCGCACGCGGCGTCTTCCTGGCCGGTGCGCGATCGGGGCGAGCGCTACTGCTTGGCTTCGGCTTCGGCGCGGCGCCTGGCGCCTTGGCCGGCGAGCGGTCCTGTCGGCCTCCGGACGCCGCCGCTCCCGCCGGCTTGGCGGGGGCGGCGGCGCGAACCGGTTTTCGTCCGGAAGGGCTGCCGGCACGGACAGGCGCGCGATCCGGCGCGGCCGGTCGCGGATGCTTGGCTGTCAACTTGACGCGCATAAATTCTCGAAAAAGATGCAATAACAGAGGAAGCCCGATTATCGACGGCAGAGTAGCCGCGCGGGCTTACGGCTCAAAGGGCGATCGCGCGCAGCAGCTCCGTTTCGACCTGAATCTGCAGCCGATTGTCGGAAAGCCCTCGACCGTCGAGCAGGAACACGTCCTCGACGCGCTCGCCAAGCGTGTTGATGCGCGCCGCGTGCACGCCGACGCGATGCTCCGCGAGCACGCGCGAGATGGCGTAGAGCAGACCGAGGCGGTCGTTCGCCGAAATCGACAGGATGTAGTACTGCCCGCGCTCGTCGGCTCGCAGGTCGACGCGCGGCGTGATCGGAAACGTTCGCGAGAGCCGCGAGAGGCGGCCCTTCGACGGTTCCGGCAGCGTCGCCTCGGAGGCGAGCCAGGCCGCGAGCTGCTGCTCGACGAGATTGGCGATGTTGCGGTACTGCACGTCCTCTTCGGTATGGGCAACGATGAAATTGTCGAGCGCATAGCCGTGACGCGTCGTGTTCACGCGCGCGTCGAGCACCGAAAGGCCGTTGCGGTCGAAATAAGCGCAAATGCCGGCGAAGAGATCGGGCCGATCGCGCGTATAGACCAGCACTTGCAGCGCCTCTCCGATAGGCGAGGGGCGCGCGCGGACGATCGGCGCGTCCGCCGCGACATGGCGGTAGAGCACGCGCGTCTGCCAGGCGATGTCGGCAGCATCGTGCCGCAGGAAGTAGCCGACGTCGAGCTGATCCCAAAGTGCGCGATGCGCGTTTTCGGGCACGGTCTCGAGGCGCAGCAGTGCGATCGCTTCCTCCTGCCGCATCTTGAGCTCCGAATGCTGGTCCGGATGCGCGCCCCCGAGCACGGCGAGCGTCGTGCGATAGAGATCCTCGAGCAGCTTGCCCTTCCAGGTGTTCCAGACCTTCGGGCTCGTGCCGCGAATGTCGGCCACGGTGAGCAGGTAGAGCGCCGTCAGGCGCCGCTCGCTGCCGACGAGCTCGGCAAACTGCTTGATGACCGCCGGATCGCTCGTGTCCTGCTTTTGCGCAACCTGGCTCATCGTCAAATGATGCTGAACGAGCCAGACGATGAGCGCCGCGTCGTCGCCCGTGATGCCGTGCTCGCGGCAAAAGCGGCGCGCGTCGGCCATGCCGAGCGTCGAATGATCGCCGCCGCGGCCCTTGGCGATGTCGTGAAAGAGCGCCGCGACATAGAGCACCCATTGGCGTTCGAAGTTCGCCATGAGCTGGCTGCAGAACGGATACTCGTGCGCATGCTCCGCGAGCGCGAAGCGGCGCAGATTGCGCAGCACCATCAGGATGTGCTGATCGACCGTGTAGACGTGATAGAGGTCGTGCTGCATTTGCCCGACGATGCGCCGGAAATTCAGCAGATAGCGCCCGAGCACGCTCGTCTGATTCATGAGCCGCAGCGCATGCGTGATGCCATGCGGCTGCTTGAGGATCTCCATGAAGAGGCGCCGGTTCTCGGGGTTCTTGCGCCAAATGGCATCCATCGCGTCACGCACGTTGTAGAGCGCGCGCAGCGTGCGCGCCGACAGACCTTTCGTGCCCGGCGTGGCCTCGTAGAGCAGGAACGCCTCGAGGATTGCGGTGGGCGTGCGCTCGAAAACGTCGTCGCTGACGATTTCGATCATGCCCTGCTTTTCGACGAAACGCTCGGACAGCACGCGCGTCACGCCGCTCGTGCGCGGAAAGAGCTGCGCTTCGATGTTCTGGATCAGGATCGTGGCCAACTGCGTCACCGCCTTGGCCGCCCAGTAGTAGCGGCGCATGAGCTGCTCGCTCGCGCGGCGCGCCGCCGTCGCCTTGTAGCCGAAGCTTTCGGCCGCCGCCGTCTGCAGATCGAAGACGAGCATATCCTGGCGCCGCCCCGCGATCAGGTGCAGGCGCGCGCGCAATGCCTTCAGGAACGCCTCGTTGCGGCGCAGCTCGCGCGCTTCGCGCGCCGTGATGAGCCCGCGCTCGTCGAGCTCGCGCCAGCTGCTGCCGAATCCCGCCGCGCGGGTGATCCAGAGGATCAGCTGTAAATCGCGCAGCCCGCCGGGGCTTTCCTTGACGTTCGGCTCGAGGCTGTACGGCGAGTCCTGAAACTTCGCGTGACGCTGGCGCATCTCGAGGACTTTCGCCTGGAAGAACGCGCGCGCATCGAGCGTTTCGTTCAGGCGCAACGCGAAACGCTGAAAGAGCGTCGTGCTGCCGACGATGCGCCGCGCTTCGATGAGCGAAGTGCGCACCGTAATGTCGCGCTCTGCCTCCTCGAGGCATTCGCCGACGGTGCGCACGCTGCTGCCGATCTCGAGCCCGAGATCCCAGGCGAGGCCGATGAACCGCTCGATGCGCGCCTCGAGCGCGGGCTCGGGCGATTCGGGCAGCAACACCAGGATGTCGATGTCGGAGAACGGAGCGAGCTCGCCGCGCCCATAGCCGCCGACGGCGACGAGCGCGAGCGAGGCAGGCATCTCGCAGCCGACCCAGGCGCGCCGCAAGGCGTCGTCCGTCGCGCGGGCGAGCGCGCGCATCGCCGTGTCGACGTTGCTCGCGGTCTTGAAGCGCTCGAGCAACGCGGTTTTGGCGACCCGATAATCGGCTTTCAGCGAAAGGGGATCGGGCAGGGCGGCGGCGACGCTCATCTCCCCGCTCATGCGGCGACGGGCAAGCGCGGCCGCTCGGGCGTTCCCGCCGAGACGGTCAGCACGTCGAAACCGGAATCGGTGACGAGCACCGTATGCTCCCACTGCGCCGAGAGGCTGCGGTCGCGCGTCTTGACGGTCCACTGATCAGGCATCGTGCGGATTTCGCGGCGTCCGGCATTGATCATCGGCTCGATCGTGAAGATCATGCCCGGCTGCAGTTCCAGACCGGCGCCCGGGCGGCCGTAATGGAGGATCTGCGGATCCTCGTGGAACACGGTGCCGATCCCGTGTCCGCAGTACTCGCGCACGACGCTGTAGCCGCTCGCCTCGGCGTGCCGCTGGATCGCGTGGCCGATGTCGCCGAGGTGCGCGCCTGGGCGGACCTGTTCGATGCCGAGCCACATGCACTCGTAGGTGACCTGCACGAGCCGCTTCGCGAGGATCGAGCCTTCGCCGGCGATGAACATTCGGCTCGTATCGCCGAAATAGCCGTCCTTGATGACGGTGATGTCGATGTTGAGCGCATCGCCGTTCTTGACGATCTTGTCGCCCGGAATGCCGTGGCAAATCACGTCGTTGACGGAAATGCACGTGGCCTTCGGATAGGGCGGATAACCGGGCGGCTGATAGTTGAGCGGCGCGGGCACCGTGCCTTGCACGTCGAGCATGTAGTTGTGGCAGAGGCGGTCGAGCTCGCCCGTCGTCACCCCTGGCTTGACGTGCGGCGTGATGTAATCGAGCACTTCGCTCGCAAGCCGGCACGCGACGCGCATTTTGGCGATGTCGTGTTCGTTTTTGATCGTAATGGCCATGGATTCGTGCCTGAAACGTGGATCCGGCGATTATCGCACCATATTCGGCCGCTGGCAGGGTCTATGCCGGGCCGCGCGCCTTCGCGGCGCCGGTTTCGAGCTACGGTGGCGGCAAGGTTGGCATTCCCAGTCCGGCCTTGAGGCACCTTCGGCGCGCGTGCTATACTCTCGGGCTAGTCGTCGAGTGGAAGTTCGGCCCGATTCGATCCGGAATTGGATGGATCGGATGTGAGTCGAACATTCCGTCTGTCGGCGGCTGATTCGCAAGCCGGGGCATCCAAGGGTGCCGGTTGCGACGAGCGCGTAGTCCGCCGCGAGCGGGCGGGCTTTCCCGATGCGGGAGGCAGAGCGCGAGCGCGACCGGTGCGGCAGCCGGCTTAAGTCCCAACCCTCGTGGAGAATTTCATGGCAGTCACCATGCGTCAGATGCTGGAAGCCGGCGTCCATTTCGGACACCAGACGCGCTTCTGGAACCCCAAGATGGCCCCGTTCATTTTCGGCCATCGCAACAAGATTCACATCATCAACCTCGAAAAGACGCTGCCGATGTACAACGACGCACTGAAGTACGTGCGTCAGCTGGCGGCCAATCGCGGCACGATCCTCTTCGTCGGCACGAAGCGTCAGTCGCGCGACACGATCGCGGAAGAGGCGGCGCGCGCCGGCATGCCGTACGTGAACCAGCGCTGGCTCGGCGGCATGCTGACCAACTTCAAGACGCTCAAGCAGTCCATCAAGCGTCTGAAGGACATGGAAACCGCGGTCGAGGCGGGTGAGCTCGAGCGCATGAGCAAGAAGGAAGCGTTGCTGTTCGAGCGCGAAATCGCCAAGCTGCAGAAGTCGATCGGCGGTGTGAAGGACATGGGCGGGATTCCGGACGCGATCTTCGTCGTCGACGTCGGCTATCACAAGATCGCCGTGACCGAAGCGAACAAGCTCGGCGTGCCGGTGATTGCCGTTGTCGATACGAATCACTCCCCCGAGGGCGTCGACTACGTGATCCCGGGCAACGACGATGCAAGCAAGGCCGTGGCGCTTTACGCGCAAGGCGTGGCCGATGCGATCCTCGAAGGCCGTGCGAACGCGGTGAATGAAGTCGTGCAAGCCGTGCGCGGCGACGGCGACGAGTTCGTCGAGGTCAACGGGGAAGCGTAACGCAATCCCTCAGCCGGCAAAAAAGGGGGCTTCTTAAAGGCCCCCTTTTTTTAAGTTACGAGACAAGTCTCAAGGAGCGAATGATGGCGGCAATTACCGCAAGCATGGTGGCAGAACTGCGCGCGAAAACCGACGCGCCGATGATGGAATGCAAGAAGGCGCTGACCGAAGCGGACGGCGACATGGGGCGTGCCGAAGAGCTGCTGCGCGTGAAGCTTGGCAACAAGGCCAGCAAGGCCGCTTCGCGCGTGACGGCGGAAGGCGTCATCGCCGCGTTCGTGAGCGGCGGCAAGGGCGCGCTCGTCGAGCTCAACTGCGAAACGGACTTCGTTGCGAAGAACGACGATTTCAACGCATTCGCCAAGCAAGTGGCCGAGCTCGTCGTCCAGCAAAACCCGGCCGACGTCGCGGCGCTTTCGGCGCTGACGCTCGACGGCCAGACCGTCGACGCCGTTCGCCTGGCGCTCGTCGGCAAGATCGGCGAAAACCTGTCGATCCGTCGTTTCGAGCGCTACGAGACCGCGAACAAGCTGGCCACCTACCTGCACGGCACGCGTATCGGCGTGATCGTCGAGTACACGGGCGCGGACGAGCAGGTCGGCAAGGACGTCGCGATGCACGTGGCCGCGATGAAGCCGGTCTCGGTGTCGGCCGACGACGTTCCGGCCGAGCTCATCGCCAAGGAGCGCAGCATCGCCGAGCAGAAGGCGGCCGAATCGGGCAAGCCGGCCGAGATCGTCGCGAAGATGGTCGAAGGCAGCGTCCAGAAGTACCTGAAGGAAGTGTCGCTGTTGAACCAAACGTTCGTGAAGAATGACAAACAGACAGTCGAGCAGATGCTGAAGGCGGCTGGCTCGTCGGTCCAGCGGTTCGCGCTTTTCGTCGTCGGCGAAGGCATCGAAAAGCGGCAGGACGATTTCGCGGCCGAAGTGGCCGCGCAGGTCGCCGCGGCGCGTCAACAGTAAAGCGGGACGGCGGCGGGCGCCAAGCCGGGAGCAGTGCTTGCGCGGCTTTGGCTAGCCGCGCCTAAGCGGCCTGGCGCTCGCCCAGGACATCACGTCGGCGGGCATTCGGGGTTGCCGTTACGGGTTAACCCGAGTGTCCGGCGGCGAAACGTGCGGTTCGGCGCCTGCGCGCGCGGGGCCACGCGGCACGCGGCAAGGCGGGCATGCAGGAGGCGCCGGCGCTTGCTCCAATTCAGGTTTCACCCCTACAGTTCCACATTGTTGTCATCTCCTTCGGCGCGATCGGATACCGCTATGCCCACAGCCTACAAACGCGTTCTTCTCAAACTCTCCGGTGAAGCTTTGATGGGCGAAGATGCCTTCGGCATCAACCGCGCGACGATTGAAAGAATGGTGACGGATATCGCCGAGGTGGTGCGCCTCGGCACGCAGCTGGCGATCGTGATCGGCGGCGGCAACATCTTTCGCGGCGTAGCGGGCGGCGCGGCCGGCATGGACCGCGCGACGGCCGATTACATGGGCATGCTGGCGACGATGATGAACGCGCTCGCGCTGCAGGATGCCATGCGTCATGCGGGCATCGAGGCGCGCGTCCAATCGGCGCTGCGCATGGATCAGGTGGTCGAGCCGTACATCCGTCCGCGAGCGATTCGCCAGCTCGAGGAAGGCAAGGTCGTGATCTTCGCGGCCGGCACGGGCAACCCGTTCTTCACGACCGATACGGCGGCGGCGTTGCGCGGCTCGGAGATCGGCGCGGAAGTCGTTTTGAAGGCAACCAAAGTGGACGGCGTATACTCCGCGGACCCGAACAAGGACCCGACGGCCACGCGCTATTCCACGATCAGCTTCGATGAAGCGATCGGCCGCAACCTGCAGGTCATGGATGCGACGGCGTTTGCGCTGTGCCGCGATCAAAAGCTGCCGATCCGTGTGTTTTCGATCGTCAAACCCGGCGCATTGAAGCGCATCGTACAAGGTGAGGACGAGGGTACGCTCGTCCACGTGTAAACTCTCGCAGGGCGCGGGCGCGCCTCGCGCCAGCGGCGTTCGAGGCCGCTGGTGTGGCCGGCCCGTACTGCCATGAAGGTTCGGAGGTCCAAATGAGTGTCGCAGAGATAAAGAAGAGCGTCGATCAGAAAATGCAGCGCTCGATCGAGGCGTTCAAGAGCGATCTGGCCAAGATTCGCACGGGGCGCGCGCATACCGGGCTCCTCGACCACATTCAGGTCGATTATTACGGCTCGAACGTGCCGATTTCCCAGGTCGCGAATCTGACGCTCATCGACGCGCGGACGATCGGCGTGCAGCCGTGGGAGAAGAAGATGGTCGCCGTCGTCGAGAAGGCGATTCGCGAATCGGATCTCGGTCTCAACCCGGCCACGCAGGGCGATCTCATCCGCGTGCCGATGCCGGCGCTCACCGAGGAGCGTCGCCGCGAGCTGACGAAAGTCGTGAAGAGCGAGGGTGAAACGGCCAAAGTCGCCGTACGCAATTTGCGCCGCGACGCGAACGAGCAGTTGAAGAAGCTCGTGAAGGACAAGGAAATCTCGGAAGACGACGAGCGCCGCGCCGGCGATGAAGTCCAGAAGCTGACCGACAAATACGTCGCGGAAATCGACAAGCTCGTTCATACGAAGGAAGCCGAGATCATGACCGTCTGAGGCCTCCGGGTCTCGACCGACTCGTCGGATCTCACTCTTTCCAGCAGTTTTTCGTATCGGCGGCCATGACATATACCAGCTCAACTGTTCGCGTGCCTGATGTCGCAGCGGTCCCGCGCCATATCGCGATCATCATGGATGGCAACGGGCGCTGGGCAACGCAGCGCCGCTTGCCGCGCGTGGCCGGCCACACGCGCGGCGTCGATGCCGTGCGCGCCTGCGTCGAAGCGTGCGCGCGAGCCGGCGTTGAATATCTGACGCTCTTCGCGTTCAGCTCCGAGAACTGGCGCCGGCCCGTCGAAGAGGTCTCGTTCCTCATGCGTCTCTTCGTGACGGCGCTCGAGCGCGAAGTCGGCAAGCTGCACGCGAACGGCATCCGGCTGCGCGTGATCGGCGATCTCTCGCAATTCGATTCGCGCATTCAGGACCTCATTCGCCGGGCCGAAACGAAAACGGCCGGCAATAAGCGCCTTACGCTGACGATCGCGGCGAACTACGGCGGTCGCTGGGACATTCTGCAGGCGGCCCGGAAAGTCGCCGAACAGGCCGCGCGCGAAGGCAGCGCCGGCGTCATCGACGAGCAGGCATTCGCCGAGCACCTGGCGATGGCCTACGCGCCCGAGCCGGACCTTTTCATCCGTACGGGCGGCGAAACGCGCATCAGCAACTTTTTGCTCTGGCAACTCGCTTACACGGAACTCTACTTCACCGACGCGTTCTGGCCCGATTTCAACGCCGATACGTTGGCCGACGCCATCGCCTCGTTTGGGCGGCGCGAGCGCCGGTTCGGCCGGACGAGCGCTCAGCTCGAGCCGCAATCGCAGGACGCCGATTCGCTCCCATGCTGAAGACCCGTGTCGTCACAGCCGTCGTGCTGCTGGCGGTGTTCGTTCCGGTGACGCTCTATGCGCCGGCGGCCGGGTTCGGCGCGCTGATCGGGCTCGTAGTTGTACTGGCGGCCTGGGAATGGGCACGTCTTTTGAATCTTAACGGCATGACGGCGGTGGGCTATGCCGCGATCGCAGCGCTCGCGGTGCTCGCGAGCACGAGGCTCGGCCCCGGGATGCGCGCCGCGCGGCCGCTGTTCGAGGCGGCGGCGGTATTCTGGCTGCTGACGGGGCCGTTCGTGCTCGCACGCAAGCCGCGGCTCGCGCACGGGGCATGGCGCGTCTTTCTGTTTCTGGCCGGGATCGTCGTCTTCACGGCGTGCTGGCATGCGCTCGTCGTGGCGCGGGCGATCGGGGTATCGTTTGTCCTGTCGATACTGATCGTCGTCTGGCTCGCCGACATCGGCGCATACTTTTCGGGCAAGGCATTCGGGAAACACAAGCTCGCGCCGGCGATCAGCCCCGGCAAGACGTGGGAGGGGGCCTTCGGCGGCTGGATCGCCGTAATCGTCGTAGGGGTGGCCGCGCTCGCCACGCATGCGCTCGCGCCAACGCTTTTCACGACGCTCGGTGCACGCCTCGGATGGGCGCGCGCGGTGCTCGTGCTGACGCTCATCGTCGCGTTCAGCATCGTTGGCGACCTGTTCGAATCGATGCTGAAGCGCCAGGCCGGCGTCAAGGACTCGAGCGGGCTGCTACCGGGGCACGGTGGCGTGCTGGACCGTGTCGATGCATTGCTGCCGGCGTTGCCGCTCGCGATGCTCTTCATCGGCTAGCGCGCTGCGTCGGAGGATGAGGGTTAGGGCCTCAGGCAAGCTGCGCTGAGGCCTCGGGAAAGAGATATGAAAAAACGTTTGACACTGCTCGGTTCCACGGGCTCGATCGGCGACAGCACGCTCGACGTCGTCGCCCGCCACCCGGAACGCTTCGAGGTCCACGCGCTGACCGCCCATCGCAACGGCGAAAAGCTCGTCGCGCAATGTCTGAAATTCCAGCCCGATGTCGCGGTGGTCGGCGATGCCGATACGGCGGCGAGCGTCGAGTTGCAACTGCGCGCCGCCGGCTCGGCCACGCAAGTGGCCTACGGCCAGGAGGCGCTCGTCGAGGTGGCGAAAAGCGCCGGCTGCGATACGGTGGTGGCGGCAATCGTCGGCGCCGCCGGTCTCGCGCCGACGCTCGCGGCGGCCATGGCGGGCAAGCGGATTTTACTGGCGAACAAGGAAGCGCTCGTCATGTCGGGCGCAATCTTCATGGATGCCGTGCACGATCACGGCGCGACGCTTTTGCCCGTCGACAGCGAGCACAACGCCATTTTCCAATGCTTGCCGCGTGAAGTGGCGTCGGGCGGCGCTCCGCTGCACGGCGGGGTCGCGAAGATCATTTTGACCGCGTCGGGCGGGCCGTTTCGGACGCGCGATCCGGCGACGCTCACCGACGTGACGCCCGACGAGGCGTGCAAGCACCCCAACTGGGTCATGGGCCGCAAGATTTCGGTCGATTCGGCGACGATGATGAACAAGGGCCTCGAAGTCATCGAGGCGCACTGGCTATTCGATTTGCCCGGCGAGCGTATCGACGTGCTGATCCATCCGCAGAGCGTGATTCATTCGCTCGTCTCCTATGCGGACGGCTCGGTCCTCGCCCAACTCGGCAATCCCGACATGCGCACGCCGATCGCTCATGCGCTCGCGTTCCCCGAGCGCGTCGATTCGGGCGTCCCGCAGCTCGACCTGGCCCAGGTCGCATCGCTCTCGTTCGAGAAACCCGACTATGAGCGCTTTCCGTGTCTCGCGCTCGCGATGCAGGCGCTAGCAGCGGGCGGCATCGCGAGCGCGGCGCTCAACGCCGCGAACGAGGTGGCCGTCGAGGCGTTCCTCACGCGGCGCATCGCGTTCACGACGATCGCGGAAACGGTCGCCGCCGTGCTCGACGCGCTGCCGAACCGCACGCCGAACGGTCTTTCGGACGTGCTCGACGCCGACGCCGCGGCGCGGCGCGCGGCGCTCGATTTCATCGCGGCGCGGCCGGCCGCCGGCCGTCGCCTGGGCAGCGCCGGCTCGGCCGATCGCGCGGTGCAGTGAGGCATCGATGAACGTGCTGATCGAAATCGCCGCATTCGCCGTTGCAATCGGCGTGCTCGTGGTCGTACACGAGTACGGGCACTTCAGTGTCGCGCGGCTGTGCGGCGTCAAGGTGCTGCGGTTTTCGATCGGCTTCGGCAGCCCGCTCGTGCGCTGGGTCGGCAAAAAGAGCGGGACGGAGTGGACGATTTCCGCTTTGCCGCTAGGCGGGTACGTGAAGATGCTCGACGAGCGCGACCCCGGTCCGGGCATCGACGAGAAGGACCTGCCGTTCGCGTTCAACCGGCAATCCGTGGTGAAACGTATCGCGATCGTGCTCGCCGGTCCGCTTGCCAACTTCGTGTTGGCGATCGTGCTCTTCGCGGTCGTCTTCGCGACGGGCGTCGTCGAGCCGACGGCGACCCTGGCGACGCCGCCGGCCGGCACCGTCGCCGCGCGCGCGGGCTTCGAAGGCGGCGAGACGATCCTCTCGATCGGCGACGAACACGGCGCGGATATCGAGCCCGTGCGGTCGTGGTCGGACTTGCGCTGGAAGCTGCTCGATGCGGCATTCGATCACAAGCGCGTGGTCATGCGCGCACGCGACGGGCACGGCGTCTACGACTTTCAGGTCGATCTCAGCAAGGTTTCCGATCGCGACGTCGACGACGATTTCATGTCGAAACTCGGCTTCGACGAAGGCGGGACGCTCTCGGTCGCCGCCGTCGAGCCCGGCAGCGCGGCCGCGCGCGCCGGCCTGGCCCCGGGGGATTCGCTGCGCGGCGTCGATGGCCGGCGCGTCGATGGGGCTCAGGCGTTCATTGCCTATGTCAAGTCGCACGCCGGACGCCCGATCGTCCTGCGCATCGAACGTGGCGGCGCATCGAAGGAACCGATCGCCGTGACGGTCACGCCGGAAGCGCGCCGCGATCGCGAGACGGGCCTCGAGGTCGGCCGCATCGGCGCCGCGCTGGCGACCAAAGTCTCGACGGTCGATGTCCGCTATGGCCCGCTGGAGAGCGTCGCGCGCGGCGCGCGGCGCACCTGGGAGATCGGCGTGTACTCGCTGCGGATGTTCGGGCGGATGCTGACGGGCGAGGCCTCGATCAAGAATCTGTCGGGTCCCGTGACGATCGCCGACTATGCGGGCAAGAGCGCGCGCCTCGGATGGGAGCCTTTCCTGTCCTTTCTTTCGCTCGTGAGCATCAGCCTCGGCGTGTTGAACTTATTGCCGATTCCGGTATTGGACGGGGGGCATCTGTTATATTATTTGGTTGAAGCCGCGACCGGCAAAGCTGTATCGGAACGCTGGCAGCTCGTTTTGCAAAGAGCCGGCCTCGTTTGCATCGTCGCCTTGTCGGCCATCGCGCTATTCAACGATCTGGCTCGGTTAATCCACTTCTAATGCGTCCGGCGGCTCCTGTCCTCGGCAGGCCGCTCAAGGATGGTTGCAGCTAAAAATACTGGGGATGCACGTTGTTGAAACCTCATCGCTTTGCTCGTAGTACCGTCGCGGCCGCGGCGCTCGCCGCTCATGGGCTCGTCGCTCATGCAACGACGCCTTTCGTGGTGAAAGACATCCGAATCGAAGGGCTGCAACGGATCGAACCCGGCACGGTGTTCGCCTACCTGCCGATCAAGCAAGGCGATACGTTCACGGACGACAAGGCATCGGAGGCCATTCGCGCACTCTATGCGACGGGTTTCTTCAACGACGTACGCATTTCGACCGAAGGCCAGGTCGTCGTCGTCAACGTGATCGAGCGGCCCGCCATCGCCTCGATCGACTTCTCGGGGCTGCACGAGTTCGAGAAGGATGCGCTGCTGAAGGCGTTGAAGACCGTCGGCTTGTCGCAGGGCCGCTATTACGACAAGTCGCTCGTCGATCGTGCGGAGCAGGAGTTGAAGCGTCAATATCTGACGCGCGGCTTTTACGCGGCCGAAGTGACGACGACGGTCACGCCGCTCGACCAGAACCGTGTGTCGGTTCTGTTCTCCGTGGCCGAAGGGCCGAAAGCCAAGATTCGCCAGGTCAACTTCGTCGGCAACCACGCGTTCAGCACGAGCACGCTGCGCGACGAAATGCAGCTATCCACGCCGAACTGGTTCTCGTGGTACACGAAGAACGACCTCTATGCGAAGGACAAGCTGACGACCGACCTCGAAAACGTCCGCAAGTACTATCTGAACCGCGGCTACCTCGAGTTCAACATCGAGTCGACGCAGGTCTCGATCTCGCCCGACAAGAAAGACATGTACCTCACGCTGACGGTGCATGAGGGCGAGCCCTACACGATTTCGAGCATCAAGCTCGCCGGTAACCTGCTCGATCGGGGGCCGGAGCTGCAAAAGCTCATCAAGATCAAGCCGGGCGAGCGTTTCTCGGCCGACAAGCTGCAGGCCACCACAAAGGCGATCGTCGACAAGCTCGGCGAGTACGGCTATGCGTTCGCGACCGTCAACGCGCAGCCCGATATCGATCAGCAGCACCACAAGGTGGCCCTGACGTTGCAGGTCGATCCGAGCCGGCGCGTCTATGTGCGGCGCGTCAACATCAACGGCAACACGCGCACGCGCGACGAGGTGATCCGCCGTGAGATGCGCCAGCTCGAAAGCTCGTGGTTCGATTCGAGCCGCCTCGCGCTCTCGAAAGACCGCATCAACCGGCTCGGCTACTTCACCGATGTCGATGTAACCACGGTGCCCGTGGAAGGCACGGCGGACCAGGTCGACGTCGACGTGAAGGTGGCGGAGAAGCCGACGGGCGCGATCACACTCGGTGCCGGCTTCTCGTCGACGGACAAGGTCGTGCTGTCGGCCGGCGTCTCGCAGGACAACGTCTTCGGCTCGGGCACGAGCCTTTCCGTCAACGTCAACACGGCGCGCACTTACCGGACGCTGACGGTCACCCAAGTCGATCCGTACTTCACGGTGGACGGCATCAAGCGAATCACGGATGTCTACTACCGCACGACCGAGCCGCTCTATTACTCGACGACTTCGAGCTTCCGGATCATCACGGCGGGCGGCGACCTGAAATTCGGCATTCCGTTCTCCGAAGTGGATACGGTCTACTTCGGCGCGGGCTTCGAGCAGAACCGGCTCGATACGGATGCGAACACGCCGCAAAGCTACAAGGACTACGTGAGCTCGTTCGGGCGCGTCTCGAACAACATTCCGCTGACCGTGGGCTGGTCCCGGGACGCGCGCGACAGCGCGCTCGTACCGAGCCGCGGCTACTACACGCAGGCGAACGCCGAATACGGCACGCCGATCGGCGCGACGGAGTACTACAAGGCCGACGTGCAGGCGCAGTACTACTACTCGTTCGCGCGCGGCTTCGTGCTCGGCCTGAACCTCCAGGGCGGCTACGGCAACGGTCTCGGCGGCAAGCCTTTTCCGATCTTCAAGAACTACTTCGCGGGCGGTATCGGCTCGGTGCGGGGCTACGAGCCGAGTTCGCTCGGTCCGCGCGACCAAACGACGGGCGACCCGATCGGCGGCTCACGGATGGTCGTCGGCAACATCGAGCTGACGTTCCCGCTGCCGGGCACCGGCTACGACCGCACGCTGCGCGTGTTTACGTTCCTGGACGGCGGCAACGTCTGGGGCAGCTTGGGCAACAGTACGGGGGCGAACGGCCTGCGGTACGGCTATGGTGTCGGTCTCGCCTGGATCTCGCCGATTGGCCCGCTGAAGCTGAGCCTCGGCTTCCCCCTCCAGAAACATACGGGCGACCAATACCAGAAGTTCCAGTTCCAGATCGGGACGGCGTTCTGATCGCGTCGGCTCAAACAGCATCGAGAGGAAGATTTTGCTAACCGGTTCGTTTTCGAAACGCTTGATGTGCGCCGCGACGTTGATCGCCGCGCTCGCTGCGGGCAGCGCGCAGGCGGTCGGCCAGGAAGCGCGCATCGCGGCCGTCAACTCCGATCGCATCCTGCGCGAATCGGCTGCCGCGCAAGCCGCGCAAAAGAAGCTCGAGGCCGAGTTCGCGAAGCGGGACAAGGATCTGCGCGACATGGCGCAGCGGTTGAAGACGATGTCGGATGCGCTCGACAAGAACGGTGCGTCGTTGTCGCCGACCGAGCGGGCGGACAAGCAGCGCGACCTGTCGAATCTCGATAGCGATTTCCAGCGCAAGCGCCGCGAGTTCAACGAGGATCTGAACCAGCGCCGCAACGAAGAGCTCGCCGCCGTGCTCGACAAGGCCAACAAGGTCATCAAGCAGATCGCCGAGCAGCAGCATTACGATCTGATCGTGCAGGAAGCCGTCTACGTGAGCCCGCGCATCGACATCACCGATCAGGTGCTGAAGGCGCTCGCGGCATCGCAGCCGGCCGCAACGAACTGAACCGCGGGAGTCGCAGGGCAATGGCATTGACGCTGGAAGAAATCGCTCAGCGTTTCGGCGGTGAGATCGTAGGCGACGCCACGGTGCGCGTCGGTGGGCTGGCGCCGCTCGATCAGGCGCAGCCGCATCAGCTCGCGTTTCTCGCCAATCCGAAGTACCTCGCACAAGTGGAAGCGACGCGCGCGGGCGCGGTCCTCATCGCGCCGGCGGATCTCGAAAAGCTCTCGTCGCACGAAGGGCGTAACTTCATCGTCACGCCGAATCCTTACGCTTACTTCGCTCGCGTCGCGCAGATGTTCATCGATCTCGCGGCGCCGGCATTGCCGCACGGCGTGCATCCGAGCGCCGTCGTCGATCCTTCCGCGCAAGTGGCGAAAACGGCCGTCATCGGACCGCATGTCGTGATCGAAGCCGGTGCGATCGTCGACGAGGGCGCGCGGCTCGACGCAAACGTCTTCGTCGGACGGGGCACCACAATCGGCGAAGGCTCGCATCTCTACCCGAACGTGACCGTCTATCACGGTTGCAAGATAGGGCCGCGCGCGATCGTCCATGCGGGCGCCGTCATCGGCTCCGATGGTTTCGGTTTCGCTCCCGACTTCACGGGTGCCGGGGACGCGCGTACCGGCACCTGGGTCAAGATTCCGCAGGTCGGCGGCGTAACGATCGCGGCCGATGTCGAAATTGGCGCGAACACGACGATCGATCGCGGCGCGATGGCCGATACCGTCATCGAGGAGTGCGTCAAGATCGACAACCTCGTCCAGATCGGCCACAACTGCCGCATTGGCGCCTATACGGTGATCGCGGGTTGTGCCGGCATCGCGGGCAGCACGACGATCGGCAAGCACTGCATGATCGGCGGCGCGGTCGGCATCGCGGGGCATGTGACGCTCGGCGATTACGTGATCGTCACGGCGAAGTCGGGTGTATCCAAATCGTTGCCGAAGGCGGGCATCTACACGAGCGCGTTCCCGGCCGTCGAGCACGCGGAATGGAACAAGAGTGCCGCGCTGATGCGCAATCTCGACAAGCTGCGCGAGCGCATCAAGGCATTGGAGGCGGCAGTCGAAAAGCGCGACGGCGCCGCGTAGCGCCGTCATCGGCCACGGGAGCGCTGCGCCTGAAGTATCCGCAGTTACCATCCGCGCAGTCAGGCGTGGAGTAGACAGACCATGAGCACCGAAAAAATCAATCTCGACATTCACAAGATTCTTACCCTGCTGCCGCATCGCTATCCGATCTTGCTCGTCGATCGGGTGCTCGAGCTGGAGCCGCACAAGAGCATCAAGGCGCTCAAGAACGTGTCGATCAACGAGCCCTATTTCATGGGGCATTTCCCACAACGACCGGTGATGCCGGGCGTGCTGATCCTCGAGGCGCTCGCTCAGACGGCGGCGCTGCTGACTTTCGCCGAGGAGCCGCACGATCCGACGAAGACGCTTTATTACTTCGTCGGCATCGACGGCGCGCGCTTCAAGCGGGTCGTCGAGCCGGGCGACCAGTTGATCCTGCATGCGTCGTTCGAGCGCTACATGCGCGGCATCTGGAAATTCAAGGCGCGCGCGGAAGTGGACGGCGTGACCGCCGCGGAAGCGGACCTCATGTGCACCGTGAAGCACACAGGCGATCAATAAGGAAGGGCCAAGCCGCATGAGCAAGATTCATCCCACCGCAATCGTCGAGACCGGCGCCGAACTCGCCGACGATGTCGAGATCGGTCCGTACTCCATCGTCGGCGCGCATGTCGTGATCGGAGCAGGCACCGTCGTCGGCTCGCACAGTGTGATCGAAGGCCATACGACCCTCGGCGCCGCCAACCGGATCGGCCACTACGCGTCGATCGGCGGCCGGCCGCAGGACATGAAGTATCAGGGCGAGCCGACGCGCCTCGTCGTCGGCGATCGCAATACGATCCGCGAGTTCACGACGATTCACACGGGCACGACCCAGGACGGCGGCGTGACGACGGTCGGCGACGACAACTGGATCATGGCGTACGTTCATATCGCCCACGACTGCCGTGTCGGCAGCCACGTGATCCTCTCGAACAACGCGCAGATGGCCGGACACGTGACCGTCGGCGATTGGGCGATCGTCGGGGCGATGTCGGGCGTCCATCAGTTCGTCAAGATCGGCGATCACGCGATGCTCGGAGGCGCATCGGCCGTCGTGCAGGACGTGCCGCCGTTCGTCATGGCGGCCGGCAACAAGGCGGAGCCGCACGGCATCAACGTCGAAGGCTTGCGCCGCCGCGGCTTTTCCGCCGATTCGATCTCGGCGTTGCGCACGGCTTATCGTTTGCTCTACAAAAACGGCCTTTCGCTCGAAGACGCGAAGGCCCAGCTTGCCGAACTCGCGTCGGCGGGCGGCGATGGCGACGAGCATGTGCGCAAGCTGATTGCGTTCATCGAGACGTCGCAGCGCGGCATCATTCGCTAAATGCCGTTGGAGACGAGTCCGCTGCGCATCGCCCTGGTGGCGGGCGAGCCGTCGGGCGACTTGCTCGGAGGCGCGCTGTTGGGCGGCCTGGCGCGACGCTTGCCCGAAGAGACGCGCTACTACGGTATCGGCGGTCCGCGCATGATCGCTCACGGCTTCGAGGCGCATTGGCCGATGGAGAAGCTGACCGTACGCGGCTATGTCGAGGCGCTGCGGCACATCCCCGAAATCCTCGGCATTCGCGGCGAGCTCAAGCGTCAGCTGCTCGCCGAGCGGCCGAATGCGTTTATCGGTGTCGATGCCCCCGATTTCAACTTCGGGCTGGAAGAGGCGCTGCGCGCGGCGGGCATTCCCACGATCCATTTCGTCTGCCCATCGATCTGGGCCTGGCGCGGCGGCCGCATCAAGAAGATCGTCAAGGCCGTGGATCACATGCTCTGCGTGTTTCCATTCGAGATCGAACTGCTCGAGAAGGCGGGCGTGGCGGCCACCTATGTCGGCCATCCTCTTGCCGACGACATTCCGCTCGAGCCTGATATGGCCGGCGCGCGCCGGGCGCTGGACTTGCCCGAAGGCGGCACCGTCATCGCCGTGCTGCCCGGCAGTCGGCGCTCCGAAATCGCACTGATCGGTCCGACTTTCTTCGACACGATGGCGCTGATCCAGCAGCGTGAGCCGGGCGTTCGTTTCGTGATGCCGGCCGCGACCCCGGCGTTGCGCGCGTTGTTGCAGCCGCTCGTCGACGCGCACCCCGGCCTGGCGCTGACGCTCACCGATGGCGATGCGCAGCGCGCGATGACGAGCGCCGACGCGGTGCTCGTCAAGAGCGGCACCGTGACGCTGGAGGCCGCGCTGCTCAAAAAGCCAATGGTGATTTCGTACAAGGTGCCCTGGCTGACGGGACAGATCATGCGGCGGCAGGGCTATCTGCCGTACGTCGGCCTGCCGAACATCCTCGCCGGGCGCTTCGTCGTGCCCGAGATCCTGCAGCACTTCGCGACACCGGAAGCGCTTGCCGACGCGACGCTGACCCAGTTGCACGACGAGGCGAATCGGCGCACGCTCGTGGACGTATTCACTCAGATGCACCACACGCTGCGGCGGAACACGGCGCAAAGCGCGGCCGAGGCCGTCGAGCGCGTGATCGATGCAAGGAAGCTGCGCAGATGACAGCGTCGGCAACGAAGCGGCGCACCGGCGTATCAGCCACCGCGAATGCACCGGCGCGCAGTGCTGCGAAGAATGCGAAGGCGGATTCGAACCCGTCCGCCAAGTCCCCTGCATCGGCGAAGACGGCGATGAAAGCGACGATGAAAACAGGCAAGGCGGCAACCGTGAGAGCGGCCAAGCTCGCTCAAGCCGCGCTCAATTTCGAGTCGCCGCTCGATATCGTCTGCGGCGTCGACGAAGCAGGCCGCGGGCCCCTTGCGGGACCGGTCGTCGCGGCGGCGGTGATTCTCGATCCCAAACGCCGCATTCGCGGGCTCGACGATTCGAAGGTGCTCAATGCGAAGACGCGCGAGGCGCTCTACAAGAAGATCGTCGAGCGCTCGATCGCCTATTGCGTCGCTTCCGCGAGCGTCGAGGAAATCGATACGCTCAACATCCTGCATGCGACGATGCTCGCGATGAAACGCGCGGTCGAAGGGCTGGCCGTCACGCCGACGCTGGCCAAGATCGACGGCAACCGTTGCCCGACGCTGTCCGTGCGCAGCGAGGCGATCATCGGCGGCGATGCGCTCGTGCCCGCGATTTCGGCCGCGTCGATTCTGGCCAAGGTCACGCGCGATCGGATGTTGGCCGAGCTGCACGAGCGGTTTCCGGTCTATGGGTTCGATTCGCATGTCGGCTACAGCACGCCGCAGCATTTGGCCGCGCTTCTTGCCCACGGCCCCTGCGAGCATCATCGGCGCTCTTTCGCGCCCGTGCGCGAGGCGTATGAGCGGCTCGGCATTCGAGTGGAGCTGCCGCGGGGCGTCGCCATCGTCGCACCGGCGACGATCGAGGAGGCGTTCGATCTCGTCGATGCGGACGCGCGGGCGGAGGCGGATGCTGGCGCCGGCGAGTTTGCGCGAGAGCCCGGCGCGCCCGACGCGGCACCTTTCGCGGATTTCGCCGCCGACGAGACGGCCGGGCGCGCGGCCGTGGCCGGCAGCGACGGCGCGGCGACCGAGCGCGACGCCGAGCGCGACGCCGAGCGCCGCCCGTGAAAGCGATCACCTCGCGCGACAACCCGCTCTACAAGCGCCTGAAGGCGCTCGCCGGCTCGACGCACCAGCAGCGCAAGAGCGGCCAGGCGCTGCTCGAGGGCTTTCATCTTGCGAGCGCTTATCTCGACGTCGCCGGGGAGCCCGAGACCTGCGTCGTGACGGACGAGGCCATGCGGCATGCGGAGGCACAGGCGATCGTCGGCCGGATCGATCCGTCGCGCGTCGCTACGCTGCCGGCGGCGCTTTTCGGCCAGGTTTCGAACGTGGTCAACGGCGTTGGGTTGCTTTTCGTCGTACCGAAGCTTGCGCCGACACTGCCGGAGCGGATCGAGACGACCTGCGTCGTGCTTGACGGGGTGCAAGACGCAGGCAACGTCGGCTCCATTCTGCGCAGCGCGGCCGCGGCCGGCGTGAAGCACGTGTTTTGCGGACCGGGGACTGCTTACGCGTGGTCGTCGAAAGTCCTGCGCTCGGGCATGGGCGCGCACTTTCTGCTCGACGTGCACGAGGACATCGAGCCGCGCACGCTCGTCGAGCGGCTCGCAGTGCCCGTGGCGATCACCGATTCTCACGCCGATGCGGCGCTTTACGACTGCGATCTGTCAGGGCCGGTTGCTTGGGTGTTCGGCAACGAAGGGGCGGGCGTCTCACTCGCCTGGCGCGAAGCGGTGACCTACCGGCTGACGATTCCGCAGCCGGGCGGCATGGAGTCGCTGAACGTGGCGGCGGCCGCAGCCATCTGTCTTTTCGAGCAGTGCCGCCAGCGGCGCGGCTGAGCACTGCGCGTGTCTTCGCTGCCGCTCAATAAGCCGGTCGATCGAGCTTGATCTCCTGCAAGATCGTGGTCGCGATTTCCTCGATCGATTTGTGCGTTGACGAAAGCCACTTGACGCCTTCGCGCCGCATCATCACCTCCGCCTCGTTGATCTCGTAGCGGCAATTCTCGAGCGCAGCGTACTTGCTGCCGGGGCGCCGCTCGTTGCGGATCTCGGAAAGGCGTTGCGCGTCGATCGAGAGGCCGAACAGCTTGTCGCGATGTTGCAAAAGCGGCGTCGGCAGTTTGCCGCGCTCGAAATCCTCGGGGATCAACGGATAGTTCGCTGCCTTCACGCCATATTGCATGGCCAGATAGAGGCTCGTCGGCGTTTTGCCGCTGCGCGAGACGCCGATCAGGATGACGTCGGCTTCGGCAAGATTCCGGTTCGATTGACCGTCGTCGTGGGCCAGGGAGAAATTGATGGCCTCGATCCGCTTCTTGTACTCCTCGGTATCGGCGTTCTGGTGCCCGCGCCCGACGGCGTGCGTCGATTTCATGTCGAGTTCGAGCTCGAGCGGTTCGACGAACTGCTGGAAGATATCGAGCACGAGCGCGTTCGAGTTCTTCACGATCGAGTTCGACGAACTATCGACGAGCGTGGTGAAGACGATCGGCCGGCGGCCGTCCAGGACGGCCGATTCGCTGATCTTTTCAACAGTCGCAAAGGCCTTGTCGGCCGAATCGACGAACGGCACGCGCACGAGGCGGAATTTTTGGTCGAACTGGGACAGGATCGAATGCGCGAACGTTTCGGCAGTGATTCCAGTACCGTCGGAGACGATGAATACGGTGGGCGGCGGCATCGACAAAAGCTCGAGTGGGGGAAGGCCGATCGGCCTTTTCAAAGACGAAGCGCGGCAATTATCGCGCCGCCGCCACCGTTTGGCGAGTCGGCACGGTAAAATAGCGACGAACCTGTTCGATAAGCCATTGCTATCAAAACGCGCTGGCGATTGCTTATCGAACAGGTTGCGCATGATGCGGGGAGCCGGTTGCCCGGTTCCCGCATCCAAGCCCGCGTGCGCAGCCGAGAATTTTTTTCACACTTAGGGGCTTGTATGTCTAACGCAGCAAACGTCGTAAAGGACCAGGCGTATGTAATTCCGTTCGAGCAGTTGCGAATGACTGATGTCGAAATCGTCGGCGGCAAGAATGCGTCGCTCGGCGAGATGATCAGCCAGCTGGCCGAGGCGGGCGTTCGCGTGCCGACCGGCTTCGCAACGACCGCGCTCGCCTTTCGCGATTTCCTCGAGCACAACCAGCTGACCGAGCGGATCGCCGCACGGCTCGAATCGCTCGACGTCGACGATGTAAAGGCGCTCGCGGCCGCGGGAAAGGAAATCCGGCAATGGATCGCGGACGCGCCGCTGCAACCGCGCCTCGAAGCCGAGATTCGCGCCCATTTCGAGACGTTGCAAAAGAGCTCGCCCGAAGAGCTGTCTTTTGCCGTGCGCTCGTCGGCGACGGCCGAAGACTTGCCGGACGCGTCTTTCGCGGGCCAGCAGGAAACCTATTTGAACGTGGTCGGCATCGAGGAAGTGCTCGATCGCATGAAGCACGTCTTCGCGTCGCTCTATAACGACCGCGCGATCTCTTACCGCGTCCACAAAGGCTTCACGCATGCCGAGGTCGCGCTTTCGGCCGGCGTGCAGCGCATGGTGCGCTCCGATGTCGGCGCGGCCGGCGTGATGTTTACCCTCGATACCGAATCGGGCTTCAAGGACGCCGTCTTCATCACGTCGAGCTACGGTCTTGGCGAAACGGTGGTGCAGGGCGCGGTGAACCCGGACGAGTTCTACGTCTTCAAGACGACGCTGGCCCAGGGCAAGTACCCGATCATCCGGCGCTCGATCGGCTCGAAGCTGATCAAGATGGAGTTCACGCAGCCGGGCGAGCCGGGCCGCGTGAAGACGGTGGACGTGGCGCACGAGCAGCGCAACCGTTTCTCGATCACGGACGACGATGTGATCGAGCTCGCGAAGTACGCCGTCATCATCGAGCAGCACTACAAGCGCCCGATGGACATCGAATGGGGCAAGGACGGCCGCGACGGCAAGATCTTCATTTTGCAGGCGCGCCCTGAGACCGTGAAGAGCCAGAACGCCGGCAAGGTCGAGCAGCGCTTCAAGCTGAAGGGGCAGTCGCAGGTGCTCGCAACGGGCCGCGCGATCGGCCAAAAGATCGGTGCGGGGCGCGTCTGCGTCATTCGCGACCCGTCTGAAATGGATCGCGTGCAACCGGGCGACGTGCTCGTTGCCGACATGACGGACCCGAACTGGGAGCCCGTCATGAAGCGGGCATCGGCGATCGTCACGAATCGCGGCGGGCGCACCTGCCATGCGGCAATCATCGCGCGCGAGCTCGGCGTGCCGGCCGTGGTCGGCTGCGGCGACGCCACCGACGTGCTGAAGGACGGCACGCTCGTGACGGTCTCATGCGCCGAGGGCGACGAGGGCAAGATCTACGACGGTCTGCTCGAGACGGAAGTGACCGAGATCGACCGCGGCGATCTGCCGCCGATTCCGGTCAAGATCGCGATGAACGTCGGCAATCCGCAGCTCGCGTTCGATTTCGCGCAGTTGCCGAGCGCCGGCGTCGGCCTCGCGCGGCTCGAGTTCATCATCAACAACAACATCGGCGTGCACCCGAAGGCGATCCTCGAGTATCCGAACGTCGATCCGGACTTGAAGAAGGCCGTCGAGAGCGTGGCGCGCGGCCATGCGTCGCCGCGCGCGTTCTATGTCGACAAGCTCGCCGAGGGCGTGGCGACGATCGCGGCCGCGTTCTATCCGCGTCCCGTCATCGTGCGCCTGTCGGACTTCAAGTCGAACGAGTACAAAAAGCTGATCGGCGGCTCGCGTTATGAGCCGGACGAGGAAAACCCAATGCTCGGTTTCCGCGGCGCTTCGCGTTACGTCGCGCAGGAGTTCGCTCAAGCGTTCGAGATGGAATGCATCGCGCTCAAGCGTGTGCGCGAGGACATGGGGCTCACGAACGTCGAGATCATGGTGCCGTTCGTGCGGACGCTGAAGCAGGCCGAGCGCGTGATCGGGCTGCTCGCGAAGTTCGGCCTAAAGCGTGGCGTGAACGGCCTGCGCCTCATCATGATGTGCGAGATTCCGTCGAATGCGATTCTGGCCGAGCGGTTCCTCGAGCACTTCGACGGCTTCTCGATCGGCTCGAACGACCTGACGCAGCTGACGCTCGGGCTCGACCGCGATTCCGGCATGGAGCTGCTGGCCGCGGATTTCGACGAGCGCGACGATGCGGTCAAGTTCCTGTTGAAGCGGGCCATCGAAGCATGCCGGAGCCAGAACAAGTACGTCGGCATCTGCGGTCAGGGTCCCTCCGATCACCCCGACTTCGCGCAGTGGTTGACCGACGAGGGTATTTCGTCGATCTCGCTGAACCCGGACACGGTCATCGAGACATGGCAGGCACTCGCAAAGGCTACGGTGACCCATTGATCGGAATCGTCTGATTTCCAGGTTGCACGTCATCGGTGCAACGGCTTCATGCTATAACGCCTCGGTAGTAGGACCGGGGCGTTTTTTTATGGTGTGGCCGGCATCGATGAGCCGCGGTGAGAGCGTCCTCGACCGTTTTGAGCCGCATCGGAAAAAAGGGAGACCACTATGTCGCCGAGCGACTTTATCTGGTGGGTTGGCGCGGGGGCGCTGATCGTCGCCGAGCTGCTAACGGGGACGTTCTACCTGCTCATGATCGCGCTCGGCTTCATCGCCGGCGCGATCGCACACTGGGCTGGCGCGAGCGCGGCCGAGCAATATCTGGCCGCCGCGCTCGTCGCGCTGGCGGCCGTGATCGTGCTGCGGCGCTCGCGATTCGGGCGCCGCAAGGCGCGGCGCGACGCGTCGTCGAATCCCGACGTGAATCCCGATATCGGAGCGACGCTCGAGGTTCATGTCTGGCATGACGGCCGTGCCCGCGTCCCATACCGTGGGGCCGAATGGGACGTGGAGCTCGCGCCCGGCGCGAGTGCCGATGCGCGCGTCTACGAGATCGCCGCCGTGCGGGCGAACCGCCTGATCGTCGTGGAGAAGAAGCCGGCGCGATCCGACCATCCTCTGTCAACAACGAAGGAGTAAAAACAATGGACATGACCATCGTCGCAGCCGTGTTGCTCGTGGTCGTGATCGTGATCGCCGCGCAGACGATCAAGATCGTGCCGCAGCAGCATGCGTGGGTCGTCGAGCGGTTCGGCCGCTATCATGCGACGCTCGCGCCGGGCTTGAACCTCGTGCTGCCGTTCGTGGACCGCGTAGCCTACCGGCACGTTCTCAAGGAGATTCCGCTCGATGTCCCGGCGCAGGTCTGCATCACGCGTGACAATACGCAGCTGCAGGTGGACGGGGTGCTGTACTTCCAGGTCACGGACCCGATGAAGGCGTCGTATGGCTCGAGTAACTTCGTGCTCGCAATCACGCAGCTCGCGCAGACGACGCTGCGCTCGGTCATCGGCCGGCTCGAGCTCGACAAGACGTTCGAGGAGCGCGATCTCATCAACCGCAGTATCGTCGCGGCTCTCGACGAAGCCGCCGAGAGCTGGGGCGTGAAGGTACTGCGCTACGAGATCAAGGACCTGACGCCGCCGAAGGAAATCCTTCATGCGATGCAGGCGCAGATCACGGCCGAGCGCGAGAAGCGGGCGCTGATCGCGGCCTCGGAAGGCCGCAAGCAGGAGCAGATCAATATCGCGTCGGGCGGCCGCGAGGCGGCCATTCAGCGCTCGGAGGGCGAGCGGCAGGCGGCGATCAATCAGGCGCAGGGCGAGGCCGCCGCAATTCTCGCCGTGGCCGAAGCCAACGCACAGGCGATCAGGAAGATTGCCGAGGCGATTCAGTCGACGGGCGGCATGGACGCCGTGAACCTCAAAGTGGCCGAGCAGTACGTGAACGCGTTCGGGAATCTGGCCAAGGCAGGCAATTCGCTGATCGTCCCGGGCAATCTGTCGGATCTGAGCACGATGATCGCGTCGGCGCTCACGATTGTCAGTCGCGGCAAAAACGCGCAGGCGGCCGAAATCCGCTGAGTTAGGCCACGGCTGGCGTTTCGGCGAAAGCTGGGCGCCGTGGCCGCGAGCGCCCCTTCGTCAGCCGGCCGTGCGCATGAGCCGCGCTTTTTCGCGCTCCCAATCGCGCTTCTTCTCGGTTTCGCGCTTGTCGTGCAGCTTCTTGCCCTTGGCGAGACCGATTTCGCATTTGACGCGGCCCCCCTTGTAGTGAAAGTTGAGCGGCACGAGCGTATAGCCACGCTGCTCGACCTTGCCGATGAGCTTCTTGATCTCGTCGGCGTGCAAAAGCAGCTTGCGCGTGCGCACGGGATCGGGGTTCACGTGCGTCGACGCTTCGGGCAGCGGACTGATGTGCGCGCCGATCAGAAAGAGCTCGGCGTCCTTCACCACCACGTAGCCCTCCTTGATCTGGGCGCGGCCGGCGCGCAGCGCCTTGACCTCCCATCCCTCGAGCACGAGCCCTGCCTCGTAGCGTTCTTCGATGAAGTAATCGAAGAAGGCTTTTCTGTTGTCGATGATGCTCATGAATGACCGGCGGCGAACTCGTTTAAAATCGCAATTTTAGCAAAGCGGTGCCTCGAGAGGCCGTAGCGCCGACTCACTTTCGCCTCGCGCGGTGCAATTTTATGGCAGATGTCCAGAAAACCGTATTGATCCGTCATTCGGCTGAGGAGATGTTCGACCTCGTCACGGACGTGAACGACTATCCGAACTTCCTGCCGTGGTGCGGAGGCGTGCAGATCCGGCACCAGGACGAGCACAGCATGGAGGCGCGGATCGACATCAATTTCAAGGGCATCAAGCAGCACTTTGCCACGCACAATACCCAGCAGCGGCCGACTCGCATCGACATGGAGTTCACCGACGGCCCGTTTCGCAAGTTCACGGGCTACTGGCGCTTCACGCCGCTGCGCACCGACGCCTGCAAGATCGAATTCGCGCTCCACTACGAGTTTGCGAGCGTCATCCTCGAGAAGCTCATCGGGCCGGTTTTCCATCACATCGCGAATACTTTCGTCGAATCGTTCGTGAAGCGCGCCAATCAGCGCTACGGAAAATCATGAGTACGGAGTTGACGGTCGAGGTTTCTTACGCGCTCGCCAAGGCGCAGACGCTGATCGAAGTGTATGTGCCCGCCGGCTCGACCGTGCGAGATGCGCTCGAGGCCAGCCGCATCGTCGAGCGCCATCCCGAGATCGACCTGGCGACGGCGAAGGTCGGCATCTATGGCAAGCTGAAGCCGCTCGATGCGCCGCTTGCCGATCATGACCGCGTCGAGATCTATCGCGCGCTCATCGTCGATCCGAAGGTCGCGCGGCAGCGGCGCGTCGACAAGACGCGCCGTGAAGGATCGATCGAAGGGCGCAAGTGGCTGCCCAAGGATTCACGCTGAAGGGCTGCGCGCCTCATCCCGGGATGGGGCCGCGGCTTCGCGCGCCAGATGCGCATCCAGCACGGTAACGTCCTGCTCTGGACGCTTTCCCGCTTGCCCTCCGCTGTGCCGGCGCACCGCCCAGACGACGCCCGCGAGCAGCAGCAAGATCGCGGCCGCTTCGAGCGGTCTCGGCAGGCGACTATCGTAGATGAAGCCATAAAGCAGGGCGAACAGCGTTTCGAAGACGATCATCTGACCCGAAAGCGTCAGCGGCAGCCGCGTCGCGGCGGCATTCCAGAGGCCGTTGCCGAGCCACGAGGCACCGACGGCGAGCCCCAGGTTCAATAGCCAGAAGACCTGCCAGCGGGCGTCGCCCGCGCCGGCCGCCGCTATCGCGCCCGCCTTCGCGATGCCGGCCGGCCCGCCGGTCAGCGCGGAAGCGGGGAACCACAGCATCGCGCCGAAGAGGCCCGTCAGGATGCCGAGCAGCACGGACCATTCGTTGCTGTCGAACTTCGTCTCCTGCGCATTGAGACGCCGCAGCGTGCGCGCATTCTCGACGGCGAACCACGTCCAGCTCGCGAGTGCACCGAGCGCACAGACGAGGCCAAGGAGCTTGCCCGACACCGATTCCGCGTCCGGCGTCGGCGCCGGGGCGTTCGCAAAGACGTCCACATTGATGCAGACGATACCGGCCATGACGAGCGCGAGCGGCCAAATCAGGCGGCCGAGCGGCACGGCGCCGTGATCGCGCCGGCCCGCGAGCGTCACCGTGACGGGCAGCACACCGACGATCAGCGACGTGGGCCCGATGCCGACATGATGCACGGCGGCAGTCAGGAACACGTAGTAGACGAGATTGCCGATCAAGGCGAGGCGGGCGAGCGCCACGAGGTCGGCACGTGTGAGCTTGGCAGCGATGCGCCGAGCGATCGGCAGCGCGGCGGCCAGCGAGACCACCCCGTACATCATGCAGCGCGCCGCGGCGAGCAGGGCCGGGGAAAAATCGGCCAGGAGCCGCGGCACGAGAAAGGCCGTGCCCCAGAGCGCTCCCGCCATCATGCCGTACATCACCCCGCGTCGCATTGTCGCTTCCCCGTTTCTCTTATGGACCGGCTCGCAGTCTAGGCGGTCCTGAGCGGCGATGTCTTGTTCGATTCTGCAATCGCGGCCCTTCGTTCTTTCCAGTTGCGCGGCCTCGCGCTCCGAAAAACGAACGAACATCGACCGAACGAAGAACCGAAAGCGAGGGCGCGAATCGGCCGCAAAAATCGCTAACTTGCTGTTCGCACAGTGAAAAACCAGGGAGGTATCGCGTATAATTCGGTTTTGCGCCTATAGGATTTGCCATGCGTCTGATCCAGAAAGCACTCACGTTCGATGACGTGCTCCTCGTCCCGGCCTTCTCCGAGGTTTTGCCGCGCGACACCAGCCTCAAGACCCGGTTGACCCGCAATATCTCCCTGAATATCCCGCTCGTATCCGCCGCGATGGATACGGTCACCGAGGGGCGCCTGGCAATCGCGATGGCGCAGCAGGGCGGCGTCGGCATCGTTCACAAGAACCTGACCGCCGCCGAGCAGGCACGTGAAGTGGCGAAGGTTAAGCGCTTCGAATCGGGGGTCGTTCGCGATCCGATCACGATCCCGCCCGAAATGAAGGTGAGCGACGTCATCGCGCTCTCGCAGCAGCATGGCATTTCCGGCTTCCCGGTCGTCGAGGGCCCGAAACTGGTCGGGATCGTGACGAATCGCGACCTGCGCTTCGAAACAAGGCTCGATGAGCCCGTGCGCAGCATCATGACGCCGCGGGATCGGCTCGTGACGGTCAAGGAGGGCACCTCGCTCGCCGATGCGAAGGCGCTCATGCATAGCCACCGCCTCGAGCGCGTGCTCGTCGTGAACGACGCCTTCGAGTTGCGCGGGCTCATGACCGTCAAGGACATCACGAAGCAGACTGAGCACCCGGCCGCCTGCAAGGACGAGCACGGCAAGCTGCGCGTCGGCGCAGCCGTCGGCGTCGGTCCCGATAACGAAGAGCGCGTGACGCTGCTCGCGGCGGCGGGCGTTGACGTGATCGTCGTCGATACGGCTCATGGCCACAGCAAGGGCGTGCTCGAGCGTGTGCGCTGGGTCAAAAAGAACTTCCCGCACGTGGAAGTCATCGGCGGCAACATCGCCACGGCGGATGCCGCGCGTGCGCTCGTCGAATACGGGGCGGACGGCGTGAAGGTCGGCATCGGGCCCGGCTCGATTTGCACGACGCGGATCGTGGCGGGTGTCGGCGTGCCGCAAATCACGGCGATCGCGAACGTCTCCGAAGCGCTGAAGGGATCGGGCGTGCCCGTCATCGGCGACGGCGGCGTGCGCTATTCGGGCGACGTCTCGAAGGCGATCGCGGCCGGGGCGGACGCGGTGATGATGGGCAGCATGCTCGCAGGCACCGAAGAGGCGCCCGGCGACGTGTTCCTTTATCAGGGCCGACAGTACAAGTCGTATCGCGGCATGGGCTCGGTGGGCGCGATGAAGGATGGCGCCGCGGACCGTTACTTCCAGGACAACTCGGCGAATATCGACAAGCTCGTGCCCGAAGGCATCGAGGGCCGCGTGGCTTACAAAGGCTCGGTCAACGCGATCCTGTTCCAGCTCATCGGCGGTGTGCGCGCGAGCATGGGCTACTGCGGCTGCAAGACGATCGCAGAGATGCATGAGAAGGCGCAGTTCGTCGAAATCACGGCGGCAGGCATGCGCGAATCGCATGTTCACGATGTGCAGATCACGAAAGAAGCGCCGAATTACCACATCGATTGACGACGGCCACGACGGCCGATGAGAGCGTCGCGGCGCGTGGGTATCTCGATCGATCGATGTTCCTGCCTCGCAGTCTTCGATGACGCACGCCGCGTGCCATCGGACGTTGCGCCTTTCAGCCGAAAGAGCTTCCGGCGGGAAGGCGCAATTTGTTTATGTTCGGTCGCCGTGACGGCGGCCAATGAATTGAATTCCATTTGCCCATTTGAGTTACGCGCCCGCCATGCATGACAAGATCCTGATCCTCGATTTCGGCTCGCAAGTCACCCAACTGATTGCGCGCCGCATTCGCGAAGCGCACGTCTATTCGGAGATTCATCCGTACGATGTCGACGACGCGTTCATCCGCGAGTTCGCGCCGAAGGGCGTGATCCTGTCGGGCGGGCCGAACTCCGTTACGGAGTCCGATACGCCACGTGCGCCGCAAGCCGTTTTCGAGCTCGGCGTGCCCATGCTGGGAATCTGCTACGGAATGCAGACGATGGCCGAGCAGCTCGGCGGCAAAGTCGACGGGGGGCACGTGCGTGAATTCGGCTATGCGGAAGTGCGGGCGCGCAACCATACGAGCCTGCTCGAAGGCATCGAGGACTTCCGCACGCCCGAAGGGCACGGGATGCTGAAGGTCTGGATGAGCCACGGCGACAAGGTCACCGAGATGCCCGAGGGATTCAAGATGATGGCGTCGACGGAGTCGTGTCCGATCGCGGCGATTGCCGACGAATCGCGCCATTTCTACGGCGTGCAGTGGCACCCGGAGGTCACGCATACGGTGCAAGGGCGCGCGATGCTCGAGCGCTTCGTGCTGTCGATCTGCGGCGCGAAGGCCGATTGGGAAATGGGGCATTACATCGACGAAGCCGTCGAAAAGATTCGCGCGCAAGTGGGCAGCGAGCATGTGATTTTGGGTCTGTCGGGCGGCGTCGATTCGTCGGTCGCGGCGGCGCTCCTGCACCGTGCGATCGGCGATCAGCTGACTTGCGTGTTCGTCGATCACGGGTTGCTTCGTTTGAACGAAGCGGAGCAGGTGATGGCGACGTTTGCCGATCACCTTGGCGTGCGCGTCATTCATGTCGATGCGAGCGAAGCGTTCCTCTCCAAGCTGGCGGGCGTGACCGATCCCGAGCAGAAGCGCAAGATCATCGGAGCAGAGTTTGTCGAGGTCTTCCAGGTCGAGGCAGGCAAGCTCAAAGATGCGAAGTGGCTCGCGCAGGGGACGATCTATCCGGACGTCATCGAATCGGCCGGCAAGGGCAAGAAGGCGGCCCATACGATCAAGAGCCACCACAACGTGGGCGGTCTGCCCGAGACGTTGAACTTGAAGCTGCTCGAGCCGCTGCGCGAGTTGTTCAAGGATGAGGTGCGCGAGCTCGGCGTGAAGCTCGGCTTGCCGCATGAGATGGTCTATCGGCATCCGTTCCCCGGGCCGGGGCTCGGTGTGCGGATTCTCGGGGAAGTGAAGCGCGAGTACGCCGATTTGTTGCGGCGTGCCGATGCGATCTTCATCGAGACGCTGCGCAACACCATCGACAAAGAGACGGGCAAGTCATGGTACGACCTCACGAGTCAGGCGTTCGCCGTGTTCTTGCCGGTGCGCAGCGTGGGCGTGATGGGCGATGGGCGGACTTATGAGTTTGTCGTCGCGCTGAGGGCGGTCCAGACGCTCGATTTCATGACGGCGCACTGGGCGCATTTGCCACATGAGTTGCTCGGGCATGTGTCGAATCGGATCATCAACGAAGTGCGCGGGATCAATCGCGTCGTTTATGACATCTCGGGGAAGCCGCCGGCGACGATTGAGTGGGAATGAGGTTTTTTAAAATTCCCTTTGAATCAATGGCTTGCGGTGATCGGTAAATTGCGTGTGTCCAATTCTAAATTGCACGATGGGGGTCCGCAAGTCGTTGATTGTATGGAAGAAATAAACCTTCGTTGGTGCTTGCATGTAGTCCCGAGCAGCCGATATTTGACGGTATTGCTGACGGTATCGATGGGCGGTATGTGTAGAGGCTGGCTTGATACCGTCAGGGGCGTTGACGGTATCAGTGACGGTATCGGCGAGCGGTGGGTTAGGCGCTTCGTGCCATCGGGAGAATTGAAGGGGCAGAAGTTGCAGCGGTGCTCGGGAGCCCGGTCAGGACCTCAACTGGCGGGTAGCCGGAATTGATGTGCAACGGGGACTTCGCTCGGTGATCGCGTTGCGCCGGATGCCGAGTTCGAGCCGTCTTTTCGCATGGGGCGGAAATCAGCCAGGAAGGGACATTCACACTTTGCGCTTGAATGTCAGCTGGCGAGCCTATGCCAATTTCACAGCTATGCGCATTCGACCGAAAAAGGACCGTTGCGGCCGAACGCAAGCTTGGCGAACCGTTCGCCAATGCGACGATGCGTCGGCCCATCTGGGTGGAGTTGATCGGGAAGCGGCAGATCGGCGAAATCCCGTTGACCGTAGAGCTCAAGACCATCGAGATAGTGCAGATGTGGATCGTTTGTCGCACGCTGCAGCACGACGCGTCGCAACTCGTCTCGGATGATGGTCAGCGTTAGTTTCCCAGCCTTACGCTCGGCCGGATCGCCCGTCGCCCGAAACGACACCCGCCCTGTGGCCAGCGCACTAACATCGAACGCCCCAGGGCCAGGCGTATCTTCATGAATCGGGCAGTAGAGCGGCGAAATGATCAGCAATGGCGTGGTTGGATGGCCTTCGCGGATCGTGTCGAGGAAACCGTGCACCGCGGGCGTAAAGGCGCGCAGGCGCATTAGATCCGTGTTGACGAGGTTGATGCCGATTTTAAGGCTGATCAGGTCAGCAGGCGTGCCTCGTATGGTTCGAGCGGTAAAGGGATCGAGTAGAGCGCTGCCGCCTAAACCAAGATTTATCAGTTCCACGTCGCCGAGGGACGCGGCAAGAGCTGGCCAGATCGAGGTGGGGCTGTCTCCGCTGGAACCGTGACTGATGGAGCTGCCGTGGTGCAACCAGACCTTGCGACTGGAGTCGGCCTCAAGCTCAACGCAGGCATTGGCACGCAGCGTGACGAGTTCCGTGGTCTCATTGTGCGGCAACCAGATTTCGACTTTCTTGTCGTGGCTGGGCAGGTCGGCAAATCGGAGGGTAGCGATCGGGCCGGCCTCTTTGGAGGTTGTGCCGGCGGCCATGTTGATCGTCACAATGTCTCCACCGGCAGCGCTGTTCTGGCGGACAAGGTGACCGTCGATGAGCAGGTCATACACGCCGGCGGCCCTGGGCGGGACACCGGCATAGACGTACCGTGTCGGCAGGACATCAAGTTCAATATCCGTAGCCTGGGTGCGGAACGCCAGCCGCACGCCGGAGGGTTGCGATTCGGCCATCGCCAACTGAGGGTCAGTGCATTGAACGCGAGCCCAGGCGGGCAGACGGTGCGGCAATACTCCCCGTTCTGTCTGTTCGAGTTCAAGGGCGCCACGCAAAAGCTGCCCGCTGATGGGTGTCGCGACCCAACTGCAGTGGTCGTTCGTCATGGGATCGATGCCAGGTTAAGAGTAGAGATTTTATCCGGCCGACGGTGATCCTCCATCCATCAGCGCGTAACGGTCAGTCGTTGCATGTAATCGAACGACTCAATCGGGTCGGGCTGCGACCTAACAAGACGCCGGGCGTCGGGACGACACCGCCGCTCAGGGCCGGCCTGCCGCCCTTCGCGTCGCTCTCATATATATGCGCGAGCACGCGGTCCGTGCGTTTGGGCGTCTCGTTCAACCAGCATCAGTTCCTGCCTCGATGCGTTCGACCGGCACCAGTGCTTCGCCTCTCTTGAATTCAAGATACAGGGCGTTCCTGCATGTGATCGTCGAGGACTTGTTGGGCTCCGGTGAAGCTCATAGGCTCGGCCGTTTGAACGGGCGAGGCCGCGTTCAGCGCGCTTGAAGTCGCTGGAACTCATCGCGCATCCGCCCCACGACTTGGACAAGGTCCAAAGGCTGCAGGCGGTTCTTCTTCAGGAAGGCTGCCCACTGCTTCTGCTTCGTGGCGTCCTGCGCAAAGGCGTCGCTCAGGCCCGCGGGGATCGCTTCGGGGATGGTCAGCCTTCGCCGGGCGAACGTGGCTTGGAATGCGCGATGCAGTGCGGCAGGGTCCAAGCTCTCCTCGGTCAGCAACACCCAGAGATCGAAGTAATCCTTCATGCTGGTGTTGGCCATGCCCAGCAGGCACACTGCGTGAAACTTCTCTGCCACCACGGTGTACTTCGGATAGGCCCGCAGTTGTGGAGCCGGCAGATCGTCGAGCAGCACGGGGTAGTTGACGGATTCAGGTGCCGGCGTGACGGCATCACCGAAACCGATATCCACCTGCAGCGCAATGCGCGCGCCATCCAGCGAGGCATCCGCGTGCTGCTTCAGGCGGGCCCGGATGGAGGCGGCGAGGTTGCGGCTCATATAGTCACGCTCTCGAGATAGGGGCGCATGACATTGGTCACGCGGTTGACTGTCGCGTAGTGCCAGAGCGTGTCCATCGTGAGCCTGCGCTGCGACCAGCCATCGCGCAGCGCTTCCAGGGCTACGTCAAGGCCGATCTTGTTGCGGTACTTGAAGCAGTCCGCCACCGTCTTGGCCAAGTTAAATACGGGCACCTGTACGCCATCGATCTCCATGTGCTCGACGCCTTCGGTCAGGGCTTCGCCTGACATGCGCACCACGCGTAGGGCCGGCTGATCTAGGCGCGGCGTGGGTGTATGTGGGGGAATCGCCATCCAGACCTCGAAGGGGGCCTGTGTGCCGATGCCGTGAACGCGCAGTGCCGACAGCAGGCACACCACGCCGCGTGGCACGCGCAGTGCGGACTCGGCCAGAGATCGATGCTCGCTCGGGGCGCGCCCTTGCAGGCTGTAGACGCCGCGGGCGACGCGTTCCAGCTTGCCCGCCGCAACGAGCCGGCTGAGCACCATGGTCGGCAGCCCTTGTTCGACCAGATCGCGGGCGCGCAGCAGCGGCTGGCGCTCAGCGAGCGCCAGGACCGCTTGTTCGAGCGTCTTATCAGTGGAAGGCATCGTACCCGGAGTGTGTTGCATTTTTTAGTTGATTGCCAATAAAAGACTAGCCAATGAATCGCGGGAGCATGACGCTTGGCGGACGATCGGCACTCCGACGAGGCAGCAGTAGCTCTCTGAGAGGCGTTGAAGATGACGGTATCGACGACGGTAACGTTGCGCGGCGGCCTCGTGGCTGACTTCATACTCGACGTCGTGCATGTCAAAGACTTCACCAATCCGCACCGCCAGCATTTTGGCCTTCGTGATGACGCTCCTTGCTCGGGCCTTGCCCTCGCGCCAACAGCCAGTCGAAGCGCTCCAGTTCGGTCAACACTTGGGAGGTGGTAGCGGGCGACACCGTCGCCTGCTGTGCCAGTTCCGTGTCTTCGGTGGTCTTCCGGAGTTTCGGCAGAAGTCCTTCAACCTGCGACCATTCTCGTCGATCAGATCCGTCGAATAAGGCGCGTGTTCTTCTCGATCGCGACCATCCGAATCCGATTCGCTGGTGTCCACAAGAGTTTGAATCAGGGGCTGCCTCGAACCGCCACCCGACATTCAAGGGGTCTTTTGGGCTCGCATCGCGGTCGTGACGGTATCGCGGAGCGCATTCGAAAGAGGGTGACGGTGGACGGTATCGCGCCCACAAACCTACGCAGGGACGACGTCCTAGTTCTGTTAGCTGCTCTTATTTTGAGCCACCGGCTTGGAGGCCTTTCTCTAGGCTCTGCGCGACTGTCAGATAGTAATTGCGCGCCGTGGCATTCATCTGACGCCCGCCCAGTTCTCTAAGCGCGCGCACCTTTATTATGGTTGTCCGATTGCTCTGCGGTGCGATGGCAAGAACATAGTCGGCCTGCTCGGCGGCCCACTGAAACTCACCGACAGAAAGCGATGCTTCCGCGCCTTCCAACATTTTTTCTTTTCCACCTGCCAGCGCAATGACTTTTTCCGCTCGTTCCTTCTCGGTCAGCGGGAAGATATGCGTTGGGTTGCCGTCGAACCAACCAGCATTTTGCGAATAGATGCCGCGCACTGACCAAGCTACAGTGCCGTAATACTCTTGTAGATATGGGTGTTGCGCTAGCCGCGCTGGAAGTTTTACTTCCTGAACCAACTCATCTGGGGTCTTCCCCCTGCTGATCCCTTCCATGGTTTTGTCATAGACGAACTTGATACCGTCCCGATAAGCCGTGAGAGCGTCCCTGACTTTGTCCGCGCCGGCTAGTGTGCTCATATGGCCGGGAATGACATATTTGGCATTCAGAGCGATCAGCTTGTCTAGGCTGGCGACCCATTTGTCCGCCGGACGCGTGGGGAGTCCGCGAAGGGGGGCAATGTTGGGGAATGTCTTCAGAAATACGTCGCCAGCGATCAGTACCTTGCGGTCCGGCAGCCAGACGGAGATGTTTTCGTCAGCCTCGCCGGGGGTGAGGATGAGCTGCATCCGCACGCCGGCAATCGTCAGGCTTTGTTGCTCGCCGTCGAAGGTTTTCGTAGGCGGGAGAAAACCCTCGCGCGCGTGCGGCGTCTTCCTGCCGTATTCGAGCTGGGTGCCGGCATTGATGAACTGGTCGTCGGGCAGAGCGGTTCCGAATACATCGCCGCCATCGCGCCGGCCGCGTCCCGTGTCGGGTTTAGCCGAGACCAGCAATTGGTGGCTGTAGATCTCGGGCTTGTCATTGCCCGCGAATATCGTCGCACCGCCGGAATGGTCGGGGTGGTTGTGCGTGTAGATGATCGCACGCACAGGTCTGGTCATGCGATCCCCGAAGGCATTGATGATCGCTTGAGCATCGACCGGGTTGGCCGAGGTATCGACGATGATCGACCCGTTGTCGGCCTGGATCAGCGTGACGTTGCTGGCGGAGTAGCCGATGGCGGTGTACACGCCATCCGTTACTTCGACGACGCGCTTCCGAAATTCCTCGGAGTGCGCCTTCAGCTTCTCGCTCCCCGCGAATTCGTCAGGTGCGGCCACGCCATTTGTTGCAGTTAGCGTCGCTATGGTTGTGACTATCGCCATAAATGTCCTCATTCGACATGTCCACGTCTGTTGCATACGCGTCCTCATTCTTGGAATTGAGATCTTTAAGGCAACAGGATATCGTTGCCATAAATGAATTAACATTGTCAAAAATTGGAAGCCGCCTCTCAGTTATGAGAGGCATGCCGTATGGACCTGAACGCCACTCACATGTTCGTTACCGTCGTCCCGGCGGGTAGTCTTTCGGCGGCGGCGAGCCGTCTTGGAATCCCATTGCCAACGCTGAGCCGTCGGATACGGGAGCTGGAACGGCAGCTTATGGTGCAGTTGCTGGAGCGCTCGGCGCGAGGGGTGAGGCTGACTGATGCCGGAACAAAGCTGTACGAGCAGGCTAGTCGTGGCATCGAGGCGCTACTTGAGGCCGAGCAAGCCATCGTAAGCGATCAGGCGCAGTTGAAAGGGCGCTTACGGCTATCGTTCCCTCAGTCTTTTGAGCCATGGTGGGATTTGCTTGCGGCGTTCCAGCGCCGCTATCCGGACATCCAAGTCCACGTCTACTCAACTGAACGTCGGGTGGATTTAATCGAGGACGGCATCGACGTCGCCCTGCGTGTCGGCTCGATCGTTCACGAGGCTATGGTGGCGCGACACATCTTGTCCTATCGCCATGTTCTAGTAGCTAACCCGAAGCTAGTGGAGCGCCTCGGCGTGCCGGCACTACCCGACGAACTCTATCGGTTCCCGTGCGCTGTATGGATGTCGAGTGTCGATGCCCCGGCACGATGGGACTTGGCTGGGCATATCATCGAGCCAAAGGCCCTTCTGTCCACCAACGATTATCATCACTTGTGCGTGCGTGCGTGCGTGCGCTCGCTAATGATGTGCTAACTGAGTTGCCGCCTTTTCTAGCGGCTGCGCCTATTCAGGAGAAGCGCCTCGTGCAATTGCTGCCGCAGTTTCCGTTGCCCGAGCAGCCCATCAACCTCCTTTATCCATCCCATCGCCATCCCTCGACTATTGTTCGGACATACCTGACCTTCTGCCAGAACCATGTCCCGAAGATTCTTCATGCCTGCGACATCGGACGTCGGCCGTGAGCAAGGCAGGGCGGAATGGCGAGTTGACGTGCCGCATGATGACTCCTTCTGAAGTGGCATGCCTTACATATCGACGATCTCGCCGATACAGTCAGCGATGTTGACATTGCGCAACTTGAGGGCATTGCCTCGTGCCCCGGTTCAACATCCCTGCTGCAATCCACCAGCATCCTATACCGACGAGCAGCCCGTGAGCGAGGCGGAGCGGCTACGTTCCAAAGAACTGCGGGATTATAGAGCGCGAGGCCAATCGCCAAGGGGATGCCGCTCCATCTTGGGTAGCTAACCGACCGCCAGATTGTAATGGCGACGATGATTGCTGCGATGGCTAGCAACGAGCCAGCGCTGGCGTTGACGCGAAGTCTCTTCCCGCCGCTGGCTGACCAACCCATTTTTGGTTCGATCGGCGATTCCGCGCCGGACACTTGGGTGCGCCGCCTCATGCCTAACGCAAGTAAGCGAACACGGCCAGCGCGGTCATCACGGTAACGCCGCCGCCGATGCGCGTCGCGATCTGCGCGAACGGCATCAACTCCATTCGGTTGGCGGCTGTCAGGATCGCGACATCGCCGGTGCCGCCGAGGCCGCTATGCGTCGCGTTCACGATCGCCGCTTCCACGGGATACATCCCTACCATGCGTCCAACGAAGAATCCGGTCGCAGTCAGCGCAAGCACCGTCGACACAGCCGTCACGATATTGATCCACTGAAACGCGGTGACAATTTCGCCCCACGGTGTCATCGCGACGCTGATGGCGAACATCAGCGGATAGGTGACGGCCGTCGAGAAGAAGCCATACATGAAGCGTGCCCCGCCGCGCACGCGCGGCGACACCACCTGAAAGCACTGCGCCGCGACCACGAGCACCAGCATGACGACCGGAGCGGGCCAGCCGAACAGTTGATGGCTCAGCACGCCGAGCAGATAGAGCGTGATCGCCGTCGCACCCGCTGCGGCGACCGAACTCACATCGAATTCGAACGAAGGCGCGGCCGCGTGGGCGGTGTCCTCAGCCGATCCGGCGATGGTGAGTTGGCCATTCCCGGTCAGACTGGGCTTGCGTGCGCCGAGGTAGCTCAGCAGACCCGCGCAGCAGATTGCAGCGATGTTACCGAGCATGACGGCCGAGAGCACCTGCGCAAAGAGCGGTCCTCGTTCGACACCCAGAATCTGCGCATAGCCCGCGGAGAGCGGAAGCGCGCCCTCGCCGACACCGCCCGCCATGATCGGCACGACGACGAAGAAAAGCGCGTGCTTTGCTTGCATGCCGAGCGCAACGCCCACGCCAGTCCCCACGAGGGCCGCGACCACGGAGCCGCTCGCAACCGGAATGAAAATGCGCACGAAGCCTTTAATCAACGTCTGCCGGTCCATGCTGAGTACGCTGCCCACAATGATCGCCGCGATGAAGAGATAGAGGAAATTGGAACTCTTCGTGAAGTCGGTGACCGCCTTGACGACTGGCGCGGGCATCAGCTTGTAGTAGACGAGCATCGACGGAATGAACGCTGCGAAAATCGATGCCGCGCCGATGTGGCGAATCCACGGAATGCGTTTTGCGAGTTCGGCGCATGCGAAACCGCCGACCGCCACCAGCGCAATACCGGTGGGCAGGTCCGAAGCGAGCTTGCCCTTTAGCGTCATCGCGGCGAGCACGGCCAATAGCGCTAAAAACACCGGTACGGGCAGCGCGCCGACGCGCGTGTCGAACAGGCCCCACCAGCGCTCCGTCAGCGATTTAGGATGGGCGTGTGCCCGTGTTGGTTGAGTCGTCGCTGATTCCATACGTCTGTCTCCGTTCGATTTGTTCATGCGCGTCCGTCAGACCAGCAGCAACAGCGCCCGCCGTAGACCACCGGGCCGATCAGAAAAGTCGCACGCGTGCGCGGGTAGATCGAACGGCATCGCGTATCTCCTCACAACACCGCGCGCTTCGCGCGCAGCGACTCGATCGCGTCGTCCGTCCAGCCGAACTCGCGCAAAAGCGCATCGGAGTGCTGGCCGAATGCGGGCGCGGCTGCGGGATCGCGTCCAGGCGTTGTGCCGAATCGAATCGGATGCTTGATGCCGCGATAGGTGCCGATGCCCGGATAGTCGAAGCGGGTCACCATGTCTTCCGCCAACACTTGCGGGTCGTCGAACATATCTTCGACACTGCGCGCGGCCGCACAGGGTACGGCGTCGCCGAAGTGCGCTTCCCATTCGAGCGCGGTGCGCGCCTGAAGTGCAGCGTGCAACTGCGGAATGATTTCGTCGCAATGCAGTGCGCGCTTGCGTACCGAGTCATAGCGTTCGTTCTGCGCCAGCGATGCTAGGCCGGTCTTCTCGCAGAGCGATTGCCAGAAATGCGGCGTGTTGGCCGAAATGTACAGATAGCCTTCGCGTGTCGGATGGATGCCGGTGATGCCGCCAGAGCGCATGTCGCGGCTGATGTCCTTCGGTTCGCCCTCGGCCCAGATCATGCGAGCCGATTGCATCGCCAGCGCGCTGCGCAACAGTGATACGCCGACATATTGTCCGGCGCCGCTACGCTCGCGCTCGAAGAGCGCCGACGACACACCCGCCGCCACGAGGGCGGCAGCGTAGTAGTCGACCACCGATCCGTACAGTATCTCGGGCGGTCCGCCGCGCTTGCCTTGCAGCGTGCACATACCCGTCATCGTTTGCAGCACCTGATCGTATCCCGCCTTGTCCTTGTTCGGGCCGGTGTCGCCGTAGCCGGTCACCGCGCAATAGATCAGGCGCGGATTGACCGCGCGCAACTGCTCATAGGCGATACCGAGCCGCTCGGGCACGCTCGGGCGAAAGTTGTGGATAAGCACATCGGCGGCTTCAACAAGGCGCATCAGCACCGCGAGCGCCTCCGGCTGCTTGAGATCGAGCACGAGGCCACGCTTGCCGCGATTCACGCCGAGGAATGCGCGGCTTTCTGCTTCGAGCGTCGACGGATATTTGCGCAGATTGTCGCCCGTGGGCGGTTCGATTTTGATGACGTCGGCGCCCTGATCGGCGAGCAGCGTGCATCCGTACGGGCCGGCGATATAAGCGCTCAGATCGAGCACGCGCACGCCCGTGAGCGGGTCCGCGCTCGCGGCACTGGCGTGATTGGCCGATGCTTGCATGAAATTCTCCTTCCGTTCGAGTGAGTCAGCGTGCTTGCGCATCGCAGATTTCGGCATGCGCGCTTGCGAGTGCGAGGCGCTGTTCGCCCGTCAGCAAGCCGAGCCGCTGTGCCTGGGCGATGAGCGCGCGTGCGCGTTCGATGAAAGGAGGATCGATCATGCGGCCGTCGACCACATAGGCGGCGATGCCCTTCGCGTCAGCGTCGCGCGCCGCCTCGACGACACGCACCGCATGCGCGATGTCTTCGTCAGAGGGGCGAAAGACCTCGTTCGCGAGCGCGATCTGGCGCGGGTGAATGCAACTCTTGCCGAGAAAGCCCATCGATCGCGCGAGTTGCGCCTCGGCGCGGAAGCCGGCTTCGTCCTTGATATTGGCGAATGCGGAGTCGTAGGCGAAGACGCCGGCTTCGCCCGCCGCGATACGCAACCCGAACATGGCCTGCTGGACTGCGGCCACGTCACCGCGACCGACGCCGAGCGGCTCGAACAGATCGCCGAGACCCAGTTGCAGCCCCGCCACGCGCGGATGGGCGCTCGCCAGTTCGGCTGCGTGGCGAAACGCTTTCGGCGACTCTATGTTAAGCAGCAGTTTTATGGGCCGGCTGATGGTGTTCGCCCGCTCCGCCCGCTCAATCGCCGATGCGGCCGCACGAACGTCATCGACCGTCTCGGGCTTCGGAAGATTGATGTATTCCAGGCCTTGCTGAACCACGGCGTCAATGTCGGCGGCGAAATGCGGCGTGTCCAACGCATTCACGCGAACGATCAGCACTTTCGTATGGCCGGCAATCTCGTTCGAGCGCAGCAGTTCGCAAAGCGCATCGCGCGCCTGCTGCTTGCGTTCGGCGGCGACTGAATCCTCCAGATCAAAGGACAGCGCATCGGCGGCGCTCGCGAACGCCTTGGCAAAAAGCTCCGGACGCGATGCCGGCACGAAGAGCTTGCTTCTCATGTCTCCAGTCCTTCTATGTCTGGAAAGGAGTCTAAGACTGTTATGGATTTAGATGAACTATCTACGTCTATCTTCAAATAATAGATAAACTATCTTCATGGACATCGATTTTCTCGCCAATCTGCTGCTCGTGGTCGATAGCGGTTCAATGGCCGAAGCGGCGCGTCGTATCGGTGTGACGCCGGCGGCCGTCGCCCAGCAGATTCAAGCGCTCGAGCGCGAACTGGGCGTGTCGCTTTTCGTGCGCGCCGGGCGCACGGTCATTCCCACGGAAGCCGGGCATCGCGTGATCGACAAGGCGCGGGGACTCGTGCGTGAATGCTCGGAACTCAAGGCCTTCGCGCTGGAAGGCGAAGCGGCGGGTGAGTTGCGGATCGGCACGATTACCACGGCGCTCCTAAGCCTCTTGCCTGACGTGCTTGCAAACTTCGCGGCTGCGTTTCCTCGAGCCAAGGTACTGATCCGTGCAGGGACGTCGATGGAGTTGTACGAGACGCTGCAGCGCGGAGACCTCGATGTGGCGATCTGCCTTCATCCGGCATTTGCGCTCCCCAAGGCTTATGACTGGCATCTGTTGCGCGAGGAGCCGATTGTCGTGCTGGCGCCCTTGCGAATGAAGGATGAGGAACCGCACGAATTGCTGCGCCGCGAGCCATTTATTCGCTATGACCGTTCGCTCGGCGGCGGCAAGCAAGCTGATCAATACCTCCGCGCGGCGAAAATCGTTCCGCACGAGTTGTTCGAACTGAATTCGCTGACGGCCATCGCGATGATGGTCGACCGTGGGCTCGGGGTGTCGCTCGTACCGGACATCATCTCGCCTTTGACAGCGGGGCTCGCCATCGCAAGGATGGTACTACCGAGCAAGACTGAACCGCGGCGCTTTGGTGTGCTTTGGCACAGGGCATCGCCTCGCGCACGTTTGATCAACGGGCTTCTTGAATGCGCCGAGCATGTATTGGCGCGAGAAGGAGAACGCAGGAAACGTTGATGCCGAGTGGGAGTGATGCGTACGCGGAACTGAAACCGGCGCAGCGCTCGATCAGGAGGCTGCGCGAGTTCGAGCATCTTTGGCGGCAGAGCTCAGTCGTTGAACTTTTGCGCGCGGGTCAACTTGGCCACTTCGGACAGGACCTGCAGACCCTCGGCGCGTTCCCGCTGCCAGATGTTGCGGCCAACGATCACGCCGCGCGCGCCCGAACGAATGGTCTGCGCGACCGCATCGATCGTGTCGGCAGGGGTGCCAGTCAGCGGGCCGCCTGCGATGACCAGCGGTACTTTCAATTCGTCGACGAGACGTTTGGTGCGCTCTTCGCCGGGGAATGCAATCTTGATGACGTGCGCGCCCAAATCGTAAGCAATGCGCGCGACCTTCTCTTCCTGCTTGATGACTTCCTCGGTACGCGGCGCACCTATGATGACCGGTTCGAGCACGAGCGGGATCTCCCAGCGATTGCACTCGTTTACCACTTGCCCGACGCGCGTGCACATGGCGACTTGTTCAGCACGAGACATGTTCCAGGGGAACAACATTTTGACTGCGTCGACGCCCATACGAACAGCTTCTTCCACATTGGTGATCAGGCCGTGTGAGCCGCCGCCATCCAGGTTCCGGTAGTCGTAGTAGGTGTCGATCGTCAGAACCCGCGTGAGATGAGGGTGAGCTGCAAAGTACCGCGCAGTTTGACGTACTTGGCCCGGCGTCATCATGAAGCCGGTCACGTCGCTCTCGCCCCACGCGGCAAACGGCGCGGACGGCGTCTCGAGGCCTTCGATGCGGTCAAAAATAAGGCCGTGATCGACCGGCATGATGATCGCCACACGGTTACTGGGCAGCGTACGACGAAGGCGGTATTCCATAGACATAAGAGCGTCCCTAGCGAAGATTTGGGTGCGAAAGCTAAATCGAAGCGACCCAGTTGGAAAAGTGTACGTGTTGTACGTACAAGACGTACCGTATGATACACACGAACAGAACGTACAAAAGTAGGTGAGAACCCCATCTTCTTTTTCGATTTCGCGACGCCTATACTCGCCTCCATCTTGTACGTACAACACCTACATCACGAACCGATATGAAAGCCGTTACTCCGCTTGCGCCGGGAATCGACCGCTCATCGCCGGTTCCCTACTATTTGCAGCTCTCGCAATTGCTGGAGCAAGCGATCGATCGCGGCGACTATGCGCCCGGCGACCGGCTGCCCTCTGAAAGCGATCTTTGCCGTGACTACGAGTTGGCACGCTCGACGGTGCGCGAGATGCTTCGACATCTGGCGGACCAAGGCAGGATCAAAATGGTGCCGCGCCGGGGGGCTTTCGTGGCGGACCAGGCGCAATCCGGCTGGACGTTACAAGTTGCTGAGGGCTTCTTTGAAGTGGAAGTTGAACAGCACCGTTCGGTGGAAACGAAGGTTCTCGAAGCTGAGCGATGCATCTTGCCGGATCACGTTGCGCAAGCGCTGGATCTCAAATCGGGTAGCGGTGGCTTCAAGTTGGCTCGACTGCGCCGACTCGACGGTGAGCTGGCGCTGTACTCGGTCAACTATATGTTGCTGGAAATCGAAAGCGTCCTGCGCTCCAGCGAAGCGTTGACCGGCGGTGCCTCGCTCAACCGCACCCTGAGGGCGGCAGGTTACGACGTGACCCGTGCTCGCCGTGGCGTCGAGGCAGTAGCGGCGACTGAGCCGTTGTCCGCTCTGCTAGAGGTGCCAGCTGGCTCACCGCTGCTGCTCGTGACCTCCGTCTCGTGGGGCGCCGACGGCAAGCCTTTTGATTTCTATACGTCATGGCTGCGCAGTGACGTCGTGAAGGTGACGGTAGACGCGCAGGCAGGTTTGAACAACGACTAAGGTCCAACGTACTACGCCGAACAGACCGGCGTACCCGCCCAATAAATTAGGAGTACTAAATGAAATACTCGGCTCGACTGCGCTTGCTCGCTGTGCAAACCGGCCTCATTGCTTCTTTGGGATTGGGATTTGCAACGCTTGCATACAGCGAAACCATACTGACAGTTGCGCTCGCCGCCAACCCGCAAATGCAGACCGCGGCGAAGCTTATCGGCAACTTCGAGAAGAAATACCCGGATATCAAGGTTCGCTTTCAGACGCTTCCGGAAAATCAGCTGCGTCCCGCCGTGCTGAAGGACGTCGCAACGAAGTCCGGCCAATACGACGTGGTGATGATCGGCGCGTATGAAGTGCCGCTGTGGGCACAGAAGGGCTGGATCGTCGACCTCAGTCAGTACGCTAAGGCGGACACCGCCTGGAACGAAGGGGATCTTCTGAGGCCGATCCGCAATCTGGTTTCCTATAAGGGAAATCTGTTCGCGACGCCGTTTTACGGTTCGTCTTCATTCATGTTTTATCGGAAGGACCTGTTTGCAAAAGCTGGTCTGACAATGCCCGAGACACCTACTTGGAATCAGGTTGCTCAGTTTGCGGCGAAGCTGGACGACAAGAAGGCTGGTGTCTCCGGCATCTGTCTTCGCGGCGTTCCCGGCTGGGGCCAAAACCTCGCATCGCTCACCACCGTAATCAACACATTCGGCGGTCGCTGGTTCGATCAAAAGTGGCAGCCCGCACTTTCCGAACCCGAATCGAAAGCCGCTATCAATTTCTACGTGAACTTGATTCGCCAGCACGGCCAACCGGACGCGGCGAAAGACGGCTGGCAGGAGTGTCTGCAGCTGTTCTCGCAAGGTCATGCGGCGATGTGGTACGACGACACCGTCTTTGCAGGCCCGGTGCTCGATCAAGCGGGTCCGGGCGTGAAGGACAACGTCGGCTTTGCGATGGCCCCGGTGAAGGCAACAAAGGCTTCGGGCTGGTTGTGGGCGTGGGGTCTGTCGATTCCTACCACGAGTAAGAACCGGGACGCAGCATGGAAGCTGATCTCGTGGCTCACGAGCCAGGAATACATCAAGTTGGCAGGCGAAAAAGCCGGTTGGGGCCAAGTGCCGCCCGGTTCGCGGACTTCGACTTACCAGATTCCCGAATATAAGAAGGCCGTTGCGTCGTTCGGCGACTTGACGCTCCAGTCGATCAATTCGGCCGACCCGCTGCGTCCCACGATCGAGCCGGTTCCGTACTCGGGTGTTCAATACGTAGATATCCCGGAGTTCGAGCAAATCGGCGACTTCACGTCACAGCAAATCTCAGGTGCGATTAGCGGACAAGTGACGGTTGATGAGGCCATCAATGCATCCCAGAAGAAGATGACCGACATCATGCAAGACGCCGGTTACATCAAATAACCACGAGCGGAAGCTGATGTGGTAATCGCCGGTGCGAATAGCGCTCAAGTACGCTCGGCACCGGCGGAAACAAACTGGGAAGATGCTCATGGCTTACTCAAGTGCAAATGCTGTCCCGACCGACGAGACTCGTGCGGTAGGGCGCAACAAGCAGCAACAGCGAAAGGCCTGGTTGCGCAGAGCTCCATTGTTACCGGCGGTGATCGTCGTGGTCGCCGTCACGCAAGCTCCATTTTTTATCACGGCTTTCTATAGCCTGTTTCGCTGGAATCTGGTGTCTACAAGTGCGAAGCGATTCGTCGGCTTGAACAACTACATCGACGCCATTTCGGATCCGGTGTTCCTGAAGGCGATCGCGAACACAGCGTTCATGACGATCAGTATCGTCGTCGGCGCGATTGTTGTCGGAACGCTGCTCGCGCTTGGATTGCACCGCACTTTTCGGGGCCGTGCAATTGCTAGAACGCTGGCGATCACGCCTTTCTTCGTCATGCCTGTTGCAGCGGCGCTGTTTTGGAAGGCCGGTCTTTTTGATCCGACTTTCGGATTGCTCGGATGGTCGACGTCGGCGCTGGGCCTAGGGAAGCTCAATTGGGTCAGCGAATATCCGCGCTTATCGATCATCATCTTGACCGCTTGGCAGTGGGCCTCGTTCGCTCTTCTCATTCTGCTGGCAGGGATGCAATCGTTCCCGGTCGAAGTGACGGAAGCCGCATCAATTGACGGGGCGGGTCGTTGGCTCACCTTCCGACGGTTAATGCTGCCTCACCTGCGCCCTTTCTTCGAGCTGACTGCGCTCCTCGCATCGATGTACGTTCTTGAGAACTTTGCGGCCATTGCGACGCTGACGGCAGGTGGCCCAGCCTACGCGACGACCAATCTTTCGTACTACGTCTATCTTGAAGCTTTCAGCGCATTCGATCTCGGTCAGGCATCCGCTTACGGCGTCATAACCCTCGCGATCGCGATCGCCCTTGTGATGCCGATGCTTAAAGTCGTCGCTGGGATCTTCCGTGCTGGGGGCCGATAATGAGCCGCAAGACTATAAGCGCTTCTTTCGACATCCTTTTGAGTGTTCTGACGTGGGGCGGTGCGCTCACAATGTTCGCGCCGATTGCATGGATGGTGCTGACGAGCTTCAAGACGGAACAGGACGCGGTGAGCTCTCCGCCGCTGCTGATCTTCCGCCCGACGCTGGAGCACTATGCGCGCATTTTCGACAACGATTTCCTCGACTTCGCTCTGCATTCGGTGATTGCAACTGGCGTCTCCACGGCGATTGTGATCTGCTTGGCAGTGCCCGCGGCATACGCATTATGTGTGCGACCGGTCGAAAAATGGCGCGATGTGCTCTTCTTTTTGATCTCCACGAAGATGATGCCGGTTGCGGCTGGCATCGTCCCGATCTACCTTGTGGCGCAAAGCCTGGGATTGTTGAATTCGGTCTCGCTCCTCGTCATCGTATACACGTCGATGAACTTGCCCCTTGCTGTGTGGATGATTCGATCTTTCATGATCGAGATTCCAGTCGAAATTTTTGAGGCGGTTCGCGTCGACGGCGCGGGCTTCTTCCGGGAACTCCTGCTGGTGGTGGTCCCGCTCATCATGCCTGGACTCGCGTCAACAGCGTTGTTGTGCGGCATTTTTGCATGGAACGAGTTCTTCCTTGCTGTGAATTTGACGACGACGTCAAGCACCCTTCCTGTTTTCTTGCAGAAGTTCCTGAGCTTCGGACAGTTGTACACGGCACAAGTCGCGGCTGTCGCGGTGCTGCTCAATATTCCGGTCGTGGCAGCTGGTTGGCTCGCTCAAAAGAGCCTGACGCGAGGTCTGACATTTGGGGCGGTCCGATAAACGCCATAACTGAATACATCCATTGAGGTTGAGCAATGCGTGCCGTCCGTATTGAAAGTAACCACAAGATTGACGTCATCGAGCTTCCTGCGCCGATTGCCAAGGATAGGGAAATTGTTGTCCGACCGGTCGCATGCGGAATCTGCGGAACGGACCTTCATATTTGCCAGCACGGCTTTCCTGGAACCAATTATCCGGTCACGCCTGGTCACGAGTTCGCTGGCCACGTTGTCGCGGCCGGCCGTGAAGTCAAGGGAATCAAGGAAGGCGATTTTGTCGCGGTCAACCCCAACGTTTCGTGCGGCGCGTGCGAATGGTGCAAGGAGGGCAAGCCTCATCTTTGCAACGCGCTCACCCCCATCGGAGTAGGGCGCCCAGGTGCCGCCGCTGAACAGGTCGTGGTTCCGGGACAGAACGCTCATGTGGTTCGAGAGAGCATCGGTTACGGAGTGGCCGCTCTGATAGAACCGCTCGCCTGTGCGCTGCACGCGGTTGAATCATCGCAAGGCGTCAGGGATCGGCGAGTGCTCGTGATCGGTGCAGGGACTATGGGATTGCTCACTTCGATCATCGCACGGCACCACGGCGCGGCGGAAGTAACGGTGATTGATCCGAACCAGGGCAAGCACCCGATCGCCGTGGACGTCGGTGCGCACAAAGTTGCGACGCCTGAACAGCTCGGCGACGAGCGATATGAAGTCGTTTTTGAAGCCGCTGGCGCGATGCCGGCCTTGCGCATGGCTCTCAACCACATCCGCAAGACGGGCGTGTTGGTGCAGGTAGGCGTCCACAACGTCGAGGCAATTGTTGAAGTCAATCCGTTCACGATTTACGAGCACGAGTTACGCATCATTGGGTCGAACTCTTTGGCCAACCAATTCCCTGCAGCGGTAGATCTGATGTACGACATTGCGCAACCCGCCGGCAAGCTCATCGGCGAGACGTACTCAGTGTGGGATTTTGGTGCGGCCGTCCAGAAAATGGCATCGAGCAGCGCGGTCAAAACGCAACTGCGCTTCGACTAATCGTGACATTTGCCGCCTTGAGCTAGGAACGAGAGTGAGCGCGACCGTGACTCCTGCAATGGACGTCCTTCTATGTGGGATTGACTTGGGCTCGACCAATCTGAAAGTCATATTGGTCGATGGTCAGGCACAGACGCTCTGGACCAAAGCCATCCCGGTCCCACGGGTTATGCAAGGCTTTGGGCCAGTAACAGACGCGATGGTCCTGGTTGAGAAACTTGAGCAGCTAGTGATTGAGGGCTGGCAAGCTGTTGGTACAAAGGTGCCCTTGACCGCAATTTCCGTCACTGGCGTTGGCGAAGACGGGTTGGCGGTCGGACGAGATCTGCGTCCGCTGGATCTTGCCATTCCTTGGTTTGATCGGCGGGCCGAGCAAGAGGCTCGAACGTTACGAGAGTTGACCGGAGACGACATTCGAGCTGGGCTACCGATCGATTACTCGCGTACTGCAGCGAAATGGTCGTGGCTGCGCGCGAACCGCGCGAATGCAATGCGGGAGGCAAGCTTCTGGATCGCCTTGACTGACTATCCGACTGTCTGGTGGGGCCAAACTCCGTTCATGAGTCAGACGCTTGCTGCACGCACAGCGTGCTATGACGTCTTTTCCCGTACATGGATTTCTGGCTTGCTCGAAGCCAGTGGTGCGCCAGATCTGCCAAAGGTTGTGACAGCAGGCACTGTTATTGGTACCGTCGCTACAGGCTGCCTGCTGAAAAGCGGGGCCGCTACTCAGTCCACGCTTCTGGTTGCGGGCGGCCATGATCACCCAATTGCCGCCTCGGCCGTAAGGCGTTTGAAGCAGCACGCGATGATTGATTCGCTCGGGACAGCGAACTTGGTCTACGACGAGGTTCCTGCGCTTGAGCCGCATGGCGACCCCTACGTCGCCTTCTCGGTTCCTGCCTTGGGTACTCCGGGAGTAGCGTGCCTTGGTGTGTTCGAATTCGCGGCGTCGATCGAGCCGTTCCGCGCATCAGACTCCGGTGCGTCGTTACGAGCGTTCCTCGCCAGTTCCCGCGCGCGGGGGGCGCCGAGTGCATTACCCGATATCCGAGAGGCGATAGATCGTGCAATCCGGCGTCAAACAGACATTATGGGCACGGCTGATCCTCAACAGTTGCGGGCGACTCTTGAAGCAGCGTGTTTCTACGCCAAGTGTATGCGCCAAGCGATTCAAAAGGCTGGGGCGGCAGCAAGCCCAATCTACGCCGTGGGAGGATGGGCCCGTTCGGATGCGCTGCTACAACTGCGGGCAAGCATCTTCGGAGAGTCTGTATTCGCAGTGGAAGAAGATGAGTTGACCGCGCTAGGCGTTGCGCTCGTTGCGCGAGATGCGCTGGGACCGAGCCTTATATGCGAGCCGTTTTCAAGAAAGTCCCGCGTCGTTCAGCCGGTTCCCGAATGGCAAGACGCTTACGAACGACTCCATGCTGGTGCCACGCGGTTCATTAGCGAGAGCAAGGGAGCGCCAGCCGAATAATGGCTCGGGATGACGGCTGAAGATTGGGCCGGTTGCAATTTTAGGAGACTATCGTGGCTGTCGTCGAATTGCGGAACATTAAGAAGTCGTTTGCAGGCGTTGACGCTGTCGACGCGCTCAACCTCACGACGAAAGATGGCGAGTTTATCGTTATCGTCGGACCATCCGGTTGTGGCAAATCGACGACCATGCGAATGATTGCTGGCCTTGAAGAGGTGTCGTCCGGAAAGATTCTTATCGATGGTGCGGACGTGACCGAATTGTCGCCGACCGAGCGTGATGTCGCGATGGTCTTCCAGAACTATGCGTTGTACCCGCATCTGACCGTCTACGACAACATCGCCTTCTGCCTCCAGGTGCGGAAATGGTCGAAAGAGCGTATCGGCCAGCGTGTTCGGCAAGTCGCGGAATCGCTTGCGCTGTCGCAGTATCTGGATCGCAAGCCCGCCGCACTTTCGGGCGGACAACGTCAGCGCGTCGCCTTGGGTCGAGCGATCGTGCGAGAGCCGCGCATCTTCATCATGGACGAACCGCTTTCCAATCTCGATGCCAAACTGCGCGTCGATATGCGCGGCGAAATCATTAAACTGTGCCGTCGTCTAAAAGTCACAACTTTCTATGTTACTCACGATCAGCTGGAAGCGCTGACAATGGGGCATCGCGTCGTTGTCATGCGCAACGGCGTTGCGCAGCAGATCGACACGCCGCAGCGCATTTACGACGAACCAGTCAATAAGTTCGTTGCGAGCTTCATTGGTAGTCCGGCCATGAATTTCTTGTATGCGACGTCGGAGGAGAATGGCAAAGTCTTGCGTGGTCCCGGCTTCGAATTACGTACGTCGGATCGTCTTGCCAAAGCTCTTGCGCGCTCCGACTCGCACAAAATGATTGCCGGTATCAGGCCGGAGCATCTATTTCCGGCAGAAGCAGGACCGCTGGAAGGTTGTGGTTGGGTGCGCGGCAAGATCGAACTCATCGAGCCGCTTGGCTCACAGGTCATGATTCAGGTTTCAACTGGCAGCGCGATCGTCATGGCTCAGTTTGAGCGACAGCCTGGTCTAGAACTGGGACAGTCGATCACCCTCAAGCACAAGGAGGACACGCCGCATGCCTTCAACCCGGAAGGCGAGCGCTCTTTCCTCGCCGAGATCGCTGAAGAAGACCGGGCCTCGCTGGTCCGTGCCGCCTAACTACCCGTTACGCCCGACTGAACGTCACTGATCCTCAAAGGTTGCCATGAAAAAGCTCCTCAACAACCCGTCCGACGTAGTACGGCAGATGCTTGAAGGCATTGCACGCCAGGCGCCCGGTGTGGCCATTCTTGGCCAAGAGAACGTTCTTGTCCGCAGAGATCTACAAGAAGTTTCCAGTCGTCCGGTCTCGATCATTTCGGGCGGTGGAAGCGGCCATGAACCCGCACATGGTGGATACGTTGGCGCGGGAATGTTGAGTGCGGCAGTGTGCGGGGAAGTGTTCACGTCTCCCTCAACAGACGCGGTGCTCGCGGCCATCCGCGCAACTGCGGGTCCGCAGGGTGCGCTGCTCATCGTCAAAAATTACACCGGCGATCGGTTGAACTTTGGCCTCGCAGCGGAGCTTGCGCGCGGAGAAGGCATCCCCGTAGAGGTGGTGATTGTCGCCGATGACGTCTCGTTGCGCCGGCACACGACGCGCGATCGTCGACGCGGCATTGCCGGGACTGTACTCGTGCACAAGATTGCTGGCGCCGCAGCGGCCGAAGGTCAGTCGCTCGAGCAAGTTGCTGCAGCTGCACGCGGGGCAGCGGCCGATCTTGGAACGATGGGCGTTGCGCTCGACGGCTGTACGCTGCCTGGCTCGCAGACGTCGGGATTCACCCTTGCGGACAATGAAATCGAGCTTGGTTTGGGGATACACGGCGAAAAGGGTGTTGAGCGCACCGTACCGCTGCCTGCCGACAAGCTTGTCGATGTGCTGATTTCCAATATCGTCGATGATATGGAGATCTCACAGCGGGAGCAGGTCGCGCTGCTCATCAACGGGCTTGGTGCCACCACTCAAATGGAGCTCGACGTCGTTCTTCGCGCTGCATACGAGCTGCTGAACAAGCGTGGGATCATCGTCGAACGGGCGTGGTCGGGAACGTTACTTTCGGCGCTCAACATGCCGGGCTGCTCAATTTCGATTCTCCGCGTTGACGGCGCACGGCTCAAGTTGCTCGATGCGGCGACCGACGCGCACGCGTGGCCGCGCGGCGGTCAGGTAAATCGAAGTATTCGTATCGAATCGCCAGCCAAGGGGCGCGAGGCGGCTAACGTAAATTGCGGCGAGAGTGGGCAGCGTTGGGCGGCCGTTCTCAGACCCGCACTAGTAGCCGTTGCAGAGGCGCTGCGCGAAAACGAGCCTCGTCTGACCGAGCTCGACTCTATTGCTGGTGACGGCGATCTCGGGATGAGCATGAAGCGGGCCGCTGAGGCGATCATGGCTATACCCGAGAGCGCGCTTTCGTCACCCAGCGATGGACTTGCCGCCCTCAGCGCTGCACTGCGTCGCGCGATCGCGGGGAGCTCAGGCCCGTTCTACGCGACGGCGCTCGCTCGTGCCTCACGTCGCCTCGGCGAGGTCGATCAACCGAGTGCGAGTGATTGGGCTCAAGCCTTCGAAGACGCTGTCCAAGCAATCAGTGATCTAGGCGGAGCAAAAGCTGGAGATCGCACAATGCTTGATGCGCTCATACCCGCAGTCACGACATTCCAGCAAAAACTGCATGCGGGGGAACCGGCAGCGCGGGCATGGCGTTCCGCCGTCGCCTCGGCGGAGGATGGCACTCAGCAGACTGCGAACATGAAACCGCGTGCCGGCCGAGCCAGCTACCTCGGAGAACGGGCGGTCGGTTCGCCAGACGGTGGCGCAGTCGCCGTGACGTGCTGGCTTCGAGCGTTGCAGTCGGCAATTTCTGCGAATTGCAAGTAAGCCAGTTTAACGGCTGACGGCGCGTTCAATCTTCAACTCGTTAGGTTTGGTCTGCGAGTTACGCGCGCAGCCGAAGTTCATCTGCATGGCAATTTGGGGGCAGGGTTGGAATCGCTCGAGATTCTGAAAATCAGTTTGTTGTTGGAGTCATACGCGCGGCTGACCGCCGGTAGCCACTTAAATTAATGCGATTGGCAGAGCCGTAGCTCGTCCAAGCCAATTGTTGACACTTGTTGGTCTTTAGGAGACGAATATGTTGAAAACGAAGATTGTCGTCGCGAGCGTTGCAATTGCCTTTGGCATTGCGTCAAGCGGTGCTCACGCTGACGAAAGAAAGCTTACCTCCATCGGCGCGACGGTCGGCTCGCTTGGAAATCCTTATCTGACATTGCTCGTCCAAGGGGCGGAAGATAAGGCAAAACAGATCAACCCGAACGTTAAGCTGACCGCCGTCTCCGCGGACTACGATTTGAATAAGCAGTTCACTCAGATTGACAACTTCATTTCGGCACATGTCGACATGATTTTTCTCAATTCGGTAGACCCGAAGGCCATCGAACCGGCGGTCAGGAAGGCGCGCGCTGCCGGAATCGTAGTCATGGCGGTCGATGTCGCATCTGCTGGCGCAAACGCTACGGTTCAGACCAACAATGTTCAAGCAGGAGAGCTCGCTTGCGACTACATCGTGAAGAAGTTGGGCGGGAAGGGCGCGATGATCATCGAAAATGGGCCCCAGGTCTCATCCATCGTTGACCGGGTAAAAGGCTGCAAGTCTGTGCTCGCGAAGGCGCCGGGTATTAAAGTTCTCAGCGACGATCAAGATGGCAAAGCGTCGAGAGAAGGGGGGATGAACGTCATGCAGGGCTATCTGACGCGCTACCCCAAGCTGGATGCAGTCTTCGCAATCAACGATCCTCAGGCAATCGGTAGCGACTTAGCTGCGAAGCAGCTTCACCGAAGCGGTATCGTCATAACGTCCGTTGACGGTTCTCCCGAGGTCGAAGCAGCGTTGAAATCCGATTCGCTCATCCAGGCATCGGCCAGTCAAGATCCATACTTGATGGCTCAGAAGGCGATTTCTATCGGCTACGACATCATGAATGGGAAGGCTCCCGCGCGCGAGATGACGCTGATGCCTTCGACGCTGGTCACTCGTGAGAACGTCGGTAGTTACAAAGGGTGGACCGCGCCACGATAAGCCGCTTGAACATATCAGCGAGTCATCTCTCCGTCCTGTCCGATGGAAGAGGGAGTCGTCATCTACTGTTCGAGTTGGCTTACCCAACGTGTCGCCATAGCAGACCTTCGCAGTGCGTCGGCACAAAAAAGAGATGATCATGTTGATTTCGCAATCCCCGGTTCGTTCGCGAAAGAGTACGCCATTGCTACAAATGCGAGGCATCAGCAAGACGTTTCCCGGTGTGCGTGCGCTGAACGATGTGCGTCTTTCAGTCTATCCCGGCGAAGTGCATTCGCTGATGGGCGAAAACGGCGCGGGCAAATCCACGCTCATGAAGATTCTGTCCGGAGCGTATCAGGCCGATGCGGGCGGCGAGATTCTAATCGATGGCCAGCCCACCGCCATCGCCGGACCTCTTGCCGCTCGCTCGCTCGGCATCTCGGTGATCTATCAGGAATTGAGTCTCGCACCGAATCTGTCCGTCGCGGAGAACATTTACGCAGGGCGCGAACTGCGGCGCGGCAGGCTCGTCGATCGCGCGGGCATGGAGCGCGGCTGCGAGGACGTGTTGAAGCGCCTCGGCGCGCCGTTCAAACCGCATACGCTGGTTGGCGATCTGTCGATCGCGGAACGGCAACTCGTCGAAATCGCGCGCGCCGTGCACGCCAACGCGCGCATCCTCGTGATGGACGAGCCGACGACGCCGCTATCGTCGCGCGAAACCGGCCGGCTTTTCGAGCTCGTGCGCCAGTTACGTTCGGAAGGTATCGCGATCATCTACATCAGTCACCGGATGGCCGAGATTTACGAATTGAGCGATCGTGTCTCCGTGCTGCGCGACGGCTCGTACATCGGCACGCTGATGCGCGACGAACTCTCCGCCGAAAGCCTCGTCAAGATGATGGTCGGCCGCGATATCTCCGGCTTCTACAAGAAGGAGCACGCGCGCTACGATCCTGGCAACGTCGTGCTGTCCGTGCGCGATATCGCCGACGACAATTGCGTGAAAGGTTGCAGCCTCGATCTGCACAAGGGCGAAGTGCTCGGCATCGCTGGACTCGTCGGCGCGGGGCGCACGGAACTGGCGCGCCTTATCTTCGGCGCGGCAGAAAAGACGCGCGGCGAAGTGTCGATGCACGGCAAGCCCTTGCGACTGCGCACGCCGCGCGACGCCATCGACGCGGGCCTCGTCTATCTCACCGAAGACCGCAAGGGACAAGGTCTGTTCCTCGACATGAGCGTTCGCGACAACATCAACATCACGGTTGCCGGACGCGACGCGAAGATGGGCGTGATGGATTTGCCGCGCGGCAACACGCGCGCCACGGACGCAATCGCCGCGCTGAGCATTCGCGTGCCGAACATGCGCGTCCATGTCGGCGCGCTGTCGGGCGGCAATCAGCAGAAGGTGCTGCTGTCGCGGCTGCTCGAAACGAAGCCGGAAGTGCTGATCCTCGACGAGCCTACGCGCGGCGTCGATATCGGCGCGAAGTCAGAGATTTATCGAATCATCAACGACCTGGCGCGCTCGGGCGTGGGCGTGATCGTCATTTCGAGCGAACTGCCGGAAGTGATCGGCGTGGCGGACCGCGTGCTAGTGATGCGCGAAGGCGAAATCGCGGGCGAACTCGGCGGCCATTCAGGCAAGCCGATTTCACAGGAAGCAATTATCGAACTGGCGACGGGCTCGAAGGCCGAGCCGTTGGCTTGACGAAAGCATATCTGGAAAGAGACATGGCTAACGCGTCGAAACATCACGAAACGGGCAGTGCACCCATTGCGAAGGCGGAGGGCACGGCGCAGCGCAAGACGCGCATCGAGCACAAGGAACGAATGCAGGCGCTGATGCGAACGGCGGGCATGCTGCCGGTGCTGATCCTCTTGTGCACCGGGTTCGGCATTCTGACGGACGGTTTTTTCAGCATCCAAAATCTGTCGATCATTACGCAGCAGGCCTCGATCAACATCGTGCTCGCGGCGGGCATGACCTTCGTGATTCTGACGGGCGGCATCGATCTTTCGGTCGGCTCGGTGCTGTCGGCGGCGGCCGTCACAGCGCTGCTGGCCTCGAACATTTCGGGCCTCGGCTGGCTCGGCCTTCCGGCAGCGCTCGCGGTTGGGCTCGGCTTCGGCGTCATCAACGGCCTGCTGATCGCACTGCTCAAGCTGCCGCCTTTCATTGTGACGCTCGGCTCGCTCACCGCAGTGCGTGGCATCGCACGACTCATCGGGCACGACACGACCATCTTCAATCCGCAGCTCTCATTCGCCTTTATCGGCAACGACACGCTGTTCGGCGTGCCATGGCTCGTCATCATCGCGCTCGCCGTAGTCATCGTCTCGTGGTTCATTCTGCGCCGCACCGTGCTAGGCCTGCGCATCTATTCGGTCGGAGGCAATCCGGAAGCGGCGCGCTTGTCTGGCATCAACGTATGGGGCATTGAGCTCTTCGTCTACGCGATCTCCGGCCTGCTCGCTGGAGTCGGCGCAGTGATGTCAGCGGCACGTCTCTACGCGGCGAACGGCCTTCAACTCGGGCAGTCCTATGAACTCGACGCCATCGCTGCCGTGATTCTCGGCGGCACGAGTTTCGTCGGCGGTGTGGGCTCGATCGTCGGGACGCTGGTGGGCGCACTGATCATCGCGGTGCTATCTAACGGTCTGGTGCTGTTCGGCGTGTCGGATATTTGGCAGTACATCGTCAAGGGGCTCGTGATCGTCGGTGCGGTGACGCTGGATCGTTATCGTCAACGCGGTTCCGCTCGTTCCTAGCGCCGAACACCCATGAGGGTTCGTCGGCGCAGTCTGAACAGGATGCCACCGAAATCGCCGCGTTGATATCTGCTACAAGGCGAATAGCGCGAGTGATATTCGCCATCGTGTGGCCGACCACTTCCATGTGAGTTGAACCCAACTGCACCGTCGACGAGGAACTGCGGATCAGTGCTCGGATCTCCTTTGCTGCCTTGGACGAGCGTTGAGCGAGTGTGCGAACCTCGCCGGCAACCACGGCGAAGCCGCGCCCAGACTCGCCGGCGCGCGCCGCTTCAACCGCCGCGTTTAGGGCGAGAATGTTGGTTTGGAACGCGATAGCCTCGATCAATGTCATGATTTCGGAAATTTTCGCGGAACCGTCCCTGATGTCATTCATCGTCGCTAGCATTCGAGCGGTTGCGCCATCGCCTTCGTGTGCGGCTTGCAAGGCTTCGGAGGCCAGTCGCGTCGCTTCGCGCGCGTGCTCGGCGTTCTGACGGTTTGAATCCACCTTCCCGTTCGTCGATACATTCGTATAGGTTTCGCCAACCGCGGCACGCAACGCGGGCGTGATGCGGTAGCGCAGACTCGCTTCCGCGTTCTGGTACGTCTGATACTGGCTCGCGGGCGTCAGTTCAAAGCGGGTGTTCGTGTACATGAGCCCGACGCTGGCATTACCGATGTCGTACAGTCCGCCCGCGCCGTAAATGCGCTGCCGGCTGATACCTTTGAGAAACGTGAAGTAGTTGTCGGATGGAATCGCGCCTGTCGTGTCGGTGGCCGGATGATCGAGCATCACGTAAGCCGCACCCAGATGCAACGGACCATTCGCGTAGGTCGCGCCGACGCTGTATGAACGGTTCGTAGCGAAATTGCCCGGATTGCCCGACAGCGCATACATCCTGTTAATCTGAAGACCGCTGGGAGAGTCTGTTTGCGCATGGTGCTTTTCCTCTTGGAGTTGGACTTGCTGTTGAAAATCGGCATGCGACGAGCCAGAAGCTGCCGTACGGGCTCGGCACGCTTCTGGGGATTCGCAAAAAATGCGGGCAAAAAGGGGCCTCGGACGCCGCGCTGAACGCGGCGCCTCAATTGCCAGCAACGAGGTAATACCGGGGCGTTTCTAGGTAGTGTTTTGGCTAGCCGCAGTCGCTCGACCGTAAGCGCGAATTTAAGCGCACCTAGAATCGGAAGCTGAACGAGCGCAGGCTTGCGTCCGCAACTACAACTTGCGGACGCAACCGATGACACAGAACGAAGTTGATTTCCTTCCCCTGCGGGTGACCGGCGTGACGGCGGCAGGCAAGCGCAAGTTTGACGCTGAGGGTAAGCGCAAGCTGATTGACGCCTGCCTGCAGCCGGGCGCGTCAATTGCCGGACTGGCGTTGAA
>NZ_PTIR01000010.1 GCF_002934455.1 Trinickia symbiotica | reverse complement strand
CCGCATGATAGCGACGGCCGCGACCTCAGCAGGTCAGCCGCCGAACACCGGCAAATCTAGTTGTCGCCACCGGCAAAAGTAATTGTCGCCAGACAAGCGTCGATCCACCCCCGCCCAAGCCATCTCGCGCAACCGCGCGCGCAGCCGCGCCACTGCTTGACTGCGCAACGGGCAAACCCGCGATTCACTGACCTCCATCACCGCGCCGATCTCGCGCAGGTTCATAACGGCTCCCAGCCGCGATCAAACCGATCGTGCCGGCCCGGATTAGCTCGTCGAAAGAGATGTGTGCGCGCGACCAGTCCATTTATGAGATATGCAATCTCAATAAATACAGATATTTTTGCGATAGAAATTCAATAAGAAAATACAATCGCTCAGACATTGCATCGAAACAGGCAAAAATGCGAATATTCTCACGCGGCGCCGCAAAGCTAGCATTTAGCTTCAAATGTCAATTCTCACACGGAGGACGCAATGAAGAAGATCTCGCTCGAACCAACCCTTTCGTACCAATCCAACGACGCATACAACACGCCAATCGGTGCACCTGTTAGCCAGGTCGCGCACTAATTAGAGCCGCACCGCGACGGCCGGCGCGGTGCGTGCGGTCTGCCCAACAATAAACACCCTGACAAATGACACCATCGATTTTCTTGCGCGTCAGCGACGGTCGACTATTTCTATGGGATTATCGCAACCACAACCAGTACGAGCTCGACATCACATACCTACAAAGAATAATTGACATTTCCAGTGGCAAATCAACACTTGACTCACCGATCGATGAGCAAGTCTTGAAATCCGGAATATTCGATAAATGCGAGCCCGCACCGTGGGGCTGGGACTGTCTGTCTCGAATTTATCATGTCGGAAGCCAGATTCCGGAGCTAACAGAGGGCAACGAGTCTAAGGAAGATCCTTACGCGGGTTACATTCAATATTGCATGTCCCTCGCAGATAAGATTCCTGCCATGTTTCATGAACCTTTAGGGCAGCGCGTCGCACTCCCCGCGCCAAGCTTGCAAGCGTTAGGTTCCATGTCATTGCGCTCTGCGTTGTGGAAGCGACAGACTTGCCGGGCGTTTACTAGCGCACCGATTGATATCCAACTCGTCTCCGACGCCTTGTACGCGACTTTCGGTGCGGTACACGGTACGGAACGAACAGATCTCAAACGGTTAGGGCTGGTGCCCGTGGGGTACCGGCGGACTTCCCCTTCCGGCGGCGGACTGCATCCGAGTGAGCCGTATCTAATTGCGCTCCGTGTCAACGGTCTGGAATCCGGCATCTACCACTACAGTTCAGACAAGCATTGCTTGACTGCTGTAAGAAGCGCATTGACAGAAGGCGAACTTGGCCATCTACTCTGCCGTCAGGATTTTTGCGAAGCGATGGCATATGGAATATTTGTCACGTCCACCTTCAGTAAGCTGTGGTGGAAATATCCGCATTCCCGAGCATACCGCGTTGCTTTACTCGACATCGGTTGCCTTGCGCAAACCTTCCAGCTCGTCTGCACGGCTCAAGGCGTGCAATCCTGGATCACGGGATACTTCAGAGATCACAAAATCAATGAGCTTTTAAAAATCGATGAAGAGACAGGTTCCGTTATGTTCTTTCTCGGCGCAGGGATCGGCAATGGTCCCGTAGCGCCAGAAGCCCTCGCAGCAGCCCGCTCGGCAATTCACGATCAATGAGGTGCACATGCGAATCGTTGCGTTCAAGCCAGGTCATGACGGGCATATTGCGCACATAACCGATGGTACCCTTAGGTTAGTGATAGAAGCTGAGAAAGACTCCGGCTTTCGATATGCAGCAGTAGACGGCACCCTATTTGCCGAATCTCTGCAGCTGATTGACACATCCCCTGACGTCTTTGCGCTAAGTGGATGGGCGACCGGCGCCAATCCCAATGGACGGTCCATAGGTGCGGGCTACTTCGGCGTCAACGCTGTGGAACACCGGCGGACGTCCATGTTTGGCGTACCACTTCAGCATTTTTCGTCATCGCACGAACGGTCCCATGTCCTATGCGCCTATGCGCTATCACCCTTCCCCCAGGGAACACCATGCTACGCATTGACTTGGGAGGGCTACATCGGCTCTTTCTATGAAGTCGATGCCAACGTCAAGGTACGAAAACTTGGGGATATTATGCTCGGACCCGGCGTGCGCTATGCAGCCGCGTATGCCATCGCCGATCCGACATTCGCTCTTCCTCCGGGCGGCATACGGCTTGGGGACGCCGGCAAGCTTATGGCGTTGGCCGCCTATGAAAATAATATAATTGCTACACAGCAGGAACGCGCACTCCTCTCTAAACTGCTGAGTTCACCTCTTAAACCACCCGATTTTTGCAAAGACGAATTTAGCGAATTCGATTTGTTCGATAGTGGCACTGAGTCAACGACATCGAAGCGGATGGCCAGATTGATATCAGACACGATCTTTGCTTACTTCAAGAATAAGATATCGCCGATGGTGAATGAAAGGCGCCCACTGCTCGTCAGCGGTGGGTGTGGCCTCAACTGCGAATGGAACCGTGAGTGGCTTGATACAGGCTTGTTCAGCGATGTATTCGTACCGCCATGTACCAACGATACTGGAGCGGCTATCGGTACTGGGGCAGACGCACAGTTCCACGTCACGGGTAATGCAAAGTTGCGCTGGGATGTATATTGCGGCTTACCCTTCACAGATGACATTGGAGCCGACCGGCATGCTCGTCTGGGCAGTTTCGTTAGGGTCTCGAACGATCTGCATTGCTGCCAGACTTCTGAGCAGGGGAGCAATCTTGGGTTGGATTTCCGGCAGATCAGAGTTGGGGCCAAGAGCACTAGGCAACAGATCGATTCTGGCGGAACCTTTCCGCCGGGCCACACGTGTACGTCTGAACGACATAAAGCAACGCGAACAGTATCGGCCGATAGCGCCGCTGTGCCTTGAAAACGATGTCGACTTACATTTTGACCTGAACAGAAGTAGTCCGCACATGTTGTTCTTCGCTGCTTCAAAGACCGATACGCTGCAAGCGGTGACGCACGTCGATGGCTCTGCACGCGTACAAACGCTCAACGAAAAACAGCACCCGTTGCTTCATAGCCTGTTGCAGGCCTTCAAGGACGAGACGGGTGTCGGCGTATTATGCAATACCTCTTTGAATTTCAATGGTCGCGGATTCATTAATAGAGCATCGGACCTTGTTAGATATGGCGACGAGCATAACCTCGACGGATTCATAATAGAGGGTCTCCTTTTTTTAAGAGAAGAATCTGCGTTCAGGCATCTACCATGAATGGCTCTACCGTTCTTCGTGAATGCCCTGGATATACGTATCTTTTACTCCTGCGCGCTGTAGGCTCAATCATCATCTGGGTAGACTTCACGCTGATATTCTCCAGCCTGAGCTATTATTGGCAAGCCAACGCAATAACCATCGGGATTGCATCGGCCCTTTACGGCTTACCTGGCTTATTACTAGGACCATATTTTGGCAAACTGGCAGACATTCGGCACCCGATATCTCTGCTAAGGGCCAGCTACAGTTGCCGTGCCGCAACGTCGCTGCTGCTGATGCTTTCGCCGAATGTTGATGTCTTTGTCGTCTTAGTGTTTCTAAAAGGCTTGAGCAACCTTGGGTCAATGCCCGCGGAGCAGGTGATGATCAGATTGATGCTGAGCCCGGCGCAGGTTATCGAGAACGCACGCTGGAGCACGGTCATTGATCAGTCGCTTAAAGTGGCGGCACCATTGATCGGCGCCATGATGACAGTGCTATGCCAGCCACAATTGGGGTTCTTGCTGCCATCGGCGCTCGCACTCGCGGCGTTGCCGGTCTTGCATGCCTTAAAGCAACACTACCCCAGGGCAGCCGCCTGCTCTGCCAACGCCAAGCGCCCCGAACCGTGGGCACTGATCGAACTGTGCCTATCGAACGTAGGATTCCGGACCGCCCTCGTCGCGGTCTTGATACAGACTGCAGTGCTTGGACTCTATGATCCTCTTTTAGCGCTGTTCTTAAAGCAGCAAGCCTTTCCCGCGGGCACCTTCGGAACCATCGTGAGTTGTACCGCTGCTGGGGGAGTCGCCGGCGCAGTCATTTTTAAGCGCATGTTTGCCGCAACAACTCCCGTTCGCGTCGCTTCCATTGGGCTCACCGGTTTCGGGCTGACCGTGGTATTGCCTGGCGGTCTCAGTTCGTTAAATTGGCCGCTACCCGAATATGCTCTGCTTGCCCTCTGGATCGCGAACGGCGGCTTTTATGGCATCACGGCCATGACTTTCGGCGTGGTGATGCAAGCAGCATCGCCATCGCACTCTTTAGGCACGATCAGCGCGACAGCGCGGAGCGTCCAGCTAGGCACGCTCGTGCTGGGTCCACTGATTGGCTCAACGCTCGCGAGGATATCGTCGATTCCGACCGTCTTTTTAATTAGTGGCATTGCTGCAGTCGTAGCCGGCGCATGGCTGTACGCCCATTGCCCGACTATGCAAACGCAATGCGACAACAACACGGGTCAAGCGAACACCGGCTCCACCGATTGAAGCCACGCGTCGAGCCTCAATCCACCCCCGCCCAAGCCATCTCGCGCAACCGCGTTCGCAGCCGCGCCACCGCTTGACTATGCAGCTGGCAAACCCGCGATTCGCTGACCTCCAACACCGCGCCGATCTCGCGCAAATTCATCCCGCGCTCGTAATAGAGCGACATCAAGAGCTTCTCCCGCTCCGGCAGCTTCTCGATCGCCTCGACGAGCGCCGCGCGCAGGCTTTCATCGAGCAGCGCCGACAGCGGATCCGTGTGATCGACGCAATACCGATCGAGAAACGGCTCGTCGTCGGCCGACCGATCGAAATCCTCGTAATAGATGAGCTGCGAACCATGCAAATCCTGCAGCATCGTCTGATATGCATCGAGCGGCATCTTCAAATGGTCGGCGATCTCCGTCTCGCTCGCCGAGCGCCCGAGCTTCTGCTCGACCTGATGCACGGCCGATTCCACTTCGCGGGACGTCTTGCGCAGGCTGCGCGGCAGCCAGTCGTTGTTGCGCAGCTCATCGAGCATCGCGCCGCGAATCCGCTGGCTCGCATAAGTCTCGAACTGCGCGCCTTGATCTTCCTTGTAGCGGCTCGCTGCATCGAGCAGACCGATCATGCCGGCCTGAATGAGATCGTCGAGATCGACGCTCGCCGGCATCTTCGCCACGAGCTGCAGTCCGAGCCGTCTCACGAGCGGCGCGTACTGCGTCAGCACATCCGTCTGGGACATTTTCCCTTGAGCGTTGTACATCGAGGGCCCCCTTTTCTCCTGTCCCCTACGTGTTATGCATGCTGGCGCGCGGATGGCGCGTCAGCGAGCGCCGAGGCCGGCATCCCCGTGCCGACGAGCGCACTCGCGCGCGGCGAAAGCGCCGCGCGCATCGGCCAATAAATCATTTCAGCCGCAACGTGCCGGTAATCACGCGCGGCCGGCGCCGACGGAAACGCATCGACGACACAGCGCTCGAGCTCGAGCGCATGCTCCATCAGCGGATCCGACGCCACGCAGCCGGCATGTGCGATCGAAACGGTCAGATAACGCCCCGCCACCTCGGCGAGGTTCTCGAACGTGGTATGCGCATCGGCCAGGCTCGATACGTGATTGATGAGCACGCGAAACTGCCCGATCGCGTGCTCGTAGTGCAAACGTTTCATGCAGGCATACGCCTCGGTGATCGCCTGCGCGGCCACACGCGTGACGATCATGACGTCATGCGCCTGCGCGCCGAGGAGCGATAGCGCGCCCTTGCGATCGAGCCGCGCATCGATGAGCACGACGTCGGCCGGCCCGGAGAGCATGACGCCGAGCTGCGCCGCGCTGTAGCCCGCGCAGTTCTCGCGCGAGGCTGCCAGCACGGAAAAGCCGAGCTCATGCCGCGGCGCGGCCTCCTCGATACCGATTTCGCCCTGTAGCAGGGCGCGCAGACTGCCCGCGCCATGCACGCCGCCCAGCATCGTCGAGACGGAGTTCGCGCCAAGGCATTCGTCGATCACGAGCACGTCCTTGCCGATACCCGCGAGCGCGGCCGCGAGGTTGACGACCGTCGACGTGCAGCCGACGCCGATCGGTCCGCCCGTCACCGCAACGACGCGCGAGCCGGTCCTCGCGAGCAGCCTGCGTAAACCTTCGGCTTGGTCGGTGACGTGCTTATCCAAAGCGAACCTCGTGCAGCTCGGCGGTCGAACGGGTCGAGAGCGCCGACAGCAAGGCGGGAATGTCGTCGTCGTGCGGAACGAACGGCGAGCCGTCGCGCGGAATGCAAAAGGCGCTCTTGATCAGGAATTTCTTCGTGGCGACGTAGAGGTTTTCGGGCACTTTCTGCCCCGTCGACACGTAATGGACAGGCAGCTTGTAACGGATCACCGTGTCCAGCACGCCGCCGAGGTTCGTGGCTTCGTCGAGCTTCGTGAGGATGCAACCCGCGAGCTCGGGTTGACCGTCCGCGCTCTGGTAGGCCTGGACAACTTCATTGAGCGTGTCGCCATGACTCGTCGCATTGAGCAGCAAGAGGCGTTGCACGGGGTGCCCCGCGCCGCAGAGCATCGCGATCTGATCGGAGACGGTCCGATCGCGCTGGCTCATGCCGATCGTATCGATGAGCACGATATGTTTGTTGCGCAGCTCGGCAAGCGCGAGTTGAAGGTCGGCCGCGTCCTTCACCGCATGGACGGACACGCCGAGTATCTTGCCGAAAATGCGGAGCTGCTCGTGGCCGCCGATCCGGTAGCTGTCGGTCGTGAGCAGCGCCACCTTGCTTGCGCCGAAGCGCATCACGCAGCGCGCCGCGAGCTTGGCCGTCGTCGTGGTCTTGCCGACGCCCGTCGGCCCCATCAACGCGAACACGCCGCCGCGCTCCATCAATTCGTCTTCGTTCTCGAGCACGGGCAGATTGGCCGCGAGCACGGATTGAATCCAGTCCATGCCGGCGTCGACGTTCTCGACGGCGGGCAGGTTGTCGATGACCATTCTCACGAGCTGCGCCGAGAAGCCGGCCGCGAAGAGCTGCTTCGTCAGCGTGCCCTGCACGGGGCTGCGGCGCTGCCGGTCACCCCAGAGCAGCCCGGCGAACTGCTCTTCCATCATTCCGCGCAGCGAGGAAAGCTCGTTCATCACCGTGCTGCTGACGACTTCCTCGATGCGCGCACGGACCGCGTCGGCCACGGCGGCGGCACCCTCGGACGCACCCGCGCCATCGGCGCCGCGCGCCTTCGTCGATGCAGCAACCCCTTCGAAAGCCGGTGCAATGCGCGGAATGACGCGGCGCGCGGCGGCTTCGGCCGCCTCTTGCGCCCAGTCCGGCACTTCCGCGGAAGCCAGTTCCTCGGGCGACAGAATCTTGCCCGGCGTGCCGAGCCCCTTCGCCGCAGCCGCTGACGGTGTCAACGCGTGCGACCTCGTCGGGCTGGCCGTGTGCGCCGCACGCTGCTGCGCGGCGATGCGATGAGCGTGCTCGATGAGCCACGGATGCGATTCGACCATCGTCGGCGACGATTCGGGTGTACGCGACGCCGACGAACCGGCCGCAGCCGCGCCGTTCGCCGCTGCCGGCGAGGCGGAATGCGTGGTGCCAGGACTCATGGCACCGGCTTTCGCGGCAGCCGTATGCAACGGCTTCATTTCGACTCGCGGCTCGCGCAGCGCGAGCTTGCCAGCCGGCGCGGCGGCTGCAGCCGTGGTCAACGCACCGACATCCGAAATCGCGGCAGGCGCGAACGTATCGACCGGCTTACCTTCCGCATTCGTCGCTCCGACTTCCGCGCTTGCGCCGAACACGGCCGAGAACACATCCGGCATGCCGTTCGCGTAGGGGTTGGCGGGCATCATGCCCGACATGGGAGCGGGCTGCGCAGCCTGGGACATCGAGGCCGCAAGCATCGGGTACCCCGCCGCGGCATGCGCGCCAAGTGAGACATGTGCGCCGTCAGCGTCCTGCCCGCCTTGCGGGCGGCTGGCGAGGCCCGCGCCGTAGGAACCCGCGGCGCCTTGGCCATTTCCATTCGCGTTCGCGTTGTTGCCGGCCCCGTCGCCGGCACCCGGCGCGATAGCAGCGAGATCCGTATCGGCGAGCGCGACGATTTCCACGCTGCCGTCATCGTTGGTCCGGTTCGAAAGCACGACTGCGTCGGCGCCCAGGGCCTCGCGTACGAGGCGCAGCGCGTCGCGACTCGTCGCGCCGATGAATTTGCGGATATTCAAGCTAGACCCCCGATGAGGTTGACGACCTTGATCGTGCGTGTCTCAGGCACTTCGGCGTACGAGAGCACTTTCAATTGCGGCAGGCTGCGGCGCAAAAAGCGCGCGAGCATCGCGCGCAGCGCGTGCTGCACGAGCAGCACGGGCGGCAGCCCGGTGTTTTGTTGACGCACGATCGCGCGTTGCGTCTCAGCGAGAAGCGTATGGGCGAGACCCGGCTCGAGGCCCGGGTTCGCGCCCGTCGAAAGGGCCTGCGAGAGCACGCGCTCGAGATTTGCGTCGAGCCCCATGACCTGCATCTCGCCGCTGCCCGGATACCACTGCTGCGTGATCGCGCGCCCGAGCGCAAGACGCACGGCGGCCGTGAGATCGTGCGCGTCCGACAGCTTGCCGGCCTGCTCGGCGAACGCTTCGAGGATCGTGCGCATGTCGCGGATCGGCACGCCTTCCTCGAGCAGGCTTTGCAGCACCTTTTGCAGCGTCGCGAGCGAGAACATCTTGGGAACGAGGTCTTCGACGAGTGTCGGCGCATCTTTGCCGATGCGCGTGAGCAGCGCTTGAACCTCCTGCCGGCCGAGCAGCTCGGACGCATGCTGAACGACGAGATGGTTCAGGTGCGTGGCCACGACCGTGCTCGCATCGACGACCGTATAGCCGTACACCTGTGCCTGCTCGCGCAAGTTCGTGTCGATCCAGATCGCGGGCAGGCCGAAGGCCGGGTCTTTCGTCGGCGCGCCCGGCAGCGCGGCCGTGACTTGCCCCGGATTGATCGCGAGCCATTGGCCCGGATACGCTTCACCGGTGCCGACTTCGACACCCTTGAGCGTGATCCGATAACCGTTCGGACGCAGCTCGAGGTTGTCGCGAATATGAATGACGGGCGGCAGGAAGCCGATCTCCTGCGCGAACTTCTTGCGGATGCTCTTGATGCGCTTGAGCAGCTCGCCGTCGGCATTCTTGTCGACGACCGGGATGAGCCGGTAGCCGACCTCGAGGCCGAGCGTATCGATCATCGTCACATCGTCCCAGCTCGCCTCGTTGTTCTCAACGGGCGCCGCGGCCGGCGTCGATTCGACGAGCACCGCGCTCGCCTTGGCGGCCTCGGCGCGCTTCTTGAGGTGGCGGCCAAGCTGGATCAAGCCCGCGCCGAGCACCAAGAACGCGAAATGCGGCATGCCCGGAATGAGGCCAAGCAAACCGATGATGGCGCCCGTGATCAGCAGCACGCGCGGGTTCGTGAAGAGCTGGCCCGTGAGCTGCGTGCCGATGTCCTCGTCGGTGGCGACGCGCGAAACGATGACGCCGGCCGCCGTCGAGATCACGAGCGACGGAATCTGTGCAACGAGGCCATCGCCGATCGTCAGCAGCGTATAGGTCTTGCCGGCCGAGGCGAAGTCCATGCCGTGCTGCGCGACGCCGACGATGAGCCCGCCCACCACGTTGACGACCATGATGATGAGGCCCGCCACCGCGTCGCCGCGCACGAACTTGGACGCGCCGTCCATGGCGCCGTAGAACTCGGCTTCTTGCGCAACGGCCTGGCGGCGCTTGCGCGCGCCTTCCTCGTTGATGAGGCCGGCGTTGAGGTCGGCGTCGATCGCCATCTGCTTGCCCGGCATCGCGTCGAGCGTGAAGCGCGCGGCCACTTCGGCGATACGTCCCGCGCCTTTCGTGATTACCATGAAGTTGATGATCATGAGGATCGCGAAGACGACGATGCCGACCGCGAAGTTGCCGCCGACGAGGAAGTGGCCGAACGATTCGATGACGCGGCCCGCGGCGGCTGGTCCCGTGTGCCCTTCGAGCAGCACGATCCGCGTCGAGGCGACGTTGAGCGAAAGACGCAGCAGCGTCGAGAACAGCAGCACGCTCGGGAACGCCGCGAAATCGAGCGGCTTCATTGTGTACATGCTGACGAGCAGCACCATCACCGAGAGCGCGATGTTGAACGTGAAGAGCAGATCGAGCAGGAACGGCGGCAACGGCAGAATCATCATGCCGAGGATCATGCAGATCAGGACCGGCCCTGCCACCTTGCGCAAGTTGGCCTGGGCCAGCATCTGCGGGCCCTTGCCGAAGAGGCTTTGCACGCGCGCGTTCATGCCGACGCTCCCGTGCCGGCGTCACGCCCCGCTGCGCGGTTCGCGCGCGTCGTCCCCGACGCGAGCGCCTCTTCCTCTTCTTCGAGCGCGTCCTCGTCCGTGACAGGCCCCTTGTCGAGATCGGCGGGGACCTCGAGCTCGGTCGGCGCGGCCGGCACGTCGCCGCCGTCGCGGCGGAAACGGCGCAGCTGATAGACCCAGGCGAGCACTTCGGCCACCGCGTTGTAGAGCGTGCCCGGAATCTCGTGATTGAGCTCGACGTTGTGGTAGAGCGCACGCGCGAGCGGCGGCGCTTCGAGCAGCGGGATGTTGTGCTCGTCGGCGAGTTCGCGGATGCGGGCCGCGACGAGGTTGACGCCCTTGGCGATGACCCTCGGCGCGCGCATCTCCCCGTCCGCGTACTGGAGCGCGACGGCGTAATGGGTCGGGTTCGTCACTATGACGTCGGCCTTCGGCACGGCCGCCATCATGCGGCGGCGGGCCATCGCGCGCTGCTGCTGGCGAATGCGGCCCTTCACGTGCGGGTCGCCCTCGTTCTCGCGGTGCTCGCGCTTCACTTCTTCCTTCGTCATCCGCAGCTTCTTGTGGAACGACCAGAGTTGGTACGGCACATCCATCGCGGCGATGACGAACATGCCGGCGACGGTCGTTCCGCAGCAGACGGCGACGAGCGAGAGGCTATGGCCGATCGCTTTGAGCATGGGCTCGGAGGGCAGCGCGAGGATTTCGTTTTTGTGGTGCAGGACGGCGAGCACGCCGATGACGCCGACGACGAGCGTCTTCGCGATCGACATGCCGAGCTGGATCGGGCCATTGATCGAGAAGATGCGGCCGATGCCGGCGATGGGCGAAAGCCGCTCGGGCTTGAACTGCAAGACGTTGCTCGAGAGCAGCCAGCCGCCGAGCGCCATGGGCGCGAGGAGTGCGGCGAGCGCGGTCAGGGCGAGCACGGGCGCGACGGCGATCACCCCTTCCCGGCTGGCCGTGCCGGCGCCGATCAGCATGCGGTTCGTATCGACGACGTAGGCGTGGTTGAAGGTGAACGCGCCGCGCATCATGGCCTGCAGATGCAGGCCGATCGGGCCCGAGAGCGCCCATACGCCGAAAAATCCGGCCGAAAGCAATGCAAATGAAGCGAGCTCGCGCGAGCGGGCGACCTGCCCCTCCTCGCGCGCCTTCTCGAGGCGCCGGGGAGTGGCTGATTCGGTTTTCTCGAGGTCGCTATCCTCTGCCACCAGGCTTTCTCCGCTCTTCGCGCGGCGCAATGCCGCTTTTCACTGACACGGATTATTCCCGCTGGCGTCAATCGACGATCGGCGGATAAGGGCCGGGAAAGGGGTGTAATTCGCTTGATGGTGCGGGCTGAGAAGGCCTCGGCTGACGCTGTTTTGTTTTGCTAGACCGGTCAGGGTTGGCGTCGTACCGAATTCGGTATATATTCGTACCGAACTATGGAGGATCCCATGCGCCTGGAGAACATCAAACCCATCACCTACCTGCGGGCCGAGGCCGCGCAAATCGTGAGGGACCTCGAGGAGAGCGGCCAGCCAATGGTCATCACGCAAAACGGCGAGGCAAAACTCGTCATTCAGGATGTCCGCTCCTATCAAGCACTGCAAGACAAGTTCGAGATGCTCAAGCTGCTGGCGCTGGCCGAGCAACATCATCGGGCCGGTGAGCATGGCGACATCTCGGAGCTCTTCGAACAACTCGATAAGCTCGATCAGGCCGAATTCGGACGCACGAAGGCTGACGAGTGACGGGGTCCATGCGAGTCAGGCGTTATCCCACCGCCGATATCACCGTCCAGAATTTGCGCCGCTATCTCGTGACTCGATTCGGTCAACGAACGTGGCTCGAGACTAAAGCAGCCATCGAGCGCACGATTGAGACCATCTGCCAGTATCCGTTGATGGGCTCACTCGTGGACGACGAGACACCGGCCGTCAAGAATTGGCGTCAAGCGATTACGGGCAAAACGCGAATCATCTATAAGGCGGATGGTGACACCATCTACATTGCTTTTATCGTCGACGTCCGGCAGGACCTGGGGAAGTTGTTCGATATGCTGCTCATGGCGAAGCTTTAGCCGCTAAAAAAGCGTGGCGGGCATCACGGCCGTCATTCGGGTGACGGGAGGGGACGGCGGTTCGAATGCGCCGGGCAATGCCAGGCGGGCCAAGGAAAGCGCTTATGGGCGGGGATATCACCCGCCCACAAAGCGATAGGAAAGGAAAGGTATCGACCTTCGGCTAGTACGCCACGTAAGGCGATTGGCTGCCGGTTCCTGCCGTGGCTGTGTCGTACCCGAAGTAGACAGTCTTGCCGTAGAAGAATGGCAGGCCGAAGTCCATCACATTGGAGAGGCCCAGTGTGCCGGCCAAATCGTTGAACGCATAGTTGCTGGTACTCAACGTGCTTTCGCTGGCGATGGTCATCGTCACAGTAGCGGACGCCGCCGAACCGGATTTGTTCGAAACCGTCACACTGCGCGTAGTCGTCGGCGACGGACAATACCAAGTGCCGCCGGAACATTGCGCAAGCGTGCTGTCGTCGAAGAAGTAGCCGTTTGAACCAGAGTCGAAGAATCCGAAAGTCGAAGCGCTCGTCGATGAAAGCACGGTGCTATTCACGTTGCCCGATGAATCCGTTCCAAACTTGTGCGACGCTGAGTATGTGTTGTTCGACTGCGTGCCGATACCGAATGTCAACGTACCGGTGGCCGAGACCGCCCCGGAGGTATCGATCGACGGCATCGTCAAAATAATGCCGTTGTTATCGGACGTGAAGTTCGCGACCGGATTGGCAACTTGGCTCGTCAATGCCATCGTCGTTTGACTACAGGTGCTGCTGCCGCAGCTGTAATACGTGCCATTGCTCGCGGTGGTCACGCAAGTCGGACAATCATATGGCGCCACTCCGATGCCGAGAATGCCGTTCGCACCGATCGCGTTCACCGTATTCTCGGAACTGCCGGTCGTTCGCGATGTGCAGCTAGACGGCGCCGCAATGGTCGAGTCCATATCACCGAGGATCCCAATCGGAATGTTGCTCGCCGTTTCGCCGGCGATCTTTACATCAGCCCTGCGCACTGAGCCCCACGTATAGCCGTCCGCGAATACGGAGCACTCGGCAATCGCATTTCCGCTGCTGTCCGTCTCGGCCGACAGACTGCCAAGTACCGCCGAAGCAGCCGTATTCACGAGCCGCAAGCCATACGACATGGTGTCGACTTGAATATTACCGATGGTCTGGCAAGTCGAAGTCCCGGGGACGCAGACGGTCACGCTCACCGTCGGAATATTGGGCGTGCGCGTCGACGTCAACGCGCTCTTAGCGACCGTTACTGTCACTTGATTGCTCGCCGTACTGGATGAGCTCGAACTACTCGAACCACTCGAGCTTCCCGAGCTGCTCGAGCTGCTAGAACCACCGGAACCGCTGGACCCGCCCCCGCCGCACCCGGTGAGCAATGCTGTAGCAATGACCACGCATACTGCGCAGATCCTGCGCAAAAATCTGTTTTCTGATCGCACTATGATTTCTCCGCTCGTAGTCGACCGCTCATTGGATATCGCTGGCGGCTACGCCGCTCGGCAATGCGCTCGGCAGATAGGCCTGGCCCACGAAAGAGCCCATGTGCCCGCCCACATGCACAACGAGACCTGACTGTTCGACATTCGTTGGCCCGCGGCCGCCGCCTCGCTGCTCCCGCTGCGCAGCGACTGCGCTCTGCACTTGCGGAAAGTAGCTGCCGAGCAGCGTCGACAGGTCGGGCATCTGAGCGCCTTGCCATGCGATGCCGAACACATTTCCGTCCGATCCGATGTATTCGCGCACGACGGTGCCCGTTTCGAGCGTCGTTTGCTTGACCGTATAGGTGCTCGTAGACGTCGTAGAAGATGAAGATGACGAGGCCGCATGGGCCACTGTCGACGCCCTATCGACGGTCGCCCCTGATGGCGTTTGCATCGGCGCCCCGCCGAGCGCTGCGTGAGCGGGGGCCATGACCACAAGCAACGCACAAGCCGCAACCACAGCCGGCAACGTGCCCTGAATCGAACGAATGAACATGAGAAAGACTCTCCCTCGATTTGCTGTTATGTCGCTAAATCTCGATTTTCGGTCTTGTAAACTACCATCACGCGGCAATCGTTTGCCACCGATGATTTACTCCGTAACACGCATGCGTCGCATCGTGCAAAGTTCATCGAGTCGCAACGACAATACGGGCGGGACCATCACAGTCCGCCCGTTTCAAAATCGAAACAAACTGCGAAATCGCCGCCGAAATCGTCAGAACCCGAGACTCGCGAGCAGGTCGTCGACCTGCTGCTGATCCTGCACGACGTCCGCCTTGCCTTGCGGATTGATCTGCGGGCCGTTGAGAAGCCCGTCGTCGTCGCTGCTGGTGCTGAACGAAGTGCCGGGCTCGGCCGCGAGCGCGGCCGCGTTCTGCGCGAACTGCTCGCGCCGCTCGGGAGCGATATTCTCGATCAGCACGGAAAGAAGCTGCTGCTCGATCGAGTAGACGACGTCCATGATCTTCTTGATGACCTGCCCGGTCAGATCCTGAAAATCCTGCGCCATCATGATTTCGAGCAACTGCGCATTCGTCGCGCTCGTCGCTTCCGACACTCCCCCCAGGAACGTCCGCGTCTCGGAGAGCAGCGCGCGCACCTCCTCGCGTTCGATCGGCGCGTCGTACCACTGCTCCCAGCGGCTATCGAGCGATTTCGCGTCGCTTTGCATCTGCTCTTGCATCGGCTTCGCGATTTCGATCGCACCGAGCACACGCTGAGCGGCCTGCTCGGTCATATTGGCCACGTAATTGAGGCGCTGGCGCGCGTCGGTCACCGTTTGCGCCGCGTGCTCGACCTGCTTGTCGAGCCCGAGCTCGAGGATCGAATCGCGCAGCGTGCGCGTGAGCTGACCGATGCGTGCGAGGATGCGATCGGTCGTCAGATCGGCAAGATCGGCGCCTTCGCTGAGGAGGTTTGTCGGCTGGTCCACTTCAGCTCCCGGTCTTGCCCAACTTCTCGAGAATCTTCGTGAGCTTCTCGTCGAGCGTGGCAGCCGTGAAAGGCTTCACCACGTAGCCGCTCGCGCCGGCCTGCGCCGCCGCGATGATGTTTTCCTTCTTCGACTCGGCCGTCACCATCAGCACCGGCAGGTGTTGAAGCGACGCGTCGGCGCGAATCTCTTTCAGCATCGCGAGGCCGTCGAGATTCGGCATGTTCCAGTCCGAAATCACGAAGTCGTAGCCGCCGCCGCGCAGGCGCGACAGGCCGGCCGCGCCGTCCTCGGCTTCGTCGACGTTCGAATAGCCGAGCTCCTTCAGCAGGTTGCGGACGATCCGTCGCATCGTCGGAAAGTCGTCCACCACCAGGATTTTCATGCTCTTGTCCATCTCGTTCCCTTAGTTCCCAATTTCGCCCGCACGAAAGCCGCAGTGTCGAGCCTCGCACCCGTCTCTCCGTCAGGTGCCAGGCCGTCGGCCGAAGCTACACGCGCTGTACCCGATCGCCCATCGCCGCCAGACGCGCCATCACGCGGCGGCTCATTTCCGACAAAGGCGCAATCTCGTCGGCCGCGCCGAGCGCGATCGCCTCGCGCGGCATGCCGAAGACGATGCAGCTCGCTTCATCTTGCGCGAGAGTGTATGCGCCCGCATTTCGCATGTCTAACATTCCCGCCGCGCCGTCGCGCCCCATGCCCGTCAGGATCACGCCGACCGCGTTCTTGCCCGCGTGCTGCGCGGCGGACCGGAACAGCACGTCGACCGACGGCCGATGCCGGTTCACGGGCGGATCGTCCGACAGGTGCGCGATATAGTTGGCCCCGCTTCTCGCCAACAGCAGATGCGCATGGCCCGGCGCGATATAAGCATGGCCCGGCAGCACGCGCTCGCCATGCTCCGCTTCCTTCACGGTGATGCGGCACAACCCGTTCAGGCGCTGCGCGAACGACTTGGTGAAGCCCGGCGGCATGTGCTGCGCGATCATGACGGCCGGCGCGTCGGGCGGCAGCGGCTCGAGCAGCTCGCGGATCGCCTCGGTGCCGCCCGTCGAGGCGCCGACGATGACCAGCTTCTCCGTACTCACGAGCGGATTGTTCAGCATCGGCGCCTGCACGCCCGGTGTCGCGCCGCCCGCGCGGGCCGGCTGCGCCTGGCGCACGCGCGCGCGCGAAGCGGCGCGAATCTTGTCCGCGAGTTTTTCCGAATACTCGAGCATGCCGTCGCGGATGCCGACCTTCGGCTTCGTCACGAAATCGACGGCGCCGAGCTCGAGCGCGCGCAGCGTGATCTCGGAGCCGCGCTCGGTCAGCGACGACACCATGACGACGGGCATCGGCCGCAAGCGCATCAGCTTCTCGAGAAAATCGAGCCCGTCCATGCGCGGCATTTCGACGTCGAGCGTCAACACGTCGGGGTTGTGCTGCTTGATGAGCTCGCGTGCGACGAGCGGGTCCGGCGCCGTGGCGACGACCGTCATGTCCGGCTGACCGTTGATGATCTCCGTCATGAGGCTTCTGATGAGCGCCGAATCGTCGACACACAAAACCTTGATTTTCTGCACAGCGCTCAGGCCTCCTCTACCGTCTTAGGGCTGTTGCTATTGCCGCCGCCGCGCACGCCGCCCACCGCGCCGAAGAGCTCGATGCGCGGCTTGGCCGGCGCCGCCGCCGTTGCCGGTCCCGCGAAGTCGGCGCGCGGCTTCGCGGCACCCGGCGTGGCGTGGGACGTGAACAGCTCGGCATGTTCTTTCGCGCGGGCGCGCGCGTGGCGCGCCGCGCGCGCTTCGGCCACCTGCTTCGCGAGTTCCTGCTCGCGCTCGGCGACGCTCGGCTCCTGTTGCAGCCGCAGCTTCTTGACCATCGCCTGGCCCGTCGCCGGCATGAATGCGACCTTGCGCGGATGCACGCCTTGCAGGTCTTCGGCGACGATGCGGATCTTCTCGAGCGCGAGATAGCGGCGCGCGAACTCGGCGTTGCGATCGCCGATATTGATCGTCGTCATGCCGGCGAGAACAGCGGCGCCGCCGAACACCTTCGCCTCGAAGCGCTCGCGCCGGCCCCCCATCTTGATGAGCTCGTTGATCAGCACTTCCATCGCGTAAGCGCCATAGCGCATCGATTCGGACGCGGCCTGCGTCGGCTCGCCGTCGTCGGGCAGCATGAAGTGGTTCATGCCGCCAATTCCCGCTGTGCGGTCGTGAATGCAGGCCGCCACGCACGAGCCGAGCACCGTCACGAGCACCATATCGTCGCCCGTCGTATAGAACTCGTTCGGCAGCAGCTTCACGCCACGGCGATTGAAGTGGTTGTCGAAGTAATGATTGGTCGCGATCGGCAGGCTGCTCATACTTCAGCCTCCTGCCCGCGTCTTGCCGCGCTGCCGCTCGCCGCCGCGCGTCCCGTCGCCTGCGCGCGTGCGCCCGCCCCCGTATCGCGCGTGAGCTCGTAGACGGTCTGCCCGCGCAGCCGGAATGCCTGCGTCACATAGGTGAAGTTCTCCGAGTGACCGGCGAAGAGCAGCCCGCCCGGCTTCACGAGCGGCTCGAAGCGCGCGAGCACTTGCGACTGCGTCGGCTTGTCGAAGTAGATCATCACGTTGCGGCAGAAAATCGCGTCGAACTGAGTGCGCAATCCATAATCGGCGTCGGTCAAATTCAATTGCTGAAAGCGGATCATCGCACGCAGTTCGGGCCGCACCTTCACGAGACCCGCATGCGGGCCGGTCCCCTTCAGGAAGAAACGCTTAAGGCGCTCCGTCGAAAGCGGCTTTACCTGGTCGAGCGAGTAGACGCCCGCCTCGCCCTTCGCGAGCACTTGTGTATCGAGATCCGTCGCGAGGATCGTTGCCTGGCGCGCGGCCGAATCGCCGAGCGCCTCGACGAGCGTCATCGCGATCGAATAGGGCTCCTCGCCCGTCGAGGCGGCCGAGCACCAGATCGAGACCGGCTGCTGACGGCGCTTCACGAACTCGGCCAGTATCGGAAAGTGATGCGCCTCGCGAAAGAACGCCGTGAGGTTCGTCGTCAGCGCATTCGTGAAGGCTTCCCACTCGGCCGCATCCTGCTCCGACTCGAGCAGATCGAGGTAGCGCCGAAAGCTGTCGAGCCCGCGCGCGCGCAGGCGCCGCGCGAGGCGGCTGTAAGCCATGTCGCGCTTATGGTCGGACAGCGAAATGCCCGCGCGCCGATAGATGAGTTCGCGGATGCGCGCGAAGTCCGCCGACGTGAACTCGAAATCGCGATCGCCAAAGCCGGCGCGCTCGGCGAGGCCGGGGCCGCTTGGCTCGACCCCATCGGGCCGCTCGGATGCGCGCGCTATCGTCATGGTCCTACTCTTTTCGTTCCGTCACTTCGTCGCTTCGTGTCTTCGTCGGGGCGTTCAGGCCATCGTCTTGGGCTGCGTCTTCATCTTCATTTCTTCATTCTCAGAACGTTTCCCAGTCATCGTCGGAAGACTTGCTCGTCGACACCGCTGCCGCCACGGCTGGCGCCGGCTTCGCGGGCCGGGCGACGCTCGGCTTGGCGGGCTTCGTCGGCAATGGCCGCGCGACCGTCGAGGCGGTGCTCGCCGTTGCCGGCGGCGTCGGGGCGGCTTCGTGATGGGACTGCGCGGCTTGTGCGCTGGCCTGCGCAACGTTTGCTTTCGGCGCCGTCGAATCGTGCGATGCGTTGGCGGCCGATGCCGCCGAATGCGTTGCGCGCGACGACGCGACGGAGGAAGGCCGCGACACGGTACGGGCGGATTTCGCTGACGTCAGTGCCGGCTTGCGCGATACCGTGGCCGTCTGTGCCGTGTGAGCCGTCTGGGCTGCCGGCGATGCCGGCGCCGCGTGCGGCATCGACGTCCTACCGCCACCGCTGGCGGGCGCATGCTCATTGACGCGCCAGTGGCTCACCTCGGCCTTCAGTTGCCGCGTCTGCTCTTCGAGCGAGGCCGCGGCGGCGGCCGCCTGCTCAACGAGCGCCGCGTTCTGCTGCGTCACGTCGTCCATCTGCACGAGCGCGCGATTGACGCCTTCAATGCCCGTCGACTGTTCTTCCGACGCCGCGCTGATCTCACCCATGATGTCGGTCACGCGGCGCACGGCCTGAACGATTTCCTCCATCGTCGAGCCTGCGCGGCCGACGAGTTCGGAGCCGCTCGCCACCTTGTCGGCCGAATCGCCGATGAGCGCCTTGATCTCCTTGGCCGCCGCCGCACTGCGCTGCGCGAGGCCGCGCACTTCGCCCGCCACGACCGCGAAGCCGCGGCCCTGCTCGCCCGCGCGAGCCGCTTCGACGGCCGCGTTGAGCGCGAGGATGTTCGTCTGGAACGCGATGCCTTCGATGACGCCGATGATGTCGACGACCTTGCTCGAGCTCGTCGCGATGTCCTGCATCGTCGTGACGACCTGGCTCACGACGTCGCCGCCGCGCATCGCGATATCCGACGCGTTGACGGCGAGCTGGCTCGCCTGCCGCGCGTTCTCGGCATTCTGGCGCACGGTGCCCGTGAGCTGGTCCATGCTCGAGGCCGTCTGCTGCAGCGAGGACGCCTGTTCTTCCGTGCGCTGCGAGAGATCCGTGTTGCCCATCGAGATCTCGTGCGCGCCGACGTCGATCGACTCGGCGCCTCTCGCCACCGCCTTCACCATCGCCGTGATGCTGTCCTGCATCTTCCTGATGCCTGCGAAAAGACGGCCGACTTCGTTTTTGCTCGTCACTTCGACGCGGCGCGTGAGGTCGCCTTCGGCGATGCGCTCGAAGTGCTCGATCGCATCGTCGAGCGGCTTGACGATGAGGCCGCGCAGCGCCAGGCGAATCACGACGATGAGTACGATCGCGAGCACGCCGATGCCGACGATGAGCGACTTCATCAGCGAGATTTGCGATTCCGCCTCCGCGCGCATTTGCTCGACGTGCTGCTGGCGTGCCTTCACGACGCTGCTCGCCGTCTGGTCGAAGGCGACGAACATGGGGCTGATTTTCGTATCGGCGATCGCGTGGTAGCCGGCCATGTCTCCGGCTCGCACGGCGGCGAACTCGGGATCGACACCGTCATGCGTGAGCGAGGCGTAGCGCGCCGAAAGTTCGGCGACGAGCGCGGAATCGAGGCCTGCCTTCGGGGCGTTCTGGAACGCCTGCCACGCTTCACCCGCCTTCCCGTAAAGCTCCTGAGCCCGATCGAGCACCTTCTTCGCCTCATCGGCGTTGTTCGCTTCGGTCAGCGCGCGGAATCGGTCGAGCGCGATGCGCGAACGCAGCAGATAGGCACTCGTATCGTCGAGCGAATGGATCGCGGGCAAATCGTCGAGCGCAAGCGCGTCGAGCGTGCGGCCCGCTCCCGAGAGCGCGGTGAGCGCGAGCGCGCCGACGGCGAGCGTCAGCGCCAGGAACACCGCACCCATCGCCGTGAGCGTCGTGCGAATCGACCAGTTGTGCAGCATTTCTCGAATCTCCGTACACACAGTCTTACTGAGCGCCCCCCGACGTTTCCTCGAGGCGGGCGCCGCGGGCCTGTTACCCGGCGAACGAGTCCATCAACGCCATTTCCTTGCTGGTCATCAGCTTCTCGATGTCCATCAGAATCAGCATGCGGCCGTCCACGGTGCCGAGTCCGGTCAGGTACTCGGCCGTCAGCGTCGCGCCGAACTCGGGCGCGGGCATGATCTGGTCGGGCGTCAGCGTGAGAACGTCGGAGACGCCGTCCACGACCATGCCGACGACGCGGTGCGCCACGTTAAGGATGATCACGACCGTTTGATGGTCGTATTCGACGCGGCCCAAATGAAACTTGATGCGCATATCGACGATCGGCACGATGATGCCGCGCAGATTGATGACGCCCTTGATGAACTCGGGCGCATTGGCGATGCGCGTCACGCTGTCGTAGCCGCGGATTTCCTGCACTTTCAGGATGTCGATGCCGTATTCTTCGGCGCCGAGCGTGAAGACGAGGAATTCCTGTCCGTTCGCGTCGGCCTGCTGCGCGTCGCGGCGTCCGCCGGCGACGAGCGCGTTGTTCGTATTGCTGACTTGGAGTTCTGCCACGTTAGCCCCCACCACGGTTGGGAATTACGAAAAATTCATTGCGCCATGCGAGGCGCGCGAATCGCGGATCAGTGCCGCCACGTCGACGATCAGCGCGACGCTGCCGTCGCCGAGAATCGTCGCCGCCGAGATGCCGTGCACCTTGCGGTAGTTCGTTTCGAGGTTCTTCACGACGACCTGCTGCTGACCGACGAGCTCGTCGATCAACATGGCGAAGCGGCGGCCCTCCGTCTGCATGATCGTGACGATGCCTTGCGTCGGGTCGGTGCGCGCACCTTCGACCGAAAAGATCTCGTGCAGCGCGACGACGGGCAGATATTCGCCGCGCACGCGCACGACGCGCTCGCCGTTCGCGACCGTGTAGATATCGTCGGCCGACGGCTGCAGCGACTCCATCACGAAGTTGAGCGGCAGGATGAAGATTTCGTTGCCGACTTTGACCGACATGCCGTCGAGGATCGCGAGCGTAAGCGGCAGGACGATGCGCGTCGTCGTGCCCTTGCCTGCCTGTGAGGCGATCTCGACGTGTCCGCCCATCGACTGAATGTTGCGCTTGACGACGTCCATGCCGACGCCGCGGCCCGAAACGTCCGTCACCTGGTCGGCCGTCGAGAAGCCCGGCATGAAGATGAGGTTCCAGACTTCCTCGTCCGTCATCGAGTCGCTGACCTGCATCCCCTGCTTGGCGGCCTTCGCGAGAATCTTGTCGCGGCGCAGGCCGGCCCCATCGTCGCTGACTTCGATGACGATGTTGCCGCCGTGATGCGCCGCCGAGAGAACCAATTGGCCGGTCGGATCCTTGCCCGCGGCGCGCCGCGCCTCGACTGTCTCGATGCCGTGGTCGAGGCTGTTGCGCACAAGGTGCGTGAGGGGATCGATGATCCGCTCGATGAGACTCTTGTCGAGCTCGGTCGCCTGGCCGAACGTGACGAGCTCCACTTCCTTGCCGAGCTTCGCCGCGAGGTCGCGCACAAGGCGCGGGAAGCGGCTGAAGACATAATCCATCGGCATCATGCGGATCGACATCACCGCTTCTTGCAGATCGCGCGCGTTGCGCTCGAGCTGCGCCATGCCGTTGAAGAGTCGATCGTGCAGCGCCGGGTCGAACGTGCTCGTCGTCTCGGCCAGCATCGCCTGCGTGATGACGAGCTCGCCGACGAGGTTGATCAGTTGATCGACCTTCTCCACGCCCACGCGGATCGAGCCGCCCTCGCTCGTCGCGGCGGCGGCGGCCGGGCGCGCCTTGCGCTCGTCGGCGCTCGCGGAGGAAGGCGAGGATGCCGATGAAGCTGACGACGAAGCAGCAGCCGGCATTGTCGGCTTCGCCTCGGGTTGTGCGTCCGGCTGGGCGTCCGGTCGAGCCGCCGCGGCCGGGGCCGACATCGCCGCCGGCGCTGGAGCAGGTGTGGGCGCGGCTTGCGCCGCGGCGGCCATGGAGGCCGAAGCCGATGCAACGGCCGGCTGCGCCGCGGATGCCGCGTCTCCCGCCGCCTCGGCCGAGGCCTCCCCTTCCGCGCCCGGCGCCGTGCCGCGCCCAATCACGATCTGGCTTTCGTCGATCACGAAGCAGAGCACGGCGGTGATGTCGTCGGTCGGCACGTCGGTCTCGAGGTAGACGATCAAGTCGCCGCCGCTCTTCGCCTGTTCGACGATGTGGCCCAGGTTGCCCAGTTCTTCGATGAGCAGCGCCTGGTCCTTCTCCCCCACCCCCCGTAGCGTCACTTTCAGGTGAGGTCCTGCATCCGTTGAAGCCTGGGCCGCCTGCGCCGCATCTGGCACGACAGCGTTTGCGGTGCCGTGCGTCGCATCGATCGCCTGGTCGACGACATGATCGGGCGCCATGCCTTCGGCCGCGCCGCCGGCGGCGCTCGCTTGCGCCGCGGGTGCGGGAGCGGGCGCCGGAGCCGACGCGACCGGCGCCGCGGGGGCGGCCGTCGGGGCCGAAGCTTGCGCCGGCTCGCCATCGCGCAAGCGCTCGAGCTTCGCGCAAATCGCGGCGGCCGCCGCGGCGTCGGGTTCGGCGCTCGCGCGATAGGCGGCGAGCTGATCAGCGAGCACGTCCTTCGTTTCGAGGAACGTGTCGATCATGTCCTTGCGCAACGTCAGCTCGTTGTTGCGGGCGCGATCGAGCAGCGATTCGAGAATGTGCGTGGTTTCGGTGAGCGCCGCGAAGCCGAACGTCGCGGCGCCGCCCTTGATCGAGTGAGCCGCGCGGAAAATGGCCGCGAGGTCCTCCGGATCCGGCGTGCCGACGTCGAGATTGAGCAGCAACTGCTCCATCTCGCCGAGCAGCTCGTCCGCCTCGTCGAAGAACGTCTGATAAAACTGTGTGATGTCGAGTGTCATGCGTCAGTCACCGCGAAGAATCATGAGGGCAGCGCCGCGATCAATTCGGTCAGCGTGTCGAGATCGAGCGGCTTGGCGATCCAGCCCGTCGCGCCGGCCGCGCGCGCCGCGTCCTTGAACGCATCGCCGTCCTCCGTCGTCAGCACGAAGATCGGCGTCGCCTCGTAGGCCGGCTGCGAGCGCAGCGCGGCAATCACATCGAGGCCGCTTCTCCTCGGCATGTACTGATCGGTCAGCACGAGATCGAACGGATGCGGGTGCGCGAGCGCGCTCGCGAGCCCCTCGTCGCCGTCGGCCGCCACGGTCACCTCGTAGCCCGCCTCGCGCAGCGTCGCGGCGAGGATTTCGCGCATCGCGGCCGAGTCGTCGATCGCCAGAATGTCCCTGATCATGAGTGCCTCACTGCTTGCCCGTCGATCCGGCCTGCTCGCCCGGCGCCTTCAGAAGCGGGGGCTGCATCTTCTGCGCGAACGAGGTCGCGCCGGCGGCGTCGTTGGACAGCGTCGTTGTTGTACTGTCGTCGCGCATCACCGCTTCCTCGGATTTGCGGTTGAGCACGATGATGCTGATGCGGCGATTCTCCGGATCGAGCGGATCCGCCTTGTTCAGGTTTTGTGTCGACGCGAGGCCGAGCACGCGCAAGACCTTGCCTTCGTCCATGCCGCCTTCGACGAGCTCGCGCCGCGACGCGTTCGCGCGATCGGCCGAGAGCTCCCAGTTCGTATAGCCGCGCCCGTTACCGGCATAGGGCACGGCATCGGTGTGGCCTTGCACGACGATATGATTCGGCACGTCGTTCAACGTCTTGCCGATCGCCCGCAGAATGTCGCGCATGTAGGGCTCGACGTCGTCGCTCGCCGTGGCGAACATCGGCCGCTTCTGCGTATCGACGATCTCGATGCGCAGGCCCTGCAGCGTCGAATCGATGCGGATCTGCTGTTTGAACTGCCGCAGGATCGGGTTCGCCTCGATTGCCGCCATCAGCTTCACCTGCAGGTCGTGCAGGCGCTCCTGCTCGCGCCGCTCGAGGGAGCCCTTGAGCGGATCGATCGCTTGGTCGTCGTTCTGCGCGGTCGTATGCGTCGCCTTGTCGGTCGAGCCTTCGGTGCGGCGCGTGACGCCGGCCGCGTCGGTCGAGATGTCGCGGCCGCCGCCCTTCAGAATGCTCGACGAATCGGCGCTGCGATCGCCGCCGAAAAGCGCCGCCTTGAGCGGCTGCTGAAAGTATTCGGCGATGCCCTTGAGCTGGACCGGCGTCGCGGCCGACAGCAGCCACATCAGCAGAAAGAACGCCATCATCGCGGTCATGAAGTCCGCATAGGCGAGCTTCCATGCGCCGCCGTGGTGCCCCTTCCTTGCGGGCGCCACGCGCTTGACGACGATCGCCTTGTCCTTGCCCTTGCTCATCCGCGCGCTTCCTCGAGTCGTGCCTTGCCGCCTGCCAGGTTGGTTCGCCGTCCGCGCTTACTTCGCCTTCACGCGGCGCACGTGCTCTTCGAGCTCGGCGAACGACGGGCGCTCGGTCGAGAAGAGCACCTTGCGGCCGAACTCGACGGCGATGGCCGGCGCATAGCCGTTCAGGCTCGCGAGGATCGTGACCTTGATGCACTGAAACATCTTCGTGGACTCTGCCACGCGCTGCTCGGCGAGGCTCGAGAGCGGGCCGATGAGCCCGTACGAAAGCAAAATACCGAGGAACGTGCCGACGAGCGCCTGCGCGATCATCGCGCCGAGCACCGCGGGCGGCTTGTCGGCCGACGCCATCGTATGGACGACGCCCATCACCGCGGCGACGATGCCGAACGCCGGCATCGCGTCGCCCGTGCGCATCAGCGCGTGCGCGGGCCCCTCGCCTTCGGCGTGATGCGTTTCGATTTCCTCGTCCATGAGGCTTTCGATCTCGAATGCATTCATGTTGCCGCCCACCATGAGCCGCAGGTAGTCGGTCAGGAACTCGACGATATGCTTGTCCGCGAGGATCTTCGGATATTGCGTGAAGATAGGGCTCTTCTCGGGGTCGTCGATATCGGCCTCGAGCGTGAGCGTGCCTTCCTTGCGCGCCTTCGCAAGCAAAACGTAAAGAAGCGCCATCAGCTCCATGTACACATCCTTCGTGTACTTCGAGCCTTTGAACAGCGTCGGCAACAGCTTCACCGTCGCCTTGATCGTCTTGAGCCCATTGCCGAGGATGAACGCCCCGAGCCCGGCGCCCATAATCATGAGCGCCTCCTCCGGCTGCACGAGCGCGCCCAGATGTCCGCCCGCCAGCGCATAGCCGCCGAAGACGGACAGCACAGTCACGAGTGTTCCAACGAAAATCAGCACTGCCGGGTCCTCACAATGGTCGGCGGAGACCGCCGTTGATCAGGTTTACGGCAGGCGGGCCGAAACTTTGAGGACGAATGCGCGTAAACGGCAGTATTGCGGCGGTATGGGTCCGCCGCGGGAACCGGAACGCGCGTCGACATGCAAGGCTTCCCTCGAAGCGGGTCAGACATGCCGAAAGACGGCCGGACGCTCAGGCCGCCTCGGCCAGGCTGGTCACGGCCGTCTTGGCGGCGGACTTTTTGGTTTTGCCGGCTCGCGAAGGCGGCTGGCAGAGCCCGCAGACGAAACCGTTCTGCGGATCGTGCGCATGCGCGACGAATTGACCTTTGCAACGCACGCAAGCGGTCATCTGGAGCATGCCCGACTCGAAGAAACGCACGAGGGTCCAGGCACGCGTGAGCGAAAGCAGCGGCTCGTCGCCATGCAAGGCCGCATGCTCGAGATAGAGCCGGTAACTTTTGACGATGCTCTGAATCGTCTCGCAGCGGCCATGGAGCGCCATGAACCGGTAAATATTGTAGAAAAGCGAGGAATGGATGTTCGGCTGCCAGGTCATGAACCAGTCCGTGGAAAACGGCAGCATGCCCTTCGGCGGCGAAACGCCTTTCAGTTCCTTATAGAGCTTGATGAGCCTGTCGCGCGAGAGGCTCGTTTCGGCCTCGAGCAACTGCAAACGCGCGCCGAGTTCGATCAGCTCGATCGCCAGCGTGATTTCCTTGACTTCGAGCACTACGCTCTTTGTTGCCATATTAGCTGAGCTCGCGCGATCAGCCGATCGTTTCGGCCGGCTGGCCCGCCATCAGAATGGCGGAATGCGAATGCGAGAGCGCCGACGACTTGCCTTTATCGGCCAGCGACGAAAGCACCGCGTGATCGTCGAAGCGGAAGCGGCACAAAAGCTGGTTCGATGCGGCGAGCTTCACCGTCTGCGCGAGCGTGAGGTTCGCCAGCACGTCGGCGAGCTGGTCCGAGATGCCCATGCGGAACATCCCCATTGCCCTGTCCTCGCGCAGCAGCCGTTGGGCAAGCAGCAAATACGACAGATTGACGTCTTTGATCTCGCTGAGCGTTTCGCTGGTTGCGTCCATGATTTCCCCCGTTCGATGCCGCACACTTCCGATGCGGTGCTCGGTCATTCGGAAACGTTTGCCCGATGCGGCGCCAACGCCGCGCGCGAGCCGGCCCTTCTTGGGCTTGGCGCAATTGTGTCGAATTGTAAAAAGACTGGAAATCGGAAGAAGAACCGCGGGGCGTGTCGGAACTATCTGGAATGCATGTAGGAGTTATTCCTACATCGGGCCGCGTTCTTGCTATTTTGGAGACTGCCAAGCGCTCTGAACCGCGCCGGGCCGGGCGCTGCGGGAAATTACGGCGCGATCACCCGCGGCGGCACACAGGCAGATTATAGGGAGGGTGGTCGCTGCTTTGCAATAAATGCGTGACCCGCGCCACGCCGCTCGGACGTTGCGCGCGCCTTGCGAAACGCTTGCGCAGCGTCGACACACCCGCTCGCGACGCCGCTGTTTCGGGCTGTAACAAGGCTTAAGGGTTTGAAAATGCGCTAAGCAGCGGCGCGTCCGCTCCCGATAATGACAACCAAGGACCTTATGCGGCGCAGCAGCGAAAAACGGCGCCGCTCTTTTTAAGCAAGGAGATTCCCGTATGCGAATCGCTCAAATTGCGCCGCTTTACGAGGCCGTTCCCCCGAAGTTCTATGGCGGTACCGAGCGCGTCGTGTCGTACCTGACCGAAGCGCTTGTCGAGCTCGGCCACGACGTGACGCTGTTTGCGAGCGGCGACTCGGTGACTTCGGCTACGCTCGAAGCGGCGTGGCCGCGAGCCCTGCGGCTCGACCCCTCGATTCGCGATCCCCTCGCTCCGCACATGCTGCTGCTCGAGCAAGTGCGGCGTCTCGCGTCCGACTTCGACGTGCTGCATTTCCATCTCGATTACCTGCCGTTCGCCCTGTTCGCGAACGCAGGGACGCCGTTCGTGACGACGCTGCACGGGCGGCTCGATCTGCCCGAGCTGCAGCCCGTCTTCAACACGTTCACGGATGCACCGGTCATTTCGATATCGCAGTCGCAGCGCACACCGTTGCCGCAGGCCAATTGGCTCGGCAACGTCTACCATGGCCTGCCCTCGGGGCTGCTGACACCGCGCACGCAGGAGGAGCCCGAGTATCTGGCGTTCCTCGGCCGCATCTGCCCGGAAAAGCGTGTCGATACCGCGATTCGCATCGCCGCCATGAGCGGGCTGCCGCTCAAGATCGCGGCAAAAATCGACAAGGTCGACCGCGACTACTTCAAGACGGAGATCGAGCCGCTGCTCGGCGAAGCCCATGTCGAGTTCATCGGCGAGATCGACGAGACGCAAAAGCCCGAATTCCTCTCGGGCGCGAAAGCGTTGCTGTTCCCGATCGACTGGTGCGAGCCGTTCGGGCTCGTCATGATCGAAGCGATGGCCTGCGGGACGCCCGTCGTCGCATTCAACCGCGGCTCGGTGCCCGAGGTGATCGACCACGGTGTGACCGGATACATCGTCGAAGACACACATAGCGCCGTTGCCGCCGTACAGCGGCTCGACGAGCTCTCACGCGAAGAAATCCGCGCTCAGTTCGAGCGGCGCTTCACCGCGCAGGCGATGGCGCGCGCCTATGTCGAGAAGTATGAAACGCTGATCGAGCGCACCGCGCGCCGCCCCGCGCTGCGCAGTGTCGCGGCGGGTTGATGTGATGTGCGACGGTCCTTGCGCGGCGCCAGTGGGGGCTCGGAAGCAGCAGGCCTTCGGCGGCGCGCATCACAGCGCATTCACTCTTTGATGAGATAACGGTCGCGGTTCTTGCCTTGCATCCAGCCCGGCACTCGACCGCGGCCGCTCCACGTCGCCCCCGTCTTCGGATCCCGGTATTTCGCCGGCAGCGGTGCTTTCTGCGTGCTGCCCTTGCGGGGACGACCACGACGAGGCGCTTCCGCGAAACCGAGGTCACGCGCCGACAGCCCGAATTCGGCGATTTTTTGTTGGATGTCGGCGATGACGTCGGCAAGCTCGGCGCGCCTTACCTCGTCCGCCTGCGCCTGCAGCTTCGCAATCTGTGCCTTGAGTTCTGCGTATTGGGACATCGTGGTCTCCCTGGATAAAAGAACAATGCGTGCCCGGAGGTTAGTCGGAACGCGCAAAGCTGGCAATGCTCAATTCACCTGGGTTTACCAGGAAATCATATGATAATTCTCGAGCCCGCGCCTACCGTGGGTAATGCCACATTAACGCAATGAAATATTTCAGTTCGTGACGCATTCAGGGAATTCACTAATTCGCTTGAGCGTTCCGCCAGTCATTGCGTAATGCCGGATCACTCGGAGCCGATGCAGGTCGAATGCATCGAATCTCCTGGCCGCATGGCGCATGGGCCATGCTTATAGTCGACTGAGCCGCCCAATGAGGCCGGCGCGGCTATCAGGAAGTCAATTCGTCGGTGATCGAAAAGAGCTTGCGAAGCTGATGCGCGACCCCGGCTTCGAAGTTGTTCCCGATGCGCGGCACTTGCGGCAGCCGTGCCATCAGTTGCGGATTCGCGTTGTTCATCATGAAAGGGTGGCCGGCCGTCTCGAGCAGATCGATGTCGTTCATGTTGTCGCCGAAAGCGACGCAGTTCGCATTGTCCGCGCCGAGGCGCGCCAATACGAATTCCAGGGCCCGGCCTTTCGAAACATTCGCGCTCATGACTTCCAGACAGTCGGGCAGCGAATAAGTCACGTAAAGCGTCTCGCCGAATTCGCGCGCTAGATTCGCCGCCACTTGCGCAAGATCGTCGGGCTCGCCGATATAAAGCACTTTGGCGATATCGTGGCCGTCATGCTCGAGCGGATCGACGATTTCATAGCGAAATCCGGAGTCGCGATGGAAGGCAAGCAGATGCGGGGCATCGCGATCGATAAGCCAGGCGTCGTCGGCAAAAAGATTGACGATGACGCGTCGATGCTCACCCGCGATTTCGGGGCGCACGAGCTTTCGCACGGTCGCGGCCGGCAAATCGAGCGCGTGAATCAGCGTGTCGTCGGGCGCGTGCACGCGCGCGCCGTTCGATGTGACGAGATACGGGCGGATACCAAGCACATCGCGAATGCCCGCGACATCGCAGTAGTGGCGTCCAGTCGCGATGACGAAATGGATCCCTTCTTCGGCCAGCCGCCGCACCGTCGCCACCGTGAAAGGATCGAGCTGATGCTCGCTATTGAGCAGCGTTCCATCGAGATCGGTGGCGATGACTTGATACATGGCTTCAGGACAAACGGCCGAAACGGCGAGGCCGCCATTTTAACGTGGCTAGTGCGCCTGGCGCGGCGGCCGCTCGCCGGCCGCGCGCCGCGCGAGTTCGAGGGCCCCATGCGCGGAATCGGCGCGCGGCGCTACGAGCCGGTTGCTATGAGAATGCGGAATGTGCGCGCGCAGCGGCTCACCGAGGCCGCCGCAAAGCGCCACAGGCAGGCGTGCGGCGGGATCCAGCGCGTCGATGAGCCGAGCGATGTCGCGTCCGGCTTCGGCGAGCAGCCGCATCGCAACCGGATGCGTTCGATGTGCGAGCACGATCGGCGCGAGGCTCGCGTAGGCCGCTTGATTCGCGGCGCACAGCCAGACGACGAGACTGTCGCGGTCATGCGCGCCCGTTTGCGCGAGCAGCGCATCAGAAAACTCGTCCGCCGGCGCGCGGCCGTCCAGCGCTTGCTGCGCATGCACGATCGCGCGCAAGCCGAGCCATGCGCCGCTTGCCTCGTCCCCGGACGGGAAGCCATAGCCGCCGGCGATTCGGCAACTGCCGTCTTCCGCGAGCACGGCCGCGATGCTGCCCGTGCCGAGCGCGACGATGACGCCCGCCGATCCGCCGTGCGCGCCAAGCAAGGTCGTGTAGGCATCGCTCTCCACGGCGAGCATGGCGAGTCGCGGCGCTTGCGCCTTGAATGCGGCGAGCCAGTCGCGATTGTTGACGCCCGCGAGCCCGCAGCCGAGCGCGCAGCGCGACCATTCGAGTTCCAGCGCCGCGCGCTCGAAGGCCTGCGCGACAGCCGTGCCGATTGCTGCCCACGCACGTTCGGCGCCTAGCGCGAGCGCCGACGCGCCGCCCGTGGCTTGCGCGAGTTCATTGCCGCTCGTCGCGTCCGCCAGTACGACACGTGTGCCGCTGCCGCCGCCATCTACACCGACGAGGAACTGCGCTGCTTGCGCGCTTTCTTCGATACTCATAAGTGCTGGATATCGCTTTATCGTAAAAGGAGCCTCGGCTTAAAACTCCGCCCTTCAAGGCTGGGAGCCGAAACTGCGGCCTGAAGGCCGGTTCCGAGCAGTGGGTATGCAAAGCCTGGCTGGACGTTGCCCAAGACCGATCGCGGCAGGCTGCGCGGCTTTCGATCGCGCTTCGCCGGACCGCGCCGATGAGCAAGCGTATCTGCTTCGCGGTTCGCCGCCAATCTCCCATTCGGCCAAATTACCGCGCGTCGCCGATCCGTTATTCTTCTTGCCCACGTACGGCGAAACCGATCCGAATCGCGCCGACGCCAACGCGAAACGAGGAGCCTCCGAATGAACGAGCGCTGCAATTGGGTAAGAACACCGGCCGACGAGCAATACCATGACAGCGAATGGGGCGTCCCGTCTCGCGACGACCGGCATCTTTTCGAAATGCTCGTGCTCGAAGGCGCGCAAGCGGGGCTCTCATGGTCGACGATCCTCGGCAAGCGCGAAGGGTATCGCCGCGCCTTCGCCGATTTCGACGTCGAAGCTGTCGCGCGCTATACGGAAGCCGATATCGAGAGGCTGATGGGCGATGCCAGCATCGTGCGCAATCGTGCCAAGCTCGAGGCCGCCGTCGCCAACGCGCGCGCTGTATTGCGCATTAAAGCCGAGCATGGCTCGCTCGCGAACTTCGTTTGGTCTTTCGTCGACGGCGAGCCGATTCAGAACGACTGGGCGCTGTACAAGGAGCACGCGCCCGCCTCGACGCCCATATCGGACGAACTGAGCAAGGCACTCAAGGGATACGGCTGCAAGTTCGTCGGCTCAACGATCTGCTATGCGTTCATGCAGGCCGTCGGCATGGTCAACGATCACCAGACGAGTTGCGCCTGGCGAGCACGGTGCGCCAAGCTGGCCAAAGCGAAGCCCAGCAGAAAGAAGTCGGCCTGACACAAGCAGGCATAACCAACGCCGACATCCGCAAAGCCTGAAGAACCCCAAACCAAAAGGTCAGCAGATCCGTGACCCGGATGCCGAGGGGCGCAACGCTAAGCGCTAGGTTCTACGGCACCTGAAGCCGCCAGAACCGCGGCTCGTGCCGGCAACTTGCGCACACGCCGTTGCCCTCACGAAATCGTTCGTGCAAAACAAAACGGCGGCGCGGCTCCGTTCCGGAGCGCACCGCCATCTGTCTGAAGCCTCCGCATGCGAGCCATGCCCGACATGCGGCAACGCTCGCTCAGTGGAGCTTTTTCGGCAGCATCTGGCTGCGCAGGCGCTTGTGCAGGCGCTTGACCGCGGCGGCCTTCTTGCGCTTGCGCACGGCCGTCGGCTTTTCATAGGTCTGGCGCTCGCGCAGCTCGGCGATCAGTCCATTCTTTTCGATGGCGCGGCGAAAGCGGCGAATCGCCACCTCGAACGGCTCGTTTTCCTTCAGCAAAATCGTCGTCATCTATTTTCCAGGTACGTTCAAGTGCGTGGGGCGGCATGACGCGCACGCGCCGCTTCCGCCGGCGCGGCGGTTCCCTTGCAAGGTTTCACGAGACTTCCTTGCAGGCCGCGCCCCCATGCCCCGCACCTTTGGGAAAACCCGCTCGGTCGGCGTCGAGACACGGACGAAACGTTGGATGGTATCAGAACTCGGGGGCGATTGCTAGCCCGCCGTGGTTTCCGCCGAAGATGTCGGCAACGATGACCAACGAATGACAAGAATTCAATGGAATGCAATGGAATGCCCCCCAGGCCGCATACCGACGGTTCCCCGCCCCCAAGGCTGAAGTTAGCCGCCCGTAATCGGCCGACGGCAAGAGGGCCTGCGCACCGCTCATCGCACCGTCGCGCCGGCCTGTCCGATCGCCGCGAAATGCATTCGTCGGCTATTTCGTCAATCCTTCCCTAAAGTTTCTTCCCGCCCTCGCCGACAACCAGGACAGGCGGGCAGCGCCAATCGTGGAAGCGCGACGCCGAACCCGTACGGCCTTGTTTTCTGGACGTTTTCACACGAGGAAAGAAATGCTCAACATCAACACTAATATCCTGTCGCTGCAGACGCAGACGAACCTGTCGGGCACGCAAAGCGCCCTGTCGCAAGCCATCAACCGTCTGTCGTCGGGCAACCGCATCAACACGGCTGCCGACGACGCCGCCGGTCTCGCGATCGCCACGCAGCAAACCGCGTCGATCAACGCGCTGAACCAAGGCGTGATGAACGCCAACAACGGTATCTCGATGGTTCAAACGGCGAACGGCGCCCTCTCGTCGATCGTCTCGAACCTGCAGCGTATCCGCCAGCTGGCGGTCGAATCGGGCGACGGCTCGCTCGGCACGGCAGCGCAAGCTGACCTGCAGACGGAAGTCGGCACGCGTCTCGGAGAAATCAACCGCGTCGAACAGCAAACGTCGTTCAACGGTCAAACGCTGCTCGGCGGCGGCCTCGGCTCGAGCGGCAGCGTGAGCTTCCAGGTCGGCGCGAGCGCAAACCAGACGATCACGGCGAACTTCGGCACGACCACGTGGAACGCGGGTGGCCTCGGCGTCTCGTCCGTGGACGTCAGCACGACGTCGGGTGCGCAAAACGCCATCACCGCGATCGATGCCGCGCTGACGCAAATCTCGACGTTCCAGGCGACGCTCGGTGCAACGCAGAACACGTTCCAGGCCGCGATCACGAACACGCAAACGGAATCGACGAACCTGACGGCTTCGGAATCGCAGATCGTCGGCGCCGACTTCGCGCAAGAAACGGCGAACCTGTCGAAGGCGCAGGTGCTGCAACAAGCCGGTATTTCGGTGCTCGCACAGGCCAACTCGCTGCCGCAACAAGTGCTGAAGCTCCTGCAGTAAGCTACGCACTTCGCGTGACGGACCGCTTCGGTTCGTCACGGTGCGACAGGCGCCATCGGCGATCGAACTCCTGTCGCACCACCGTCGGCGGATCACCGGGAGGCATGCCTCCCGTTGTGCATTGAGGAACCGCTGACTCAAAGGAACGACTGACTCAACCCTAGAGACAACGGCAGCGTGTGGAGAGCATGACATGAGCACTATCACGACGACGGGCGTCAATGGCACTGCAAGCAGCGAGAGCTCTCTGCTCCAGCAAGCGGCGCAATCTATTCTGTCCGGCCTGACGAACTCGACACTCGACGTAAGCTCGCTGGTCTCCTCGCTCGTTACCGCAAAGACCGCCGGGCAGCAACAGACGATCACGAACGCCATTTCGAGCGACAACACGATGCTCTCGGCGCTCGGCAGCATGCAGTCAGCGCTGTCGTCCGTGCTGAGCGCGCTGTCCGGTCAAACGTCGACGGCCGGCCAGGCCGGTAGTCTCGTCGATGGCACGATCTTCCAATCGCTCAGCGCGACGATGAGCGGAAGCGGCATCACGGCGTCGACGACGACGGGCGCGGCGGCGGGCACCTACTCGATCAACGTCACGCAGATCGCAACAGCCAACCAAATTTCCTCGAAGGCTTATGCGAGCGGTGCCACGCTCGGAACGGGCACACTGACGATCGGCGTGGGCAGCGGCTCGATGTCGATCACGCTCGACTCGACGAACAACACGCTGCAGGGCGTGGCCAATGCGATCAACAATTCGTCGACCAACCCGGGCGTGACGGCTGCCGTCGTCACCGGTACGGACGGCCAGCACCTCGTGCTCACGTCGACGCAAACGGGCGCCGCGAACACCGTCACCGTATCGGGCGGCGCCGGCGTCGATTCGGGCATGGCGACGGCCAACTTCACGCAAGTCACCGCGGCGCAAGACGCGAAGCTGACGGTCAGCGGCACCTCCATCGATAGCGCGAGCAACACGATCACGAACGCGCTGACGGGCGTCAACCTCGCGCTCACGAGCGCATCCGTCGGCACGACGCAGACACTGAGCATCGCCCAGAACACGACGGCGATCTCCAATCAGATTCAAAGCTTCGTGACGGCGTACAACCAGTGGATTTCGACCGAGACGTCGCTCTCCTCGTTCAACGCAAGCGCGGCACAGGGCTCGCAAGCCGGGCCGCTGCTCGGCGACGCTATGCTGAACTCCGCTGTGAACGGCATCGCATCGATCATGAGCAGCGGCATCACGGTGGGCGGCACGACTTACGATCTTGCTCAGATCGGCATCAACCTCAATCACGACGGCACGCTCTCGCTCGATACGTCGAAGCTTAATTCGACGCTCGCGACGTCGCCTTCCACGGTCTCAGCGATCTTCAACGGCACGAACGGCTTCGGCGAGCAGTTGAACGCCTTCATCAGTTCGTACACCGATTCGGCGACGGGCCAGATCACGCAACGCGAGTCGTCGCTCAATGCCGATCTCGCGGCGCAATCGCAGGCGCAAACGTCACTCACGGCCTGGGAGCAGACGCTGACCGCGCAGTATCAGGCTCAGTTCACGCAGTTGAATACGCTCATGGCGCAGACGACGAACGAAACGAGCTACCTGAACCGGCTGTTCGGCGGCGGCGGCCTCTCGGGCTCGCTCAACAGCAAGTAACACGAAGGACCGAACGAAATGTCTCAGGAAGTGCTTGCTCGCGCGCACGAACTCAGCCGGACCATCGTTGCCGCCCTCGAGGCGGGCGACTGGCAGATCGCGGCCGACGTTTCCAAGGAGCGCGCTCCGCTCCTGATGTCGCTTGCCGCCGGTCAGAGCGAAGAGAACCTCGCCATGATCCGAGAAATTCAAGCGATGAACGCCGTCATCATCGAGAAGGCGCGCGAAGCACGCGACATGTGCTCGTCGCGCTTTTCCGAAGCGCGGCGCGGCATCGAAGCGGCCCGCCTCTATCGGAAGACACAGCGGCTACGCTAGTACCCTAGGCAGCGGATTCGTAAGTCCGCCACATTGCCGCGAAGGCGTCCTCTAGCGTGCGGGCAAAGCGAGGAGCGTCGGTAAGGGAAGACGCGAGCACGCGCGCTCTAAGCGTGGCGGTCAGTGCGGCGAGTGCTCGCCGGTCGTGCACGAACCCAGTTGCCTTCGCGACGTAATCGTCCTCGTCAGCGGCAATCCAATCGTCGAGCCCCACGCTTCTAACGACGCTCTCGCACAGGTGGCCCAGGAATCGGTCGCCGCGCTTGCACAGCACGGGCACGCCCATCCATAAGCCCTCGGCAGTCGTGGTGCCGCCCGGATAGGGAAACGGACTCAGCACGAGGTCGACGCGATTGTAGGCGGCCAGATACTCGGCACGCGGCGAAGGCCCCTCCAGGACCAATCGTTCCGAGTCGATCCCGAGCGCGCCAAAGCGCGCGCGCGCCGCCTCGCGCTCGGCGTCATTGCCGAATTGAAATGCCTTGAGGAAGAGCTTCGAGCCGGGAACACGGCGAAGAATCTTCGCCCAAACGGCCGCGACACGATCATTGACTTTCGAAAAATCGCCCAGATAACCGAACGTCGGCGGCGCCTCCGCTTCGCGGCGCGATGCGTCGATCTCGACAGGCGGCTCGGGCGGCGTAAAGCAGAGGTAGCCGTGCGGAAGACGCCATGGACGCTCGACGAAATGGCCCGCCTCGTCGGGCGGCAACACCCATTCGTCGCCGACGACGTAGTCGATCGCCGCCAGGCCCGTCGACGCGAAATAGCCGATCCAGCTCGCCTGCACCGGGGCAGGCTTCCATGCGAAGACGGGAAGCCGATTGCTGTCGGTGTGTCCAGATAGATCGAGGAGCACCTGAATGCCGTCGTCATGGATCGCGCGCGCCGCCTGCTCATCGTTGAGCCCGACCAGCGTACGCCAGACGGCAAAACGCGGCTTGATTCGCGCAGTCAGTGCATCCTCGATGGGTCGAGTCGAATAAGCGTAAAGCCGCACGCGCGCGGGATCCACATGCGCGAGCACGCCTTCGAGGAAATAACCAACCGGATGCGAGCGCAAATCCCCCGAGACGAAGCCGACGCGCAACGGTGCACCAGGTGTCGCATCGATGGACCATGCTGTGTACGGCCGAACTGCTTCGCATGCGATGCGGCCGAATGTCAGCGCCTCTCGCAGATAGGCATCGGGTGTCACCTTCTCCGCGAAGCTCAGCGAAAAAAGCAGGTTGCTCCACGCTTCGGCCCACGATGGGCGCAACGCAAGAGCCTGCCTGAAATAGGCGATGCCCTCGTCAGGCTTTCCCATCTCGCGGTTGACGATGCCAAGATTGAGCGGAACCTGTGCCTCCTGGGGCATCAGGCGTTGCGCCCGACGGTAGCACTCGGCGGCCTCGACGAGCTTACCTCGCGTCCTGAGTGCATTGCCGAGATTGTTGTGCGCCTCGCCAAACTCGGGGTTCAGCGCTATCGCCTTGCGGCAATGCTCGGCGGCCATCTCCGGCTCGGCCAGTTCGCGCAGTACATTGCCGAGATTGCTGTGCGCCTCGGCGAAATCGGCGTTGAGGACAATCGCCGCCCGAAAGCTCGCCGCGGCGGCTGCCGGCAGCCGCATCCGGTGAAGCACGTTCCCCAGATTGTTGTGCGCGCGAAAGCTCTGCGGGTCGAGCGCGATCGCCTGCTGATGACTTTCCGCGGCCGCCGTGAGCTTGCCCCAGCCGAAGAGGGCGGAGCCGAGATTGTCGAAGTAGATCGCCTGCTCGCTGATTTCGATGGCACGGCAGATGAGATCGAACGCTTGCGCGTACTGCTGCCGCTGGATCGCGATCACGCCGAGCAGGTGCAGCGCGTCGCCATGCCGGGGAATCGCCGCAAGCGTGCGTTCGTAAAATCCACGCGCCTCATCGAGGCGGCCGGCGCGATGATGGGCGATGCCAGCCTCGAATAATCCTGTAGCGCTGCTGCGGTCTGTCGTGAAATCGCTCATCGGCTCGTTTCCATGGCATGTTGTGCGACGCGCGCTTCCCACATCTGCTCGAAGGCTCCCGCAAGATGAACCGCGAAGCGCGGCGCGTCGCAAAGCGGCGAGCGCACGACACGCTCGCGCAAGCCCGAGCGCAGTGCGGCAAGCGCCGGCAGATCGCCGGCAAACGCGATGGCACGCGCCACGTAATCGTCGTCGTCAGTTGCGATCCATTCGGGCAGACCGACCGTTTGCAGGACCATCTCGCCGAGATGCGAGAGAAACCGATTGCCGCGCCTGCCGAGCACGGGTACGCCCATCCAGAGCGCTTCGACGCTCGTCGTCCCCCCCGGATAGGGGAACGGGTCGAGGGCGAAGTCGACGCGGTGATAGGCCGCGAAATACTCGTCGCGCGAAGAAGGTCCTTCGAGGATCAAACGTTGCGCCCCGACTCCCTGCGCGGCGAATCGCGCGAGCGTCTCATCGCGAATCATTGCTTCGCTCAACTGGTGATTCTTGAGCAGCAAACGCGAGTTCGGCAGCGCATGCAGCGCGCGCGACCAGACAGCAATCACGCCGTCGTTGAGCTTTTTGTGATTGTTGAAGCAACCGAGTGTCACGTAGCCGTTCTTCAACGCGGGCAGCGGCGAAACCGACGCCATCTCGTCGGGCAGCGTAAAGCAGAGATAGCAATCGGGCAGCCGCCATATTCGCTCGACGTATTGCCCTTCCTCGCCCGACGGCACGACGTGCCGGTCCGCCAGCACGTAGTCGATTTCGGCGAGGCCCGTCGTCGCGAAGTAGCCGAGCCAGCTCACCTGAACCGGCGCGGGGCGCCAGGCGAACATTGGCAGACGGTTGCGCCCCGTGTGGCCGGCGAGGTCAACGAGAATATCGATGCGGTCCTCATGGATGCGCTCGGCCAGCGCCGCATCGTCCATCTCAGCGACATGGCGCCACGTCGCGAAGCGCGGCTTGATGCGCGCCGTCAGCTCGTCGTTGTGCAATCCGTTCGAGTAAGCGATCGGCTCGATCCGTGTGCGATCGAGCTGCGCGAGCACGCACTCGAGGAAATAGCCGACCGGGTGCTTTCGGAAATCGGCCGAAACGAAACCGACCTTCAGCGGGCGTTTTTGGCGCCGATGCGGCACGCCCGACTCGACATGCGCGCACGACTCGGCTCGATTCATGGCCTCGAACGCCGGCCACTGCGAATAAGGCCGCGCGCGTGCCGCCATCCGCTCGCCGAAGTAACGCGCATCGGCCAGATGGGTCTCGGCCGACCAGTTCGCGATGTACGATTGTCCGAATAGCACGCAAGTGTGCGATTCGCCGAAGTCCGGATCAATCGCAAGTGCATTGCGATGAGACTGTAGCGCCGCGTCGAACTGATTCAGATCGGCGAGGATCGCTCCGAGGTTGTTGTGAAACGACGGCGAGTCGCCGCCGCGCAGCTCGATCGCCCGCCGGGCGAACTCAACGGCGCGCGTCGGCACGCCGACCCGACGCAACGCGTTCGCGAGGTTGTGGTAGGGATCCGGGAATTCCGGCTTGAGCGCGATGGCCTGCTCGTAGAACGGCACGGCCGCGTCAGGGCGACCCGCATTGTTGAGCGCATTGCCAAGGGTATTGTGCGCTTCAGCCGAAGTCGGCTCGAGTTCGACGACGCGTCGATACGCCTCGATGGCGCCGTTTATATCGCCACGGTGCAGAAGCAGCGTCGCGAGACTATCGTGGGCGGCGGCGAGATTCGGCGCGCAGGCAATGCCCGCTCGGTACGAGGCCACTGCCGCCTCCAGCTCGCCCTGGGCCTTGCGCACGTGGCCGAGATTCAGATGCGCCTCGGCGAACGCTGGTTTCGACCAGATGGCCTTGCCATAGCTTTCGGCCGCGGCGGCGAGCTCGCCCAAGTCCTTCAGCGCATTGCCGAGGTTGTTGTAAGCCTCCGCATAGCCCGGACGCAGCTCGATCGCATGCACGCAGCTTTCGAGCGCGGCTCGGGGTTCACCCTTTTCGCGCAGTGCATTGCCGAGATTGTTGTGCGCCTCGGCGTAGTCGACCTTGAGCGCCACCGCTTGGCGATACGCATCGATCGCCTCGGGTAGCCGCCCTGCCTCCCGCAACGCATTACCGAAGTTGTTGTGGTAGATCGGATTCGGATGAATCGCGATCGATTCGCGCATCAGCACGAGTCCCGCGTCGTATTGCTTGATCTGGCAGGCCAGCAGCCCCATGAAATGGAGTGCGTCGGCGTGCTTGGGCGCGATCGCAAGAATCCGCGAATAGAGCGCCTTGGCATCGACGAGGCGCCCCGCCTGGTGATGGGCCAACGCCTCGTTCAAGAGAGAGGCGACGTCTTGCGCACCGCCTCCAACGCCGCGCGCGCTTTGTTGCTGTGCATTGATTCGCGGCTTCATCGAACCGGCTCCGATGGAGGAATACCAGGGCCCATTGCCGATATTCTCGAGAGCTCGCGCATACGCTCGCGCCACATTCCCTCGAACGCCGCTTCCAGATGGCGCGCGAAACGCCTCGCATCGCACAGAGGCGAGGCGATCAATCTCGCGCGGAGCCCCTGGCGCAATTCGGCCAACGCATCTCGATCGTTCGCGAATGCGATGGCCTTCGCCACGTACTCATCGTCGTCTTCGGCAATCCACTCCTCGAGCCCTGCCGAATGAAGCATGCTCGCACAGATGTTCGACAGAAATTGATCGCCGCGGCGGCACAGCACGGGTACGCCCATCCAGAGACCCTCGACGCTCGTGGTCCCACCTGGATAGGGAAACGGGCTCAATGCGATGTCGACGTGACGATAGGCCTCGAAGTACGCCTTGCGTGGCGAAGCCCCTTCGAGGACAAGGCGATCCGCCTCGATGCCGACGGCCGCAAATCGCGCGACCGTCGACTGGCGCGCGCTCTCTTCGCCGAGCTGCTTCGCCTTCAGAAAGAGCCGCGAGCCCGGCACCGCCTGCAGAATCCGCGCCCACACGGCGACGACGCGGTCGTTCATCTTCATCAAGTGATTGAAACAACCGAACGTGACATGGCCATGCGCAAGCATCGGCAGCTCGCCGACGGCGACATCGTCGTAGTCGGGCGGCGTAAAGCACAGATAGCTGTCGGGCAGCCGACAAATTCTTTCGGTGTACTGATCATCGCATCCGGGCGGCAATACGTGGGGATCGCCGAGAATGTAATCGATCGATGCGAGGCCAGTCGTCGCGAAATAGCCGAGCCAGGTCGCCTGTACAGGCGCAGGGCGCCACGCGAATAGCGGCAGGCGATTGAAATTCGCGTGTCCCGAGAGATCGACGAGTATGTCGATTCGGTCGTCGCAAATGCGGCGCGCGGCGAGCTCGTCGGAAAGCCCTGCGAGACTCGTCCACTCGGCGAAATGAGGCTTGATGCGCGCGGTCAGGAAATCCTCGAAACGCCGAGTCGGATACGCGACGAACTCGATACGCCGCCGGTCGATATGTTCGAGGATGCTTTCGAGAAAGAACCCGGTCGGATGGACCTTGAGATCGCCCGAAACGAGCCCGACGCGCAGCGGTCCCGCGCGCTCGCGCACGAGCGGCACGCACCAGTCGGTTCGCGGCTTGACCGTCGTCTCGACGGCGCGACCGAACGCCATCGCTTCGGCCAAATACTCTGCCTGATCGAGGTTTTCGCGGTAAGCAACGATGAAGAGCAGATTGCTGCGTATCTCGAAGCGGTACGGTGACAGCTCGATTGCGCGACGATAGTGATCGATTGCGGCATCAAGCTCCCCGAGATCGACGAGCGTATTGGCCAGGTTGTTGTGAGCCTCGGCGTAGTCGGGCTGAAGCCGGATCACGCTCTTGAAGCATTCGACGGCCGCGGCCAATTGACCGCTTTCGCGCAACAGGTTGCCGAGATTGTTTTGCGCGGGCACGTAGTCCGGCTTGAGCACGATCGCCTGGCAAAAGCTCTCGATCGCGGCGGCCTTCATGCCGCGCGCGGCAAGTACATTGCCGAGGTTGCCGTAGAAGACTTCGCTTTCGCGGTGAGAAAGCGCCCGCATGATCAGGTCCATCGCCCTGGGATAGTCTCCCAGGTGATAAGCGACGAGGCCCAGCAGATGCAGCGCGTCGGGGTGTTCGGGGTCTACCGCGAGAATCTGCTCGTAGATGGCTGCTGCTTCCGCGAAGCGACCGGCTTGCTGATGGGCAAGGCCGATTTCGATCGGCGCAGGCACGCTCGATACGGGATCCTGCGCGGGTACCGATGCCGAAGCGGACGTCGAAAGTGCGCTCGGTGCGGGACGAACGGCAATCGCCGGCGGCGTCACGAACCGAACGCTGGGCTCTTCTTTCAGTGCCGGACGCAAAAAAGCGACGCCCTCGGCGTTGGAGCCGAAGGCATCGATCGCTTCGTTGGAGAGCCGGTTCTGGGCCTGGTTTTGGTCACTCGCCATACTTGCGCAAATAGCGTTCGTATCCGGCGCGCCACGCGGCGGAGCCGAATGCGCCCCCGCTTTCATGCACGACGCTGATCGGCCAGGTGCCCATGCGCAGTCCTTTCGATTCGGCCTGGCGACAGAAATCCACGTCGTAGAAATGGAACGCGAACTGCTCGTCGAACCGCACGCCGGCTTGGACCAGTCGCTCGCTGTCCGCGATCAGCATGAGCCCGTCGAGCAGTTTGCACTCGACACCAGCGGGACCAAAACGCGAAACCTGGCTCGGAAAGCCGTTGCCGTGGCCCACGGAACCGCTCAAGTAAGCGGCGTCGTCCCACTTGAAATCCGGCGTGCCGAAGGCCCAGGCCGGCTGCCGCGGCAAGCGGCGCCGATTGCCGGCGAGGCCCACTACGTCGAAGTGCCGCAGCGCCTCCTGAACACGCTCGGCCCAGAAAAAATCGACGATCGACACATCGTCATGCACGAAGACAAGGATGGCCGGATGAGAGGCCGATTGCTCGATGGCTGCGTTGTAGAGCGTCGGCAGTCCCGTCGAGTTGTTGGCGTAGAGCAATAACTCCGGCGCCTGCTCGTATCGATGCGCCGACAAAGAACGGCCGAGCGCCGTGTCGGTCATGAACCGCTCCTGCGAAACGCGGGTCGCGCACACCAGCCGCACCGGCTTGGCCGTCACCGCCGTGAGACGGTCCGTGTCTCGCGGTGCGATCGTGGCCGCAGCGTGCCCATTCGACGAGACTCCCAATGCGGCTTGCGACGTCCGCGCAGCAACCGCGGCACGGGCCGAGGCGTAGCCGGATCGAAAGCGTTCCGTATCGAATAGCTCGGGGGCCGCGACCGTAGTCAGCTCACCGAGATTGTCGAGCAGCCGAGCGAGTTCTGGAAAATCGCCCTTCCGCGCTGAATAGACTCGCTGCAGGCGCGCCGCTGCTTCGGCAAGGGCCGCTCCGGTGAGGCGCCCGGATGCGGCTTCGCCTCGCACGAACAGCTCCCATTCATAAATGGCGGCACTCTCGTACGTCTGTAGCCGACGCGCCCGCTCGCTGGCATCGCGACGCGACATGCTCCAGTATCCGCCGACGGCAATGAGCGGCGCGCGTTCCGCGAGGTTAAGGTACATCCCCACGTCGCCGAGCCCGTCGAGCTTGAAACCGCGATAGGCGAAGATATCGTCGGCGCTGGCTCGTTGACGGTCGACCATGACATTGGACGTCTCGCCGACGAAGTTGCGCAACTCGCCGACCATTTCCCTCACGAGCAAATCACGGCCGACAAGGCCCAGCTCGTTGACCTTCATGAGCGATCGGGGTGTGTCGACGACCGAGTCGTTGGCGTCGACGAAGACGCGCCCGTGAAAGGCGAGAACCGAATCCGGTGCGCGCCTGAACGCATCGACGAGCCGCTCCACCGACTCGGGCATCAGCATGTCCGAATCGCCGAGCCATTTCACGTAGCGACCGCTCGCGCGTGCCCAGAGTACCTCGTCAATGCGTAGAGCGTCGTCGGGGCTATGCCGAATGTAGCGAATGCGAGCGTCGTCGAGGCGGTCGACGATCGGTTGCAACGCGGCATCGGGCGTCTCGTCGCCGACGAGGATTTCGACGTCGCCGAACGTTTGTCGCTGTGCGCTGATCAGTGCGCGGCCAAGATAGTCGGCTCTGCGGCCCGGAATCAGGATGCTGACGGTTGCCATGAAACGGTTTGTTCCTTTGCTGACCTACGGTGGGTGGGCCGCCCCGCGGCTCGCGCGCCGGCAGGCAGCGCTCGCTCAGGCTGCGCATCGACTGCACGATGCAGCCGTGGTAGGCCGGACGCTATCAGGTTAGCAATGCCCGGGCGGCGCCAATCAGTGGAACAGCGGCGGATTTCGGGGCCATTTTTGAAAAATTGACGCCCGACTCAGTGCACTAGCCGGGCGTCCCCGACTCGATCGGGGAATGGCGTAAAGCATGAGGTTCTCTCTCCTGAGCGTTGGCTGCTCCTCGCCGAAGCCATACTGGACGTGGCGAACGCGCCGGCCGTCGCTGCGCTCGAACAGCGGTCTCAGCGTCGCTTCCGGCGTATCGTCGCCAAGGATGATCTCGATGTCGTCCAACGTCTGGCGCTGCGCACACACGACCGACGTGACGAACGCACGACGCTTGCAATAGCGCCGTCAGCTTGAATTGCGACGGAATTCAGCCTTTGCTCGGCCAATCGGCCGTGAAACATCGGGACTAGACTAATTGGCAATGCCCCGATCACCGCTTGCCCCGAGGAAGTCCAATGCCCGTTGCCGCAGTACGATCCGCGCCGAGCCCGTCTTCATACGTGTCGCGCGACTCGGATCTGTAGATCAACGTGCAATAGTTCTTTCAGCGAAGCCTATGAAATGGGAAAAACTTGGACTCGTCTGCACTGCCGACAGGTTTGGCGTCGACGTACCAACGCGCGTAATGGTACCCACGCCCGTTTTTGTGAACGAAGACACGATAAGAGTCTTTGTGACGGTGTGCGACAAGGACAACATCGGTAGACCGTACTACGTCGACGTCGATGCCCGAGATCCACGGAAAGTGCTGCGCCTGTCCGAACGGCCAGTGATGGACGTTGGCACTGCACCGTCCTTTGACGAGCACGGCGTAGTCGTCGCTCAGGTCTTGAAAACTCGCGACGGCAAGCTCCAGATGTACTACTCGGGGTTCGAGCGCTTTAGAGACGTTCGATACAAAATCTTCACGGGACTCGCCACGAGCAGCAATAACGGGGAATCCTTCCAGCGCGTGAAGACAACGCCAATACTGGGTGGATCCGACTACGAGTCGACGTTCCGCTGTGCGCCGTTTGTCATCGAATTTGAAGACCGCTTTTCGATGTGGTACGTCGCGGGATCGTCTTGGGAAACTATCCGTGGCAAACAAGTTCCCCGATACTCGCTCAAATATCTCGAATCACCTGACGGGATCGAGTGGCCTGTGGAAGGCAGATCCTGCATGGAATTGCAGCACGACGAACATGGGTTCGGAAGGCCGTGGATCGAAATTGACGAGCATGGTACCTACCATCTTTATTACTCCATCCGAGTATGTTCGCTAGCAGCATACCGGCTGGGCTATGCCACCTCTGAAGACGGGTTGAACTGGGTTCGAAAAGACGCGGAAATGGGACTAGAACCAACGCCCGGCTCGTTCGACTCGAATGGTTTATCGTATTCCGCCATCATCGAAGCACATGGGTCGACCTATTGCTTCTACAACGGAAACGATTTTGGCCGAGAGGGCTTTGCCGTATCCAAGCTTATCAAATAGAGAGCCACAATGAGCACCGTTCATTCTACTCACGGCGTTGCCATGCGCCTCAACGAAGCTGACTTGATCGACGAACGTTTGGCTGAGCTGATGGTAAACGGCTACACAATTCTCGATAGCGGAATGCCGGATGCCGCATTAGTGGACCTCAGAGCAAGGCTAGACTCCGTGTACTCCGCCCAGTGCGTAGAAATGGATGGGGAGGATGTGCTGCGTAGTATGCATGACACGGACGTGGCACGATGCGTCGTAGCCTACGATGCCGCGTTTCTCCAGCTCGCGACCAACAACAACCTGATGCAGCTGGCTCGCCGGTTGTTTGGCTCGGATTTCATTCTGATGCAGCAGAACGGAATTCTCAATCGCCCTGATCGCGACAACTATCAGGCCAAATGGCACCGAGATCTCAGCTACCAACACTGGGTGAGCACGAAGCCGCTCGCCATTAACGCTCTGTTTTGTGTCGACGAATTTACCAATGACAACGGCGCCACGTTTGTCTTACCAGCAACGCATCACGTCGAAGCGTTCCCGACCAACGCGTTCGTTTCCAAATTCGAATTGCAATTGACTGCTCCCGCAGGGTCATATTTGATTCTCGACGCGATGCTTTTCCATCGGGCGGGCATCAATCGGTCCGCCTCGGTTCGAAGAGCCGTCAATCACCTCATTGGGCTACCGTTCATGGCGCAACAAATCGACATCCCCCGCGCGATCGCAAGTGCTCAAAAAATAGATGTCGTCGATGAAACTACACGCAAGTATCTCGGATACAGATGGTCTCCCGCCGCCGATGCGGTCGAATGGAGACGGCGTCGCCTCCCGAAATGAGTTCGAACGCTGTCGAGAAGATCTGCGGTTTTTGCGGCGCGGCCGCTTTTGGCAGCCCGCGTGCATGATCCCACCTGCCCACTTCGACTCACCGCTGGACCGACTGCGCGAAGTGCGAGTACCTAGTGGCGAAGCGCCTCCTCGATGGCCTTTTCCAGCCAGTCGGTAACGCTGAGATTCTTGCTCGCCGCGTCGTCGAGGATCTGTTGTTTCAGGTCTGGAGAAACGCCTTCCAATTGCCCGAAGTAGCGCGTTCGCATCGACCCTCCTCGCCGTCCGACATGGCGGACGTCGGGATCCATGAAAGGTCCTCGAGAATCCTTCTGGAATTCGATGACGTAGAAGCAGTTGCCAAGCACCCAACCGAGAGATGGGTCAATTGCGGAATGCGGCAACAAGTCTATCGGAGCTTTGGCTGACCACAAGTGATTGTTTGCAATGGCCATCCGCCCGTATTCGGTAGTGGCCAGCCAGGGAGCGACGCCTTCATCCCCGAACACGACGCGACCACCATCTCGTGTAACGCGTGCCATCTCGGCAATTGCCAAACCTATGTCGTCAAAGAGATTGATTCCGCCGAAGTGAAACGCGGCGTCGAAGAAGCCATCTTCAAATGGAAGATGGCAAGCGTCACAGACGCTGAGGCTGACCGCCGACAACGTTTTTCCTCGCATCTCGATTAGCGACTCATGAGTGGCCAGGACCATCTCGGGCGCGAGATCGGACGCAAATATGCTAGCGTCCGGTCCGACCGAGTCACGCACTGCAATCACATCGTCGCCAATTCCGCAGCCAGTAATCAGTACGCGGGCACTCGGGTGCAGCCTGAGACGGCGAATGAGATCTGATCGAAATTCGTGTTCATCGACATTGAACGTCCTGAACAGCCATGAAAGGAAATTGCGGTAGATATCCCTCGCCCCCTTAAAATCGTACATTTGCAAGGACGTCTTTCCCCCTCGCTCAAGCCGCATCGTATCGCGGAAGTCCGGAATGAGATCCTCGACGCCTGGAAGGAACGCGAACGTTCGATCATGAGCCTGGAGACCGTCATCCGTGACAACGAGACTGGCGCGGTCAATGGGTGAAACATACTGCGATAGAAGGCGGGTGGATATCGATTTCATATCGCGCTCGCGTATCCGACCAGCGATTGGAACGTCTCGTATTCGCGGATATAGTCGGACTCATCGTAAAGTGCCGATGCTAGAACGAGACAGACCGTGCCGGGATCGAAATTTATCTCGCTACCCCAGATCATTGGCGGAACATGCAGACCTTTCCATGGACGGTTCAGGTGGAACGTCGCTTGGCTTTCTCCGTCATCCACGCGAACGTCAAAGCTCCCAGACAGGCAGACCACAAACTGGTGCAGCGTCTTGTGCGCATGAGCGCCTCGACTCTCCTCAGTCGGCACGTCGTAAAGATAGAACACGCGCTTGACATCGAAAGGGATATGCTTGCTCGACTCGATGAAAGTGAGATTGCCGCGAGGATCGGTGACTTTCGGCAAGCTGATAATTTTGCAGTCGTTGATAGTGGACTTGATCATGTCTCAAAGATTTCGCATTTCAATGTCGTTGGCGGCTGTCGGTCGTCACTCGCTGAGCTCCAGCCGGTAGAACTCGTAAGCCACACCGCCACCGCCGAATTCGTGCTTGAAACGGTAGAGACCGTCATTCAGCACCGTGCCATTTGCCTCGTTGCTGGTTCCAAAATCGAAGTACCTGGCACCGCTGCGCGCCGCTTGCGTAATCGCTGCTTCAAAGACCGCATCAAGGAGGGACAGCTCGTACCCGCGTTCGCTCGACGCGATGTACTGGGCGTGCCACACGTTTGCCGAGTTGAACATCACAATGCCTGCTTCGACCCGCCCCTCTACAAGCGCGCAGCACAAGCGGATGGTCGACGGAAAGCGCGCTTGCAGCAATCTGATTTCATCGACCGAATGCACGGCCGTAGCGCCGTACTTACGCGCGAGGTTATCCTCCAGCACCGCCCAGAACGCCGGGATCAAACCGGCATCGTCGGAGATCGATGCCGCCTTGGACGCCCTTTTCAGGCCGCGGCGCCGGCGCTCGGTCACGGCGCGTCTACATACGAGATCGATGGAGCACGACAGATCGCATCGCTCTCGCACCGCACCGAGCCGTGCCAGTGCGTAAAGATCGTCCTGCGCAGGACTCGTCGCGTAAATGTACGGAACAGGCCGGTAAGCCAGTGACCGGAAGCCCTGCCTCCGAAAGTGCTCGGCGACAGCCGCTAGTGCCTCGCACATTCGCGCACCCGCAAGCCATCCGTCGTGCACGATCCCGCCATAGGTGGCACCGGGATGGCTGACCACCGCCTCAGGTTGCTCTCTGCGGATCGCAGCCGGCAGTACGGCGACAATTCGACCCGCGTCGTGCAGAATGACCGATGCGTCTTGGAAGCGCTCGCCGTGATAAGAAAGGAACCGACGCGTGTGCAGCAAGGTTCCGTTGACTGAAGCCGTACACAGCCGGTCCCACTCTTGGGCCGACGCCTCACTGTACGGAATGACCTCGATCGTCATCCGCTCTGCTCCGTTCGAGTCCTGTCACCCGCACCGTGAACGGCAACACTCATAGCGGCCACTTCAACTCTCCTTGAGTTTGAAGAAGCGATGGGTACTAACCTTGGTCGGCTCGGGTTGATTTCCCTTGAAGAGCTGCGCCGGCTCAGTATCGTGGATGATCGTCACGCCCGGGCCGATCCAGTTGTCAGCCGCGATCGTCACGTTGTTGCCGACGGCCGCATTGACGCCGATAAACGAGGCCGCACCGATGCGGCAAAAGCCGGACACAACCGCGTGCGATGAGACAAAACAGTGATCCTCGATCACACTGTGGTGACCAATATGGTTACCACTCCATAGGACGACGTTGTTGCCTAGCTGAGCAAAAGGCTGAATGGTGTTGTCTTCAAAAATGAAGCAATGCTCCCCGATCACAGCGTTCGGCCACACGAAGGCCTTCGTGCTGATGTAGCTCGCCGGCCTGTAGCCCTTGCGCTTGGCCGCCTCATAAAGGCGGCGACGCAGGCGGTTCAATTGCGAATAGACAAGGGCCGCGTAGAACTCGACTTCGGCGCTCGTGAAGTGCGACTCTATCGATTCATACGGCACGACAGGGAGGCCGAAGAGCGTGTCCTTCGTCAGGTAGGCCGACTCAACGCTGAAGCCAACCACCTCATAAGGAGAGTCATGGGTGAAGCATTCGTAGGCTACCTCCGCGAACGCACTGTCTCCAATAATGACGACCTTCTTCGATTTTTGCATTGCGCCTCCTACGGACGGGTAACCGAAACGTCCTCGCGGCGATTCGCCATCGGCAACGCCGGCACGATGGCCCGCTCGAAACCATTGCGATACGCCTTGGCAGACCCGATACGTTCGTATCTCGACAACGAATCGCCCATCGCGAAGCGTATGAAGTCCTCGTAACCGATATTTGCGAAGCGAGCCGGCGACATCATGAGTGTCCCGCTTCGTCAAAATAGCCCAGCACGGCTCCGACTACGCGCTCGGTTTCCTCGCGTGCGAGACCAGGGAAGCAGGGTAATGACAGCACGGTCGAGCATGCGGTCTCGGTCACCGGCAGCGCGTTGGCCTCGGCACCGCCATCATGGACGGTCTGCAAATGGTCCGCCACGGGGTAATGAACTTCGGCGGCGATACCGCGCTGCGCCAGGAACTGGCGCAGTTCATCGCGACGTTCCGTCCGGATCACATAGAGATGCGCGACATAGTCGCTGCCAAGCGATGACGGGCAACGAACTGGCAAATGAGCGAACGCTGCGTTGTACCTGCGTGCAATGTCCCTGCGCTCATCGTTCCAGGCGTCGAGCTGGGGCAGCTTGGCTCGCAATACGGCCGCCTGAAGTTCGTCCAGGCGACTGTTGCAACCGCCATTGATTGCTACGTGGTACTTCGTACTCCAACCGTATTGGCGCAACTGCCTCAGCCGCCCTGCCCATTCCTCGTTGTCGGTCACGATCGCCCCGCCGTCGCCGAGGGCGCCCAGATTCTTGGTTGGATAAAAGCTGAAGCAGCCGAGCGCGCCGTAGCTGCCAGCGAATCGGTCGCCTCGCTTCGCCCCATGCGCTTGGGCGCAGTCTTCGATGACGGGGACGCCAGCGTCCGTCGCGACCTTTATAATTTTTTCGATGTCCGCAAGCTGCCCATACAGATGCGTCACCACGATCGCTTTCGGCGAATACGTGTGCAGCGCACGCTGCAATTGGTCGCAGCTCATCGTCAACGTGGACGCATCGACGTCCACGTAAACTGGCGCCGCGCCGATTTTCAACACCGCTGTACTACCGTAAAACCCGGCGTTGGCGGTAACTGCAACTCGATCGCCGGCCGCGACGCCTACCGCCCGCAAAGCGAGCTCGATTGCGTCTGTGCCGTTCGCCACACTCACGCAATGCCTTACCTTCAGGTACTCGGCATATTCACGCTCGAACGCAAGCACCTCGCTTCCGAGCACGTACCAATAACTAGCAAGGACGCGCCGCACGGGTTCATGCAGGTCGACCCCCGCATTGGCCAGCCGCGGCGAGAAAAACGGTACAGTGGACATGTGAATATCGGTTAGCACGATCGAGGCGATTGGCTCCACTTTCTTGGGGTGCCTGGGCTTCCCCCAATCAGCGCGTCGCACGCCGACGCCGATCGCATGAGCTTCATTTGATCAAATTCACGTGTATCGAGTAGTCCTGTGCAGCGTAATGGACGTCATCGAGGAACAATTGCAGCGGGTCGGCCTTGTGCGGGCGCCTATCCGGTACAAGAGGCGCATCGGCCCCGCCATCGATGGCGCGCGAAAGCGCCTCGTTGGTATGCAACTGCTCGAAATGCTGCCGTGCCTGCTGCGATTCGCGCTCCAATCGAGCGGGCGACAGGCAATTCAGATGCTCCAGCAACTCGTCAGGATGAGTCCAAAAGAATGCCCCGGGGTAATACAAATCAGCACCGCCGAGAAACGGCGAGATATAGCAATCGTGTCCAATCACGGGTATTCCCGCGCCCATCGCCTCGATGAGCGCCTTGCCGCCGCCCTGGGGGAAGGACGCGAGCACGATGTCGATGTGAAACGACTGCAGAGCTTTCCAAACGCTGCGCACCCATGGCACATGAACGAAACGCTGAGGGGGAACATCTAGCTGCATGAGTGCTTTTCTTATTTTTGCCAGCGTTCCCACGGACAGCGGACCGATATGGACGTGAACACCGCCCGTGCAAGCCATGACGCGGGGGATGATTTCCGCATACATGTACTTGTATGGGGACTCGAATTTATTGTTCGATCCGCTGGAACATGTACGAATGCGTCCGTCGGCCTTCCAGGCCGACTCCGTCCGTCCACCAAGGTCGTCTGCGGCAAACGGCCAATACACGACATTGCTCACCCCGATAACGTCGCGGCAATTGTAAAAACCCATGGGGTGCGGATCGACATGCACAGTATGCGGGAGCGTGACGCCAAGGCAGAGTTGGTGATCGCAGTGGTGATAGAAGATTGTCTCCTCGGCAAGAGAAGGCTGTGCGGCGGCAATGGCCACTGCGTCGTTGTGGTGGTTCATGAGTATCAGCCGGCGAGGGCGACGCGCTCGCAGACGGTTTAACGTCCACGTGAGCTTCTCGGCTAAGCCGCCCTTGGGCGCGATTTCGCCTATTGCCGCAGAGCCGAAGCGTTCGCCGATGATGGATGGGTCGGCCGAATTGAATGCGTCGGTGAGCATCACGACGGTGCGCGGGCCAAAGCGCTGCGTCTTGAGCAGATCCCCGATCACGGCGGTATGGCCTCCGAGCCGATACAATTCGGTCGCGAGTATCACGCAGTCCACCTGATCATCGACGACAGTTCCGCCCGCGTCGCAGAGCTGCGCAAGGCGCGCTTCTCCGACGCGCCGGCAACGTTCGTCGAGCCTGGAGTCAGCGAACACTTTCGTCACGGCACGCCGATCGAATACGCAAGCCCGCACAAAGCGCTGAATCAGGCCGAGGGCTCCCTCCATATCGCCGGTAAGACTGCGCCGGTCGAGTTCGGCAATTAACTCGTCCGTCGTCGAGAAGAAAGTCCCGCTCGCACCGTGACTGGAAGCATCGACGGCGACAGCACTGACTTGCGATGCTGCGGCGCGTTGGCGCTGCTCATGTCCCAAGCCCTGTTGCGGATCAATTGTGCCGAGGCAGACGTCGATTGCATCAAACGTCCGACCGGCCGCCGCCAGCACCTTGGCCAAATCGGCGTAGGGCATGACGGATACGGGCTCGAGCGCGATAGCAGCCTGATACGCTAAGATTGCCGCGCTAAAGTCACCCTGCAACGCAAGCGCGTTGCCGAGGTTGTGGTGCGCTTGCGCATCGGCTCGCTCGCTGGCGATCGCACGCCTGAAACAGGCAATTGCAGAATCGATCTGCCCCTGCGCTAGCCTCAGTTGGCCGAGGCCGTTGTGGGCCTCGGCGAAGTCGGGCTTTAACGCAAGCGCTTTGTCGTAGTGGGCACCGGCTTCCTCGAGCGCGCCAATTCTCGACAGCACGTTCGCGAAGCTTGCATGATAGGCCGCGACGTCGGGTCGAAGTGCGAGTGCACGGCCGACCAGGTCGCGTGCGATATCAAATTTGCTGACTTGACTGGCTATCGTGCCTAGCAGGTGCAGCGCATCCGTGTGATTCGCATCATGTTGGAGCACCTGCTGATACAAGGACTCCGCTTCTTGCAAACGGCCGGCCCGGTGATGCTCCAGGCCAAGCTGAAGCCATTCTTCAACGGCAGTCATGTCAGACCTCGACCGCGCAGTCCGAAGCGTCGTTCGCGACGAGCGGACCGCAGTGACCGCGCAAAGAGCCGCGCACGTAGGAGAGCGAAACCGAAATACCGACAAAGCACATTACGGCGCTCCGTTGTAAGCGCTGCTCGACGGAAAGAACGACGCCACAGTGGACACCGAACGCCAGACGACACAGCGCGTTTTGACGATGCCGCAGTCTAATAGACCCTTTTGGCTTTCAATTGTGGAAACAGGCTGGATTTTTGGCGTCAATTCCATGAGCCGGCGCTATCGATGACGCGCCTTATCCCTCGGCCTCGAGCGCGAGGTTCTCGGCCTACTCGGCATCCAAGGCTGGCGGCGCAGCGTGCAGGCGCCTCAAGGCTTGACGATAAGGATGTCCTCACGTCGGTTTGCCATCGGAAGCGTCGCTGGTTGCGGCAACCAGTAGGCGTCGCAGCCTTGGGCGCGGGCGCGCATGATGACCGCGAGAATGGCGGCGTCGTCGATCCTGTCTCTCTCGACCGATCGGAAATTCACCTCGGGTACGTCGTTGGAATTCATGAACGACTGGTGGAATCGAATACCGGCATCGCTCGCAAAGAAGCGCTTGCGCTTCGAAACATTCGGAATGTCGCCGATCAGCATCTGCCCGCCATCGGACAGCAGCTCGATCGAATAATCAAGAAACCGCCAGAAAGCTGCCTCCACAAAGACGTAATGGAACACGCTGTAGCAGAGGATCGCGTCAAACTTTCCCTTCCACTCGTCGAGTGCTGCTTCGCAGTTAGGGAAGAAGCCTGGCACCTTGATCACGCGCTCGCCGTCCGGCAGATGCGCCAACATCTCCGCCGAATCGACGAGGACCAGCTCATGTCCACGTGCAACGCTGTGCTCGATGAGCAAGCTGGGCAAGCCGGCGCAACCCGGGCCGATATCGAGAATCTTCTTCGAAGCGCCGTCTAGATTGGAAAGCTTGCTGGCGATATCGGCAAATATCGCGGCCTCGTACCCTTCCCTGTAGGAATCAGGAAAGCCGATCCGCTCATGCAGGCTGAGCGACTCGTCGCTCGCCATGCGACGGAAATCGTCGTAGCCAATCCCGTCGAAGGATCGTGTCATTGGGGGCCTCTTTCATCCGTTGACGGCGTCTCCTTCGAAGCGGTATGCAGTCGCCGTCGATTGCCTGATGCAGCTTTGGAGCTTCGCATGGACGCGCAAGCAACGCCTGGGCGCCCCGTCGGGCTGGAGCAATGTCCAATGGGGCCAAGTATCGTTCAGATCGGTCGCGCTCTAAACGGCGAATTAACGTGAGAACATAGGTCTATTCTGCAAATCGCGGCGCGCCCCCTGCCGCCGCCTCCTGCGCCAACACCGCATCCCGCTTGGCCAACAAATGCGCCCGCAGAATCGCCCCCATCCGCTTCCCATCCCGGGCCTCGAGCGCCCGAATCATCTCGTCGTGATCATGAATCGCGCTGTCCCACTTCGCCGTCGAAAAGTTCGACCGGAAGCGTAGCGCCTGCAACCGCCGATTCATCGACACATACACCTGCCGAAGCGCCGTATTGCGCGCCGCCTCGTTGATCCGATCATGAATGGCCTGATTGCGCGCGTAATACCCCGAAAGATCGTTCTGCTCACGGCAGGCAAGCATTTCGTAATGAAGCGCCTTGATGGTCGCCAGCTCTGCCGCGGTGATCCGTTCGCAGGCAAGCTCGCCCGAGAACGCCTCCAGACCGCTCATCAGCTCGAACATTTCCCGAATCTCGCCCTCGGTCATGCTCGAGACCGTGGCGCCGCGATTCGGTGAAATATCGACGAGCCCCTCGGCCGCGAGCACCTTCAGCGCCTCACGCAGCGGCGTGCGCGAAATGCCGAGCCGCTCGCAGAGCTCGCGCTCGTTGAGCTTCATCCCTGGCGCAAGCACGCCTTCGACGATGAAGGTCCGAAGATGCTCGACCACCATGTCATGCAAACGCTGACGCTCGACTTTCGGCAACAAGGGCACCACTACCTTGCCGCGCGGCGTGTCCACCTCTTGCATACATTACTCCGCGATGACTTTGATCCGGATTTTACGCACTGGCCGGTACGGCCACGCGGCCAGGGATTTCCCTAGGCCACACATCGCTTTCCTTCGCCTCCATCGTAGGCTAAAGTTTTTTGCATGCAAAATTCAAAGGATCTTGCACCATGTTGAAGCTCGACTTCCATCCCGCGGGCCGCCACTTCCTGCAGATCCCCGGCCCGAGCCCGGTTCCGGACCGGATCCTGCGGGCGATGAGCTATCCGACGATCGACCATCGCGGGCCGGAGTTCGGCGCTCTAGGGCTCAAGGTCCTGGAAGGCATCAAGACGATCTTCAAAACGACGCAGCCCGTGGTGATCTATCCGGCCTCGGGCACAGGGGCGTGGGAAGCGGCGCTGTGCAACACGCTCTCCCCTGGCGACGCGGTGCTGATGTACGAAACCGGCCACTTTGCGACGCTATGGAAGAAGATGGCCGAAAACCTCTGGCTGAAGCCTGAGTTTCTCGGATTGCCCGGCATCGAGGGTTGGCGGCGCGGCGTGCAGGCCGAGATGATCGAAGCTCGCCTGAAAGGCGACACGGCCCATGCGATCAAAGCGGTGTGCGTGGTGCACAACGAGACATCGACGGGCGTCACCTCCGACATCGCGGCCGTGCGCCGCGCGATCGATGCGGCCCGGCACCCGGCGCTGCTGATCGTCGATACCATCTCGGGCCTCGCATCGGCCGACTATCGCCACGACGAATGGGGCGTGGACGTGACGGTGTCCGGCTCGCAAAAAGGCCTGATGCTGCCGCCCGGCATCAGCTTCAACGCCGTCTCGAAGAAAGCGCTCGAAGCGAGCCGCACCGCAAAGCTGCCGCGTGCGTTCTGGGGCTGGTCCGAGATCATCGAAATGAACAAGCAGGGGTATTGGCCTTATACGCCGAACACGAACCTGCTCTACGGGCTGTCCGAATCGCTCGACATGATCCTCGAGGAGGGGCTCGAGAACGTCTTCGCGCGCCATCAGCGGCTCGCGGCGGCATGCCGCGTGGCCGTCACCGCGTGGGGGCTCGAGATTCAGTGCGCCGATCCGGCTGTCTACTCGCCCGTTTTAACCGGTGTGATCATGCCCGAGGGCGTCGATGCGGACGCCGTGCGCAAGCTCATCTATGAGCACTTCGACATGTCGCTCGGCACGGGGCTCGGCAAGGTCAAGGGCCGAATGTTCCGCATCGGCCACCTCGGCGAATGCAACGATCTCACGCTGATGGCGACGCTCTCCGGTTGCGAAATGGGCTTGCAGCTGGCCGGCGTGAAGCTCGCCGGCAGCGGTGTGGCCGCAGCGATGGATTACCTCGTGAAGCATGTCGCGAAGCCGAAGCTGAAGGTCGCGGCGTAATCGTCATGTCTACCGAGCTGGCCCTCGCCTGACTCAACCGATCGTGATATCGATGCGCAAAGATCATTCGCCGGGACTCGTCCAACCGATCCGACTGATGCCCGCTTCCGCGCGTGCCGCGTTGACGCCGCTTACGGCTCGGCTCGCCAAAGAACTGAAGGGCGACGTCCTGTTCGATCGAGCCTCGCGGGGCCGATATGCGACCGATGCGTCGATCTATCAGATCATGCCGATCGGCGTGGTCGTCCCGAAGGACCAGGCCGACCTGCGCCTGGCGCTCGAAATCGCGCGCGACAGTAAGGCCGCCGTACTCGCACGCGGCGCCGGAACCAGCCAGTGCGGTCAAACGGTCGGCGAAGGGCTGGTCGTCGATACGAGCAAATGGCTCAACCGGATCGTCGATTTCGACCGAGACGCGCGCACCGTCACCGTCGAACCCGGCATCGTGCTCGACCATCTGAACGCGTGGCTCAAGCCCTCCGGACTCTGGTTTCCCGTCGACGTTTCGACGGGCGCTCAATGCACGATCGGCGGCATGGCCGGCAACAACTCCTGCGGCTCCCGCTCGATCGAGTACGGCATCATGGTGCACAACGTCGAAGCGATCGACGCAATGCTGGCCAACGGTGACGAGACACGCTTCGCCGCGCTCTCGAAGATGTCGAACGATGCTCGCACGCGCGAACTGATTGCAGGCGTGCGCCGCATCGCCGAGCGCGAGCGCGACGAGTTGCGCGAGCGCGTGCCGAAAGTGCTACGGCGTGTGGCGGGGTACAACCTCGATCTCTTCGACTGCCAGAACCCGCTGCCCTACAGCCGCGACGGCGAGCCGAATCTCGCGAATCTGCTCGTCGGCTCGGAAGGCACCCTTGCGTTCAGCCGGCAGCTCACGCTGAAGCTGGCTCCACTGCCCACACACAAAGTACTCGGCGTCGTGAATTTCCCGACGTTCTACGCGGCGATGGACATGACGCAGCACATCGTGAAGCTCGGGCCGTCGGCCGTTGAGCTCGTCGATCGCACGATGATCGACCTGTCGATGTCGAACGCTGCGTTCCGCCCCGTCATCGAAAAGGCGTTGAGAGGTTCGCCGCAAGCCGTCTTGCTCGTGGAGTTCGCCGGCGATGACAGAGCCGCACAGTTGACGCAGCTCGCGCGCCTCGTCGAACTGATGGGCGATCTCGGCCTGCCGGGCTCGGTCGTCGAGATGCCGGAGGCCGCACAGCAAAAAGCATTGTGGGAAGTCCGCAAGGCCGGGCTCAACATCATGATGAGCATGAAGGGCGACGGCAAGCCCGTCTCGTTCATCGAAGATTGCGCCGTCCCGCTCGAACATCTGGCCGAGTACACGCGCCGGCTGACCGAAGTCTTCCATAAGCACGGCACCGAAGGCACCTGGTATGCGCATGCGAGTGTCGGCACGCTGCATGTGCGGCCGATTCTCGACATGCGTCGCGACGGCGCCGGAAAAATGCGCGCGATCGCCGAAGAAGCCGCCGCGATGGTGCGCGAGTACAAGGGCGCGTATTCGGGCGAGCACGGCGACGGTCTCTGCCGCGGCGAGTGGGTGGCCTGGCAATATGGGCCGCGCATCAACGCGGCGTTCCGCGAGATCAAGGTGCTCTTCGATCCCGAAAACCGGATGAGTCCCAACCGGATCGTCGATCCGCCGCGCATGGACGATCCCGTCAAGTTTCGCTTTTCGCCGAGCTATCGCGAAAGCGCATGGCAGCCTCGGCTCGACTGGTCGCACTGGAACGTCACGCGCGATCCGCTCACGGGCGACGAAGGCCCGGCCGGCTCCGGCGGCGACGCGAGCGGTGGTCTCGCGAAAGCCGTCGAAATGTGCAACAACAACGGCCATTGCCGCAAGTTCGACGCCGGCACGATGTGCCCGAGCTACCGCGTGACGCGCGATGAGCAGCATCTGACGCGCGGCCGCGCGAACACGCTGAGGCTCGCGCTCTCGGGCCAACTCGCGGACGATGGGCACAACGCACTCGCGAGCCGCGACGTGAAGGAAGTACTAGACCTCTGTGTCTCTTGCAAAGGCTGCAAGCGCGACTGCCCTACCGGCGTCGATATGGCGAGGATCAAGATCGAGGCGCGTGCCGCATGGAATGCGGAGCACGGCACGACGCTGCGCGATCGGCTAGTCGCCTTCCTCCCGCGCTATGCGCCTATCGCGAGCCGCGCGCCCGCGCTCGTCGCCGCGATCGAGAAAGCGCCAGCATTCGCGCGCGCCGTCAAGCGGCGGCTGGGCCTCGCCCCGTCGCGCGCGTTCCCTCGCTTCACTCGCCCGTTCCTTTCGTCGGGAGTCCTAAGCGATCGGCCAGTGAGCCGCGGCAAAGAGGTGTTGCTCTTCGTCGATACATTCAACAACTATATGGAGCCCGACAATGCGCGGGCGGCGCGGCGTGTGCTCGAGGCGGCCGGCTATACGGTGCACTTCAACGCGAGAGACGGCGAGCGCCCGCTTTGCTGCGGGCGGACCTTCCTGTCAGCGGGGCGTGTCGACGAGGCCAAAGCTGAAGCGCGACGCACGCTCGACGCGCTCATGCCTTACATCGACCGGGGTATACCGATCGTCGGTCTGGAACCGTCTTGCCTGCTGACGGTGCGCGACGAGTTCCTCGCTTACGGCTTCGGCGACGAGGCGAAGCGTCTTGCCGCCGCATCGTTTCTCTTCGAAGAGTTTCTCGTACGCGAAAAGACTGCGCAGCGCCTCGCGCTCGATCTGAAGCCGCTCTCGCATGCGAAAGCGTTCGTGCACGGTCACTGCCATCAGAAAGCGTTCGATGCATTGCGTCCTGCTCAGGTCGTGCTCGGCTGGATTCCCCAGCTCGAAGTCAGCACGATCGAATCGTCCTGTTGCGGAATGGCCGGCAGCTTCGGCTATGAGGCCGAGCATTATCAAACGTCGATGGCAATGGCCGAGCTGTCGCTGTTGCCGGCCGTGCGTGAAGCGGGCGATGCGCTCATCGTCGCAGACGGCATGAGTTGTCGCCATCAGATCGCCGACGGCGCGCAAAGGGAAGCACTGCATGTGGCACGCATCCTGGCGCAGGCGTTGCCGGACGATTGAAGCAATGCGCGTGCGGCGACGAGCGCAACGAATGAAGTCGTAGTCGTAGTCGGATTCGGCGGTTTGAATTGAAGCTCATGAACGCAGCACTACTTAGCAAGGAGACCATGATGTTTCGTCGTGCCACGATGCGAGTGCTCTTGCTTCTATGCGTGATGTACTTCATCACGTACGTCGATCGTGTGAACGTCAGCACCGCGGCGAGCGCGTTCGGTCCGGAGATGCACCTGTCGCATACGCAGATCGGCCTCGTGTTTTCCGCGTTCGCCTACCCGTATCTCGTGTTCCAGATCATCGGCGGCTGGGTGGGCGACCGGTTCGGCCCACGCCGCACGCTTGCCCTTTGCGGCATCATCTGGGCGGGCGCCACAGTGCTGACCGGGCTCGCGGGCGGGCTCGCGTCGATGCTGGTCGCGCGCTTGCTGCTCGGTCTCGGCGAAGGGGCGACGTTCCCGACGGCCACGCGAGCGATGTCGAACTGGATGCCGCCCGAGAAGCGCGGCATGGCGCAGGGCATCACGCACGCGGCGTCGCGCATCGGCAATGCCGTCGCGCCGCCGATCATCGGCTGGCTCATGATCGCGACGAACTGGCGCGGCGCGTTCATCATCACCGGCATCTTGAGCTTCCTTTGGGCGATCGCCTGGATCTGGTATTTCCGCGACAACCCACGCGAGCATCCGCGCATCACCGAAGACGAATGCGCCGCGTTGCCGACCTACTCGGGCGCGAAGAATCGCCCGGCGACGCCGTGGCGGCGTCTCTTCGCCCGCATGGCGCCCGTCACCGCCGTCTACTTTTGCTACGGCTGGGTGCTGTGGCTCTTCCTGAGCTGGATTCCGCAGTACTTCCTGCACAACTATCACATGCAGCTCACGAAGTCGGCGATCTTCGCCTCGGGCGTCTTCTTCGCCGGCGTGCTCGGCGATTGGCTCGGCGGCTCCCTCACCGACGCGATCCTCAAGAAGAGCGGCAACGTGCGCATGGCGCGCAATCTGATGGTCGGCATCTGCATGTTCCTCACTCTGCTTTCGCTCGCGCCGATCATGTTCGTGTCCGATCTGTCGATCACGCTCGCCGCGTGCTGCCTCAGCGCGGGGTTCTTCTTCAACGAAATGACGATCGGGCCGATGTGGGCGGTGCCGATGGACATCGCGCCGAAGCACTCCGGAATTGCGAGCGGCGTGATGAACACGGGCTCGGCGCTCGCGGCGATCGTGAGCCCCGTCGTGGGCGGCTTCCTCATCGACCGCACCGGAAACTGGAACCTGCCGTTCATCATTTCGATGGCGTTGATGGCGCTCGGCATCGTCCTTTCGTTCACGATGCAGCCGAATCGCACGCTCGATGTCGACGAGCGCGACATTAAAGCCGAAGGGGTGCGCAAGCTCGTGTAATCGTAGGAATTTCCTTAACTCGGTTAAGTTTTTCCTGAATCTGCCGTAATTCATGAGGCAGTGTTTCCTGCCGGGGCCACTGAGAGATTACGGGAGATAACCGATGTTGAAGAAGCTGTCGATTCGCGCATGCTTGACGGCGTTAGTCGCTTTTTTTGCGATCGTTCTGCTGATCGGCGCCGCGGCGGGGTTGCTCTCGCTGCGCGCGAGCAACGAGTCGCTACAGCGGATGTATACGGTGGACACGCCCGCCGTTGCGGACCTCGAGGGCAGCGCTGGACAGCTGCTGCGCCTGCGGCTCGCACTGGCGACTTATGCGTCGCTGACCGATTTGAACGATCAGAAAGGCGCCGAAGCGGTTCTAACGCGATTCGACAAATACCTGCAGCTATCGAATAAATTGCTCGCTCATTATGTGAGCATCGCGGGCGACGACGACAATGTGCAGCGTCTTTTGCAAGACATGAAAGACAAGCGCGATGCGCTGCTACACGACGGCGTCGAGCCCGCAATGGCCGCACTGAAAGCCGGAGACCGCAATACGTTCCTCGAACTGCAGTCTCATAAGCTGCCCTTTCTCTATAACGGCTACGAGAAGGCGATGCTGGCGCTCGAACGCCTGCATGTCGACAGCGGGGAGCAGCGCTACCGCGACGCGCACGAGCGCTTTCATTTCGTGAGCGCCGCGGTGGCCGTCGGCATCGGGCTTGCGCTCGTGTTGTCCTGGTTCGCGCGCGCGATATTGATGCGCGCGATCGTGCATCCGGTCGATGCCACTATCGAGCAGTTCGATCGTATCGCGCGTGGCGACCTGACGGGCCGCATTGCTGCCGAAAGCGACAACGAAGTCGGCAAACTCGCCTCGGCGCTCGGGACGATGCAAGAAGCGCTGATCGGCACGGTCGACGTCGTGCGGCAGGGAACCCAGGCGATCGATACGGGCGTGAGCGAGATCGCGGCCGGGAACGCCGATCTCTCTCAACGCACCGAAGAGCAAGCCGCATCGTTGCAGGAGACGGCGGCCAGCATGGAGCAACTGACTTCGACAGTGAAGCAGACCGCCGACAACGCGAAGCATGCGAGCGAGCTCGCGCAAGGCGCTTCGAGTCTCGCCGCGCAGGGCGGCGAGCTCAACCGCGAGGTCGTCGATACGATGCAGGCGATCGTCGGCGATTCGCACAAGATTGCGGACATCGTCGGCGTCATCGAGGGCATCGCGTTTCAGACGAATATCCTTGCACTGAATGCGGCCGTCGAGGCCGCGCGTGCCGGCGAGCAAGGGCGAGGCTTCGCCGTCGTCGCGAGCGAGGTCCGCTCGCTCGCCCAGCGCAGCGCCGCGGCGGCCAAGGAAATCAAGACGTTGATCGACGAGTCGACCGGGCGGATCACGACGGGCGCGCAGCTCGTCGAGCGCTCCGGGTCGACGATGGGCGAAATCGTCGGGGCCATTACGCGCGTGAGCTCGATCATGAGCGAAATCGCGTCGGCAGCGATCGAGCAAAGCACGGGGATCGATCAGGTCAACCGGGCCGTATCGCAGATGGACGAGGTGACCCAGCAAAACGCCGCGCTCGTCGAGCAGGCGGCCGCCGCGGCGAATTCACTCGAGGATCAGGCTCGGCGGCTCTCGGCGGCGGTTGCGATATTCAGGACTGCTTGAGTTCGGACGTCTCCTCGCGGCTCGCTTTGCCGGAGCAAAATCGCGGCGATTCCCCTGGCGCCGCAGTGCTTGCAATAGCGCCGAAACGGCCGATTCGCGTCGCCTAGAATGAAATGGCGCGCGGACCGTTGCCGTGCACCCGCGCGGCAGCGCTCGCGCGGAAGTCCCGACACGTCGAATCGTAAGGGGAATCGTCATGGCGACTTATATCGTGCTTGCGCAGTTCACTGATCAGGGTATCCGCAACATCAAAAACAGCCCGCAACGGGCTAGCCAGGTAGCGGAAATGGCCAAGGGCTTTGGCTGCGAAATGAAGGAAGTCTTCTGGACGCTCGGCCAATATGACATCGTGGCGGTTATCGAGGCTCCCGACGACGAGAGCTTCACGACTTTCGGCCTGGCTATGAGCTCCGCCGGCAACGTGCGTACGCAGTCTTTGCGCGCGTTCACGAAGAACGAACTGGCGTCGATGATCGGCAAGCTGCCTTGATCGATCAGTTTGCTGATGGCATTTGACGCGTCAGCGTCCCAAGGGGGAAGCCGCTCCCGCCCGCCCTTTGCGGTTCGCGGACGACGGGAGCGGTGTCTGATTTGCCCCGGGGATCGACAATCGCGCGCTGAAGCCGATGCACAATGCTCGCGGCCGCCCATTCAGGGCGCGAACACTGAATGCTCGGGACATCGAAAGATGGAAGAAGGAAAACTGGACGTCGCCATGATCGAGGCCAACATTGCCAAGATGATGGCCGAGACGATGAAGTTGGTTGACGAAGGCGCGAAGCTTCGCGCCGAAACCGCAAAGCTGCAGCGCGACGCGCGCTGGTACCCGGTGATATGGGCGACGGCGTTCGTAGGCGCCGTGCTCGGTGTGGCTGAGTTGCTGCGGTGATGTACTCGCACGCCAGCGACACGGAGGCGATCACGCCAAAAGACGTCGTGGTCCACTGAGTCATGGCCGAACCCAAAGAAAACTTTCGGGTCAACTCAAGCACAATGCGCAAACCGAATTCAGCCGCTACTAATAGCCTGCTGGCTGGCGTCCTGGCACTATTCGACGTTGCGCCATTCATCCTCTTGCTGCCGGCGCCGCGTGAGGATCTATACACCGGCGGCGGATTGATACTGCTGCTTCTCTGCAGCATTGCCATCGCATCGCTGGCGAACAAGTTAAGAGGCAAGCAGCTTCGCATACTGTTCGCGATCCTTTCTGGCGCCGCTGCAATAAACGTCCTCACAACCGTATTATTGCGCAGCTTGCCTTCGCCGCTCCTCGATCACCTTGTCTTAGGCGTACTGGGCGCACGATTCGGTCTCGACGGAGAATCTGCATATGACGCCGCCGGCTACGAGGTATGGTGCGAGATTTGGTTAGGTCTCGCGCTAGTCGGGGGCGTGATTGCATCGACGACCAGCCGCATGCTTCGCGCCAAGGCTTAACCGCCCCGATCGAACAGCGCCGCGCCACCGGAGGCGCCGAAACGGATGCGCCTCCAGTGGGCATTTGTCCTATCTTTCGTCTCAAGTCGACGCGCGCCGTAGCTCGATCTACATACTCACTTCCACGACGTATCCTCAACATTGCTGGGGATACAAAAAAACATTGGCGCTCTTCATTTTTTGGGGATACAATAAATAGTGAGAATAACCTTTGATCGAGCCAAGCGTGATGCGACGTTCCAGGACCGCGGACTCGCCTTTGAAGACACCGCAACAGTTTTCGAAGGCAACACACTCGATATGGTCGATGACCGTTTCGACTACGGTGAAGAGCGGATCGTTACTGTCGGGCGCTTGGGGGGCCGCATGGTTATCGTGGTATGGACACAACGGGGCGACGCTCGCCACGTTATTTCGATGAGGAAGGCAAATGAACGCGAGGAAAAGCGCTTTGCAGAGCGACTTGGCGAAGGCTGACGCCCGCGGCGTCAAGCCGGCAGACTATGAGGAAATTCCAGAGCTCGGCGATGAATTCTTCGAGCAGGCAGACGAGCACCTCGCCGGCGTACTCGTGAAACGCGGGCGCGGTCGCCCACCCGGCGCTAAGAAAGCGCAGATGAATCTGCGCATCGATCTTGACATCATCGAAGCCTACAAGTCGCAGGGAGAAGGCTGGCAGACGCGGATGAATCAAGCATTGCGTGAGTGGGCACAGTCGCATGGCATGATGCGTTGAGCAGGCCATCGGGCATGCCCGTTACATTCTGAGCTTCTCACGCGCCAGGGAGGCGGTCTCTAATGCGTAGGTCGAGTGTTCGAGTCACCACACGCCACCAAGGAATTCAAGGGCTTAATGTGCGCACTCGCTCAGCATGTTACCTACGAATTCGGAATTTCAGGTAATTGGGCTGTTCGCAATCATCGAAATGTTGATTACGCATGACCCGAAACTGGAATATCGCGGAGACTCGATCAATCATCAAATGCAGCAAAGCTACCGCTTCTGATGCGCAGATTCCGCAGGCCGACCTTGGAGGATGGGAAACGATGAAGATGGTGCAGCGCTATCGCCCAGTTCCTCGCTCGAGACATGAGCTAGATGACGCTCAATCACCTCCTTATCCCACCCGAGATATTCCCGGATCGGAGTACGGGCCGTCGCACGGAAACCATGACCAGTAATTTGCTCTTTGGTGTCGTAGCCCAGCGTACGCAGCGCACTGTTGATCGTGTTCTAGCTCATGTAGCGCGTCGCCTCGGAGCGCTTGGCTACACGACGAAAAATTGGCCCCTTCAGCTTGATGTTTTTTCCATCTCGCATGTAGCGATAAACCCAGACCTTACGAGTCGGACGAACGCGAAGGTATAACCCATCGCCATCCGCCAGAAAGTATTCTTTCGTCCGGTGCTCCGCGTTCTTGACCTGCAAGTCGGTGAGCTGTCCCATGATCTTGTACCCAACAAGGCACAATCGAGGAGCAACCATTTTGCGTACAACTTGAGGGACATGCAAACGGCGGATTTCCCGGGAATTCTCTGGCGTTTCCCGGACGCAAATTTCCTGCAACGCCTTATCCGGCAAGGCTTCTCAGGACTGGACTTCAGGGGATTTCTACGGAAAACAAGATGGCGCGCCCGGCTGGGATCGAACCAGCAACCCCTGCCTTCGGAGGGCAGTACTCTATCCATTGAGCTACGGGCGCTTCAATGCGAAGGCGCCGCGGCCGGTGGGGCGCAGCGCCGAGCAAGACAAAGAGAATACCTTGTTTCGCGTGACGCGTCCACCTTCGCCCCGCCCCCGATCCGCCCCCGAATACCGGGCAACGCCCGCCCTGCCTCGCTCCGCGCCCCCAAACGACCGCTCGAAGCGCGGAAACCCACCGCAAACAATTGCGGGTAAACGCGCCCCATACCATCCGAGCGCCATCTCGCCGACGCCAAAACCTTCCGTCTATAATCGTCCGTGGTCGATGGAATGAAGTAAGTCGTTGCCGTAGTCGTCGTTGCCGTCACGCTGTACCGCTCACGAACAAATATTCACCGGGAGACGAGACAAGCATGAGCGAAGCACCACACGGAGCCCCGATCAAAACGCCGGGCCAGCTGATTGCGGCGGTCGTCGCCGCGTTCGCGATCCCGATCGTGATCATCTGGCTGCTGGCCTACAACGTCAACGAGACGGTACGCACGGGCGCCGGCACCGACGAGCTCGCCGATGCCGCCGTCGCGAAGCGCATCGCCCCGATCGCGCAGGTCACGGTTCGCGATGCCAACGCGCCGCACGTCTATAAGACAGGCGAGGAAGTCTTCAAGGCCGTCTGTGTCACCTGCCACGGCACCGGAGCCGCGGGAGCGCCGAAGTTCGGCAACAGCGCGGACTGGGCGCCGCGCATCGCGCAAGGCTACGACACATTGCTGCACACGGCATTGACGGGCAAAGGCGCGATGCCGCCGCGCGGCGGTACATCGCCCGACGACTACAGCGACTACGAGATCGCCCGCGCTGTCGTCTACATGGCCGATCACGGCGGGGCGAATTTCCCCGAGCCGGCCGCACCGGCGCAGGGCGCAAGTGCAACGGCGACGGCCCAAGCCGCCCCAGGAGCGTCGGGCGCCTCGGCACAATCGCCAGCCGACGCCAGCGCCCAAGCGGCAGGTCAGCAAGCCGCCGCCGCAATGGCCGCGCTCAACTCGGCATCCAAGGCCGAACCCGCATCGGCTCCCGCCACGACCACCGCGAGCGCCGACGCGAACCAGGCCGGCAAGGCTCTCTACCAGCAGGTTTGCCAGGCCTGCCACGCGGCCGGCGTGCTCGGCGCGCCAAAGTTCGGCAACAAGGCCGATTGGGCGCCGCGCCTCAAGGATCCGATGGACACGATCTACAACTACGCGCTGCACGGCAAGGGCAACATGCCCCCGAAAGGCGGATCGCAGGCGTCCGATGCGGACGTGAAAGCCGCCGTCGACTATATGGTCAGCGCGGCGAAATAATCAGCACCGCCAATATTCAGGAGTTCTGATGTTCAGGACTTCTGAAGCAATGCCTTGAGGCTGGCGAGCCGATCTTTCGGCGTCATCGGCGCCTCCTCGGGCGTGGGCGGCGGCGCCTCGTCGAGCCCCATCTCGGCGATGAACCGCGAAGGCTCGCAGACCACCGTCTCTCTCGCGCGCTTGCGCTTCTTGCACCAGTTCAGATGCAGGCTGCGCTGCGCCCGCGTGATCGCCACGTACATCAGGCGCCGCTCTTCCTCGATGCGCGCATCGTCGATCGGCTCGTCGTCCGCGCCGCCGCGGTGCGGCATGATCCCCTCCTCGACGCCCACGAGAAACACGTGCGGGTACTCGAGCCCCTTCGATGCATGAACGGTCGACAGGCGTACCGCATCGGGATCCTCGTCCTTGCCGTCGAGCATCGACATCAGCGCTACTGTCTGAATGAGCGCGAGCAGATTCTTGCCCTCGTCGGCCAGCCCGTCGGCGTTGTCGTAGCCCGTCGCTTCGCCATCTTCGGCCTCTTCGCGCTCGGGCTTGGTCCCCTTGCGCTTGAGCCACTCCAGAAACTCGAGGACGTTCTGCCACTTCGACTGCGCCTGCCGCTCGTCGAACGTATCGTAGAGGTAGGCCTCGTAATGAATGGCCTCCATCAAATCGTCGATCAATGTCGTCGCCGCATCCTTCGTCGCCCGCTCGCCGATGCGCTGAATGAAATCGCAAAACACGCGCAGCGGCTCCACTTGCCGCGCCGACAGGCGCGCTTCGATGCCGCCCATATAGACCGCCTCGAAGAGCGACACCTTCGCCTGTCCCGCGAACGAGCCCAGCGCTTCGAGCGTGGTGTTGCCGATGCCGCGCCGCGGCGTCGTCACGGCGCGAATGAACGCGGGGTCGTCGTCGGGATTGGCGATGAGGCGCAAATAGGCGCAGATGTCCTTGATCTCGGCTTTATCGAAGAACGATTGGCCCCCCGAAAGAACATACGGGATGCGCTCGCGCCGCAATACCTGCTCGAAGATCCGCGCCTGAAAATTGCCGCGATAAAGGATCGCATAGTCGCGAAACTGCGCGCGCCGCTCGAACTTGTGCGCGGAGAGTCGAAATACGACCGATTCGGCCTCATGCTCTTCGTCGTTGCAGCCGGTCACGGTGATTGAATCGCCCATTCCGTGCTCGGACCACAGCTTTTTCTCGAACAGCTTCGGATTATTGGCGATGACGTTGTTCGCGGCCGTGAGGATGCGCACCGTCGAGCGGTAGTTCTGCTCGAGTTTGATGACGTGAAGCTTCGGGAAATCCTTGCCGAGCTGGGCGAGGTTTTCGAGGGTCGCGCCGCGCCAGCCGTAAATCGCCTGATCGTCGTCGCCCACCGCCGTGAACGCCGCGCGCGGCCCTGCCAGCAGCTTCAGCAATTCGTATTGGCACGCGTTGGTGTCCTGATACTCGTCGATGAGCAAATATCGCAGCTTGTTTTGCCACCTGTCGCGTACCCCCTCGTTTTGCGCGAAAAGCTCCGTCGGCAGCCGGATCAGGTCGTCGAAATCGACGGCCTGATAGGCGTGCAGCGTCGCGACATAGTTGCGGTAGACGATGGCAGCCTGATGTTCGTCTTCGTTCGATGCGCCAGCGAGCGCCCCCTCGGGATCGATGAGGCCATTCTTCCAAAGCGAGATGATCGACTGGACTTTGCGGATGAATCCCTTGTCGGTCGAGCCGACCTGCTCCTGGATCATCGCGAAGCAATCGTCGGAATCCATGATCGAAAACTGCGGCTTGAGACCCAGATGCTCGGCTTCCTGCCGCAAAATCTGCACGCCGAGCGAGTGGAACGTGCAGACCGTCAACTGGTTCACGGGCACCTTACGCCCTTCTTTGCCGGGCGCCGTCAGCGTCTTGCCTTCGAGCAACTTGCCGACACGCTCGCGCATCTCGGCCGCCGCCTTGTTCGTGAACGTCACAGCGGCGATATGGCGCGGCTCGAAGCCTTTCTGCTCGATGAGATAGGCGATTTTCTGCGTGATGACGCGCGTCTTCCCGCTGCCTGCGCCGGCAAGCACGAGACATGGGCCGTCGAAGTAGCGAACCGCCTCGCTTTGGGCGGCATTCATTGCTGCGGACATCTTGTTCGTGGAGTTGGCGAGTGGGCGCTTCAGCGCTTATTCGAGCCAGATGGAAAGCTGAGGGCGAGTGCGCGATGTTAACACGAACGAATTGCGACTCCATGCGCCAACCAAGTGAGCGCTCCGGCTACCGCTTCTCTTGCGTCGCCTCGTGCCAAAATGCCGACTTCGCGCACGACTAGCCTCGTGAGGCTGCGACGCGCCAACCCGCTTGAAAGCTTTCGGAAAGCCCAGATGACTTCATCGCTGAAAATCGGCTTGATGGGATACGGTTTCGCCGGCGCGACGTTCCACGCACCTGTCATCGAGCGCTGCGGCCATGCCGCCGACGATCCGCGCGAACCCATCGCACGCATCGCGGCGATTGCGACGAGCAAGCCGGAACAAGCGCTCGCCGACTATCCGCAGGCGAAGACGGTCCCCGATCTCGAAGCGCTGCTCGCGCTCGACGAAGTGGAGTGCGTCGTCATCGCCACGCCTAACGATACGCACTTCGAGATGGGGGCAACGGCGCTCGAGGCCGGCAAGCATGTCGTCGTGGACAAGCCTGTCACGCTGCGCGCAGCCGACGCCCTCGCCCTCGCCCGGCTCGCGCGCGATCGCGGCCTCGTCTTCGCGCCATTCCACAATCGGCGCTGGGACGGCGATTTCCTTACCGTGCGCGAACTCATCGACAGCCAGGCGCTCGGCCGCATCGTCCATTTCGAGTCGCACTTCGATCGCTTTCGTCCGCAGATCCGCCAACGCTGGCGCGAGGAAGCATCGCGCGGCGGCGGGCTGCTCTTCGACCTCGGTCCCCATCTGATCGATCAGGCGCTCGTGCTGTTCGGGGCGCCGGAGACGGTCTACGCGAGCGTGAAGACGCACCGCGATCATGCGACGGCCCCTGACTACGTGCACCTGCTGCTCGGCTATGCCGACAAGGAAGTGGTGCTCCATGCAAGCGCGCTGTCCGCCCTCGAGCCTCCGCGCTTCGCAATCCACGGCACGCTCGGCAGCTACGTGAAAGCAGGCCTCGATACGCAAGAGGATCAATTGAAGGCCGGCCTGCGCCCGGGCGACGCGGGCTTCGGCGGCGGCAACGCGGCCGGCACGCTGCGGGCGATCTCGGACGGTCAGGAAATCGAGCGCCCGCTACCGACGAAGGAGGGTGCCTATGTCGATTTCTATCGAGCGCTCGCGTCGTCGATCCGGCATGGCTCGCCGTTTCCAGTTACGCCGCAGGATGCGGTCGACGTCATGACGATCATTGAGCTGGCCGAGCGCAGCGCGCGCGAGGGCCGACGCCTGACGTTCGCTCGCGAGACCGCCTGAAAGCGCGCGACGAAAGGCGGGGCCCGCCGGCCGAAGACTCCGTTACAACTTTCGCGACCGCGATGTCATCGCGGCGATTACTTCAGCCGTTTCTGCGATGTCGCCTGAATTGCGACATCGCGACATCGCGCTGCGCGCGGGGATCGCAACGCTAGCAACACCGTGAACGACAACGCCAATACAAGGAGAATGGGAATGCCACATACGATTCGAGCGCTCGCGTGCGCTGCATTGATTTCATCGTTGACCGCCTGCGTGGTGACTCCGCCGCCGCAGCGAGTGAGCGCCCCGCCCCCTCCGCGGCCGAATCCGCGGGAGGCCGCCTTGCAACGCTTCGATCAGATCGGCGATCGCATCGACAACCTAAGCCGGCGCATCGACTGGCACGTCAATCAGGGCTACTATCCGCCCCCGCAGGGCGGCGCACTGCATCACCGGCTCGATGTCATCCGTCAGGAAGCGCGCGACATGGCAACTCAGCATGGCGGCGGACTGTCGGGGGACGAGCAGCACGTGCTGAATCAGGAGCTTGACGGCGCCGCGCGGGCCATCGGCGAATAAAGCAAGCCACCGCGATCGCTCGGCCAAGCGTCGGCCGGGGGTCTTCCAATCGTTCGTTCGGACTCCCGACCGATCACGAGCTGCGCCGCCGTGTCGATTTCGCCCCTGGTCGTTCGTCGTAGGAACGGGGACAGCACCATGCCCGCCGTGCCGCGGTACGGCATCCGGTTCTGCCCGACTTACCGTCGATCCTGAGGAGGCAAGTTCATGAGCCATTCCGAAGCATCCGAGCAGGCATTGAAACCGGCGTTCCTGCTTGCGCAGTCCGGGTTCGTGATTGAATCGGGGTCAACGCCGCGCCTGCGTCGCCATCCTGAGCGCAAGCCCGGCGAGCACCGTACCCATCAGCCAACGCTGTACGACGAGCCACGCAGGACGCCCCGAAAAGAACGACGCGATCGAACCGGCCATGATCGCCACGACGGAATTGACGGCAAGGCTCGCGACGATCTGCATGCTGCCCAGCGTCATCGACTGCGCGAGCACGCTGCCATGTGGATCGATGAACTGCGGCAGCAGCGACAGATAGAGCATCGCGATCTTCGGATTGAGCAGATTGGTGAAGAACCCCATCACGAAGAGCTTGCGTGGACTGTCGGGCGGCAGCGCGCGCACCTGGAACGGCGATCGGCCGCCCGGCTTCAGGGCCTGCCAGGCAAGGTAGGCGAGATAGAGCGCACCGCCGAAGCGCAATGCGTCATAAGCGAGCGGCACGGCGAAAAGCAAGGCGGTGATGCCGAACGCCGTCGCCAACATGTAGAACAGAAACCCGAGCGCCACGCCGCCCAACGAGATCATGCCGGCGGTGCGGCCTTGGCAGATCGAGCGCGAGACCAGATACATCATGTTGGGGCCGGGCGTCAGCGCCATGCCGAGCGCGACGAGGCCAAACGCGAGCAGTGAACTGGATGTGGGCATTTCGTGGGCTCCCTCGACGCGAGGCGTGCGGACCGGCCCATTATTTCACGGTTCGACCCTCGGCATGCGCAACGGCTGCGCGTTCTCCAATGCGTGCCTCGATCGCGTCGATGATGCCGTCGGCCCATCCGCGCAGCGCCCTCCCCCATGCGATTGTCGCCGTCGAGCGAGCCATGATCTCGTAGACGCGAGCGCGCGGCACTTTCGAAGGCTTGGCGGGATCGAGCCAGTTTTCGTTATCGACGAGCAATTGCAGCGTCTCGAGACCGATGAATATCGGCCAGAGACACGCGAGCCGCAATCGGATGGACGACGCGGAAATGGCGAACGTATAGTCGAGCGCCGCGCGGTAGTGTCCGAGGGCAATGCCTACCAACTCGAGCATGAGCAGTCGTGCACGCGCCGAAGCATCGGGTAGTTTCAGATCCTCGGGCGTGATCGCGTAGCGGCTCAGCATCGTCGTCGGCAGATAGCAGCGGCCGATGCGCAGGTCCTTTGCGCAATCGCGGAGCACGTTCGTCAATTGCAGCGCTTTGCCGAATCGCACCCCGCGCTCGATCGCCAGAGCCGGATCGCCCGCGAGCGAGCCCGGCGCATACGCGTACGTCATCTTCGTCCAGAACTCGCCGACACACCCCGCAACGAGGTAGGTGTAGCGATCGAGGTCGGCCGGTTCCGCAAGCGCAGCGAGGGAGCCCGAGCGCTCGTCCGGAAACGTGCGCAAATCGAACTGCATCCCGCTCGTCAGCGTCATCACGACACCGCGCACCGCTTCACGGTCGGATTCCTTCGATTGCGCCAAGAGATGCAACGCCGGCTCGAGCGATTCGAGCAGGACCTTCTCATCGGATTGCGTTTGCCGCGCCGCGACTTCGCCGGCAAGACGACGGGCGAATGCGCCATCATCCGATGCGCCGTTCACTTGCTCACGCAATTCGTGCAGCAGAGACAACCGTTGCGCCGGCTCGATCAACGACGTATCGGCGATCGTGTCCGCTGCTCGCGCAAGCAAATAGGCGAGACCGACGGGCTCGCGCATGCCCTTGGGCAGCACGCGCAGCGTCAGGTAGAAGGAACGCGAAACGCCTTTCAATAACGGGCCGAGCAGGAACGCCCGGTCGGAATTACGCATGGATCAATTCGCCTCGTGTCGAGTGGATGCGGTGCTGCCGAATTGTATCCGGGAGCGCGAGCCCCAACCCCGAGAGAATCGCGGCCCTGCCCAGACGGTAAACTGTGCCCATGACCGCCTGGGCCGACATCGTCCTCATCCTTCACGCACTCGTCGTTTCGTTCATCGTCGGCGGCTTCGCGGCGATATGGGTCGGCGTGCCGCTAGGTTGGCAATGGGTGCGCAATCCGGTTTTCCGGCTTTTGCATCTGGGCGCGATCGGTATCGTCGCACTGCTCGCCGTCGCCGACATCCCCTGTCCGCTGACCGTGCTCGAGACCTGGCTGCGTCACGGCGCGACGTCGAGCCAAGGTTTCGTCGAGTACTGGTTGCAACGCCTGATCTATTACGACTTTCCGCCTTGGGTCTTCACAGTGGCCTATTCACTGTTTGCGTTGCTCGTCCTCTGCACGTGGCGCTTCGTTCCTCCGCGCAGGCGTCGTTAAGCCTCGAGAGGACGCGCTCGGCCAATCACTGCTCGCTGGCGGCCTCGAGCATCTTGGCGGCCTTGCGTCTGGCCGCATCGGCCTCTTGGGGACGACCCGTCCGACCATAGAGTTGCGCGAGGTTGTTCAAAGCGCGCGCGAAATCCTTGCGATGCGATGAGGGATCCGCTCTCGACAGCGAATCGTAAAGCGCGATCGATCGGCGGAACGCATCCTCGGCCTCGCGCGGTCGATGGGTCCGGCTGTATAGGACCCCTAAATTGTTGAACGTGCGCGCTTCGTCGGGCCGATAGTCGGTTGGCGCGCGGCCGCGCAGCCTTCGATAGATTCGCAGCGCCTCGATGTAACTCTGTTGCGCCTCGGCCGAGCGGCCTTGCGCCCGATACAGCGCGCCCACATTCGACAACGTGCGTGCGACGTCGCCGCCATTCAGCACGAAGCTTTCGCGCGCGAGCTGACGTCGTATTTGCAAGGCTTCGCGATAGGCCTGGGACGCGTCGTCCCGCTTGCCCATGTCGCTGTCGAGATTGCCCAGATTGTTCAGCGTTCGCGCGAGTACCGGGCGGTAGGCCGCGGGGTTCTCGCTCACGAGCCGGCGATCGATTGCCAGCGCCTCGCCATAAGCGCCGTTGGCGTCGTCGTTGCGATGCATCGTCTGGTAAAGCACGCCGAGATCGTTGAGCGTCGCGGCAACGTCGGGTTCGTAAGCGCTCTTGTCGTGTTGCGCCAGCGCGCGATCGAGCGTGAGCGCTTCGCCATAGACTTCGAGCGCGTCTTCGGGCCGGTCCGAATCGCGGTAGAGCATGCCGAGATCGGCGAATGCGACGGCGACGGACGGACCGTACGTGAGGGGCTCGCCGCGCGCGAGTCCCCAGAAGATCCCGAGGGCGCGCAGGTAAGCACCCTCCGCATCCTTCCTCAACTGCAGCGCCGCGTAAAGACCGCCAAGTTTCAAAAAAAGCCGCCCGATTCGCGGACGCCATACGGTGGGCCGATCCTGCGCGAGCGACTCATAGCGGACGAGCAGCAACTCGTAAATCGGCTCCGCCTGCTCGAACAGGCGGAGCTCGTCGAGCATGTCGGCGTAAGTCTCCGACAGCTCGATATCGTCGGGCTGCAGCGCGTGAGCCGCCTTGGCATAACCGAGCGCGCGCTCGGGGGAGAACCTGAGCCATTCGACGATGGACGCCTCGTGCCGGCGCGCCGCGGCGAGCGCGGAGGGGACCTGGTCCTCGCGTAGTTGTCCCGCGAGAAGCTTGGCGGCGGCGCCGAGCTCCAAATGGCCGACCGCACGATCGACATCGAGCTCGGTCGGATCGGACGTTCGCGTCACCGATGTCTCGTGGAGCAGCTTTCGATACCGCATGCTCCATTGCTGCGCCACCGCAACGAAATCGACGTCGGGATGGCTTTGCGCCATCGCCGCGAGCGCGGCCAGCACCGGCGCGGCATTCTCGAGTGCTTCCTCGCGCACCGCGGCAAGCATGATGTTGGCGGCGCGCGCAAGCGCGGCACGCTGATTGCTCGCAAGTCCGGCACGCTGAGCGGCACGGTTCGGCTCGTCGACGAGGCGCTCGACGACAGGCGCCGGCAAGCCACAGTTGGTGTGCATCACGAGGCCTCGCTCCACGTCGCGTTCGGAAAACGCCGGGGAGCAACGACTCGTGGATGCGTCCGGTGCGGAAGCTTCGGGCGCGGCCCCGGCATGGCACGACCACGCGACGGCCGAAGCGATCGCGATACTCGCGACCCGGGCGCGCATTTGTCTTTCGCTCATGGGGTCCCCGCCGCAATGGCCGGCTTTCGAAACGATGTTACACGGCAAGGATGGGGAAGTCCCCAACGGAAAGCGCGTTTGGGGTACCGCGTTCGCTTTCGTATGTTAAGTAGCGAACATCCGCGCGCCATCCTTTATTGATCTTTCGTGTGACGAGGCACATATATTGGGGATGGCTTCATCCCCGAGGGCCTATGCAGAGGGAAGCGACGAAGGAGGCACAGCCGTTGCAGTGCCCGCGCTGCGGATCGGCGTTGGCAGCGACGAGCGCGAATTGCCCGCGATGCGGGCAGCGCGTGCTTTTGCGGTTCGACGCTGGGCTTGCCATCTCAGACGATTCGCACTCGCCCGCGACGACGCGCGAACCGCCGGGTCTCCCTGTGCTTCATCGGACCGCACGCCCACCCGCGCGAACGCGCACGGCGCTGCCGCGACGCCTCGCTCCCGCCGATGCCAACGGCGCTCGACGCTGGGGCGTTTCGGCCAGCGTGGCTGTGATTCTTTTCGGCTTCGCCGCCGGGTTCGGCAGCTACGTGGCCATCACCGAACACGAGAATGCGCAGGAGATGTGGCGCAACGTCGAAGGCCGGTATGCCGAGCAAGCGAGCCGCGATGCTCGCAATCCCGAAACCGACGAAGCGCGGGACGACTCGGCTTTGCCTCACCCGGCGAGGACGTCCGACTCGCTCGTCGCGCTGCTGCAGCAGCAGATCGAGAGCGCACGCACGGACGATACAAGCGATGCGACGAGGCTAGGCGATTCCAAGCACCCGAACCGTTCCACCGCGCAGCAGCGTCGGACACCGCCGAGCGCGCCGGCCCCCGCGCAGCCCCAGACGCCGCTTGCAGCGAACGTGAAGCCGCTGCCCACCGCACCTGCGACAAGCACGACCGAGGCGCGGCCCAAGCCGCCTGCGCGCGAGTCGGCGGCAGTGCTAGCGCCAAAGCCCTCGGCGCGCGAACTCACACTTGCGCAGACGCCGAAGCTCGCGGCGAGCGCGCCCGCACTGGCGCAGACGCCGAAGCCCGCGGCAAGCGCGCCCGCACTGGCGCAGACGCCGAAGCCCGCGGCGAGCGCTCCCGCACTGGCGCAAACGCCGAGGCCCGCGGCGAGCGGCCCCGCACCAGCCCAAACGCCGGCACAGCCTCTGCACGATCAGGTACTGGCTCAAGCGCCGAAGCCCTCCGCGCATGAGCCGGCACCGCCTCGACCGCCAGCAACGGCGCCGACGCAAGCGCCCACTAACCTCACGGCCGCCCACGAACCGAAGCCGGCACCCAGCAAGCAAACTCAGCAATCCGAAGCGATCGCGGCCGCCGAGGCAGCCATCACGGCAAAACCGCCGGCGCTCGCCAGCGCCCCCTCAACGGCGATCATAGCGGCGATGGAAGCGCCTACTTCGCCGCATTCTTCTTCAATACCTGCCAATGAGCGAACCGGCGAGCCGGCCAGTGCTCAGCCCACGGCGCCGCTGTCGACTTCTGCGAAACCGACGTCTCGGACGCCTCCACGCGCTCAACACAGATCGCCGCCGTCGGCCCACGCAAAGCCTCGGGCGACAACCACGGCTCATTCCCCATCAAGTGAGCGACCGCTCACTTCGCCAATGGCTCAGACGCAGACAGAAGCTTCACCGACGGCAACGCAAGAGTCGGCTATCGCGCGCGACGCCGAGCCGGGACCCGGGTCGACGACATCGGCGAAGCCAGACGAGACCGCGAAAACAGCGGCGGCACCCGCACCAACGCGCGCCGCCTCGGAGGGCTGCAACGCCGAAGATAGTTCGGAATGCGAAACAATTGCCGCCGCTGCCAATTCACAAAGCGAGCCGCGCAGCGAGGACGAAACAGCGAGAAGTTCGACCGGATCGGTCGAGCAAGATGCTCGCGACGAAGACGCGTCGCCTTCGCGCCCCGCCGCCGGCAAACCGAGCGTGAGAAAGCGCCCTGTCGAGCACGCGGCTTCGGCCGCGCCAAGGCATCCTATCCGTCGGACGCACCGTCGCACGCTAGCTGTGGCTGAGACGCCGCCGCGGGCACCTCAGCAATTCGATACGCCCTCTTTCACGACGCTAAGGCCACGGTGGCTGTTCCAAATGCCGGCCGCCGAAAGACGGCGCACACAGTTGTCCCAAATGCAGGTCGAGCTCTATCGAGGGCATTGATCGTCTACAGTGCCGGTCGGCCTGTCGTCGCGAGCATACGCGGGCGATTGACGATCGTCGCCGACCGATCAGCCGCTCGGTGCCCATGCACCGCCCGGCGACCGTCTCGCCGATATCAACATCGGTACCGCACGCAACGCCGCGCTGACGAACAGCCGGGCGAGCTAGCCTGGCCGCGCCTCAAGTATGCGTTGCAACGCTGCCGATTTTGGCATAGGCTTAGGCATATGCCAAGGAGATTATCGTGACGACACTAGAAGGCCGGCATGTCCGGATATTCCGCAATGGGCGCAATCAAGCCATTCGCATTCCGCGTGAACTCGAACTTCCCGGTGATGAGGTCATCATCAGGAAGGAAGGTGCATGCCTCATCATCGAACCGATAAAGACTCTTCCGCTGAGAGAGCTCCTGGCCCAGTGGGAACCGCTCGATGATGATTTCCCCGATATCGGTGACCTTCCCGCGGAACCGGTGGACCTATAGTGACCCTTTACCTACTCGATACAAACATCGTCTCCGACGCAATTCGCAATACGCGCGGAAGCTGCGCCGCGCGCATCCGCGAAATGCCGCCCGAGCGCCTCTGCACATCGATCGTTGTCGCCGCGGAGTTACGCTTTGGCGCTGAAAAGAAAGGCTCACCGGCACTCTCGGATCGCGTCGACACTTTCCTGGCGAGCCTAACGGTCATGGCGCTCAACGGCGAGGCAGATCGGTACTACGGACATCTGCGCGCAGACCTAGAGCGGCGTGGAAAGCTGATCGGCGCGAACGATATGTTGATTGCCGCACACGCGTTGGCGATCGATGCCGTGCTCGTAACCGACAACACCGATGAGTTCGCCCGCGTACCTAACCTGCCCTTGGAGAATTGGGTTCGGTAGTTCGCCTCGAATCTCAGGATTGTCTATGACGATCGGCTTAGTGCGCAGCAACGCATTTCCTCGACGAACCTTCCAGAGGGCGATGGAGATCAGCCGCTCTCACTGCCCGCGCGTCGCTCGCGCTTGCTCCCGAATCTGCTCGAGCGTCGCATTGGGCGTGCTGACTTCCTGCGGCACGCGAATCTCGATCAGTGCGGGGAGCCCACTTTCGATCGCGCGCTCGAATGCCGGCAAAAAGTCGGCAGTTCTCTCCACCGTCTCGCCATGCGCGCCGAACGAACGGGCGAACGCCGCGAAATCGGGGTTCGTCAGCCCCGTGCCGTGCGGCCTGCCCGGATAGTGGCGCTCCTGGTGCATGCGGATCGTGCCGTAGTGCCCATTGTTGACGACGATGAAAATCGCATTGAGCCCGTACTGCATCGCCGTTGCAAGCTCCTGCCCCGCCATCATGAAACAGCCGTCGCCGGCAAAGGCCACGGCAATGCGCTCCGGGTGGCAAACTTTCGCCGCAAGCGCGGCGGGCACGCCGTAACCCATCGCGCCGCTCGTCGGTGCGAGCTGCGTTTTGAACCGCCGATAGGCGAAGTGGCGGTGCAGCCAGATCGCATAGTTGCCCGCGCCGTTCGTCACGATCGCGTCGGCCGGCAACCGCTTGCGCAATTGCGCCATGATCTCGCCGAGTTGAACGTCGCCGAGCATCGGTCGCGGACGGCGCCATTCGAGGTATTCGCGATGCGCCTCGTCGGCGCTGCCCGCCCAGGCGGGCGTCGCGCGCGGATCGAGCGCGGCCAGCGCGGCCGTGAACTCGGGCATGCCCGAGACGATCGGCAGGTCGGCCGCATAGACGCGCCCCAGCTCGTCCGCACCCTGATGGACATGCACAAGCGTCTGTTTCGTCTTGGGGATATCGAGCAAGGTGTAACCGCCGGTGGTCGCCTCGCCCAGACGCGGCCCGATCACCAACAACAGATCGGCCTCGCGGATCCGTTTCCCGAGCGCGGGATTGATGCCGAGCCCCACGTCGCCCGCATAGTTCGGATGGTCGTTGTCGAGCGTGTCCTGATAGCGGAACGCGCAGCCGACAGGCAACTGCCACCGTTCGGCAAAACCACGCAAATCGGAGCATGCCTGCTCGTTCCATCCGCTGCCGCCGACGATCGCCATCGGCTTCTTTGCCGCTTCGAGCAGCTCTCGCAGTGAGTCGATCTGCGCGGGCGCCGGCGCTGCCGCCACGCGCCGGTATCTGGGCGCAGCCGGAACGGCCGGGCACGGGTCCGAGAGCATGTCTTCCGGCAGCGCGAGAACGACGGGTCCCGGCCGTCCTGAGCAAGCCGTATGAAACGCGTGGCTGAGATATTCCGGAATGCGGCGCGCGTCGTCGATTTGCGCGACCCATTTCGCCATCTGCCCGAACATGCGGCGATAGTCGATCTCCTGAAACGCCTCCCGGTCCAGATGGTCGCGCGCGCATTGGCCGATGAAAAGAATCATCGGCGTGGAATCCTGAAACGCCGTATGCACGCCGATCGAGGCATGCGTGGCACCCGGGCCGCGCGTCACGAACGCGATGCCGGGCCGGCCGGTCAGCTTGCCCGTCGCCTCGGCCATGTTGGCCGCCGCCGCCTCATGGCGGCAGACGATGGTCTGGATGCGCTCGCTCACGTCGTGGAGCGAATCGAGTACGGCCAGAAAGCTCTCGCCCGGCACACAAAAAACACGATCGGCGCCGTGCGTGAGCAAGGCATCGACGAGGAGACGCGCTCCCGTCATGGTGGCGGTATCGGCGGCGTTCGGCATGATGCGGCAACCTCCTGAATGGTTTGGGTAGCTTGAGTCTTCAGCACTCGACGATATTGACGGCCAGCCCGCCGCGCGACGTCTCCTTGTACTTCGTCTTCATATCCGCTCCCGTCTCGCGCATCGTCTTGATGACCGAATCGAGCGAAACGTAATGGCTGCCGTCGCCGCGCAGCGCCATGCGCGCGGCATTGACGGCCTTCACCGACGCCATCGCATTGCGCTCGATGCATGGAATCTGCACCATCCCCCCGACCGGATCGCAAGTGAGCCCGAGGTTGTGCTCCATGCCGATCTCGGCCGCATTCTCGACTTGCTTGGGACTACCGCCCATGACGGCGGCGAGCGCGCCCGCCGCCATCGAGCACGCGACGCCGACTTCGCCTTGGCAGCCGACTTCGGCGCCCGAGATCGACGCATTGAGCTTATAGAGAATGCCGATCGCGGCGGCCGTCATGAGGAAATCGATGACGCCCTGCTCGTTCGCGCCCGCGACGAAGCGCGTGTAGTAATGCAGCACGGCGGGAATAATGCCGGCCGCGCCGTTTGTCGGCGCCGTCACGACACGCCCGCCCGCGGCGTTCTCCTCGTTGACGGCGATCGCGTAGAGATTGATCCAGTCGACCATCGAAAGCGGATCGCGCAAGCTCTGCTCGGGACTCGCCGTCAGTGCCCGATAAAGCTGCGGTGCGCGGCGCTTGACCTGAAACGGCCCGGGCAGCGTTCCGTCGGCATCGGGATTGCCGATGCCGCAGCCGCGCGCGACACAAGACTGCATGACGTTCCAGATCTTCAACAGACCGGCGCGCGTCTCTTCGTCCGTATGCCAGGCGCGCTCGTTTTCCCACATCAATTGCGCGATCGTCTTGCCCGTCGACGCGCAAAGCCCCAGCAGCTCGTTACCGGTGCGAAACGGGTGGGCGAGCTCATCGACAGCCGACAGCACCTTGGTATTCGGCGCACCTGCTGTCACCACGAAGCCCCCGCCAACCGAAAGGTACGTGCCTTCGCGCAGCGTCTCGCCGGCCGCGTCGAGCGCACGCAGCTTCAGACCGTTCGGATGCTCGGGCAAAGCCTGGCGGTAGAACGCGATGGCCTCTTTCGGCACGAAGTCGATCTCGTGCTTGCCGATGAGGGCAAGACGCCTCGACTTGCCGACCGCTTCGAGCCGCGCGCCGATCGTATCGGGATCGACTGTATCGGGCGCATCGCCCATAAGGCCGAGCATGACGCCGCGATCCGTGCCATGGCCCTTGCCTGTCGCGCCGAGCGAGCCGTAGAGCTCGACCTTGACCGAAGCCGTCGATTCGAGCTGCCCGTCACGCTCGAGCCCCTGCACGAAAAGGAGCGCGGCCCGCATCGGCCCGACGGTATGTGAGCTGGAAGGACCGATGCCGATTTTGAAGAGATCGAAAACGCTGACTGCCATTTACTGCTCCGGAAAACTGCCGTTTCGAATCAAAGAGTCAAAGAGTCAAAGAATCAAAGAATCAAAGGCGCAAAGCTCAGGGCGGAAACATCGAACCACGCTCGCTCAGCGCGCCGCCAACGGCAAGCAGACGGCGAGCCACGCCGGAGGCTGCGGCTGTAAGCGCTGCGCAACGGGCGCGTAGCGTCCTGACAACCGCGCCGCGAGATGAAAGAGCTCAGCCGCGTCCTTCGGGTCCCATTGCCCCGAAAAACCCGGCACGCCGGCTTCGCGCCGCTTGGCGTCGAACGGAACGCGCGAGCCGACGAATTCCTCGTGCGTCTTCTCGCCGAGCGCATAAGGCACGAGCCAATTCAGTGCCAGCGCGAGCGAAGCGCCGTTCTTGCCTCGCTCGACCAGCCAATTGCGGCTGTGTCGGCGCGCGGCCAAGGCGGCGTACACGAGCGGTTCGAGATCGTAGGCGACGTAGTGAAGCGCATCGCGTTCGGTAAAATCGAACGTCGTTCCATCGGATGAGACGTTGTTCGTGATCTGCTCGACGAAGAGACGCTGAGCGGCGTTGATGAGCTTGCGATCGTCGAGCGTGAAGGCCGCCATCGCCACGAGCTTGACGCGATGACTCTCCCAGTTGTTGCGGTACGTGTCGGAAAGAGGACGTGGCTGCGCATCGATTCGTGCGACATAGCCGTTCGCGAGCGCCGCGATGAATGCGCCGGTGGTGTTGCGCGTCTTGACGGGCAATGCGCTCGCCGTCAAATCGTACGCAAGGATCATCGCGCCGAAATGCGTTTCGTCGATCGGGTCGTAGCTCGGGCGATATGTGGTAGCCCATGCGCTCAGGAAACGATCGACGAGCCTCAGGTAACGCTCGTCGCCCGTCGCGCGCCAGACGAGGGCCGCGTCGCGCATCAGGTCGAGGTCTTGCTCGGCTTCGACGCTTTCGTCGGAGATGCCTTCATGCGGCAGCGTGCCTTCCGTGTGCAATCGCGCGAGCGGTTTCGGCGCGTCGTTGAGCCGCGTCGCGACGCGCTTCATCAGCGTTGCGACGGCGGGTGCCGCGTTCGCCCGTTCGCTCGTCTGCAACGCCGGCGCCGCGCAGAAGTTCATCGCCGCGCGCGCCGCGCCGGCCGGCGCCGCGGCGGCCACGCAAGCCAGAAACCAGAGCCAGATCGATCCGCGTTTGCTCGATTCCCATCGGGCCGGCTCGCCGGGTTTGCCCACCCTACGCGTCGTCGTCGGCACCTGTCGCACCATGCGTCGCTCCTTCTCTAGCTTCATCGCGGTGACAGATGTTAGCCGGTATTGGGGGCGCGTAACGCATAAAAAAGCAGCATCCGGCCAATGCGCCCGGTTCGCGCGAAGTGACCGGGGCGCGGCGGACGACAGACACCCGGCAAAACCGTCAGGCGTAATCGGCAACGGGCACGCACGAGCAGAAGAGATTGCGGTCGCCATAAGCGTTGTCCGCGCGGCCGACCGGCGGCCAGTATTTCTTCGCGACGAGCGACGGCAGGGGGTAAGCCGCCGTTTCGCGCGAATACGCATGCTTCCATTCGTTCGCCGTTACGGCGGCCGCCGTATGCGGCGCATGCTTGAGCGGATTGTCCTCGCGATCGGCGCGGCCCTGTTCGACGGCGCGGATCTCCTCGCGGATCGCGATCATCGCTTCGATGAAGCGATCGAGTTCCTCCTTCGATTCGGACTCGGTCGGCTCCACCATCAGCGTGCCCGGCACCGGGAAGCTCATCGTCGGCGCATGAAAGCCGAAATCGGCGAGGCGCTTCGCCACGTCGTCGACCGTAATGCCGCTGGTGTCCTTGATCGCGCGCAAATCGAGAATGCATTCGTGGGCGACGAGGCCGCCTGCACCCGAGTACAGCACGGGGTAGTAGGGGCTCAGCTTCTTCGCGACGTAATTCGCGTTGAGGATGGCCACCTCGGTCGCCGCCGTCAGGTTCTTGGCGCCCATCATCGCGATGTACATCCACGAGATCGGCAGAATCGACGCGGATCCGTAAGGCGCCGCCGACACCGCTCCGATGCCGCTTTCCGAGCGGCGATAGCCGGTGGACGTCTGATTCGGCAGGAATTGCGCGAGGTGCGGGCCTACCGCTACCGGACCGACGCCCGGGCCGCCGCCGCCATGCGGAATGCAGAACGTCTTGTGCAGATTGAGGTGCGAGACATCGCCGCCGAATTGCCCCGGGGCCGTCAGACCGACCATCGCGTTCATGTTCGCGCCGTCGACGTAAACCTGTCCGCCATGGGCATGAACGATTTCGCAAATTTCGCGTACGTTCTGCTCGAACACCCCGTGCGTCGAGGGATACGTGATCATGATCGCCGCAAGCTGGGCCGCATGCTCGGCGGCCTTCGCTTTCAGATCGTCGATATCGACATTGCCTTCTTCATCGCATGCCACGACGACGACCTTCATGCCGGCCATATGCGCCGACGCCGGGTTCGTGCCGTGCGCCGAAGCGGGGATCAGGCAGACGTCGCGGTGACCTTCGCCGCGCGAATCGTGATAGGCGCGAATGATCAGCAGTCCTGCATATTCGCCTTGCGAGCCCGCATTCGGTTGCAGTGAAACCGCCGCGTAGCCGGTCGCGGCGACGAGCATCTGCTCGAGCTGATCGATCATCTCGCGATAGCCGGCCGTTTGCGCGGCCGGGGCGAACGGATGAATCCGACTGAACTCGGGCCATGTGACAGGCAGCATCTCCGAAGTCGCGTTGAGCTTCATCGTGCACGAGCCGAGCGGGATCATCGAGCGGTCGAGCGCCAGATCCTTGTCCGCGAGGCTGCGCAGATAGCGCAACATTTCGGTCTCCGAATGATGCCGGTTGAAGACGTGATGCGTGAGGTAAGCGCTCGTGCGCAGAAGCGCTTCGGGCAGCGGCGTCGCTTCGCCCTCGCCTGCCCGCCCGCCCTGGCTGCCCTCCGCCGAGGCACGGAAAAGCGCCGCGTCGAGCGCATCGATATGCGGTACGTCGATCGCGCCGGCCGCGTTCGCGAACACCGTGAGCAGATCCGCGAGGTCCGCACGCGTCGTCGTTTCGTCGATCGATACCCCGACACGCGAATCGCCGATGCGACGCAGGTTGATGCACGAACGCTGCGCCGCCTCATGGACCAGCGCGGTACGCGCGCCCGTTTCGATCGTCAGCGTATCGAAGAACGTATCGTTGACGATCGTATAACCGAGTTGCCTGACGCCGGCGGCAAAGAGCGCGGCGATCCGGTGCACGCGCTGCGCGATCGCCTTGAGACCGTGCGGGCCATGATAGACCGCATACATGCTCGCCATGATGGCGAGCAGCGCCTGCGCCGTGCAGACGTTCGACGTCGCCTTTTCGCGGCGGATATGCTGCTCGCGTGTTTGCAGCGCGAGGCGCAGGGCCGGGTTGCCTTGCGCGTCGACGGTCACGCCGACGAGTCGTCCCGGCATTTGTCGCTTGAATTCGTCGCGCACGGCGAGATAGGCTGCGTGCGGTCCGCCGAAGCCGACGGGCACGCCGAAGCGCTGTGAGTTGCCGACGGCCACATCGGCGCCCCACTCAGCCGGCGGCGTCAAGAGCGTCAAGGCGAGCAAATCGGCTGCAACGACGACGTGCCCGCCGGCCGCATGGATCTGCTCGGTGAGCGAACGGTAATCGCGCACATGGCCGTCTACGCCCGGATATTGCAAGAGCACGCCGAATGCATCCGATTGAGCCGCGGCGTCCGCCGGGCCGACCCGCACCTCGATGCCGACCGGCTGCGCACGCGTGCGCACGACCTCGATCGTTTGCGGCAGCACGTCGTCGGCGACATAAAAAACGTTGGACTTTGGCTTGCCCGCGCGCTGCAGCAGGGTCATCGCCTCGGCGGCGGCCGTCGCCTCGTCGAGCAGCGAGGCATTCGCCATCGCGAGCCCCGTCAGATCCGTCACCATCTGCTGGAAGTTCAGCAGCGCCTCGAGGCGGCCTTGCGAGATTTCGGGCTGATAGGGCGTATAGGCCGTGTACCACGCCGGATTCTCGAGCACGTTGCGCAAGATGACCGTTGGCGTGTGCGTGTTGTAGTAGCCCTGGCCAATATAGGAGCGAAACACGTGATTCCTGCTCGCGAGCTCGCGCAGCGCCGCGAGCGCCTCGGCCTCGCTCTTGGGCTCGGCGAACGGGCCGAGCGGCAGCGGCTCGGTGCGGCGGATCGCCGGCGGAATGACCGCATCGACGAGCGCGGCCCGCGACGCGAATCCGAGCGCGTCCAGCATCTTCTGCTGATCGACAGCGTCCGGGCCGATGTGCCGCTCGGCGAAGGCGTCATGCACTTCGAGCGCGGCAAGCGAAACGGGGGTGCGATTCATCAGGCGATCCGGGTGTTCGAGCTTCATGTTGGCAGGGTTCTAGCTTAGTGCGCGCGGCAGCCTTTTCGAGGAGCCGTTTCCGACGAGCGCGAAACGGAAACGAACGAGACGTAAAAGGCAATGCGCCGCGCGGGCAGTGACAAGGAAATTCAGTCGATCAGTTTCGAGTAAGCGGCGGCGTCGAGCAGCTTCTCGGTCGAGGCGCCGGGAGCGAGCTTGATCTTGAAGAGCCAGCTCGCGTAAGCGTCGTTGTTGACGGCATCGGGCGTATCGAGAATCGACTCGTTGACTTCGACGATTTCACCCGAGACAGGCGAGTAGATATCGGAGGCGGCCTTCACCGATTCCACGACGCCGACCGCGTCGCCGACCGTCACCGTCTTGCCGACTTCCGGCAGTTCGAGAAAGACGATGTCGCCGAGCGTGCTTTGCGCGTGATCGGTAATGCCCACCGTCAGCGTGCCGTCGGCTTCGGTGCGCAACCACTCGTGTTCGTCGGTGTACTTGAGATCGGCCGGAACGTTGCTCATCGGATGCTCCTGAGAATGGAAGAAATACGTCGTAAAACAAACGCTTGACGCGCGCGTCGAGCGGCGCCGGCCCTCAAGCGACGAGCACCTTGCCGTTGCGCACGAACGGCAGTTTTACCACGCTTGCGTTGAACGTTTTGTCGCGGATCTCAACTTGCACCGTGTCGCCCGGCTGCACTTCCTTCGGCACACGCGCGAACGCGATCGATTCCTGCATCGTCGGCGAAAACGTGCCGCTCGTGATCTCGCCCTCGCCGGCCGCCGTCAGCACCTTCTGATGCGCGCGCAGCACGCCGCCCGCCTTGCCGTTTTCCTTGCGCAAAACGAGCCCGACGAACGCGCGCCGGGAGCCGGCCGCTTCGAGCGCCGGGCGGCCGACGAAGTCGCGCGGAGCCGACAGATCGACCGTCCACGCCAGCCCGGCGTCGAGCGGCGACACCGATTCGTCCATGTCCTGCCCGTATAGATTCATGCCCGCCTCGAGGCGCAGCGTATCGCGAGCGCCGAGGCCGCACGGCCGCACGCCTTGCTCGCGCAACGCCTGCCAGAACGCTTCGACCTGCGCGGCGGGCACGATGACCTCGAAGCCGTCCTCGCCCGTGTAGCCGGTGCGCGCGACCGTCAGATCGCCGAATGGCGTCGCGAAGACGCGCGCGGCATTGAAAGGCTGGAGCGCCTCCGTGGCCTGCTGCACGGCCGGCACGGCTTGCCAGACCTTTGCGCGGGCATGCGGCCCTTGAACCGCGACGATCGCCAGATCGCGCCGCGGCGTGATGGTGAGCGCAAAGCCGCGTTCGGCGTTGAGGCGATTGAACCAGGCGATGTCTTTCTCGGCCGTGCCGGCGTTGACGACGACGCGGAAAAAATCGTCGGCGAAGTAATAGACGATCAAATCGTCGATGACGCCGCCGTTATCATTGAGCAGACAAGAATAAAGGGCGCGGCCAGGCGTTTGCAGCTTGGCGACGTTGTTGGCGAGCGCGAATTCGAAAAACGGGCGGGCGCGAGGGCCGGTGAAATCGACGACACACATGTGCGAGACGTCGAACATGCCCGCGTCGCCGCGTACCGCCTGATGTTCTTCGATCTGCGAGCCGTAGTTGACGGGCATGTCCCAGCCGCCGAAATCGACCATGCGTGCGCCGAGCGCGCGATGGGTGGCGTGAAGGGGGGTGCGTTTCAAATCGGTCATCGGGGCCTCGGCGCTTACGGTATCGCGAAAACAAAAAAGGGCCATGCCGATCACGCTGCGCGCCAACCCGATGGGGTGGCGGCGGCAAATCATGCATGCCCCTCTGTCCTCGGTACCTGAGAGATTGCGCTGCCGCGAACGCACTGATTCTTTCGTTCGCGATTGAACGCGCGCCCCTTCGGTGGGCAGCCTGCCCGGGCCTTGCATCCCTTCACGCATCCTGCGCGGTGGGTTGCGATCGGCCGCCTCGACCAATTTGGGCCGACGGGCTACTGCCGCTCTCCAGAGTGCGAAACGCCGCGAGCAATACGGAGCGTTTCGACGCGGTCGGTCCTTTTGCCTGAGAGTTTGTGGGTGTGCCCCTTCGGCGGCGTCGCAGGCGGACAAAAATCCGTCGCGGACGCGCTCTCCCGACGCGTGGCCGCAATTTACGCGTTGGTGGGGGGCTTGTCAAACGGGGCTCGCACGCTGGTGGCGCTAAATGCCTCCTCCGCCGGGTTCGCCGACTTTCATCAGCGATGCGTCGATGCTCGAAGCACGCTGAGCGTCGCTGATACAGGTGTGCGGGATCACTCGCAAACGTCCCGTTGCATTTCAAGCGGCCCTGGTGCCCTGCTGCAGGCGACGAGCTTACGTTTCGGCGTTATTCCGACAGCACCGAATAACTTTTCACTTCCCTCAAAAGCCTCAGTAAAGATGGCGGTATGCTGAAAGCGGCGAACGACGGCCTCGACGAGAGCGGTTCCGACACGTTGCCTCTGGACGTCCGGATGAACGCAAACCTCGGTAAGGAAGCACGCCCAGGGTGGGTCTGCGCTCTTCTGCGCAACGTAGCGCCTCTCGGCGCTTGGTCTGGTCAACCCGAGCTTGCGATACGCCTACAAGCTCCGCCCTTTAGGGCGGGGTAGTTGACTTCAGCCTCACACAGTTTGAAAAGAGGTGCGCAACAGGGCCCTGCAGGCGCGAAGGAATGCTATCTAGCGGCCTCTTCCGATCTGCGTTTTCATCGTTTTTTCGGACGAACGGAAGTTGTAACAAAAGAAGCATGCCGGATACGGCATTGACATCGGGGACTTGGGAGCGTGCACTGCCCCTGCCGCTCGACTGACGGCAATGAGAGCGCGACTGGCTGGACTGGGTAGCGTTGTTGTACGGCGCCCTTTGGACGAGATCGCCGCAGGAAAAGAACAGGCTGACGAAGGTCAGCCTGCTTTGAGACGTTCTACTTCTTTCTACTTAACGTGGATCATTTCCCGGCCGTCGCCTCACACTTCTTCACGAACGAGGCCTTCGCGGCGCCCGCGAGCGGTTTGCCGTTCGAGCCGACGGCCTTGGATTCGCAGCTGGCCTTCGCTTCGGTCTTCATGCACTTCTTCACGAACGAATTCTTGGCTGCACCGGCGAGCGGCTTGCCGTTCTTGTCGACGGCCTTCGCCTCGCAGCTCGAGCCCGACATGGCCGTGTTGCCCGACGTGGCGGCGGGTGCCGATGCCGACGTTTGCGCATGGGCCATTCCTGCCATGAACAGACCGGCGATTGCTACCGCGATAAATCGTTTGAACATGACCAACCCCTCCTTAGTGGCGTGAAACGAGGCGCTTCACATGCCCATAACGAGGGGCGGGCCACTCCGGTTGACGACGATCACGACGATCTCGCGGCAGCCCGCTCCGTCACCGCGTTGCAGAGTGAAGAACAGGCCGCCGATCCGTCAAATCCGCAGATTCGTCCTGGCGAGCTCCATGACCTCGTCGCCGCGACCATTGATGATGGCCTTCAGCATGTAAAGGCTGAACCCTCTCGCCTGCTCGAGCTTGATCGCGGGCGGAACCGCCAGCTCCTGCTTGGCCGTCACCACATCGACCAACACCGGCCCGTCGTGCGAAAACGCGCGCCGCAGCGCGCCCTCGAGTTCCTCGGATTGCTCGACGCGCAGACCAAGTACCCCCATCGCGTTAGCCATCGCCGCAAAGTCGGGATTCGTCAGATCCGTACCGGTATCGAGGTAGCCGCTCGCCTTCATCTCCATGGCGACGAACCCAAGCGTCGAGTTGTCATAGACGATCACCTTCACGGGCAATCCGAGTTGAACGAGCGAGATGAAATCGCCCATGAGCATCGAGAAGCCGCCATCGCCGGAAAGCGAAACGACCTGCCGCCCCGGAAATGCGGCTTGCGCGCCGAGCGCCTGCGGCATCGCGTTGGCCATCGATCCGTGGTTGAACGAGCCCAGCAGCCGGCGCTGGCCATTCATTTTCAGATAGCGCGCCGCCCAGACAGTGGGGGTTCCGACATCGGCGGTAAAAATCGTGTCTTCATCCGCCAACTCGCTCACGAGACGTGTCAGATATTGCGGATGGATCGGCCGGCCCGCGGGCGATGGGTGAGCCAGATCGTCGAGCCCCTGACGCGCATCGGCGTAGTGCTTGAGCGCCGCACCGATAAAGCGGCGATCGGCTCTGCGCTGCAGCTTCGGCAGCAATGCCTCGATCGTCTCGGCGACGCCTCCGACGATTCCAAGCTCCAGTTGCGCACGGCGCCCCAGCGCGTCGGGATTGATATCGATCTGGACGATCTTGGCATTGCCCGGATAGAAATGTCGATAAGGGAAGTCCGTACCGAGCATGACGAGCACGTCGCAGTTGAGCATCGCCTGGTAGCCGGAGCTGAACCCGATGAGCCCCGTCATCCCCACATCGAATGGGTTGTTCCATTCCACGTGCTCCTTGCCGCGCAGCGCATGCACGATTGGAGCGCCGAGCTTGTCCGCCAGCGCGACGACCTGATCGTGCGCGCCCTCGCATCCGCTCCCGCAAAGCAACGTGATCGCCTCGTGGGCGTCGAGCAAACTCGCAAGGCGAATCAGCTCGGCGTCGTCGGGCACGACGCTGGCGGAAAGGGGCGGTGTCCAGCGGGTGCCCACCGATGCAGCCTCCTGCAGGGCGACGTCACCGGGGAGCACGATGACGGCGACGCCTCGCTTGGCGATCGCCGTGCGCATCGCGCGATGCAGAACGTGCGGCATCTGCGCGGCATTCGTCACGAGCTCGACGAAGTGGCTGCACTCCTTGAACAGCTCCTGCGGGTGCGTTTCCTGAAAATAGTTGAGGCCGATCTCCGACGACGGGATGTGTGCCGCGATCGCAAGCAGCGGCACATGATTGCGATGCGCGTCGAAGAGCCCATTGATCAGATGGAGATTGCCGGGACCGCAACTGCCCGCGCAAACGGCGAGCTGGCCCGTGACGGCCGCGTCGGCGCCGGCCGCGAATGCGGCGACTTCTTCGTGTCGCACGTGCATCCACTCGATCGTCTTCATGCGACGCAACGCATCGGAGAGACCATTCAGGCTATCGCCCGTCACGCCCCAAATACGTTTGACGCCGGCTTGCTCGAGCGTTTTCGCCAGTTGCTCCGCTACGGTGATGTTGGCCATCGGATGCTCCTTGGTAGTGTCGGGTTGACCGCCAGGAAGACGCTCGGTCAGCGCAAACTCAAACCAATGATAGGAGGTTGTCGTCGGAGCCGTCGGTAAAGTGCGCACTTGTCGACGCAGCGTGGAACGTGCGTCGGCGCGCCCCTGCCGGGCGGCTAAGACGCGCCCGTGACAAATCGATGTCAGCGCGCTCGTCAGTGTCTGAATGCCGACGCTCTTGTAATTTTTTTACCAGCGGTTACATCGCTTATGCAACTAACGCCGATCGGCGGCGGTCAATTACGGCGGTAACGAACAAGGCCTGACAAAGAACCCGAATATTGCCGACTTCGTCGACTGTCCCGACGTGCTTCTGCGTGCCGCCAAACGCAAACACCCGCGAACCTTCGCATTGCGCGCGGCACCTGAGGCAAAATGCCTTGCCATCCATCGATCACAGGGAGGATACATGCAACGCCGTCGATTCATTACGATGACCAGCGCCGCACTTGCGTCGGCAGGACTGTCCCTGACCGGTTGCACGACGACACCCATCTCGTCGGGCTCCTCCGCCGAGGCAAACGCCGGGAAACGGCAATCGATCGACGCGGATGTCAACGAAACGCTCGCGCGCCTTTACAACACGGTTCATGGCTCGCGCGAGCTCGTCCAGCAGGCGCGTGGGGTCCTCGTGTTCCCATCGGTCATCTCGGCCGGCTTCTGGTTCGGTGGCCAGTACGGCCAGGGCGCGCTGCGCGTCGGAGAAGAGACGCGGGGCTACTACAGCATCGCAGCCGCATCGTTCGGGCTGCAAATCGGCGCGCAATCCAAAGCCATCATCATGCTGTTCATGACGCAGGAAGCGCTTGACAAGTTCGTGCGAAGCCAGGGCTGGGCGGCCGGCGTCGATGCGACCGTCGCGGTCGTGAAGGTCGGCGCAAACGGCAACATCGATACGTCGACGGCGATGAATCCCGTCGAGGCCTTCGTGCTGACGAACGCGGGACTCATGGCTGGTGTTTCGCTCGAAGGGACGAAGATCTCGCGTCTTCTTATCTAAGGGCGCGTTTACGCTTCCCCTTCGAAGCCAAGGAGGACGTTGACGGCATTGATCCCGATCTCGTCCACCATGTATCCGCCTTCCATGACGAACAACGTTGGAACCTCGAGTCTTGCGATGGTTTCCCCAATGCGTAGATAGTCCGGCGTGCGCAGGCGGAAGTGGCTGATCGGATCACCTTCGAACGTATCGACGCCCAACGAGACGACGAGGACTTCCGGGGCATATCGTGCGATCGTCTTGCCCGCGTGATGCAGCGCCTCGCTGTAGCCGTCCCACGATGTGCCCTTTGCGAGCGGAAGATTCACATTGAGCCCTGCGCCGAGGCCGACGCCCTGTTCGTCCGCATGCCCCGCGAAATAGGGGTAGCAGACCGCCGGATCGCCATGGATCGAGACGAACAAGACATCGGCGCGATCGTAGAAAATGTCTTGCGTGCCGTTGCCGTGATGAAAGTCGACATCGAGGATTGCCACGCGCTTCGCGCCGCCGTCGATGCAATGCTGGGCGGCGACGGCCGCGTTGTTGAGATAGCAATAACCGCCCATGTATTCCCTGCCGGCGTGATGGCCCGGCGGACGGCAAAGGGCGAATGCCGCATGCTTGCCGCTCGCTAGCGCGTCGATGCCGGTCAGCGCGCAGTTCGCGCTCGAGCGCACCGCGTCCCACGTGCCGGCGTTGATCGGCGAGCCGGCGTCCATCGAATAGAAGCCGAGCTTGCCGTCGACGAACATCGGCTCCGCGATGCTCGGCAAGCCTCTTACTGGCCAGACGAGCGGTAGGGCTTGGGTCGTCTTTCCCGTTGCGCTCCATTCATCCCATGCGGTCGCGAGGAAATCGATGTAGCGCTGCGAATGCGCGCCCACATAGCTCGAGACGTCATAGACGGTGGGGCTGACGACGTTGCCGAGGCCCATTGCATGAACGCGGGCAAGAATCGTTTCAGCGCGCTCCGGCTTCTCGAAGGAAGGCGCGATCTTGCCGTCCTTCAGTTCGACGCCGTGATGCAAACGATGATCGGTGCTGTAAATGGTAAGCATGCTGGCAATGACATTGGATTTTTGCAGCCATCATCGTATCGGATAGGTTGCAGCTCAACGCCAAAGGCCGCGGATTGCCTAAACGTTCAGGTCGGGTAATTCGTAGCTCGTGCTGCGACCGCCCGCAGCGGACCTTCGCAACGCCCCATGTGAAACAAGCTCGCTAATGTCGCGCAGCGCGGTATCCGGGGAGCATTTCGCGATCGAGGCCCACTTGCTGCTGGTCAGCTTGTCACTTCGGCAAGTAATGCTGACGGGTGCATGCGGGTCCTGTGCAACCACTCCCGCACAGGATTCCGCCTCACACATCGTGCCGCCCGTATCGGGTATAGCCGCCCCGCACCGAACCCGCGGTTTCCGGTCCGCGGCGAGCCGTGCCGATTGATATGTTGTACGACCTAATCCCGTCAGAAAAATATATTTGACGTCTGACGGGTGCTCTCGCACTATTCACACCTCAGAGCGCACGCCATGCCATGCCGCGAGCCTACGCGCGGCTATCGGCGTGCCGCCAACCCCGCAATGTCCACCGGCCCCCGGGCGCGACACCGTTTCGAAAAAGCATTACCCAAGGAATACAGATGCCGAACTATCGATCACGCACTTCGACGCATGGCCGCAACATGGCCGGCGCCCGCGCCCTGTGGCGCGCCACCGGAATGAAAGACGGCGATTTCGGCAAGCCCATCATCGCCGTCGTGAACTCGTTCACCCAGTTCGTGCCGGGTCATGTGCATTTGCGCGATCTCGGGGCGCTGGTCGCCAAGGAAATCGAAGCGGCAGGCGGAGTCGCCAAGGAATTCAACACCATCGCAGTGGACGACGGCATCGCCATGGGTCATGGCGGCATGCTGTACTCGCTGCCTTCGCGCGAGCTGATCGCCGATTCGGTCGAGTACATGGTCAACGCGCATTGTGCTGACGCGATGGTCTGCATTTCCAATTGCGACAAGATCACACCGGGCATGCTGATGGCCGCGATGCGCCTCAACATTCCGGTGGTGTTCGTGTCGGGCGGCCCGATGGAAGCGGGCAAAGTCACATCGCCGACGGGAGGCCAGGTCATCGCGAAGATCGACCTTATCGACGCGATGATCAAGGCCGCCGATCCGAAAGTTAGCGATGCCGAAGTGGCTGAAGTGGAGCGCAGCGCTTGCCCGACATGCGGCTCCTGTTCGGGCATGTTCACGGCGAACTCGATGAATTGCCTGACGGAGGCGATCGGCCTTGCGTTGCCCGGCAACGGCACGCTCGTCGCCACGCACGCATGGCGCAAGGGCCTATTCGAACAGGCTGGCCGCCTCGTCGTCGAGCTCTGCCGTCGTTACTATCAAGAAGAAGACAGCTCTGTGCTGCCGCGAAGCATCGCCACCAAGCAGGCATTCGAAAACGGCATGGCCCTGGACGTGGCAATGGGCGGCTCGACCAATACAGTGCTGCACCTGCTGGCAGCCGCACAGGAAGCCGGTGTCGATTTCACGATGTCCGACATCGACCGCATATCGCGCAAAGTGCCGTGCCTTTGCAAGGCGGCGCCGGCAACCGATAAGTACCATATCGAAGACGTGCATCGCGCCGGCGGCATCCTCGGCATCCTCGGCGAGCTGGCAAGGGCCGATCTCGTGGACCTGTCTTGCGGTAACGTGCACAGCGGCACGCTTGGCGAAGCGATTGCCAAGTGGGACATCGCCGGCGGCGCGGGCGAGCAGGCGCAGAGATTCTTCCGCGCGGCTCCCGGCGGAATCCCGACGACCGTTGCGTTCAGCCAGGAAGCGACGTTCGCGTCGCTCGATACCGATCGCAAAACCGGCTGCATTCGCACCAAGCCGCACGCGTACTCGCAAGACGGCGGCCTCGCGGTGCTTTACGGCAACCTCGCCGAGAAAGGCTGCATCGTCAAGACAGCGGGTGTCGACGAATCGCAATGGGTCTTCTCGGGACGCGCCCGCGTCTTCGAAAGCCAGGATGAAGCTGTGGAAGCCATTCTGGGCGACAAGGTGGTGCCCGGCGACGTCGTCGTGATCCGTTACGAGGGACCGAAAGGCGGCCCGGGTATGCAGGAAATGCTGTACCCCACGTCGTATTTGAAGTCGAAGGGCCTCGGCAAGAGCTGCGCGCTCTTTACCGACGGTCGCTTCTCCGGCGGCTCGTCAGGACTCGTAATTGGACATGCATCGCCCGAAGCGGCCGAGGGCGGCACGATCGGTCTCGTGGAAGATGGCGATGTCATCGAAATCGACATCCCCAAGCGCAAGATCCACTTGGCGGTGCGGGATGACGAACTGGCGAGCCGCCGGCAAGCGATGGAAGCGCGCGGCGACAAAGCGTGGATGCCGACGGATCGCGAACGCGTGGTGTCGCAAGCGCTGCAGGCCTACGCGGCGCTGGCCACTTCGGCCGACCGCGGCGCGGTGCGCGATATCTCGCAACTGAAGCGCAAGTGATATAGAACGGCTCCGTCGCAGTCACGCGATCGGGGCCGCGAGTATGGCGAGCGCCGGTGCCGGTGATCGACGCGCTGATCGCAAGTGCGCCGATCAGCGCCAACCGCCTACCCTGTGCAACGACTCCATAGTCGCCATCGCATCGACGCTGCTCTGTCTTTTTGCGATACGCAGCTAGATCAACTCGGCCGCTTCACGTATCCGCTCGGCTGTTGCAGGCAACCCTCCTCGCGCGAGCGCCTGTGCGAATTCCTCTGCCGTCGTGTGCGGGCTTCTTCTTCGAGTACGCATATGCTTGAAGGCGACCATCGCCGCGACCGGATCGAGATCCCATTGGTTGACAATGAAGCGGTCCGGGTGGAGCACTTCAATACCGTACGCTCTCACCACTTCGACGGGGAAATCTCGGAGGTTGGCGGTCACAATGCAATCTGCGTGTCCAGCAATTGCTGCGGCAAGCACGTGCCTGTCGTTCAGATCAGGTAGCTCGTACGTTGCAATCAGCGGCGCCAACGCAATTTCTGGCACCTCCCAGTCCGGCACTGCCTCGCGCATGCAGTCCCGGCGGAATACCAACTTATTTTTCAGGTCGGGTCGAAGCTCCTCGAGCGCGGCAATCCACTCCCGCTCGATTCTCACGGACCATTTCGCGGCAAAAAGTCCTGCGGTGGCCAAACTCATCAGTGAGTCCGCCATGGCGATCGGAGAGAACGCAGGCGTCCAACAGCGCCGTGTAACGTGCGTTACCCGCCATCAGTAGTCCAATCCCAATTCACGCGCGTTATCCGCCATGCGCTCCAGTGCAGATATCTGTTTCTCGCGCATCTTCTTGGCATAAGCCACCAAGTCGTCGAAGCCAATTCGCCTGTGCGTACCCACCATCCGATGTGGGAGCCTCCCTGCTTCTATTTCCTTAATCACAAACGGTCGCGACACGTTCAGAAAATGCGCAGCCTCGACGGTCGTGAATTCTCGTTTGGCCGGGATGAGAGTAATGGGCCGGCCTTCGCTCATGGCTCCGAGCAGTTGACCAATGAGCTTCAATGCGGCGGGTGGCACCTGGACGGATGGATGTTCACCCTTGTCGGTAGTGAGAGTGATGGCCGCCGCCCGCGAATGGTCGAGTGCTTCCATGATGCAACGCTGTGCAACACGCGCCATTTCGAGTTCCGCATCTGTAAGCGGTGGCGGAGTCACTTCGTGAAGTCGATCTACGGTAGGCATATACGTCCCCTTTTTGTTGCGGAGATGCGAGGTATGCCTTGCTCCTTGTTGGGCAAGGAGAGTAGGCGGATATCTGCATTAAATGCAACGACTGCATTATATGCAACCGCCGCGTATTCCGCTAGGCACCTCGGACTGGCATAAGCCCCTCATTGCAGCGGCGCGAACCCCGTCATCTGCCTGCGAGCGCTGAGCGTTCCGGAGCGCGGCCATTTCGGCCGACCGCGGCGCGGTGCGCGATATCTCGCAGCTGAAGCGGAAGTGATGTAGCACGGCTCCATCGCAGTCACGCGATCGGGGCCGCGAGTATGCCTCCGGTGCCGGTCATCGCCGCCGCTGATCGACGAAAGCGCCGATCAGCGTCAACCGTCTACTCTGGGCGCTTACGTCAAAGCCTTTTTCCCTCAGTGTCATCGGCGCTCAATGTAGTTTGGCTCTAAAGAAGCCGAGCACCTTCTCATCGAATTGCTCGTGAAAGGCAACGCGATCGAATCCCTTCGCGTCGACGCATAGCGCGGGCGCATCCTTTGTCAATTCCTTAGGGCAAGGTGCGAGGAAAGCGAAATGCGCCGCGCCGGGGACAACGTGGAATTCAGGGCTTTGGGGGAGCGCGTGGGCAAGCGCCGGCATGGTTTCGGGCAGCACGCCGTCTCCACCGAACTGGGAAGCCCAGAGCTGGATCGGCGCTTTCACGTCTTTCAGGCTAGCCGATGTGGGAAACTCGTCGAGCGGGTCCGCCAGCACATAGGCTTTGATCCGCGCATCATGCGCCAAGGGTCCCGTTGGGACCTCTTTGCGCTCGATCTGTTGGCAAATAGGAAGCTTCGGGTCCGGGCATGGAACGTTGGCGTCCAGGAAGTCCGGGTTACCGCCAGCCAGTACGAGACCGGTGTAGCCGCCACGCGAAAAGCCGAAGAAGCCTATCGATTCGGGATCGATCTTGGCAGCGTCCGGCGACCTGTCCAACATGTAATCGATGAGACGCGTAATGTCGGTCGGACGCTCGACGAATACGGATATGTCGGCCTGACGGCTCTTATCGGAGAACGAATCGCCTGGATGATTGATCGCCGCCACGACAAAGCCGGCGTCGGCAAGCCTCTCGGCAATATCGTGGTGATTAAGGAACGATCCGGTGTGACCGTGTGAAATCACGATCAACGGCAACCTTGCGCCGACGGTCGGACAGTCGCGTCTTCCTGACAGGACGTACGGACCGATCGGTATTTCCCGTGCCGCAGCCGCGCATGGCGTCCACACTATCGCCCTTAATGCTGGGCCGTTGGCGTCGGGCGGAATGTTCACGAGCTTTATTCCCGCAGCCTGTGAGATCGTCGTCGATAAGCAGAACAGCGCAATGGATATGAGTTTTCTCATGATGTTGTTTTTCTTAACGAAGCGGGCCGTCAGTGATCGAGCGCGCGAGCCGGAAATGCCCGTGGCAGCGGGATGATAGCGCGAAGCCATGACTATAAGAGCGCCAGACTGGTAAGCGCCCAACCGCATCAACGAATTGGACGCCGTGCTAATTGGCCGCGATCGTCTACCTGTTCGACGTTGCACCCGCTCTCGCCCGGTCGGACGCGTGGGTGCGGTCGGCGCGAACCGCGGCCGTCACTTCGGCGCCGAGCAGGAAGACGACTGAAGAGAAGTACAGCCACATCATCAGAACGGCGAGTGATCCCGCGGCGCCGAAAGTGGTCGCTGTGCCCGCATGCGAGAGGTAAAGCGCGAACAGGTGCCGGCCGACCGTGAAAAGGACGGCGGCGATGAAAGCGCCGATTGCTGCGTGACCGTAGCGTATTCGGGTATCGGGCAGCCATTTGATCAGCGCGGCGAGCGCCACCGTGAGAATCGCGAGTGTGACGGCGGACTGCAGAATCGCGGCAATGATGACGATCGGACTGGCGCCGAAGATGGCGCGCGCGGCGATCTGAATTGCCGTATCGAGCACCAGTGACACGACGAGCAGGAACCCCAGTCCAAGCACCAGCGCGAACGACATCAGCCGCGCGCGCAGCAACAGCGCGAACCCTTTGATGCCCGGCGGCGACTCGGTGTCGAACACCGCATCGAGTGCCGTGTTGAGCGACGTGAATGTGGCCGACGCGCCAACGATCAGCAAGACGATCGATGCCAGCGTCGCGAAGCCTCCGCCGGCCGAGTGATGCGCGTGCGTGACGATGTCCTGCATCGCACGCGCCGCGTCACTGCCGACGACGTTCTTGATCTCCGAGAACAACTGGCCGCGCGCCGCGGCCTCGCCGAAAAACCAGCCGGCAACGGCGAGCACCAGGAGCAGGGTCGGGGCGAGCGAAAACGCGGAGTAGAAGGCGATGCCCGCGCCCATCATCGTGCATCGGTCCGACGAAAAGCGCTTTGCCGCATCCAGCCCGAAACGAACAGGTTTGACGTTCAGCGCCCGCATCGCGAACCGTCGCGGGCCAACTCCCGACATCACGCATCTCCATCCAAATACGGCGTGCGAGCCCGGTGATGCGATAAGCGAGCAATCGCTATGCCGCGGCGAACGGACGCAAACCGCAAGCGGCGCCGTGCCGTGCCCCACGCCGGCAATGAGAACAGTGGCATGCGCGTTGCTGCGCGATCCCATATCTCGATAAATGGGCAGCATCCAATGGAGACCATGCTTCTGTCCTCACTACGTCCGACGCAGATGACAGTCGGCTTCGCCTATGTCGATGTCAAATCCATCATCACGCGAAGGCACGGCGGACGCACGCTTCAGCCGTTCATGCAGGCCCACGCAATTCGTGTCGTCCGCGGACCCGAGGGCACGTATATCGTCGATCACCACCACTGGGCGTATGCCTGGCATCGCCTCGGCATCGTCGAGGCGCCCGTGCGCGTGCAGAAAGACTATCGCGACGTTGCAGAGAACGACTTCTGGATACTGATGCGCAAACACGGATGGTTGCATCTGTTCGATGAGCGCGGGCAGAAATGCGAACTCGACGCACTGCCGAACTCGCTCGACGGCATGCAGGACGATCCCTACCACAGCCTCGCTGCCTTGGCGCGCCGCGCCGGAGCATACCGCAAGCCGAAGCGGGCCTACGTTTCGTTCGTGTGGGCGAACTACATGCGCGACCGTGTCAAGATCGATTCGGATGGTCCGGGCGCGTTCAGCCTCGCGCTGCTCGAGGCGATGCGCGTCGCTCGCGATAAGGACGCCGCTGACTTGCCCGGGTACATCGGAGGCGAGTAGCGCTCGGAGGTTGCCACAGTACGCTCCTCCCGGATGGCCATCTGAATCGGAGTCCACGGACGGTACTAGGACGCTGGCCCCGTCGTGTATTGCATGGGCGGTGGGCGCCGTGCGCCGCCTCGCCGTCTCTCTCACGGCATGGCCCTTGCGCAAGCGTCGTCGCCATGACTACCGGGGATGAATATGACCGCGGATAAGCGGCTGCGCGAGCTGCGCAGGACGATGCGCGAGCGATTCGGCATCGCACGCCTGCGCGAAGGCCAGGAGGAGATCATCCGTAGTGTGCTCGCGCGTTGCGACACGCTCGCGACGATGCCGTCGGGCGCAGGCAAATCGCTGTGCTACCAGTTACCGGCGTTGCATCTCGAAGGCATGACGCTCGTCGTGTCGCCGCTGATCTCGCTGATGAAGGACCAAGCGGACAAGCTGCGGGCCATTGGCCTCGAGCCTTTGCTCGTCAACAGCACGCTGAAACGCAAGGATGAAAAGGCCGTTCTCAATGCGTTACGAGAGGGCCGCAAACGCATGGTGTTCGTGACGCCCGAGCGGCTCGCGCAGCCCGCTTTCGTCGATATTCTCGCGGGCTGCACCCGGCGTCCCGTGGAGCTCGTGGTCGTGGACGAGGCTCACTGCGTCTCGAAGTGGGGCCACGATTTTCGTCCTGCATTCCTCGGCATCGCTCATGCGGTCGAGGCCATCGGCGCACCGCCCGTTCTTGCGCTCACCGCAACCGCCACGCGCGAGGTCGTCGCGGATATCGTGCATTCGCTGCGGCTGCGTGAACCGACAATCGTACGCACCGGCACGTACAGGCCGAACCTACGGTATCGCGTCGTGCACACGGGTGCTGGGCATGGCCGTCGCGAAGCGGCCCGAGCGCTCGCGCTAAAGCAGCAACAGCTGCTCGATTTGATCGGCGAACTGAAGGGCGCGGGGATCGTCTATGTCGCGACGTTGCGCGACGTGCAACGCGTACGCGCATGGCTTGCCGCGGCCGGAGAAAGCGTGGCGCACTATCATGGCCGCTTGCCGGCGAACGAGCGCCGCGAGGAGCAGGACCGGTTCATGAACGGGCACTCGCGTCTCATCGTCGCGACGAATGCCTTCGGCATGGGCATCGATAAGCCCGATGTGCGATTCGTCATTCACTATCAAGTGCCGGGCAACCTGGATGCGTACTATCAAGAGACCGGACGGGCCGGGCGCGACGGTGAGCTGGCGGATTGCGTACTTCTGTTCGATCTCAACGATCGACGTATTCAGCAGTTCTTTCTGGCCGGGCGATATCCGGACACAGGGCAGGTGCTGCAGGTATTCGATGCGATTGCGGGCGGGATAGAAGAGGCGCACGACGAACGGCAGTCGCGGTCCGACGCATCCGGCCGGACGCCGGTGTCCGCGAAAGCGCTCGCGAGCGTGCTGCCGGACCTGGCGGCAGGCAAAGTGGATGTTGCGCTCGCCATGTTGGTTGACGCGCGGATCGTTCAACGGGATAGGCAGCATCGTTACCGGCTGCGCAAAGGGGCAGCGACGGCTGAACTGCGAGATGCGGTGCCTCGTGCGGCGGAACAGTTTCAACGCATGCGGGAACGCGACCACATCGCGTTGCAGCAGATGGTCGACTATGCGCAGAGCGGGCGTTGCCGGTGGCGGCTGATGCTGGACTACTACGAGGAAGACGCGACAATCGAACGTTGCGGCAGTTGCGACAATTGCATGCATCCGCCGCACGTGGAGCCGCTGCCTGAGCCCCGTTCAGCCGCGGCGATCGCGCACCGGCGCATGGAGCGCACGACCGAGGAGCGGCATGGATGGACACGCGGGGAAAGCGTCCGGGTCGCTCGCTTTGGCATCGGCGAAGTGGTCATGTCGACCGATGAGCAAGTGGCCATCCGATTCCCCGATGGAAGCGTGCGCACTTTCGTTGGCGATCGCGTGCAGCGTGCGCCGCCACCCGCGTCGCAGGACGGCGATGCTGGCGCCGGGCAAGGAAGCGCCGTCGTGTAACCGTTATCGCGCATCCCCAACCTGCCAACGGGAACGTCGGGACCGATGGCACCAGCAAAAGCTCCACTAAGATCCGGGTTGCGTTTGAAGCGCGTCGCGGTGTCGAGCCTCTACAAACGCGACGGGATCTCGGCAGCAAAATAGTCAGTCACCAGACGCACGCGCGGAGGCACGAAACGGCGCGTCGGCCAGACGATGCTGACATCGCGTGCATCCCGAATGAATTCGTCTAGTACGGTCATGACGTCAGGATGCTCGAGTTCGTCGACCAGAGAAAGCTTTGCGAACAGACCGATGCCCACGCCCGCGAGCACGGCCAATCGTAGTGTCTCGACGCTATTCGACGACAAGTTGCCTCGCACCGGGACGCTGAACTTGCCGCGAGGCCCGTGAAATGGCCACTGCGCTGATTCCAGCAACCCGCCATAGACCAGGCAATTGTGATTGACCAGTTCCGAGGGATCTTTCGGAATGCCGTGCTGCTCGAAATAGCGACGCGATCCGACACAGACCAACGGAGTGCTGGCAATTCGCTTCACAATCGAATCCGGTTCGTTGACAACACCCACCCGAATCGCGAGATCAATCCGGTCATCCACCAAATCGCGCGCGAAATCCGACAACACAAGATCGACCTGAAGACCGGGATGGCGGGAGAGCAGTTCAGGGATGAGCGGAAGCACATGGAGGCGGCCGAATGTCGCGGCAGAGGCGATACGAACAAGGCCGCAGCAATTCAGCGTGCTGCTGGTCAATTCGCTGTCGGCCGCCTCGATTTCCTCAAACAGCGGCTTCGTTCGCTCGTAATAATTCCGCCCCTGATCCGTCAGGGTCACGCTGCGCGTGCTCCGGTTGAACAGCAGCACGCCCAGACGCTTTTCCAGCGCGCCGATCGCCTTGCTGATGGCGGATTGTGACTCGCCGGTTCTCCGCGCCGCAGCGGAAAATCCCCCCGCTTCGACAACGGCGATGAAGGCGCTCAATTCATGAAACCGGTCCATTGCGCTTGTCCTCCGCGATATATTCCCACGGCGAATAGATTCTATGACAATCGCGGCGATTATCATTTTTCTGGGCCGTAATTACGATGCCTGTTCCATCCATGAAGAGACAGAGGATTTCATGTCCACGCTCGCAGGTAAGGTCGCCGTCATCAGCGGCGGCACAACGGGTATCGGTTTGGCGATTGCGCAACGATTCGTTGCCGAAGGCGCTCACGTTTTTATCTTCGGCCGTCGGCAGGCCCAGCTCGATGAAGCGGCCAGGTTGATCGAACGCAACGTCACTGCGATCCGGGCTGATGCTGCGGATCTCGATGACCTCGATCGCGTCGCAGCGGCGGTCAAGGCCGAAAAAGGTGTCGTCGACATCATCGTGTCGAACGCGGGCTATACGGAGCAGGCCACGATCGACACCATCACGCCCGAGCATTTCGATAAGGCGTTCAATCTGATGGCGCGCGGTCCGGTGTTTCTTGTGCAGAAGCTGCTGCCCATGATGACGGACGGTGGATCAATCATCCTGGTGTCGTCGGCCATGCACCTCATGGGCATTCCCGGACATACCGCCTATGCAGCGACCAAGGCCGCGTTGCGGTCCTATACCCGCACCTGGGCCGCAGAATTCAGGGATCGCGGCATTCGCGTCAACATGCTCAGCCCTGGTGTCACTGACACGCCGATTCTCGATGCTCAGTCGGCGCCGCGCGAGCATCTGATCGACATGTACAAGAGCATGGTCCCGCTTGGCCGGCTTGCGCGGGCCGAGGAGATGGCGAATGCAGCGCTCTTCCTGGCTTCCGAGCAGAGTTCCTACATGACGGGCGCGGATTTAATGAATGACGGGGGGATTGCGCAGGTGTGAAGCCCGATACTACTCGCCTCTACGAGCTGCCTCTGGGCAGCTGCAGAGCGCTTCTCGAAATCAAGAAAACGGACCGTGGCTAGACCTCCCTGTCCATTTCTCATTCGAACCGATTCGGACCGCCTTCTTTCTCCCCGCGTTACGCTTGTGGTATCTATTCGCCCCTCAAAACATAAAACTACCGAGGGCGTTAACAAAATGAGACGTAGCTATCTGAAAATGGGCGATAAATCGTCGGCCGGCGGAACTGTGACCGAAGGCATACCGCAGGCAACGCATTGCGGCACTGAACTTACTTTCATCGGGGCGCGGGTCGTTTGTCCAGCCTGCAAATCGGTGGGCCACATCGTCGCGAAAGGCCCGCGCTGGCCTGGGTCGATGATGGGCAAAGAGCCTGCGTTGGAAGGGGACATCTGCGTATGCAAGTGTACCCCCCCGCCGGTAATGCTTCCCTCCCAGTCAGATATGTATGAGAGCTTCGAGAGCCATGAACTGGCAAGCATGGGCTACGGGCCAGGAGGCAACTACTTGGCCGACGAGCCGGCAAGCGAGCACTGGATTCGGTTCTCTTTGAACGATGCTGGCAGTTGCGAAGGCTTGCGTTGCCGCGCCCACTTCGCCGATGGCTCTGTTGAAGAAGGTATCTTCGACGCCGACAACAAAGTTCATTTCGACCGCCCCAACGCCTCCACTTGCGAGCGGGTCGATGTGGTGGTCGACGGCGGCCAGAACAGCGGCCAGTCGGTGATGAGCAACATTCTGATGGCGATGGTGGGGTGAAGAGATGACGGATACGACAGCAAGCAAGAACACGGTCGCCAGTGGTTCATTCAATACTCAGCAGGTTCATGACATCAAGAGTGGCCTGCTGGAAGCAGCCATCGCGGACTACGAAGCAATCGCGACGACCTTCGCCGTCAATGCAATCAGCGATGACAAGGTTCGCCAGCAGTACAGCAAGCACATTAGGGAAATCTCCGACCAGGTGAGGCAGGAGGTTGCCAGCGGCAACATGACCGTAAAAGAAGGGGCAGAATATTGCAGCCAACTGCGCGAGAAGCTTTTCGTCGAGTATCGAAAGTACACGTCCGCCGTCGGAGTCGCGAAGGCAGAAGCACTCAAGCTCAAATCGAGAGGATTCGACTATTACCTGAACAAGTATGCTCAGGCCCAGTTCAGCAAGAACTTTGACGCGCTGACGAATGACGAGCGTAGCGCTGTCTACTATACGGTCCTGAACAAAGCAGGGGGCGCCAATGCCAATGTCTCAGCCAAGGTCCGCCGCTTGCAGGCGAGCGCCCGAGTCGCAATCTTGTTCACGGCCATTATCGCGACCGGCGAGGTTGTCGGCGCCAAGGACAAAGTGAAGGAGGCTGCCCGACAGGGGAGCATCATTGCAGGCGGGATGATTGGCGGAAGCCTCGCAGGGCTCGCTGTTTCGTTCGTTTGCGGCCCCGCTGAACCCGCTTGCGCAATCGCGCTTGTGTTCATCGGGAGTAACCTGGGAGGCATGGCCGCCGAAGTCGGAAACGACATCTACCAGGAAGAGCTGCCTGTTTTTATGCACTGGATGAACGACTGAGCGGAACGCCGAAAAATGTCGACGCCAATGTTCGTGGTTCTTTTCGTGCTCTTCGTCTGCGCCGCCTTTGTGATTATTATCAATCTCACGGGTGACCCGGGCATCGACTACTGGGACCTCGACGGGGAGAACGAACCTCCTGCGTCCAAGCTCGACGCCCTCCGGACCAAGCCCGTATTCTACGGCGCTGGGGCGGTGCTCATCGGCACCTTCATTACGTATCTGCTGGTACGCCGCTGAATGAGGGCCATCGACGTGAACACAATACATCGCGCCGATGTCGCTCGGGCTCGTGGTGCGAAAACGGTTCTTAGGGTCCGGCGACAAGTGCGGGCCGGTTATCTTTCTTTCCCGCGTCTGCTTTTGGGGGTAGCCGATTGGCCACCGACTTCGCCGAATTTGCCCGTAGCCAGATCGATTTCATCGCCTGCTCCCGCGTTCATACCTTGCCATAAGACGGGTCAGACTCATCGGCCGATCGCCAGTCTGTGAAAAGTAGGGTCCTTGGCTCGTCACGACGACGACGCACTCGTGAATCCGACGCTGCTGCAAAATTTGCAGCAAGGCCTCAGCCTGAAGCTCGCGACTGGCTTCGAGCCCAGTACCCCGGATGGAGAAGTTCAGGCCGCAAGACCTGTTTACGCCGTTGCTATCGGACTCATTTCAGTGCCGTTTGCGTCGCTGCGGAAGGCAAGAATCTTGTCATCGAAGCCCCACCAGGGACGGGTAAGAGCCAGACTATCTCGAACCTGCAGCGCGGACCTTGGCCAAAAATGCGTGGTGGAACAAGCGCGCGGAGCTGGGTGAGTTCACCGCACCCTAAATTTTGACTGGAAATTCACGCGTGCTTTTGCTAACGTAAAACTTGACAAAACTTGACGGACCTTGCCTGGTTAGCTACCATTCGCCGACTATGCTCAATCTCAAATCCGTTCAAGCCAAGATGGCCGAGCTCGGCCTCACACAAGCTGCTGTCGCAGAACGTTGTGGGGTAAGCAAGGAAGCTGTTTCGAACTGGCTGTCAGGCGAATCGATTCCGCGCCCGAAGAAGCTTCGCGCCCTCTCAGAGACACTCGGGCTTGAGATCGATGTACTAACATCGGGTGAGGGCGTGTTGCCATCGCCGGTTGTGGCTTACCGCACGAAAAAGAATCGCCCCGCTAGCAACGAGGCTCTAGAAGTGGCATCGGACGTCGCATGCCATTTGCGAGAATTGGTGCCATTCATTCAGAGCTGCAGCTTGTTTTCGCCCCCTGTACTCCAGTCACCTTCGCTGGAAGAAGACTACATTCGTTGTGCAGCCCAACAAACCCGACAGCGCATTGGCATATCTGACGTTGCTCCACTAACACGAGAGCAGCTAATTGGCCTCCATCGCACGTTCGGCTCGATTCTGGTCCCAGTCTTATGGGGGGAGGCCAAGTTTGGTCACGAAAACGCGTTGAGCGTCTATTTACCAGAATCAAAGACGTCGTTCGTTGTATTCAGCTTGAATGCCCGTAACGACGACTTCAACTATTGGCTCGCGCACGAGCTTGCTCACTGCTATACGCTGCACGCCATCCAGGGAGATGATGGAGAGGCGTTCTCCGAGCGCTTCGCCCAAGAGCTCCTGTTCCCTCATGCTGCTGCGGCGGCTGCACTTACAGATATTTGCTCAAGCCCGTCCCGAATGGAACGAGCACAATATTACGCAGAAGCACATGACATCTCGATTGTCACGGTCATCCGGCAAGTTGATCGCGTCGCTAACCAACTAGGCGTCGCTTCGTCAGGACTCGAGACGGACGAATTTTGGGAACACTGGAACGCAAACCGCACCAATATTCCCACCGTCGGGCACGCACTATTTGGAACCGAAAAGCTCGACCTCGCCACTTACGTGTGCGAGTGCGAAAGAGTATTCGGGACGCCAATATTTCAAGCGCTCGCTCGTTGGCAGCAGCATGAAGGAGGCCGATCGCCATCCTTTATTGCGGCCGCACTCAATACGAGCCTCGAGGACGCAGTCGAGCTCTCCCGCTACCTAGTGACTCACTGCTCTCACTGAAGCGTCGGCGCACGCTCATTGAACAAGTTCTCGTAGAGCCGCCGCCAGTCTCGAGGCAATTTTTCGTCACAGCGTAGCCACGATAAAACTGTACTCCTCCGCTCGTCCGCATCGAGACTACCTGCTTGCTCCAGCAGGTGTAGCACATGCAAGCTGGTGATGATTCCGATCTCGTAATCGTCTTCGCAAGTCAGATCCTCGACGATGAGCTTGAGGGGCCACTCGTCGCTAGCGATTACAGCATTGAATACTGCCGCAGTCGCAAGAAGCTCCAAATCTCTCGATGAGAGGCTCTTGGGCGAGATACGTTCTCTGGCACAATGCCTCTCGAGAAAAGCCTTGGCGTACGGCCTGAGCTGCCGGATTTCGTTGCGGACGTCGTCGCGGTCGTGATCCGGCAATTCGGGCAAAACCCCGTTCGCTTCTTCGAAAGCAAGATCCGCAACTAGCCATGCGTACTCGCGGTCCAATCGCGGGCTTCGACGAAATTCTTCAAGCAGCGAGCCCAAAGTCAAAATTCGAAAGCCCCCAACTTCCGTTCCCAAAAATGGACGCAACGAGGAATGGTAAATTCGCAGAAAGCAGTTAGTGTCGACCAGCAACAATCGTGACTCTTGCTCGATGCCGTCATCCATTTGCCCAATACCACCCTCAATAAAATATATGCCGCTCCGCGCGGCCCATGAGCGGGGTCTCGGACACCCATCCATTGCCACAGAAAGAATCCGGTTGCATTATAGCGTTTCGCGGCACCTAGATCCGCCCCTCGGTCAAAAAACACGAAGTTATCCACAGATATGGTGCCAATTTCGGCACTTCGGCTGACTCACACTTCAATGCCAAGCTTTGAAAACGCGAGAAACTCGTCTGCTGAAGAGATTTGCAGGCGCATCGCCGATCGTGTTCGGGCAGAGCGCCGAAAGCTACAACTCTCCCAACAGGAGTTTGCTGGCCGGTGCCAAATTCCTCTCCGAACTTACAAGCGCTTTGAGCTTGGCGAGTGCGACTCGCTGGCAACGTTCATCAAGATAGTTGCTGCCTTTGATCGCGTGGTAGCGCTCGAATTGTTATTTCCTCCGAAGCAAGTCGATACAGTACCGCGCACTGCGGTTGCTTTGCTGAACCGCCTAGTACAACGGCTGGACGAAAAGGTGTAGCCCAACGAGCGATGCCAATGGTTGTAGATGATGGTTGATAGGCCAACTCCGCTTTGGCGCGCTGATGCTTTGCACGTGTGGGCGTCCATCCCATTGGAAAGCGCCTTGTAGCCGCCTCGCCAACGCCGCCCCCCTGAATGTCGGCAAGGGCCGAATTATTGGCCGCGACCGCCTGTACCGAGCGACTGCTCGACTCTGATACCTGCCGTTTGACCTCTGACGGCTCGACCGGCGGCAGTGGGCCCGAGACCGGCCGCAAGCACCACATCAGGGTGAACGGCGGTCACTGAGCCACCAAGCGCCGGCAGGTCTTTGATCCGCAACATTGTACTGACCGACGTACCGCGCCGGGTGACAGGGTTATTGCACCCTACAGCGGCACAGCCGAGCATGCCTCGAAGTTACCACCCTCGTAGGCCAGTCGCACCCAACTTAGTCCCGTAGTCCCACAACTGTGGCGCCAGTCGCAATACTCTGGCGCCCTACGCCTGCTACACAGCCAATCAAACATCAATATTCCCCGCCCGCAGCGCATTCGACTCGATAAACGCCCGCCGCGGCTCCACTTCATCGCCCATCAGCGTCGTAAAGATCCCATCGGCCGCAATTGCGTCCTCAATCTGAACGCGCAGCAGACGCCGCACGTTCGGATCCATCGTCGTTTCCCAAAGCTGCTCGGGGTTCATCTCGCCGAGCCCCTTGTACCGCTGCTTCGAGACATTGCGTTCCGCGTCGGAAATCAGCCACCGCATGGCGCTCTTGAAGTCGGTCACCGCCATGCTGCGCTCGCCGCGCTTGATCACCGCGCCGGTGCCGATCAATCCCTTGAACGTATTCGCCGTGTTGAGAAGCTGCTGATAGTCCGCGGTCAGCAGAAACTCTTCGTCGATGACCGAGACTTTGACGTTGCCATGATGACGCCGCTCGACACGCAGCGACCTCAGCTCACGCGCCGCGTCATACATCGGATATACGCTGACCTCGGGCTTCAGCGGATCGTTGCGCAGCGCGACCTCGAGCGAGTGCGCCGTAGCCGCCGCCGACTCCTCGCTGCCGAGATTGATCGTGACGCCATCCATGACGGCCTCGAGCGCGTTCGCGTCGTAAAGCCGGCTCAGCCGATCGACCACTGCCTGGGCCAGCAGATACGACCTCGCGAGTTCGCCAAGCGCATCGCCGGCGATCGGCGGCGCGCCCTCGCTCGGCAACAGCTCGGCGCCTTGCAGCGCGAGCCGCAGCATATGAGCGTTGAGCTCGACATCGTCCTTCAGATACCGCTCGTCCTTGCCCGCCTTGAGCTTGTAAAGCGGCGGCTGCGCGATGTAGATATACCCGCGCTCGATCATCTCCGGCATCTGCCGATAGAAGAACGTGAGCAGCAGCGTGCGAATATGCGCACCGTCGACGTCCGCATCGGTCATGATGATGATCCGGTGATAGCGGACTTTGTCGATGTTGTAATCTTCCTTGCCGATCCCGCACCCGAGCGCCGTAATCAGCGTGACGATCTGCTCGGACGACAGAAGCTTGTCGTACCGCGCCTTCTCGACGTTCAGCACTTTGCCGCGCAGCGGCAAAATCGCCTGAAACTTTCGATCGCGTCCCTGCTTGGCCGATCCGCCTGCCGAATCGCCCTCGACGATGTAGATCTCGGACTTCGCCGGATCCTTCTCCTGGCAATCCGCGAGCTTACCCGGCAGGCCGACGCCGTCGAGCACGCCCTTGCGCCGCGTCATCTCGCGCGCCTTGCGAGCGGCATCGCGCGCACGGGCCGCATCGACAATCTTGCCGCAGATGATCTTCGCATCGTTCGGCGTCTCGAGCAGAAATTCCTCGAGGGCCTTGGCCACGACCTCTTCCACAGGCGCTCGAACTTCCGACGAAACGAGCTTGTCCTTCGTCTGCGAGCTGAACTTCGGCTCGGGCACCTTCACCGACAAGACGCACGAAAGCCCCTCGCGCATGTCGTCGCCCGACGTCTCGACCTTCGCCTTCTTGGCGATCTCGTGATCGGCGATGTACTTGTTGATGACGCGCGTCATCGCGGCACGCAGGCCCGTCAAGTGCGTCCCGCCGTCACGCTGGGGAATGTTGTTCGTGAAGCAAAGGACGTTCTCGTTGTAGCTGTCGTTCCACTGCATCGCCACTTCGACACCCACCCCTTCCTTCTCGCCGATGACATGGAAAATCGTCGGGTGCAGCACCGTCTTCGTCTTGTTGATGAACTCGACGAATCCCTTCACGCCGCCGACAAACGCGTAGTCGTCTTCCTTGCCCGTGCGCTGATCGGTCAAGCGAATGCGCACACCGTTATTGAGGAACGACAGCTCGCGAATCCGCTTCGCCAAAATATCGTAGTGATATTCGACATTGCCGAAGATCGTCTCGTCGGCCATGAAATGCACTTCGGTGCCGCGCTTTTCCGTCTCGCCGAGGAGTTGCATCGGCGAGACCATCTCGCCGTTCACTTCCTCGATGATGCGGTTTTGCGTCACGCCGCGGTGAAACTCCATGAAGTACTTCTTGCCATCGCGCCGCACGGTCAGGCGCAGCCATTTCGACAGCGCATTCACGCACGAGACACCCACGCCGTGCAGGCCGCCCGACACCTTGTAGCTGTTCTGGTCGAACTTGCCGCCCGCATGAAGCTCGGTCATCACGATCTCGGCGGCGCTGCGCTTCGGATCGTGCTTGTCGTCGAGCTTGACGCCGGTCGGGATACCGCGGCCGTTGTCGGTCACGGAAATCGAATTGTCCGCGTGAATGATGACTTGAATGTCGTTGCAATGCCCGGCCAACGCTTCGTCGATGGAGTTGTCGAGCACTTCGAATACGAGGTGATGCAGACCGGTGCCGTCCGACGTGTCGCCGATGTACATCCCGGGTCGCTTGCGCACGGCCTCCAAACCCTCCAGGATCTGAATCGACGAGGCGCCATAGCTGTTGTCGGGCTGCGTGTTGTGCTGTTCACTCATGGGTATGTTCCGGTTCCGCATCTACTGCTGAGTACTACTATCGCTGCTTCCGAAAACTCCGCTTGCGAAATTTCGGAGCACTAAAGAAACGCCAAAGGGGCGCTGCGCCCCCTTTGGTCTTCTTGTTTTTTCCGCTTCGGATCAAATGCGCATCGGCATGACGACGTACTTGAAATCGTCGTTCTCGGGTATCGTGATCAACGCGCTCGAGCTCGCGTCGGCCACGCTCACCTGCAGCATGTCCACCTTCAGGTTCGCGAGCACATCGAGCAGGTAAGTCACGTTGAAGCCCATGTCGATGGTGTCGCCCTGATAGGCGATCTCGAGTTCTTCCTGCGCCTCTTCCTGGTCCGCGTTCGTCGACATGATCTTCAACTGGCCCGGCTCGATCACGCAGCGCACGCCCTTGAACTTGTCCGACGTCAGAATCGCGGCACGCTGCAGCGAACGCTGCAATTCGTCGCGCCCGATCACAAACGAGTTCTTGTGCGCCTTCGGGATCACACGCTGGAAATCGGGGAACTTGCCCTCGACGAGCTTCGAAACGAGCTCCACCTGGCCAAACGTAAACTTCACCTGCGTCGAAGCGATATCGATCTTCAACTGATCGTCGATGTCCTCGAGCAACCGCTGCAACTCCAGAATCGTCTTGCGCGGAATGATCACTTCCTGCCGGGCAAACTCGCCGTCGATCTTCATCGACGAAAACGCGAGGCGGTGACCGTCGGTCGCGACAGCCATGAGCCGTCCGCCATCGACGACGAGCAGCATCCCGTTCAGGTAGTAACGGATGTCTTGCTGCGCCATCGCAAAATGGACCATACCGAGCAATTGACGGAACGTCTTTTGCGGCACCGACAAGCTCGCACCGTAATCCTTGGCCTGCGCGACGGTCGGGAATTCGTCCGCGGCGAGCGTCTGCAACGCAAAGCGGCTCTTGCCCGACTGCACGGTCAGCCGCTTGTCGGCCAACGTCAGGCTCACCTGCCCGTCGGGCATCGCGCGCAAAATGTCGAGCAGCTTGCGCGCCGCCACCGTGGTCGCCACCGATTCACCACCAACGCCGAAGTCCGCCCGCGTGGTGATCTGCAATTCGAGATCGGTCGACAGAAACGACACATCGGCGCCGTTCTTCGTAATCAGCAGGTTTGCGAGGATCGGCAACGTATGGCGCCGTTCGACAATGCCGCTTACGGTTGAGAGCGGCCTCAAGAGGTTGTCTCGTTCGGTCTTGACCAGTTGCATAGGGTTCCTTCGTTGATGTCACGGCGCGCTTGCCGACTCGCTGCGCAGATTCGTCGACGAAACTGTCGACTCCCCGCATCTTTCCGCGCTTTTTCCTTCTGCCCTGCACTTTCCACCGCCCGCGCAGCCAGGGCGGCTAAACCACTATTGTGCCTGAAAAAGAAACGATTTCCGCCAAAGCGAGGGGCATTGTAGCGGCGCGCGGCTCACCCGTTCGCTCACGCCCGTCGCACCCCGTCAACCCTTCAGCGTCTGCTCGAGCACGTGCAGTTCGTGGTTCAACTGCGCGTCCTTGCCGCGCTCGTCGGCGATCTTGCGCACCGCGTGCAGCACGGTAGTGTGATCGCGCCCGCCAAAAAGCTCACCGATTTCGGGCAGGCTCTTTTGCGTCAATTCCTTCGCGAGATACATCGCGATCTGTCGCGGCCGCGCGATATTAGCCGGACGCTTTTTCGAATACATGTCCGCGACCTTGATGTTGTAGAAGTCGGCGACGGTCTTCTGGATGTTCTCGACGGAGATCTGCCGGTTCTGCACCGTCAGCAGGTCCTTCAGCGCCTCCTTCGTCAGCTCGATCGTGATCTCGCGGCCATGGAACTTCGAGTACGCGAGGATCTTGCGCAGCGCGCCTTCGAGCTCTCGCACGTTCGAGCGCAAATGCTTCGCGACGAAGAACGCGACATCCTCGGAAAGACTCACCCCCTCCGACTGCGCCTTGCGCATCAAGATTGCGACGCGCATCTCGAGCTCGGGCGGCTCGATCGCCACGGTCAGGCCTGAATCGAAGCGCGAAATGAGCCGGTCGTCGATGCCCGAAATCTCCTTCGGGTACGTGTCGCTGGTGATGATCACCTGCGCCTTGTTCGCGACGAGCGCCTCGAACGCATAGAAGAACTCCTCCTGCGTGCGCGATTTGCCCGAGAAGAACTGAATATCGTCGATGAGCAGCAGATCGAGCGAATGGTAGTAGCGCTTGAAATCGTCGAACGCCTTGCGCTGATACGCCTTCACCACGTCCGAGACGTATTGCTCGGCATGGATGTAGCGAATTCGAGCGCCGGCCTTGTCCTGCAGCAACTGGTTCCCGATCGCGTGGATCAAGTGCGTCTTGCCGAGCCCAACGCCGCCGTACAGGAAAAGCGGGTTGTACGAGATGCCCGGGTTGTCCGCCACCTGGATCGCGGCCGCGCGCGCAAGCTGGTTCGCCTTGCCCGTAACGAAGTTGTCGAACGTCAGCACCGGGTTCAGCTTCGAGCGCTCGTACATCGAATCGGCCTCGGCGCCACCTGTCGCCATCGCGCCGGGGCGCCAGGTCCGCCGCGCCGCCGCGGCCTCGGTCGCATCGACGCTCGGCAGATCGATATCGGCACCGTCGTCCATCGCGCCCGCCGCGCTTGCGCTCTTGTCGGCGCCGCGTGGTTGAGCATCGGCAGACGTTGCGCTTTTGCCGCTCGCTGTCTCCACAGGCGATGCCGCCGTTCCGGCCGACGCCGGCCCGCGCGGCAGCGGGACGTTGACGCTCGACCCCAGCGGGCCCGCGCGCATCGTTGCTTTCGGATCGAGGACGAACTGAACTTCGATCGGCGCGTGCCAAAAATCGCGCGCCAGATCGGAGATGCGGCCCGAAAACTGGCTCTTGACCCAGTCGAGCTTGAAGCGGTTCGGCGCGGCGATCGATAGCGTGTTCGCGGCGGCGTCGAAGGCGACCGGGGCCAACGGTTTGATCCACGTCACGAACTGTTGGGGCGTCAATTCGCGCTCCAGCAGTGCGGAACAGTGTTGCCAGAATTCGTTCATCAAGGTGGCGTCGTTTTTAGTGCACGGTCACTCGCCGCCACCTTCGCGCTCATCGCGCCAAGGACCCGAACTGGTCGGACAAGCCCGCCACGAAACCCTTGTGCGACAAGTACTTAGGCACGAAGGGCTGACTCGGAGCGGCGTGCAGGATTCTTGAGACAAGGCGAGATTCTACCGCCAAAACACCCCGGCCAGGAAGTTATCCACAGGGCCGGATCGTGCACCGCATGCGTGCAGCAGGGCCTCCGCCATGCCGCCGATGCACGCTCCGTCCTCTTCTAAGGTATTGACGACCAAGAGAAAAGCAGTTTAAATAGCGGGTTCTCGCGAAAGCGAAAACCATTGTTCGGCCCCGTCGGCAAGCCAATGCGCACGCGGTCCCCTCTCCTGTGAGAAAGACATGAAACGTACCTACCAACCTTCCGTCACGCGCCGCAAGCGCACCCATGGCTTTCGCGTGCGGATGAAGACCGCCGGCGGCCGCAAAGTGATCAACGCCCGCCGTGCGAAGGGCCGCAAGCGCCTCGCCATCTAAGCCGGAAGAGCAGGCTGGACGGGCAAACGCCGCGGCCGTCGCTCGCGACGACGCGCAATCCGCCGCACGCCGCCATCGGGCTCGATCCGTTGCGAGCGCAAGCCGCCTTTCCCAAAGCCGCGAGGCTTCTCAAGACGGATGAATTCTCATCCGTTTTTCGTTTACGCCCGTGGCGCCGATCGGCGCACTTCGTCGTCTACGCACGGCCCACCGGCCACGAAGCGCGGCTCGGGCTCGTCATCGGAAAGAAGTTCGCGCCGCGCGCGACGACGCGCAACCTCGTCCGGCGCATTGCGCGCGAGGCCTTTCGGGTGCGCCGCGCCGAGTTTGGCGGATGGGACATCCTGCTGCGTCTGCACGCCCGTTTCGACAAAACGGCGTTTCCCAGCGCTGCGTCGCCGCTGTTGAAGGCGCTTTGCCGCACCGAGATCGAGGAGTTGCTCACGAAAACGGCGCGCGAGATCGCCCGCCGCCAGTCGGCGCCCGTGCACAACGGCACGGCTCATGACTGAATATGGGGTTTTGCGTCGCCGAATCAACCGCCATGCAAACGGTACTGATTGCGCTACTGCGTTTCTACAAGGTCGCCGTGAGCCCCCTGCTCGGCAGCCGGTGCCGCTTTTATCCCTCCTGTTCCGACTACGCACGCGAAGCAATCCAGTATCATGGCGCCGCGCGAGGCACTTACCTCGCGGTGAAACGCTTGTGTCGCTGTCATCCGTTTTCCGCGGGCGGGATCGATCTCGTTCCGCCCCCTACCGCGAAAAAGCGCTGAAGCGCCGCTCCCTCGACTCCGAGACCACGCATGGATATCAAACGCACCGTCCTATGGGCGATCTTCTTCGTGTCAGCGATCATGCTGTTCGACAACTGGCAGCGCGAGCACGGACGCCAGTCGATGTTCTTCCCGAACCCGGCGGCCACGCACAGCGCATCGGCGCCCGCCACGTCGGCGCCCGGTGCTTCGGGCACGGGCTCGGAGGTCGCCGCGCCGGCTTCGAACACGGCGCCGGCAACGGCGGCGACCGCGCCGGGAACGCCTGCTCAGCAACCGGCTCCGGCGGCTCAGCTGATCCATTTCAGCACGGACGTCTACGACGGTGAAATCGACACGCGCGGCGGCACGCTCGAAAAGCTCACGCTCACGCGCAAAAGCGATCCGAAGCAAGGCGACCTCAACATCACGCTGTTCGACCGCACGGCCAACCATACGTATCTGGCGCGAACGGGCTTGATCGGCGGAGACTTCCCGAATCACAACGACGTCTTCACGGCATTGCCCGGCCCGCGCTCGCTCACCGACGATCAGAAGTCCTTCCAGATCAGTCTAGAGTCACCCGTCAAGGGGGGCGTCAAGGTCGTCAAGACGTACACGTTCACGCGCGGCAGCTTCGTCATCGGCGTCGACACCAAGATCGAGAACGTCGGCACGGCGCCCGTCACGCCGAGCGTCTATATGGAGCTCGTGCGCGACAGCACGCCCGTCGACACGCCGCGCTTCTCGCACACGTTCCTCGGGCCGGCCGTCTATACGAACGAGCATCACTTCCAAAAGATCTCTTTCAGCGACATCGACAAGAACAAGGCCGAGTATGCGACTTCCGGGAACAGCGGCTGGATCGCGATGGTGCAGCACTACTTCGCGTCGGCGTGGATTCCGCGGGAAGGCGCGAAGCGCGACATCTATGTCGAGAAGATCGATCCGACGCTCTATCGCGTCGGCATCACGGAGCCCGTCGCGACGGTCGCGCCGGGGCAATCGGTCGATGTGTCGGCACGCCTCTTCGCGGGCCCTGAGGAAGAGCGCATCCTCGAAGGCGTCGCGCCCGGCCTCGATCTCGTGAAGGACTATGGCTGGGTCACGATCATCGCCAAGCCGCTTTTCTGGTTGCTCGAGAAAATCTATGGCTTCGTCGGGAACTGGGGTTGGGCGATCGTGCTGCTCACGCTGCTCATCAAGGCCGTGTTCTTCCCGCTGTCGGCGGCGAGCTACAAGTCCATGGCGCGCATGAAGGAAATCACGCCGCGCATGCAGGCGCTGCGAGAGCGGTTCAAGAGCGATCCGCAGAAGATGAACGCAGCGCTGATGGAGCTGTACAAGACCGAGAAGGTCAATCCGTTCGGCGGGTGTCTGCCGATCGTGATCCAGATTCCAGTGTTCATCTCGCTCTATTGGGTGCTGCTGTCGTCGGTTGAAATGCGCGGTGCGCCGTGGGTTCTCTGGATTCACGACCTGTCGCAACAGGACCCGTATTACATCCTGCCGGTGCTGATGGCCGTCTCGATGTTCGTCCAGACGAAGCTGAACCCGACGCCGCCCGACCCGGTTCAGGCCAAGATGATGATGTTCATGCCGATCGCGTTCTCGGTCATGTTCTTCTTCTTCCCGTCGGGGCTCGTGCTGTATTACGTCGTCAACAACGTGCTCTCGATCGCTCAGCAGTACTACATCACGCGAATGATGGGTACGCAGAAGAAGAGCAAGCCGGCGTGAGTCGGCGCGAGAAGACGCTAGTCTCGCTTCCGCCTTGGCCACGCTTCTGAAGCGTTGAGCTCGTAGGCTCATTTGCCGCACTGACGCCCCAGTGGATACTGGGGCGTTGTGCTTTTTCGGCGGCAAAGAGAACCGAGGCGGTTGCCTGTCCGGTGCGGCGTGCCCGCGTGCCCCACTCGCGACCGGAATCGCGCCACAAAGATGGCGCGTTGGCGCGATTCGTGTTTTCGCGCCACATTCGCGCCAACGACATGGCGAATCGCGCCACTCTCGGTAATCGGTTGACAGCTGCCGCCGACTCGCTGCCTCAGCGCTCCGATCGGTCGCCGTAGAACTGCGCGACCAGCTCCTGCACCAAGTAGCGATGGTGCGGAGAAAGTGCCTCGATCTTCGATGCCAGTTCGATCGTTTCGGGAGTGAGCGGATACTTCTCGTCGCGCGGCAGCGGTTTTGGGGTCGCGCTCGCGGTCGCGTTCGGCGGCGGCCCGTAGTGGAGCCAATGCAGATCGACGCGCAACCACTCCGCCAGCGTCTGCAGCTTGTCATCGGTTGGAATCGTGCGCCCGGTCAGCCATTTGTGTGCCGTTTGCGGGGACACCGGATGTTCGCCGTGGTGGCGCAAATTGAAATGCAACGCAAGCTGCGTCCCGCCCGTCACCTTTTCGGGGCTGCGCAGGAGGGCGAACTTCAGGCGTTCGGAGAACGCCGCTTTCTCTTCGGCGGTTGGCATCGCAAAATTGTGCAATTGAGCCAACGCGAAGGAGACAACCAGGCAGGACAGCTTTAGCCCGCTCGGGAACCGGTTTAGCGGGTGTGCGCCGCCTTTGCACCGGATCGCGAAGCACGCCTGGATAGCGGAAAGCCAAGCCAGCCGCCGCTCAGTGACTGGATTGAGGCGGTTTCCCCTTCTCGTCGTCCGAAGAATACACTATCTCAATTGAGATAAATCGAATTTGTGGTAGGCGCCGCCGTGAACCGCGAACGGTGGCGTGAGAAGTCGGTTGGCGCAGCGCGCTACAATGCCGGGCGTCAACCGTCTGGCACGCACTTTCTCGATCCGATTCACTGGCCGCGCCGCCGATTCCTTTTTTGGCGAAGTCGTCGGCCGCAGTTTCGACCGCATTCACCGCTATCACCGTCATGCTTTCCATCGATTCCGATCCGATCGTCGCCATTGCCACCGCGCCGGGGCGGGGGGGTATCGGCGTCGTGCGGATATCGTGCGGCCGCGGTGGAGAAGCCGCCGCCGAGGCCCTAATGCGGGCGCTGTGCGGGCAGACGCTCCCGCCGCGTCACGCGAGCTACGTCGCGTTCGTGGATGGGGGCGGTGCCGTGCTCGATCGCGGAATCGCGCTTTACTTTCCCGCGCCCCATTCGTACACGGGCGAGCATGTGATCGAGCTGCAAGGACACGGCGGGCCCGTCGTGCTGCAACTCGTATTGCAGCGCTGCCTGGAAGCGGGAAAGGCATTCGCGTTGCGGCTCGCAGAGCCGGGGGAATTCACGCGGCGCGCATTCCTCAACGACAAACTCGATCTCGCGCAAGCCGAGGCCGTCGCCGATCTGATCGAGGCGAGCACCGAAGCGGCCGCGCGCTCGGCGGGCCGTTCGCTCGAAGGAGCCTTCTCGCAGGATATTCGCGCGCTCGTCGATGAAGTGATCGCGTTGCGCATGCTCGTCGAGGCGACGCTCGATTTTCCGGAAGAGGAAATCGATTTTCTGGAGGCCGCCGACGCGCATGGCAAGCTCGCGCATATCCACGAACGGCTCGATCGCGTCCTTATCGAGGCACGGCAGGGGGCATTGCTGCGCGAGGGGTTGTCCGTCGTCCTGGCGGGACAGCCGAACGTCGGTAAGTCGTCGCTATTGAATGCGCTGGCCGGCGCCGAGCTCGCCATCGTCACGCCGGTCGCCGGGACGACGCGCGACAAGGTCGCGCAAACCATACAGATCGAGGGCATCCCGTTGCATATCATCGATACGGCCGGGTTGCGCGAGACGGAGGACGAAGTCGAGAAGATCGGCATCGCACGCACCTGGGGCGAAATCGAGAAAGCCGACGTGATCCTGCATCTCCTCGATGCCCGGGCAGGGGTCACGGCTGAAGATGCGCTGATCGCGGCACGATTTCCGACGGGAATGCCCGTTGTGCGGGTATTGAACAAGACGGATTTGACCGATGTCGGGCCGGAGGTCAGTCGGCTGGTTGCGGCCGATGGTGACAGTGGGATCTGCGAGATAAGGCTCTCGGCCAAGAAGAGCGAAGGGATCGACTTGCTGCGTGCGGAATTGCTGCGTATCGCCGGTTGGCAAGCGGGGACGGAGAGCGTCTATCTCGCGCGCGAGCGGCATCTCATCGCGCTGCGAGCGGCGCGAGAACATCTCTCGCTCGCGGCCGAGCATGCGGAACTGGGGAATCGATCGCTCGATCTGTTTGCCGAGGAATTGAGGCTCGCGCAGGAGGAGCTCAATTCGATCACTGGGGAGTTCACCTCCGACGATCTGCTCGGGGTGATTTTTAGTCGGTTCTGTATTGGCAAATAGGCCCGCCCGACCACGGAGCCGTCCGCGCTCCGAAGACGAACATAGAGCTACCGCACGATACGCCGAGAGCGTTGCTGACGCGCTGAACGACCATATCAAAAGCGCGAGATCGCCCGCAGCCGTTCACGTCGCCACCTCCTGCAAGCACAGTGCATGGATATTTCTGGCACGAACATTTGTCGTGTGGTGCTTGGCAACCTTCAGTGATGCGCGCTCAACAATCGCCGACCAGCGCCGGACGTCATTCAGGAATAGCCGCTGGACCTCCGCCGCGTCTTCGATGACGTGAAAAATGTCCGTACCGATGTAGTCCTCTCGTTCGACGAATCCCAACGCCGCGAGTTGAGCTCCGAGCGACTCCCGATCCGCAATGACCAAACAGCCTGTCGCCATGCCCTCGAACACTTTCGCGACCAGATAATTGAATATCGAGCCACATACCAGCATCGCTGGGTGACGGCGCAACAGCGTCGCATAACGTGGCCCCCCGACAGTCGCAAGCGCGTTGGAATCGGCTCGCATCTGGTTAGTCCGGTCACCCGGATATCCGGGATAGCCGGGGTGATCCACGATGTTGCATACGGCGTCCGGTAGCTTCGCCGCGCAAAATTGACGGAAGGGATACGGCCACGTCCGCGATCCCGACAACAAGACGCGATCAAAGACAGGGGCGAAGAAGGGCGAAAAGGCGGACGCGGCCGAATGCGGTGTCCATTTGATGCGCTTCTTTACGTCAGGAAACCATTCGATCAATTTGTTCGGATAAGTGGCCAAAATCAAGTCTGCCCAGTGACGTCTAATGTGTTTCGGGAGCGTGGCGAACGAATCGGCCAAGCGCTCTAGGATTTCATAGCATTCCCAGAGCAGCACCAACCGCGCTCGGCGAATTACATCGAGCAACCGCTCGTCATCCGTCTCGTCGACTACCATCATCGTCCAACCAAGAGATGCCAGGTTCTGTTGAATCTCATGAAATTCGCGCGAAATATATGAATCCCACCCTTTGGGCGTGCACAACACAAAGGCATCCGGCGGAGCAGCTTCACTTGATTCGCCGATATCAAATTGAAAATCAGTCATCATCGCTATCACGCTAAGTATTGGTTTGCGGTTAACGGCCATGTGAAGACCGGCGTTCGTCGAACGTCGGCCCAGCTACACGGTAAGCAGTACCCTTAGCTACGACTGAGCTGCGTCGGAATTTTCGGACCAAGGGAAGTGGACGAGTTGGCATCGGCCGCCGATGCACCCCAGTCTGTGACTGGCCGTGTTCGCATGCGGCTGACGCGACTTGCGAATGCCCGTATAAACGAGTCTCGATCGACCCGGTAGCCCTCGCTACCGATCGAATCAGACTATAGGATCGGAAGTACCCTCAGCGCCCCCGCAATTCCTCCGTGACCGCATGCACGCAGTCGGCGAATTCCTCCGCCGCAGGCTGCCGCCCCCGCGCACCGCGCTCGACGAGACCGATCTCGCGCGCAAACGCATCGTCGCCAAGCGGCAAAGCAATCGTGCTCTTGGGCAGGTACAGTCCCGCCGCCAGCGGCACGAGCGCTACGCCGACGCCCTGCGCGACTAGACCCACAATCCCCTGCAACTCGTCCAGTTCGACTACGTCGTGCACGCTCACGCGGATCCGACGCAGGAAGCGGTCGACCAGTCGACCGCCAAACGAATTGCGGTCGTAGCGGATGAAGGGTTCCGATTTCAGCAGTTCGCGCCAGGGCCTGTCTGCCAAGTCGCGCGGTACGAGCAGTGCGAACGGCTCCATCGCCAGCGTCCGCCATTTGAGCTCGGTTGGCAGCGCGAACGGCGGCTTGATGATCACGGCGACATCGACTTCACCCGAATCGACCTGCGCCAGCAGGTTCAGCGACACACCCGGCACGACGCGAATGCGCCAGCCCGGTGCCTTGTCGCGGAAGCGCCGGATCGCGCCGACAAGAAACGAACTCTGCGCGGACGCGATCGACCCGACCCGCAATAGTCCCGACTGGTCGGCGCCGCGGCCGCGATCCGAGAGCCGGGCGTAGACCGAGAGAAGTTCCTCGGCCACGTCCACCGCCTGCCGGCCGGCCGCATTGAGCGTCGCTGACCGTCCGGTACGGTCGAACAGCGCAAATCCCAACTCTTCTTCGAGCCGCTGAATCTGCGCGCTGACGGCCGACTGCGTGAGGCCGATGTGCGAGCCCGCACTCGCGAAAGTGCCATAGCGAACAACGGCAAGAAAGGTACGAAGCTCACGCAGCATGGTATCGATCAATCGAAAATTTTGGTGCTAAGGTCGAAAATATATCGCTTTTAAACTACTTTCATCGTTCGTAAACTGCTTTCGATCGCGTGACCCGACGGCCACGTATGACAAAGCCGGCACCGCCCCGCCTTGAGGCCATACCTGCCGGCGCCCCCCCTACTGATAACGGAGCTGTCATGGACTCGACGACCAGCCTGCCCCCTTTCCACCTTGCCTTCCCGGTCCACAGCATCGCTGCGGCACGCGAGTTCTATGGCGATCTGCTCGGCTGTCCCGAAGGCCGCAGTGCCGAGGATTGGGTCGACTTCAACTTCTACGGTCACCAAATCGTCGCCCACTACGCGCCCGAGGAAGTCGGCCATCGCGCGACGAGCGCAGTCGACGGTCACGGCGTGCCGGTGCGGCACTTCGGTGTGGTCCTATCGATGGCTCAGTGGGAGGAATCCGCGAAGAAGCTGGCCGACGCTGGCGTGAAATTCGTCATTGAGCCGTATATCCGCTTCAAGGGCGAAGTCGGCGAGCAGGCGACCATGTTCTTCCTCGATCCGTCGGGTAATGCACTCGAATTGAAGGCGTTCGCGAACATGGAGTCGCTGTTCGCGAAGTAAGCCGATTCGCGGTTGCTGCAACGGCGCAGCGCGCATAGTTGCGTGCGCTGCGTCATAGTGACGCCGCGCCGGTTGATTGCACTGCAACTGGACGACTCGCCGGAAGGAGGCCGGCCGAATTAGGTAAAATCGTGCGTCTATCGGATACGGCCAACATTTGGGAGGGAGGTGCGCATGAAGCTTACAGGCGTCGGCCTATACACCTTCCATCAGGCGGCTCGAATTACAAAGATCCCGTTGCGAGACCTGCGCCGGTGGTTGTGCGGCTACTCCTACCGAGACAAGAGGAGCGAAGCATCAGTAGAAGTTCCTCCCCTCTGGGAGACTGAGTTCGATGATGAGGTAGATGGCATCAGCTTCCACGATCTCCTCGAAGTCCGGTTCGTGCGAGCATTTCGCCAGCATGGGGTCAGCCTGCAGACGATCCGTCTGGCAAGCCAGCGAGCACGTGAACTATTTGCCACGGACTACCCGTTTACTTCCCGCAAATTCAGGACTGACGGCCGCACTATTTTTGCCTCCGCCATGAAGGAAGCCGGGGAGACGGAGTTACTCGATCTCGTGCAGCGGCAGTATGCATTCCGGAAAATCATCGAACCGTCGCTGTATGGCGGTATTGAGTTCGATGGGAATCAGTTGGCCGCGCGGTGGTACCCGTCTCCGCGGAGCAGAGCGGTTGTACTCGATCCGCAAATCGCGTTCGGAAAGCCGATCGTCGCGGATGGCGCCGTCAGGACTTCGATCCTCTATGACGCGTTTGCCGTGGAGGGCGACAAGGATTTTGTTGCGAAGCTTTATGAGGTGCCGGTTGCGGCTGTCGACGCAGCGATTGCCTTCGAAGAAAGCTTGGCAACGGCGTGAGGTTCTTTGTCGACAACAACTTGCCACCGGCCCTGGCAAGGGCATTACACGCGTTGTACGAGCCGCTGGGGCATTCAGTTGCTCATTAAAAAACTGTTCCCAGAACTGCGCTCTTGCTACTGCGGAACCGGCATTGCATAACCACCTGAAGGAGCTGCCGATGCGGCTCTTCCCGTTGATCTCGATTGTCCTCGTCATCGTCCCGCTCGGGCGTATCTGCTCGCGAGCCGGGTTTCATGGGGCACCCTCTCGTCGTCAGGTAACAACAGACACGACCTCGTGAGGGGATTCGGCATGGCCCGCGGCGTCAAATTCCGCCATTCATTTGTCCGCCGCCATGTGCGGCAGCGACCTACGATCCGTCGTGCAATGCAATTGAAAACAACCTGAAGCGATATTGTCTGGCAACTCCGGTGCGCCCTCTTTGCATCGACTCGGTCCGTCTTCATTTCAAACGTCCAAACACCCTTTGGCGCGGGCCTCGCGCGCGTGTCGTCGCTGCTCGTTGATAGCCGCAGCCCCGATTCGATTCGTCGAAGTTTTCGGCTCGAAAACAAAAACTAATGCACTTGTCTCGCGCTTGACGTTCATTCGACGATTGACGTCGAGCTATCGCGAGTCACGACTTTAGCTGTGCGGCGCGGAACCGTTAGGCGATTGCCGAACGGAGATACGCATCTTTGGAGGCCATCCATCATGAACGCGAAACGCTGCATTAAGTTGCTCGCCGCATTATTGACCGTCGTTGGCGCGACGTCCGCATTCGCCGACGATGACGGCGGCAATGTCGTTGGTTGCACGATGCCCGCGGGAACCGTCGCACTCGTGCAAAAGCAACTCGCCGTCGTCGTCAATTTGAGCGATGCCAACGGCGGCATCTTCAAGCCTAACCGCATGTGGTCCGCCGTGGTCGATCGGGATGGGCACCTTTGCTCGGTCATCAAGACGGGCGATGCCTGGCCTGGAAGCCGAGCCATCGCGATCGCGAAGGCCTACACGGCCAACGGATTCAGCAACGATGCACTCGCTCTGTCGACTGCGAACCTCTATGCCCCCACTCAGCCCGGCGGCTCGCTCTATGGTCTCAACAATACCAATCCGTTCGACGCTCGCTTTCTCGCCAATGGAACAGGCCAAGGACGCGTGCTCGGTGGGGTCGTCACGTTCGGCGGCGGAGTTGCGTTGTACTTGGGGGGCAAAGTCATCGGCGGTCTCGGCGTCAGCGGGGACAGCGCTTGCGCCGACCATGCCATCGCGTTTCGCATGCGCAAGCTCGCGGGTCTGGCCGGCATCCCGGGCGGCGTCGCCCCGGACAAGACTGACAACATCATTTATGCCACCAATTCAGTGCCGGTAGGATTCGAGCACCCGCATTGCTTTCCTTCGGACTTGAGTCCATCGAAAATCGAGACGCCATAGCGCGGCAGACTACCGCCCGTCGATCCGTGCGCTGGATCGCCGCGCTGACTTGGCCTGGAAGGGTTCATGAGCTGAGCACGCGGGGGACTCCAGAAGCGCGCGCGCTCCGGACCTCCCCGCGAGCCGCGCGCTACGCCCCTTGCATGAGCGCCGTGATCTGATCGGCCGTCATCGCATTTCGATAGATGCGGAAGTCGTCGATCATTCCGTTGAAATACGGATCGGCCGAATATTGCGAACGTCCGATCCAATTCTGCGCGGTGGGTCCGATGCGCCACGGCGCGTGGACGACGTTGTTCGAAGTGCCGATCACGGCACCATTGAGGTAAAGCGTCGCGGTCGCTCCTGAAAGCGTGACCGCCACGTGCGCCCATTGGCCCGTCGGCAATGCGACATTGCCATCGACTTGGGAATCGCCGTACCCGTTGACCGTCGTCGCGAAACGCATCACGCCGGCTGAATTTTTCGCCGTCAGCATGACCCAGCGGCCCGTGCCCGCGCCGAAGTCGAAGATGCGCGCCCACGCATTGCCGCCATTCCAGTTGACCCACGCGGCGATCGTGCAATCGGACACGTCGGCCATGAGGTTGTTCGGCAAGCTCACGTAGCCGCTCGAACCGTCGAGCGAAACGGCATTCCCGATCTTACCGGCCACGTGTGTCGCACCGCCGACGAGGGTACCCGCATGACCATTGCCGCTCGAATCGGCAGCGCTCGTGCCGCTCGACTCGTCGAACGTCAGATAGGTATGCAATTGCACCGCGGTCACCGCCACGATTTCGCTCGAGTTCGCGCTTTCACCCGCCGGCGTCTGCGCACTCACGACGTAGTACCAGGTGCCCGCACCGGGCGCGTCGGTATAAGTCAGCGGATCGGCGATGCCGGTTGCCACGGCGGTATACGGGCCGCCCGAATTCGCTGCGCGCTTGACGTTATAGCTCGTGCCGTTCGCCACGCCCCACCACGAGAGCACCACCTGTCCAGCCGTCGGCCACGCGGTCACGCCGCTCGGCGCAACGGCCGCCGCGACCGCATCGCGCGTGCAGGTGAGCGTGCCGTAGCCGAGTTGATCGTAGCCGCCGCTCGTCGAGCCGTAGTTGCCGCCGCCGCCTTCCGGCTGGATCTTCGCCGCGAAGCTCCGCGACCAAGGCGCCGCAAGCCCCAGGCGGTTCACATAGTGGTTATAGACGAGCGCCCAGCATGGCCTGATCGTCCCTTGCGCCGCCGTCGAGAACACCGATTGCGTCACGTCGACGTTCGAATAGGTCACGTACGGCACCGTCAGATACGTCCCGTCGGCCTGCTGCAAATTGGCCTTCGCCACATACTCCGCTCCCATCAGGAAGCGGTTGTTGTCGTGGCCGTACAGGTCGATTCCCTGATTCCAGGCCATCTCGCAAATGGCACCACCGAGCGCAATGCCAAGCGTGTTGTGCCCCTGGTCGCGGCCCGTCTCTTGCCATTGTCCGAGGTTGCCCGGATGAACGTAGTAGACCGCCTGCGCAATCGCACCGTTGCCGGGACCGTTCAGGAAGTAGTTGACGGCTGTATCGAACTTCGTGTGATCGTCGCAGAGCACGCCGATCGCCATGATCGAAGCGACGTTGCAAAGGTCCCAGTTCGCCCAGTAATGCGTGATCTGGGTGTTGTTATGGCGATTGAGGAAGTCGATGTTGATCGGATAAAAGATGTTGCTCATCATCGACTGGAATGCGGTGAAATCGGCCGCGGCCCAACCGGAGTAACCGCGCATGATTTCGCCGGCGTTCGCGAACTCGTAGCCATAGATGCCGGCCGCCAGGTCGGCGTTGGAGTCGCCGCTGATCTGTTGCAGCGTGGACGACCATGCATTCATGATCTGCACCGCTTTATCCGCGTATGCCGTGTTGCCCGTTACCTTCCATCGAAGCGCACAGGCATAGGCCGCTGCAATGTCGTTGTATAAGTTCGGGTAGTTCTGCGGATATGAGCCGCCCCGATACACGATGGCCAAAGGCCGCGGCGTCCACGAAAGGCTCGCGTGGCTGTTGGCGATCAGCACGTTCCAGTCATCGAACCAAGGCGACACTTGCGCCGCGACCTTCTGCACCATCCGATCAAAATCGGTCTGCGTATGGAGCAGCCCCGGATGAACGAAGGCTCCGCTCGTCGTGACGTCGGTTGCACCCGTCGCAACATGCGCGAGCGCCGCGCTCGACGTCGAGCTGGTCGTCGAGGACCGGCTCACCGATGCCGCATCGGCCGAGCCGCCCCCTCCGCCACATGCGGAAAGCGCGAGCGCGCCGAGGCTATAAAGGAATGTACGCCGCGAAATCCCCGCTTGTTGCTCGTTGTGCTTTTTATCGTCCATATGTCGTCGCTCCGTCGATGACCGGTGGCTGGAAGTGCTCGAAGGGCAGGCGTATACGCGCGTGCCGCCGCCCACTGGCCCTTTCGCTGTCGACTTCTCGCCTGTCCGGACCGCGCGAACTAACCGGCGTTGCCAGGGATTCGCAAACGTTTGCGCAAGGAGCGAGTGGATGGTGTTCGCGGCAGGGCCTGCTGCGTTAACGGAACGCGACGGCCGCCGGCGCACAGAAATTCGTGTGAGGATTTACGGAATCTGACGTAAGGAAAGCCCTAGCCAGGCCCTCGCGGCTGCATCGCGCGCCAGGAAGGGCGATCAGGCGCGAACACTCGCGGGGAATAATCGAAAGGTCCGCCAACCGGCAAAGCTTGGCTGACGCATGGTGGGATGAGAAAAGCGAGGATCGCCGCGGTGCGATTGCGCAGCCGCGGCCAATCCTCGCTTCGAGCTGTCAGGCGACGATTACTTGCCGCCGAGGCTCTGCAATGCCTTCCACTGGCCGTTTTCGACCTTGTAGATCGTGATGCCGCCGTTCTTCAGATCGCCACGATCGTCATAGGCGAGGTGGTTCGTCGTAACCGCCGGCATGCTCGTTTGTGCGAGCAGCGGCAGGTACTTCGCCGGATCCGTCGAGTTGGCCTTCTCCATCGCCTTGAACATCGCCATCGCGCCATCGTACGCGTACGGCGAGTACGTCTCGACATCCTTGCCGAAGCGCTTCTTGTACTTTTCGACATATTCCTTGCCACCGGGCATGTCGTCGAGCGGCAGTCCCGCGAGCGAAGCGATCGTGCCTTCCGCGGCCGGGCCGGCAATCTTCAGGAACGTCGGCGTATGAACCATCTCGCCGCCCATCAGCGGCGCCTTGATCCCGAGCGACTTCATCTGCTTGACCATCGGAGCAGCCTGCGAATCCGCGCCGCCGAAATAGATCAGGTCGGGATTGCTGCCCTTCAGCTTCGTCAGGATCGACTTGAAGTCGACGGCCTTGTCGTTCGTGTACTCGCGATCGATGATCGTTGCGCCGGCCGCTTTGGCCGCCTTCACGAACTGATCGGCAAGACCCTGCCCGTACGCCGTGCGATCGTCGATGATGGCGATCTTCTTCATGCCGAGGTCCTTAGCCGCGAACGTGCCGGCCACCGAGCCTTGCTGCGTGTCCGAGGTCATCATGCGGAACGTCGTCTTGAAGCCCTGCTGCGTGTACTCGGGCGCCGTCGCCATCGCGATTTCGGGGATGCCCGCGTTCGCATAGATGCGCGAAGCCGGGATCGTCGTGCCCGAATTGAAGTGGCCGAGCATGCCCTTGATGCCGTCATCGACGAGCTTTTGCGCGACGGTGGTGCCGGTGCGCGGGTCGGCCTGGTCGTCGGCCGCGTCGAGCACGAAGCGGACTTGCTTGCCGCCGATCACGGGCTTCGTCGCGTTGATGTCTTCGATCGCCAGAACGATGCCATTCTGGAAATCAGCCCCGTAGTGCGCTTGCGCGCCGGTCATCGGACCGGCGAAGCCGATCTTCACCTCATCGGCCTGCTGCGCATGCGCCGTCCCCGCCATCGCCATTGCCGTAACGAGCGCTGCGCCCGCGAGCTGTTTCATCTTGTGTTGCATAGCTTCTCCTAGGTACCAAAGAAATGGAGCGGCTTCAGGGTTCGCCATGCCGCTTCCTTTTTTGAGACCATCGGCCGAGGGTCGCTTAGCCGATCGTCATCAAATTCGCGTTACCGCCCGCCGCGGCCGTGTTCACGCTGACCGAGCGCTCCGTGAGCAGGCGCTCGAGCGCATAGTCTTCGTCGCCGTTCGCGAGCGCATTCGTCGCCACGCCCTGCACCGACACGATCGGCCCGTTGCGCTTCGACACTTCCTTCACGAGCGCAAGCAGTTCATCGCTGTCGCCTTCGAAGAGCACCGCGTCGAACGGCGCGTCGGCGCCGTTTCGGGTGCTCGCGAAGTGCTTGAGCGGTGCCGGCAACGCGGCGACGAGCGCCTCGCCGGCCGCACCCGCGAACAACGCGCGGTTGCCCGTTGCCAGCACCGCCGCGAATTGCGCTCGGGCGCCGCTCGCCGTGGAAGGCACGCAGCATACCGTGCCGCGAGCGCCGAGCGTGAACGTGTTGCGTTCCCCGGTCGGTCCGGGCAAGACGGCCGTCGCGCCGGCCGGGAGATTCGACAGATACCCGTCGCAACGCGCCGCGAGCGCTGGCTCGCGCTCGGCAATGAGCCACTCGCGCAGCGCAACGAGCGCCGCGCGCGGAGTCGGCATGCCGCTCGCGTCGCCGCTCATGCCGCCGTTCTTGTCGCTCGGCTGCGTATCGGCCACGAGCATGGTCGACAGCGCTTTCGGCAAGCCAGCGGGGCGCTTGGCTAGCAGCCGCTGCAGATAGAGCGGGCCACCCGCTTTCGGCCCCGTGCCGGACAGACCCTCGCCGCCAAACGGCTGAACGCCGACGACGGCGCCGATCACGTTGCGGTTGACGTAGATGTTGCCGACATGCGCACGGCCGACGACATGCGCGATCGTCTCGTCGATGCGCGTATGAATCCCGAGTGTGAGCCCGTAGCCCGTCGCGCGAATCGCTTCGAGCAGCTTGTCGAGCTCGCTGCGGCGAAAGCGCACGACATGCAGCACGGGCCCGAACACCTCGCGCTTGAGTTCCGCGATGCCGTCGATCTCGATCAGCGTCGGCGCGATGAAAGTCCCATGCGAACAGGCGTCCGCGAGCGGCAGTTGCGTCACCTCACGGCCTTTTTCGCGCATGGCGGCGATATGCGTTTCGATCGTCCGCTTCGCATCGATGTCGATGACAGGGCCGACGTCCGTCGAGAGGCGATCCGGGTTGCCTACGGAGAGCTCGCTCATCGCGCCGCGCAGCATCCTCAGCGTCCGATCGGCGATCTCCTCTTGCAGACAAAGTACGCGCAACGCGGAGCAACGCTGGCCGGCCGAGTCGAACGCGGACTGCATGACGTCGGCAACAACCTGCTCGGCGAGCGCTGACGAGTCGACGATCATCGCGTTCTGCCCGCCCGTCTCCGCGATCAGCGGAATCGGCTTGCCCTCAGGGTCGAGACGATTGGCCAGCGTCCTGTCGATCAATCGCGCGACTTCTGTCGAGCCCGTGAACATGACGCCGCGCGTGCGGGCATCGGCGACGAGCGTCGCACCGACGGTCTCCCCATCGCCCGGCAGCAGTTGCACGGCGCCCGGCGGCACGCCGGCCTCGCGCAGAAGCCGCACGGCCTGCGCGGCGATCAGCGGTGTTTGCTCGGCCGGCTTCGCGAGCACCGTATTGCCGGCCGCTAGCGCCGCCGCGACCTGCCCCATGAAAATCGCGAGCGGAAAATTCCACGGACTGATACAGACGACAGGGCCGAGCGGCCGGTGGGTATCGTTCGAGAACTCCGCGCGGATCTGCGCCGAGTAGTAGCGCAGGAAATCGACGGCTTCGCGAATCTCCGAAATCGCGTTCGCTAGCGATTTGCCCGCCTCGCGCACGATGAGACCCATCAGCGTATGCATCTGCGCTTCGAGCAAGTCGGCCGCGCGCGCAAGGCAGTCAGCACGCGCCTCGACGGGGGTCGATTGCCAGATCGGGGCGGCGGCGACAGCGTTGGCCAGTGCCGTGTCGACATGCTCGCGCGTCGCTTCGAGGACGGTGCCGACGATGTCGCGATGATCGGCAGGATTGCGCACCTCGCGCGCGCCCGGGGCACGTGCACTCGCCGCGAGCGGAGCATTGTCGGCGAGCATCGGCGCCGCGCGCCAACCGTGATGAGCGCTTGCGAGCAAGGCCGAGGAGAGCGACGCCAGGCGATGCTCGTTCGAGAGATCGAGCCCCATCGAGTTGACGCGCTCGGCGCCGTACAGCTCGCGCGGCAGCGGGATCTTCGCATGCGGCGCGCCGAGCGGCGCGATCTTCGAGGCTTCCTCCACCGGGTCGCCGACGAGCGACGCGACGGGCACGGTCTCGTCGGCGATGCGATTCACGAACGAGGTATTGGCGCCGTTTTCGAGCAAACGCCGGACGAGATAGGCGAGCAGCGTCTCATGCGTGCCGACGGGGGCATAGATCCGGCAAGGGCGATTGAGCTTGTCGCGCCCCGTCACCTCTTCGTAAAGCGGCTCGCCCATGCCGTGCAGGCATTGGAACTCGTATTGGCCGGGGTAGTAGTTCTGGCCGGCCAGATGATAGATCGCTGAAAGCGTATGCGCGTTGTGCGTCGCGAACTGCGGATAGACGGCGTCCGGTGCCGCGAGCAGCCGCTTCGCGCAGGCGAGATACGAGACATCCGTGTAGACCTTGCGCGTATAGACGGGATAACCTTCGAGCCCATCGATCTGCGCGCGCTTGATTTCGCTGTCCCAGTAGGCGCCCTTCACGAGCCGGACCATGATGCGATGACGGCTGCGGCGCGCGAGATCGACGACGTAGTCGATCACGTACGGGCAACGCTTCTGATAAGCCTGGACGACGAAGCCGATGCCGTTCCAGCCCGCGAGCTCGGCATCGAAGCAAAGCGCCTCCAGTAGATCGAGCGAAATCTCGAGCCGGTCAGCTTCTTCCGCGTCGATGTTGAGCCCGATGTCGTAGCGGCGCGCGAGCAGCGCGAGCGAGCGCACGCGCGGCAGCAGTTCGCTCATCGCGCGCTCGTGCTGCGAGCGCGAGTAGCGCGGATGCAGCGCGGAGAGCTTGATCGAGATGCCCGGCCCCTCGTAGATGCCGCGGCCGCCCGCCGCCTTGCCGATCGCGTGGATCGCCTGTTCGTACGAGGCGTAGTAACGTTGCGCGTCCTCCTCGGTCGTGGCCGCTTCGCCGAGCATGTCGTACGAGTAGCGGAAGCCGCGCGCCTCGTATTTGCGGCTGTTCGCGAGCGCCTCCGAGATCGTCTCGCCCGTGACGAACTGCTCGCCCATCAGCCGCATCGCGATATCGACGCCCTTGCGGATCAGCGGCTCGCCGCCCCTGCCGATGAGGCGCGTGAGCGCCGACGACAGGCCCGCTTCGCTGTTCGTCGTGACGAGCTTGCCCGTAATCATCAAGCCCCACGTCGCCGCATTGACGAAGAGCGACGGCGCGTGACCGACGTGCGACTTCCAGTCGCCTTTGCTGATCTTGTCGCGAATCAAGGCATCGCGCGTCGCGCGATCCGGAATCCGCAGAAGCGCTTCCGCCAGGCACATGAGCGCGACCCCTTCCTGGCTCGACAGCGAAAATTCATGAATGAGCCCTTCGACGCCGCCGCCCGTGCGCTTCGCACGCAACGTCTCGACGAGACCCGCCGCCATCTTGCTCGCTTGCGCCGCGAGCGTTTCAGGCAGCCGTGCCTCGCCGATCAGCACCGGCACGCACTCGGGTTCCGGGCGGCGGTAGGCCGCCGTGATGGCCGCGCGCAGCACCGATTGGGGCTGCACGCTCTGCGCGAAATCGAGAAACGGATGCGGCGCGCCTTCTTCCTCGGAGTCGGCCGCATGGCCGTCAGCGAACTCGGTGATACCGGCCGCGCCCGACAGTTCGGGCGGCACTTGCCCATGCTCGATCTTCTCGAGGTAAGCGAAGATCGCCTGCTTGATGAGCCAATGCGGGGTGCGCTCGAGACGCGCGGCGGCTTCCTTGAGCCGCGAGCGAAGAAGATCGTCGACCTTCACGCCAAGGGTGGTACTCGCCATGTTTCTTCGACGCCGGTCAAGCACCGGCAAATGACCAAAAGGTGGCCGAATCGTACGCTTTCAAATTAAACGGTGCAACCGATTACCCGCATCGGTTGCACCCGCCGCTACGGCCTTTCAGCCCAACGATTTCCGGCGAATCGCGACAGGCGGGGCGCGGCCGGTTGCGGTCGGTGTTTTCCCTGATTGGTGTCGTCGAGGCGGATGCGTTCCGACGCCCCCCATCGGCGCGTCGAGCCCGCTTCGAGGCGACCTAGAGCGGGCTTCGACCCCGCATCGAACCCGCGTCGCTCCTCGATCGGGCGAAGTGCGGCAGTTTCCCCGCCTTTATCGATGCTTCATCATTCCACGCCGACGCGAATAATCGCTGTCAGTCGGAGGCCGTATGTGCGTGCGACCTCCTTACAACACCGCTGCAGAAGGCGCTTCCGGTTGCCGTAAACCCGTTGAGCGCCCCACCGCACGGAGCGCGGAAGGGAAGGAGCGCGAAATGGAGATGTGGATCATAGTCGGCGGTATCTGGCTCTTGGCGATGGTGTGCCTCACGTTGTTCATCCGCGGCGCTTCGCCGGCGCGCAACCGGGCGCTCGCCATGGCGCGCTCGCGCGAAAGGCGGCTGAAGCACAGAGAAGCGGGGAACGCGCGCGAGACCACTGCAGCCAGCGAGCGCTGACCTCCGAGACCACCGCGCGCAAAAAGCGCGATAAAAGCAACACGCGAGGCTCACATGCTTTGCTGCCACGAAAGCCGGTCTTCGGCGCGATATTGTCGGCAACTGCCGCAGCGGCGGCGGCCGGCCACTCCGGCCAGCGCGAGACGAGTCGCCTGCGGCCCGTCGAGCGGTACCTACGGTTCCAGCTACGCGATCGGGGTCCGCGCGCGCGCCCGCGCGGCGCGCAACCGCTTGCGATAACGCCCGGGCTCGGCGCGCAACGCTTTGTCCGGTTCGCCAGCCGGCCGGCGGATCAGATATCGAGCGGATCGACCTCGAGACTCCAGCGCAACGCGCCTTTCGTCGCACGCAGCGCCGGCTGCCACGCACGCAGCGTCGCGAGCAGCGCGGCACGCGATCCGCTCTCGACGAGCAACTGCGCGCGATGCACGTTCGCGACCTTGACGATCGTCATCGGGACAGGGTCGTAGACAGTGACACGGTCGGCCGTCCCGATTTCGGCGAGTGCGACGCAAGCCTGCTGCAAGAACGCGAGTGCCCCCTCGAGCGTGCGCGCTTCGGCGCGCAGCAGCGCCTGATAGACGAAAGGCGGCAGCCGCGCGTCGCGACGCTCGCCGAGCGTCGCGTCGGCGAAGCCCACGTAGTCGTGACGGGAAAGCGCCTGGTAAAGCGCATGGCGCGGGTACCGCGTTTGCACGAGCACCTCGCCGGGCAAGCCCGCGCGTCCGGCGCGCCCGCTGACCTGCATCAGCTGCGCAAAGAGCCGCTCGCCCGCTCGAAAGTCGTGCGAAAAAAGCGCCGCATCGGCATTGAGCACACCCACGAGCGAGACGCGCCTGAAGTCGTGTCCCTTCGCGATCATCTGCGTGCCGACGAGTATGTCGACCTCGCCCGCGTGAACGTCGGAAAAAAGTGCCTGCGCGCTGCCCTTGCGACGCGTGCTGTCCGCGTCGATGCGCAAGACGCGCGCCCCCGGCACGAGCGCCGCGAGCGTCTCCTCGACGCGTTGCGTGCCGCGTCCGAGCGGCGCGAGATCGACGTTGCCGCAGTCGGGGCAGGCGCGCGGAATCCGCGTTTCCCAGCCGCAGTGATGGCAGCGCATGGCGCTCTCGGGCTTGTGCAGCACGACGTAGGCGCTGCAGCGCGGGCAGCCGGCCACCCAGCCGCAGGCGTCGCACGCGAGCACGGGCGCGTAGCCGCGCCGATTGAGAAAGACGAGGCTTTGCTCGCCGCGCTCGACTCGCGCCTTCAATGCGCCGACGAGCGGCCCGGAGAGCCCGTCGACGCTTGCCCTGCCGCGCCGGCGCTCGTCTTCGAGGTCGATCATCCGCACCGCCGGCAGCGCGGCGTCGGCCACGGCGCGGCGCGCGAGCGTGAGCCGGCGATAGCGGCCTTGCCCCGCGTGCCACCAGCTTTCGAGCGACGGTGTCGCGGAGCCCAGCACCACCGGAATCGACAGTTGCTTCGCGCGCCAGACGGCGAGATCGCGGGCCGAGTAGCGCAGTCCTTCCTGCTGCTTGTAGGCCGGATCGTGCTCCTCGTCGACGACGACGAGCGCAAGCCGCGGCAGCGAAGCCAGCACCGCCAGGCGCGTGCCGAGCACGATGCGCGCGTGGCCTCGATGCGCCGCGAGCCAGCTGCGCGCTCGCTCGCCGTCGGCCATGCCGCTGTGCAGCGTCACGACCGACGCGGGTCCGTGCAGTGCCGCGAAACGCGCGCGAAACGCGGCCTCGAACTGCGGCGTCAGATTGATCTCGGGAACGAGGACGAGCGCCTGGGCGTCGGGCCGTTCCGTGAAGAGCGCGTCGAGCGCATGCAAATAGACCTCGGTCTTGCCGCTTCCCGTCACACCGTGCAGCAGGAACGGCGCGAAACCGCGCGCGGCCCGGATTGTCTCGTATGCCTGCGCCTGCTCGTCCGTCAGCACGGGGCGCCCGGCCGGCAACGCCGAGGCCGATGGCCTATCGATCGTCTCGACCCATCCGCTTGCCACCCACTCGCTCAGCACCGACAGCGCCTTGGCATTGATCGCCCGCGCGTCGGCGGCATCGAGCGCCGCGCGCTCCGCAAGCGCCGCCGCCAGCCGCCGCAGCGCGCTCGCACGCGGCGGCAATGCGTCCGGCAGCGCGGTCCGTCCCTCGTCCGTCAGGCGAAAAGTCCGCGGCGGCTCTTCGAGCCGGCTCCAACGGGCCGGCTCGCGCAGCGCCTGCGGCAGCGCAGGCAATGCCACTTCTCCGGGTGAGCGCTGGTAGTAATCGGCGGCGAACGTGACGAGTTCGAGCCATTCGCCCGCGAGCGGAGCCACGGCATGGCAGACGGCGCGCACATCGCGCAGCCGATCGGCCGGGACTTCGCTCGTCGCGGCGACCTCCCAGATGAGGCCGACGACTTGCCGCTTGCCGAATGGGACGCTCGCGAGCATTCCGGGCTCGGGAGCCAGCGCGGGATCGCAGCGATAGTCGAAAAGCGTCGGCAGCGGGTGATCGAGCGCGATGCGGACGAAAACCTCATTCATGCGACGCGCGCTCGCGGAAAAGACCAGCGCGGCGGCGATACGACCCGAATATTGGCAAGTGCGACTTAAAGTAATACATGAGATTCGCCGCTAAGTTCACGATCTTGTTGAGAATTGCTCAGCGGGGAGCCGCTTCTGTGGATAACTTTGTTGACAAGTGCCGCGCCAAAAGCCATCGAATGGCGTGGCGACGGCCTTCCGTGGGCAACCGCACATTTCTGCCTTCGCCCGCAAACCCTTGTCGAACAAGGCCAACAGCGTTCCGCTACATCGTTTGAACGTCAGAGTCAACCGCCCTGAACTCTACCGCGCCGCAACGAAAGGAATGTGTATAAGTCAAGTCTTGACAATTGCCGAAGCGCCGGTCGGCGGCGCATTCGGGGTGGGTTAGCCCTTAGATCGCGAGCCCAGCTCGTTGCATCGCAACACTAAGTCCATATTTAAGCGGGCTCGGCCGGCCGTTGTCCTGCCCGAACGGCGCGGCTCGCGCGGTGCACTTCGTCGACGAGCTCGGCGACATGATCGGGCGGCGTGAACTGCGAAATGCCATGACCGAGGTTGAAGACGTGCCCCGGGTGATTGCCGAAGCGCTCGACGAGCGTGCGAGCTTCGCGGCGAATCGCCGCCGGCGGAGCGAACAGCACGGTCGGATCGAGGTTGCCCTGCAGCGCTACGCGCGAGCCGACTCGCTCCCGCGCATGGCCGAGGTCGACGGTCCAGTCGAGCCCGACCGCCTCGACACCCGTGGCGGCAATCGCTTCGAGCCATTGGCCGCCGCCCTTCGTGAACGCGATCAGCGGGATCCGCGCGCCGTCGTGCTCGCGCTTGACGCCGCGCGCGACCGCTTCGATGTAGCGAAGCGAAAATTGCTGAAAGACGCCGTCGGCCAGCGCCCCGCCCCAGGTATCGAAAATCATCGCGGCTTGGGCGCCCGCCTCGATTTGCGCATTGAGGTACGCGCTAACCGCTCGCGCGTTGACCTCGAGGATGCGATGCATGAGATCCGGCCGCGCATAGAGCATCGTCTTGACCGTGCGAAAGTCGGCCGAGCCGCCGCCTTCGACCATATAGCATGCGAGCGTCCACGGGCTGCCCGAAAAGCCGATCAGCGGCACGCGCTGCCTACCCTGGCCGTCGGTGAGCGCGCGCCGGATCTCGCGAACCGCGTCGACGACATAGCCGAGCGTCGCCTCGATATCGGGCACCTCGAGACGCGCAACGTCGGCTTCGCTGCGCACGGGCCGGGCAAAGCGCGGCCCCTCGCCGGCCTCGAACGAAAGCCCGAGTCCCATGGCGTCGGGAATCGTCAGAATGTCCGAGAAGAGGATCGCGGCATCGAGCGGATAACGCGCAAGCGGCTGCAACGTCACCTCGGTCGCATAGTCCGGGTTCTTGGCAAGGCCGAGAAAGCTCCCCGCGCGCTCGCGAGTCGCGTTGTACTCGGGCAAGTAGCGGCCGGCCTGGCGCATGAGCCAGATCGGGGTGTAATCGGTCGGCTGGCGCAGCAGCGCACGCAAAAAAGTATCGTTGAGCAGAGTCGAGGCCACGGTTCGATGCAATGGGCGGCAAAGCGTTGCGAGCGGTCATTCTACCGGACCAGACAGCCCCGCCCGCGCGGCACGCCGTTTTGCTGAGCGGATCCTGTTACGATCGCGCGGAAATGCCGCAGCCTGTCGATTGAAGACGGGCGAACACAGGCCTTGTCTTGAACGGGAGCAACTTCGATGAAAAAGAACGTCCTCGCACGCCTTGCCGGCTTGGTGTGCTTCCTCGGTTTGAGTTGCACCCACGGGGTTTTTGCTCAGTCGCAACCGGCTTCGGTTCCGAGCCACGTCGTGCCGGGTGGCAACGACGCCGCAGCCGCTTCCCATTCCGGAGGCCCCGTGCAGGCAATGCCCGTGGCGCCGGGCCCCGTTGACGGACGACTCGATGCGATCATCGCGCGCGGCACGTTGCGCGTGTGCACCACGGGCGATTACAAACCGTTCTCGTTCCTCGCCGCCGACGGCAAATTCGAAGGCATCGACATCGACATGGCGGAGTCGCTCGCGAAATCGCTCGGCGTGAAAACCGAATACGTCAAGACGACGTGGCCGAACCTGATGAGCGACTTCGTCGCGAAGTGCGACATCGCCGCCGGCGGCGTCTCGACGACGCTCGAGCGCCAGAAGCGCGTGTTCTTTTCGGAGCCCTACATGGTCGATGGAAAAACGCCGATCGCCCGCTGCGCCGACGCGGACAAGTATCAGACGGTCGCGCAGATCGACGAGCCGGCGACGCGCGTCATCGTCAATCCGGGCGGCACCAACGAGCGCTTCGCGAGGCAGTACCTTCCTCACGCGAGCCTCACCGTCTATCCGGACAACGTCACGATCTTCAAACAGATTCTGGCCGGCAAGGCCGATGTGATGGTGACCGACGCCTCGGAGACGCTGCTGCAGCAAAAGCTCAATCCAGGCCTTTGCGCGATCCATCCCGACAAGCCGTTCCAATATGGCGAGAAGGCCTACATGCTGCCGCGCGGCGATGTTGTCTATCAGCAGTACGTCGACCAATGGTTGCACCTCGCCAGGGCAACGGGCGAATTTCAGACGATCTCCGACAAGTGGCTCAAATAAGTTCAAGGCCGCTTCGCGCACCGCACGGTGACTTCCTCGCGCCACGGCGGCACGGTGTCTGAAGGGAACCCGTTTACATTTGGATTGCCGGGGAACACTGCCGAATCATCTCGATGCGAGCCGTTCTCGCTTTTATTTCGAGTAGCAGTTGCATAAAACGGGAATATTCGCATTAAATGATTTCCGGTTTATTCGATTGCTTACATGCAATCGATTTCAAACAACTGTCGAATCGGAAACATTGACATTCCAGCAGATAAGAAACGGCAAAAAATCCCGCGAAGCCTTGTCCGGCGTGGCGTTACATCCTGAAACACTTTGTTACCGCGTCGTCGGGCTAATTCGCCCACAATGCCCCTCAACGGTTTCAACACAGATGTCGTTCATCGCCGAATTCGCAACACATTGAAGAGCATCAAAAAATCGGCGAGCAACAACGAATTCCTCTCTGGGAACATCTCTGTTGGAGCCGTTGCAGGTGCGGTTGTCGTTGGTGTTATTGATCGGCACCTGTCAGTTCCTTCATTGGTCTCCTCGCGCTAACCCCGTAGCGTGTGGTTTTTAGCGGGCCGCTGGCCCGCTTTTTTTTTGCCCGGCGTTTGCTTGCTCGATGCGCTCCATGCGCACGTTGGCTTGACGGTAGACGTCAGCAGGTCTTCGGCATCGCGAGCTTGAGCTCTTCGATCATCCGCTCGCGCATCACGAACTTCTGGACTTTGCCCGTCACCGTCATCGGCATGTCGTCGACGAAGCGGATGTAGCGCGGCACCTTGTAGTGCGCAATCTGGCCGCGGCAGTATTCGCGCACTTCGTCCTCGGTCATTCGCTCGCCAGGGCGAACGACGATCCAAGCGCAGACTTCCTCGCCGTACTTCGCGTCGGGTACGCCGAAGACTTGAACGCTTTGAATCTTCGGATGTCGGAACAGGAACTCCTCGATCTCGCGCGGATAAACGTTTTCGCCGCCCCGTATCAACATGTCCTTCAAGCGGCCGACGATGTTGCAGTAGCCTTCGGCGTCGATCGTCGCGAGATCGCCCGTGCGCATCCAGCCGTCGACGATCGATTCGCGCGTGCGTGACTCGTCGTCCCAGTAGCCCAACATGACGGAGTATCCCTTCGTCCAGAGCTCGCCTGTCGCGCCGACCGGCAGGATCTGTCCCGTCTCGTCGACGACTTTCGCCTCGAGGTGCGGCTGGATGCGGCCGACCGTCGATGTCCGTTTTTCGAGCGGGTCGGTCGTCGAACTCTGGAACGACACGGGGCTCGTCTCGGTCATGCCATAGGCGATCGTGATCTCCGACAAATGCATACGCGCGACCACGCGTTTCATCGTCTCGATCGGACATGGCGAGCCCGCCATGATGCCTGTGCGCAGCGCGCCGAGATCGAACTTGTCGAAGTCGGGATGATCGAGCTCCGCGATGAACATCGTCGGGACGCCGTGCAAGGCGGTGCAACGCTCTTCCGAAACCGCCGCAAGTGTCGCGGCCGCATCGAACGCCTCACCCGGGAAGACCATTTGCGCGCCGACCGATACGCACGCGAGAACCGCGAGCACCATGCCGAAGCAGTGATAGAGCGGGACCGGGATGCAAAGCGAGTCGGCTTCCGTCAATCGCATGGCCATCGCGATATAGCGTGCATTGTTGACGACGTTGCGATGAGTGAGCGTCGCGCCTTTCGGATTGCCCGTCGTGCCGCTCGTGAACTGAATGTTGATGGGGTCGCGAGCGTCGAGCGATGCGGCGATCTCGTCGAGCGACACTGTCTCGAGCGCCATGCGCCCCATCTCGACGAGCTCGCTGAACGTCAGCATGCCCGGCGTTTCCTGGTCGCACATGCGAATCACCGAGCGCAGATGCGACAGGCGCGCCGCGTGCAGCTGCCCCGGCGAGGCATCCGCCAGCTCAGGGGCCAGCGCCTGCAACATTTCGAGGTACTTCGATGTCTTGAAGTGCTCCGCCGCAATGATGGCCGTGCATGCCGATTTATTCAGCGCGTATTCGAGTTCGGCGAGCCGGTAGGCGGGATTGATGTTGACAAGGATTGCCCCGATGCGAGCGGTTGCGAACTGCGTCATCAGCCACTCGACCCGATTGGGCGACCAGATGCCCACGCGGTCTCCGCGGACGATCCCGAGCGACGCCAGGCCCGCGGCGAGCACATCGACTTCGTCGGCGAACTCGCGCCATGTCCAGCGAATGCCTTGCTCGCGGAACACGACAGCAGGCCGATCCGGAAAACGTCGGACGGTATCGAGCAGAAACTCGCCGAGCGTCGCTTCGGAAAGCGGCGTGTCGGTCGAGCCGCGCACGTAGGAAAGCCCGCCTTGAGGCGCGATGATTGCGCCACTATCGGAATTCGGTGTAGCCATCGGCGTCCCCTCTCTCCTTGTCGCGAATTCATGCCGCGGTTCTCGCAGCCCTCAAGACACGCACGTCCGGGAAGATTCTGCCATCGGCGCCAGGCCCCCGCATCGAGGGTAACCCGCAGCCGAGCCCCCAAAACAAAATGCCGTTCGGCGAGTTCGCCGAACGGCATCGTAGCCGACCTTGCGTCGGTTCGTCGGTCAGTGCTGCGTCGTCCGCATCTTGCGCAAGCGCTGAATGGCCGCAAGCTGCGCGACCGCATAGGCGAGCTCGGCTTGCGCCGTCGCATACTCGAGGTTCGAGCCCGAGTTCTGCAGCGCCTCTTCGGCACGCTTGCGCGCCTGGTCCGCCTTCGCCTCGTCGAGATCCTTGCCGCGGATCGCCGTGTCGGCAAGCACCGTCACCGCGCCGGGCTGCACTTCGAGAATGCCCCCCGCCACGAACACGAACTCCTCGTCGCCATTCTCGGCCTCGATGCGCACGGCACCGGGGCGAATCCGCGTGATGAGCGGCGTGTGCCCCGGCAGAATGCCGAGCTCACCCGCCTCGCCCGGGAGGGCGACGAACTTCGCCTGGCCCGAAAAGATCTGCTCTTCGGCGCTGACGACGTCTACTTTGATCGTTGCCATATCGACTCCATGTCGGCCTGAGCAGGCGCGTCAGCGCCTCACTCAGATCCCCATTACACCCGACCCTTACTGGATCTTCTTGGCCTTCTCGAAGGCTTCGTCGATCGTGCCGACCATGTAGAACGCCTGCTCGGGCAAATGATCGCACTCGCCGTCGACGATCATCTTGAAGCCGCGGATCGTCTCCTTGAGCGGCACGTACTTGCCCGGCGCGCCCGTGAACACCTCGGCGACGTGGAACGGCTGCGACAGGAAACGCTGGATCTTTCGCGCACGCGCGACCGACAGCTTGTCCTCGGGCGAAAGCTCGTCCATGCCGAGAATCGCGATGATGTCGCGCAGCTCCTTATAGCGCTGCAGCGTTTGCTGCACGCGGCGCGTCGTCGTGTAGTGCTCTTCGCCGATCACGTTCGGGTCGATCTGACGCGAGGTCGAATCGAGCGGATCGACGGCCGGATAAATACCGAGCGAGGCGATGTCGCGCGAAAGCACGACGGTCGCGTCGAGGTGGCCGAACGTCGTGGCCGGCGACGGGTCCGTCAAGTCGTCCGCGGGCACGTAGACGGCTTGCACCGACGTGATCGAGCCCGTCTTCGTCGACGTGATGCGTTCCTGCAGCTTGCCCATTTCCTCGGCGAGCGTCGGCTGATAGCCCACCGCCGACGGCATCCGGCCCAGCAGTGCCGACACTTCGGTACCGGCCAGCGTGAAACGGTAGATGTTGTCGACGAAGAAGAGCACGTCGCGACCTTCGTCACGGAAATGCTCGGCCATCGTCAGACCCGTCAGCGCCACGCGCAGACGGTTGCCCGGCGGCTCGTTCATCTGGCCGTAGACGAGGGCCACCTTGTCGAGCACGTTTGAGTCCTTCATTTCGTGGTAGAAGTCGTTCCCTTCACGGGTACGCTCGCCCACGCCCGCGAACACGGAGTAGCCGCCGTGCTCCTTCGCGATGTTGTTGATGAGCTCCATCATGTTGACGGTCTTGCCGACGCCGGCGCCGCCGAAGAGGCCCACCTTGCCGCCCTTCGCGAACGGGCAGATCAAGTCGATCACCTTGATGCCCGTCTCGAGCAGCTCCGTCGACGGCGAAAGCTCGTCGAACTGCGGCGCCTTCTGGTGGATCGAGCGGATGTTCTCGCTCTCGATCGCACCGGCTTCGTCGATCGGACGGCCCAGCACGTCCATGATGCGGCCGAGCGTCGGCTTGCCGACCGGCACGCTGATCGGCTTGCCCGTATTCTTGACGGTCACGCCGCGACGCAGGCCTTCGGCCGCGCCGAGACAAATCGTGCGCACGACGCCGTCGCCGAGCTGCTGTTGCACCTCGAGCGTCAAATCCGTCCCCTCGAGAACGAGGGCGTCGTAGACCTTCGGCATCTGCTCGCGCGGGAACTCCACGTCGATCACGGCGCCGATGCACTGTACGATCTTGCCTTCCACCAAAGCAGTTGTACTCATCGCTTTTCCTTTAGATACTCAATTCTTCACTCGCGCAAAGGCGCTGTCTCGAGCTGGCGTCGTCCGTGACGACGGCTCATCGCGAGAGCCGCGTCACACCGCGGCGGCGCCGCCGACGATCTCCGACAATTCCTTCGTGATCGCGGCCTGGCGGCTCTTGTTGTACGACAGCTGCAGCTCGCTGATCACGGTCTTCGCGTTGTCCGACGCGGCCTTCATCGCCACCATGCGCGCCGACTGCTCGGACGCCATGTTCTCCGCGACGGCCTGGTAGACGAGCGCCTCGACATAGCGGACGAGCAACTCGTCGACGACGGTCTGCGCATCCGGCTCGTAGATGTAGTCCCAGGTCGAGCGCGGCGTCGACTCGTCGCCTTCGAAATGCTCGGCCGACAACGGCAGCAGCTGCTCGAGCACGGGCTCCTGCTTCATCGTATTGATGAAGCGCGTGTAAGCGAGGTACACGGCCGAGAGCTTGCCTTCCGAGTAGAGGTCGAGCTGCACCTTCACGGCGCCGATCAGCTTTTCGAGGTGCGGCGTGTCTCCGAGCTGCACGACGTGCGACACGACCTTCGCCCCGAAGCGGTTCAGAAACCCGAAGCCCTTGCCGCCGATGGCCGTGGCCTCGATCTTTTGGCCCTTCTGCTCGAGCTCCTTGAACTTTTGCACGGAGGCGCGCAGCACGTTCGTGTTGAGGCCACCGCACAGCCCCTTGTCCGTCGTGACGAGGATGAGGCCGGCCGCCTTCGCGCCCTCGTTCGGCACCATGAACGGGTGACGATACTCGGGGTTCGCGCGGCTCATGTGCGCAGCGATGTCGCGGACCTTCTCAGCGTATGGGCGGGCGGCGCGCATGCGCTCCTGCGCGCGGCGCATCTTCGATGCGGCCACCATCTCCATCGCTTTCGTGATCTTGCGCGTGTTCTGCACGCTCTTGATCTTGCCGCGGATTTCCTTCATTCCAGCCATTGCTTGCTCCCTGATCGAAGCCGCGCGCCGCCGGTAACAGCCGGCGCACGACTCGGGTCATTTGCCTCGCTGATCAATAAGCACCCGACTTCTTGAAGTCCTTCAGCGCGGCATGGAGCGCGCCCTCGTCGTCCTTCGACAAGTCCTTCGCGTCTTCGATGCGCTTGATGAGCTCGGCATGGCTCGTCTTCAGGTACTCACGCAGACCCTTCTCGAACGCCAGCACATCCTTCACATCGAGGTCGTCGAGGTAGCCGTTGTTCGCGGCGAAGAGCGCGACGGCGAGTTCCCACACTTGCAGCGGCTGATATTGCGGCTGCTTGAGCAGCTCCGTCACGCGGCGGCCGCGCTCGAGCTGCTTGCGGGTGGCTTCGTCGAGATCGGACGCGAACTGGGCGAACGCGGCGAGCTCGCGATACTGCGCGAGGTCGGTACGGATACCGCCCGAAAGCTTCTTGATGACCTTGGTCTGCGCGGCACCGCCGACGCGCGACACCGAGATACCCGCGTTGATCGCGGGACGGATGCCGGCGTTGAAGAGGTCCGTTTCCAGGAAGATCTGACCGTCCGTGATCGAGATGACGTTCGTCGGCACGAACGCGGTCACGTCGCCCGCTTGCGTTTCGATGACGGGCAGTGCCGTCAGCGAGCCGCTCTTGCCCTTGATTTCGCCGTTCGTGAACTTCTCGACGTACTCTTCCGAGACGCGCGCGGCGCGCTCGAGCAGACGCGAGTGCAGATAGAAGACGTCGCCCGGATACGCTTCGCGGCCCGGCGGACGGCGCAGCAGCAGCGAGATCTGACGATAGGCCCAAGCCTGCTTCGTCAAGTCGTCATAGATGATGAGCGCGTCCTGGCCGCGATCGCGGAAGTACTCGCCCATCGTGCAGCCGGCGTACGGCGCCAGGTACTGCATGGCCGCCGATTCCGAAGCCGATGCCGCGACGACGATCGTGTAATCGAGCGCGCCCGTCTCTTCGAGCTTGCGCACGACGTTCATGATCGACGATGCCTTCTGGCCGATCGCGACATAGATACAGATGAGGTCCTTGCCCTTCTGATTGATGATCGCGTCGATGGCGACGGCCGTCTTGCCGGTCTGGCGGTCGCCGATGATGAGCTCACGCTGGCCGCGGCCGATCGGCACCATCGAGTCGATCGATTTCAGGCCCGTCTGCACGGGCTGCGACACCGACTTACGCCAGATCACGCCCGGGGCAATCTTCTCGATCGCGTCGGTGAGCTTGGCGTTGATCGGGCCCTTGCCGTCGATCGGGTTACCGAGCGCGTCGACGACGCGGCCGATCAATTCGGGACCGACCGGCACTTCGAGAATGCGGCCCGTCGTCTTGACGATGTCGCCTTCCGTGATGTGCTCGTATTCGCCGAGAATCACGGCGCCGACGGAGTCGCGTTCGAGGTTCAGCGCGAGACCGAACGTGTTGCCCGGGAATTCGAGCATTTCGCCTTGCATCACGTCCGACAGACCGTGGATGCGCACGATACCGTCGGTCACGGAGATCACGGTGCCTTGGTTGCGAACGTCGGCGCTCGCTTCAAGACCCTGGATCCGGCTCTTGATCAGCTCGCTGATCTCAGAGGGATTGAGTTGCATTATTCGCTCCTGATGTTCAATTCTGTTGCATGCCGGGCGCGTCTATCCGCGTCGCCTGTTCCGCCTGTGTTCGTCTGTCGCGGCAGGGCCGCCGCCGCTTGTGCCGTTCGTCGCCGCTCATGGGCGTCGAGCGCCGTCAAACGGTCAGCGCAACCTGCATGCGTGCAAGCCGCGCGCGCACGGAGCCGTCGAGCACTTCGTCGCCGACGGTCACGCGCACGCCCCCGATCAGCGACGCGTCGACCTCGACTGTGGGCTTCAGCTTACGCTTGAATTTGCGTTCCAGACTCCCGACGAGCTCGGCGAGCGGCTCACCTTCGAGCGGAAATGCGCTGACGATCAGCGCGTCCGCCGCGCCTTCGCGAGCGTTTTTCAATTCTTCGAACTGCACGTCGATTTCGGGCAGCAGCGAGAGCCGATGGTTATCGACGAGCATCCGCACGAAATTCCTGACCTCGGGCGCATCCTTTTGCGGCGACTTCACCGCGGCGAGCAACAGCTCGACGACTTGCTCGCGCGTCACCTTCGGGCTCGTGGCGACCGACAGCACTTCGGGCAGACGCGCAACCTGTGCCAGCTCCTGCAGGAGAGCGGACCAGGCGGCGACGTCGCCGCGCTCGGCGACATCGAAGAGCGCTTCCGCGTACGGGCGAGCGATGGTTGCAAGTTCGGCCATGATCAGAGCTCGGTCTTCAGTTGATTGAGCAATTCGGCATGGGCCGCCTGATCGATCTCGCGCTTCAGGATTTGCTCGGCACCTTTGACGGCCAGCGCGGCGACTTCGGCGCGCAACGCTTCACGAGCCTTGACGACTTGCTGCTCGGCATCGGCTTTCGCCTGCGCGACGATGCGGGCCGCCTCGGCCTGCGCGTTGGCCTTGATCTCGTCGGCCACGGCAAGCGCGCGCTTCTCGGCGTCGGCGATGCGCTGCTGGCCTTCGTTGCGCGCGGAGGCAAGCTCCTGGTCGACGCGCTTGTGCGCGGCTTCGAGCTCCGTCTTGCCCTTTTCGGCCGCCGCGAGGCCGTCTGCGATCTTCTTCGCGCGCTCGTCGAGCGCGTTGACCAGCGGCGGCCACACGAACTTCATCGTGAACCACGCGAGGATCAGGAAGACGACCATTTGCGCAAACAGGGTTGCGTTCAGATTCACGGTGTTTCCTCAAATGTTGCTGATACGGAAAGTGAAACGGTAAGGCGCTCATCGATATCGCGATCGATCAGCGCCTCTCATTCCGTTTCGCCCCTGCGCCGCGCTCCCAATCGACGCGGCGCAAACTCCCCCCGGAAACGTCAGCCCGCGAGCTTCGAGAGCAGCGGGTTCGCGAACGCAAACAGCATTGCCACACCGACGCCGATCAGGAACGCCGCGTCGATCAGACCAGCGAGCAGGAACATCTTGGTCTGGAGCGGGTTCATCAGTTCAGGCTGACGGGCGCAGGCTTCGATGTACTTGCCGCCCATGAGACCGATACCGATACAGGCGCCGATTGCACCCAGGCCGATGATGATGCCGATACCGATGGCGGTCAGACCTTGGATGTTGGCGATGAAAGCTTGCATGATCACTCCTTTGTAAAAGACTTTTTAGAACTGGATTTAGGGAAACGAAAAGAATCCGCTTTGCACGCCTTCGCTTAGTGCTTGTCGTGCGCCTGGCCGATATACACGAGCGTCAGCATCATGAAGATGAACGCTTGCAGCAAGACGATCAGGATGTGGAAGATCGCCCAGACGCTGCCCGCGATCACGTGTCCGATGAAGCCGAGCACGCTGGTGTCGGCGCCGAACGTCCAGAGGCTGCCGAGCAACGCAATGAGCAGGAAGAGCAGCTCGCCCGCGTACATGTTGCCGAAGAGCCGCAGCGCCAGCGAAACCGTCTTGGCGACGTATTCGATGATGTTCAGCGCGAGGTTGGGAATCCAGAGCAGCGGATGTCCGCCGAACGGTGCGGAGAGCAGCTCATGGGCGAATCCGCCGGGACCCTTGATCTTGAAGTTGTAGTAGAGCATCAGCACGAATACGCCGAGCGCGATGCCGAAGGTGCCGTTGAGGTCCGCCGTCGGCACGATGCGATGATGCGAGATCACGTTCGACAAGCCGAGCCAGCCGATGATGCGCCCGGGCAGATCGACGGGAATGAAGTCGAGCGAGTTCATCAGCGCGACCCAGATGAAGACGGTCAGCGCGAGCGGCGCGATGAAGGTGCGGTTGCCGTGGATGATCGACTTCGACTGGTCCTCGACCATCTCGACGAGCATCTCGACCGCGCATTGAAAGCGCCCCGGCACGCCCGGCGTCGCCTTGCGCGCCGCGAGCCTCAGCAAGACGATCGTGACGAGACCACAGACGATCGACCAGAAAAGCGTGTCGAGATTCCAGACGTGGAAGTCGATGATCGACGTCTGATGTCCGGTGGACAGGTTCTGCAAGTGGTGCGCAATGTACTCGGACGGATCCAAGTGCGTGCCTTCGTTCGCTGCCATATCGTTAATGCCACCCAAATTGTCGAAAATCGTTCGGGGCGGAGCGCCGGCACAGGCCGACCCCGCTGGAGAGGCCGGCCTCGCGCTCGCTCGGGAGCGGCGACGGCCGACTTCAACCTGCCTTCAATCCTTCCGGTACCGCTTCAATGCCAGGCGAGCGCGATCCAGTACGTCTTCAGCGCGATGAGATAGGTGACGATGAGCGGAAGCCACCGCACGTCGTGGTACCACAAGCCGATCGCGACGAACATCGCAACCGTCACCCCCATCTTCAGCGCTTCGCCGATCATCCAAGTGAGGATCGATGCGGACGCGCCTGCCTTCTTGAGACGTGCCGCGAACAACGCGCTCGGCACCCAACAAACCGCCCCACCCAGGAACGCCGACAGCGCAGCAGCGCCCGGCGGCTCGTAAAACAGCCACCAACACAACGTCGCGACCAGGGACAAAACCATTTGCGCCATCACGACCTTGAACGGCGTGACGCGCGATGGACGGCTCACGGTCGGGCCGAACAACTTCTCGGCTTCGGCCCGCGTGAGCGGAACGGTATTTATGTCTTGCTGCTCGGCATCCCACGCATCGTCGAAAGTTCGAGCATGACCGACGTTCGCGGTGGTGGGCGCGGTGTCGGGCGAGCGTGTCTCCTGCCTCTTTTTCGGCTGTTGATCCGCCATCGCCGTCATCCTGCAAAGACCCTTTCCTACCCGCCGCTTACATCGCGCGCACGGACTCTTCCGTCACGCCGCCTTTCGTCGTGCTTACGGGGTGCCTAGCTGATAAATCCGGGGGATTGTAAGCGATAGTTGCAGGCGATTCAAGACTTTAGCCGCGACGAAAATGAGCCGGAAAGCGTCCTTTCGACGGGGGCCGCGCAGCTGTCGATCGGCTTTCAACGCAGGGTCAGCAACCACGCGCCGAGTGCCCCGCCGATGACCCAGAACGGGATCGAGACGAGATGGAATCCAAGCCAGATCCCACGCTCACGGGCGAGCCTCACGGCGATCAGATTCGCGAGCGATCCGATGGCAATGCCGAAACCGCCGACGCTCACACCGAACGCGAGCGCTCGCCAATCCTTCGTGAACTCGGCCAGCATGATCGCCGCGGGGACGTTGCTGATGCCCTGGGAAAGCACGGCCGCCGAGAGATAGGCCGAAAGCGGCTTGCCGAGCTCGAACGTCGCGATCGTCTCGCGTATCGGCGGCAACGCCGCAACGCTGCGAAGCACGATGAACATGAGCACGAAAACGAGGAGCAGCACCCAGTCGATCTTCAGCACGGCATCGCGCCGCCAGACGAGAAAGCCGAGCGCGATGCCGGCAAGGCCGATGCCCGGATGGTGCGAATCGGCGAGCAGCACGAACGCGACGAAGAGCAGCGCCGCCGTTGCCGCATAGGCGCGGTCGACGCGCTCGGTCGGCGCATCGCGCGAGAGGTCGAGCGGCCGGCCCGCGAAGGTGCACGCCGCAAGGCCGTACAGCATCGCCATCAATACGGCGCAAAGCGGAGCGAGCGCAAGCACGAAGCGTCCGAACGAAACGCCGCTCGTCTGCCAGAGAAACAGGTTCTGCGGGTTGCCGAGCGGTGTCAGGATCGAGCCCGCGTTGACGGAGAGCGCCGCGAAGATCGTGAGCCGCTTGATGGGCAATGGGGTCAGGCGGTTCAGCGACAGCACGAGCGGCACGACGACGAAGAGCGCGACATCGTTCGTGACGAGCATCGACAGCACGGCGGCGAGCCCGATCAACAAGAACGCGAGCGCGCGTTCCGAATGCACGCGATGCACGACGCGATGCGCGAGCCACATCAGGAAGCCCGACAGCTCGACCGCTTTCGTCAATATCAAGAGCCCCGCGAGCGTCGTGACGGTCGGCCAGTCGACGAGGTGCGGCAATTCGCCCCATGCTTGTGGATGCCGCCACTGCAATGCGGCGAGCGCGACGACGAGCACGGACAGGATCGGCTCCTTCGCCACGAACGAAATGCATTGCCGCATGCGAAGCGGCCAGCTCGCGCGGGCGGGCCGCGCCTTGTCGGCTGCCGTCATGATCGAGGGCGACGTGCGCCGCGGCTCACGCCGCGGGCCCGCCGCGCAAGCGCGCGAGGATCCCCTCGAGCGCGTCGAGATCGCCGAAATCGATCTGGAGCTGACCGCGCCCGCGGCGGCCGAGCTTGATCTTCACGGAAGCCGCGAGCAGATCGGAAAGCTCCTCTTCGAGGCGCCGCGTGTCGCGCCCGCCGTCATGATGGTTGACGCGCGCCTTCACGGCCGGCTCGGCCTTCGTCGTCGCCGCGACGAGGCGCTCGGTCTCGCGCACCGACATCCCCTTGTTCACGACCTGGTTCGCGAGCGTGATTTGCGAAGCGGCATCCACGGCGAGCAGCGCGCGCGCGTGTCCCATGTCGAGATCGCCGGCGAGCAGCATGGTCTGCACGGGCGCCGCAAGGTTGAGCAGGCGCAGCAGATTCGAGACGGCGCTGCGCGAGCGCCCGACCGATTCAGCGGCCTGCTCGTGCGTGAACTGGAACTCGTCGAGCAGCCGCTGGATGCCCTGCGCCTCTTCGAGCGGATTCAAGTCCTCGCGCTGAATGTTCTCGATCAGCGCCATCGCGGCGGCGGCCTGGTCGGGCACGTCCTTGACGAGCACCGGCACTTCCTCGAGGCCCGCGAGATGCGCCGCGCGAAAGCGCCGCTCCCCCGCGATGATTTCGTACTTCTCGGCCGATACCGGGCGAACGAGTATCGGCTGCATCAAGCCTTGCGCACGGATGCTCGCGGCGAGCTCCTGCAAGCTGCCTTCATCCATGCGCGTGCGCGGCTGATACTTGCCGGCCTGCAGCCTCGCGAGCGGCAGCACGTTCGGCGCCCCTTCGCTTTTCGCGGCGGCCGTGATATCGGTGCTACCACCGAGCAGAGCCTCGAGACCGCGTCCCAATCCCTTCTTCTTCGCTACCGCATTCATGCTTTCCTCGCGTTTCCGCTTTTTCGTCTCGCGCGGCGCGTCAGAGCGCGCGCACGCGTTCAATCATCTCCGCGCCGAACTGCACATAGGCTTGCGCACCGCGCGACGCCCTGTCGAATACCACGCCCGGCAAGCCGTAGCTCGGCGCCTCCGCAAGCCGCACGTTGCGCGGAATCACCGCGTCGAACACCTTGTCGCCGAAGTGCTCCTTGAGCTGGTCGGAAACCTGTTGCTGCAGCGTGATGCGAGGATCGAACATCACGCGCAAAAGGCCGATGATCTTCAGATCGCGATTGAGATTCGCATGCACCTGCTTGATGGTGTTGACGAGGTCCGAGAGCCCTTCGAGCGCGAAGTACTCGCACTGCATCGGAATGACGACGCCGTGCGCCGCGCAGAGTCCGTTCAGCGTCAAAAGCGAAAGCGCGGGCGGGCAGTCGATCAAAATGAAGTCGTAGTCGCTCGCGACGTGTGCGATCGCTTCCTTCAATTGTCGCTCGCGGTTTTCCACGTCGACGAGCTCGATCTCCGCACCCGCGAGTTCGCGGTTCGCCGGCAGAACGTCGTAACCGACTGCGTCCGGCTTCTTGCGCGCATCGGCGACAGAGACACCGTCGACGAGCACTTCATAAACGGTGTTTTCGCACTCGGCCTTGTTGATGCCGCTACCCATCGTCGCATTGCCCTGCGGATCGAGATCGATCAGCAAGACGCGCTGCTCCTGCGATACGAGACTCGCGGCGAGGTTGACCGCCGTCGTCGTCTTACCCACACCGCCCTTCTGATTCGCGACGCAGAAGATTTTTGCCATCGTTTCCTGGATCCTCGGAGCTACTTCAGTTCTTCACCGCGCTTTTCTGCCGTGAGCCCTTGCCGCATGCCGTTAGCGCGAGCCGATCGGCTCGCCATGTTCGATCATCACCTCGACCAGATGCCGCTCCGCGTCGAGCGACGGCACCGCCAATCGGACGACTTGCATCGCGCGCGCATCGGTCGGCAGGCGTGAAATCTCCGCATCGGGGCGCACGCCTTTCATCGCCCAGATCGATCCTCGCGCGCTGACCAAGTGCCGCGAAAGTGTAACGAAATCGGCGAGCTCTGCGAATGCGCGCGAGACGATGGCGTCGAATTTTCCCGACACTTCGATGCCGGGACGCAGCGTTTCGACGCGCCCTGTCACCACCGAAACGTTGGCCAGCTTCAATTCGGCTTTGGCCTGCGCCTGAAAAGCCGTCTTTTTCTGCACGATGTCGTTGAGCGTGATCGCCCGCTCGGGAAACGCGATGGCCAGCACGATCCCGGGCAGCCCGCCACCCGATCCGACGTCGAGAATCGTCGCCCCCTCGCGCGCCGCGAGATGCGGCACGATCGAAAGCGAATCGAGAATGTGCTGGACGAGCATCTGGCGCGGATCGCGAATCGCCGTCAGGTTGTAGACGGTGTTCCACTTCGCGAGCAACGCCACGTAATCGAGGAGCCGCTCCACCTGCTCGTCGCTCAGAGCGATGCCGAGCGCGACCGCCCCGCCCCGCAACAGCTCATCGAGCGTATTTCGGTCGATCGCTTGCCGCGAATTCGGACGCGGCGCCGTCATTGCGCAACCGAAGCGGCGTCCGCGCCATGATCGTCGTTCGTGAGAGGCGCGGCGCGCCGACCGAGCCCTTTCTTCAGATGAACCATCAGCAGCGAGATCGTCGCCGGTGTGATGCCCGAAATGCGCGATGCTTGCCCGATCGTTTCCGGACGGAACTGATTGAGCTTTTGCCGCGCTTCGAACGACAGTCCACGCACCGCCATGTAATCGATGCCCTCCGGCAGGCGCGTGTTCTCGTTGGCCTCGTTGCGCTCGATCTCGTCGGCCTGGCGCTCGATGTAGCCTTGGTACTTCACGCCGATCTCGATCTGCTCCTTGATCTGAGCCAGCAATACCGGATCGTCCGCGAGCGGCTCGGCCGGGCCACACTCGCCGCCGCGCAGGCCACAGATCCCGTCATACGTCACGCCGGGGCGACGCAGCAGATCCGCGAGACTGTATTCGTGATCGATCGGCTTGCCGAGCAACGCCGTCGCTTCCTCGGCAGAAAGGGTCTTCGGGTTCACCCACGTCGCCCGCAGGCGCTCTGTTTCACGTGAAACAGCATCGCGCTTGCGCGAAAACGCGTCCCAGCGGACATCATCGACGACGCCAAGCTCGCGCCCGATCTCCGTCAGCCGCATGTCGGCGTTGTCCTCGCGGAGGCTGAGACGGTACTCGGCGCGGCTCGTGAACATACGATACGGCTCCGAAACGCCGCGCGTCACGAGATCGTCGACGAGCACACCGAGGTAGGCTTGGTCGCGCCGTGGGGACCACGGTGCCTTGTCGAGCACGAAGCAACCCGCGTTGATGCCGGCGAGCAAACCTTGCGCGGCGGCCTCCTCGTAGCCGGTCGTGCCGTTGATCTGCCCCGCAAAGAAGAGCCCTTTGATCGCCTTCGTCTCCAACGAGGCCTTCAGCGCACGGGGATCGAAGTAGTCGTACTCGATCGCATAGCCAGGACGCAGGATGTGTGCATTCTCGAGTCCGCGCATGGAGTGCACGAGCGCGAGCTGGACGTCGAACGGCAGGCTCGTCGAGATCCCGTTCGGGTAGAACTCGTTCGTCGTCAAACCTTCGGGCTCGAGGAAAATCTGGTGCGACGTCTTCGACGCGAATCGGTGAATCTTGTCCTCGATCGACGGGCAGTAGCGCGGCCCCACCCCTTCGATGACGCCCGTATACATCGGCGACCGGTCGAGCCCGCCGCGGATGATGTCGTGCGTCGCCTCGTTCGTATGCGTCACCCAGCACGGCAATTGGCGCGGATGCTGCTCCACATGGCCAAGGAAGGAGAATACGGGGATCGGATCGAGGTCGCCCGGTTGCTCTTCGAGCTTCGAAAAATCGATCGAGCGACCGTCGATCCGCGGCGGCGTACCCGTCTTCAGCCGACCTTGCGGCAGCTTCAGTTCCTTCAAGCGCGCCGACAGCGAAACGGCGGCCGGATCGCCGGCGCGGCCCCCCGTGTAGTTGTTGAGGCCGACGTGAATCTTTCCATCGAGGAATGTGCCAGCCGTCAGCACGACGGCGCGCGAGCGAAAACGGATGCCAACCTGCGTCACGGCACCGACGACACGATCCCCTTCGACCATTAAATCCTCGACGGCCTGCTGGAACAGCCAAAGATTCGGCTGGTTTTCGAGCCGATGACGAATCGCCTTCTTATAGAGCACGCGATCCGCCTGTGCGCGCGTGGCGCGGACTGCGGGCCCTTTCGACGAATTGAGAATTCGGAACTGGATGCCGGCCTCGTCCGTTGCGGCTGCCATCGCACCGCCCAGCGCATCGACTTCCTTGACCAAGTGGCCCTTGCCGATACCGCCGATTGACGGGTTGCAGCTCATTTGTCCGAGCGTTTCGATATTGTGTGTCAGCAGCAGCGCCTTCGCGCCCATGCGCGCGGAGGCCAAAGCGGCCTCCGTGCCGGCGTGGCCACCGCCGACGACGATGACGTCAAATTCTGTGGGATAAAGCATTGCGGATCCCGCGACGAGAATACGCGCGGGCCTGTCGAGAAAGGATATGCGCGAAATTATAGCGGGTTCGTCGGAGGAGCCGTGTTCTACGTTAAACAGCTAACGGAGGTTTCACGTGAAACAACCGTCTTCCGCTGGCGAAGCGGGCGCTCCGCGACACAGGCATCGCGGGCGAGCGGGACAATAGCGTGGGTGCGCATTATCCCAATCCGTGCCGCGCGAACTACCGGCCGGCTCACGCCGTCTTCTTCGCAAGCCCGAGATATGTCTCGACCACCCGAGGGTTATGCGCGAGCGCGTCGGCGTTGCCCGACAGCGCCACTTCCCCCGTTTCCAGCACGTAGCCGTAGTCGGAAATCTGCAACGCCGCGCGCGCGTTCTGTTCGATGAGGAGTATCGCCACGCCCGTCCGCCGCAACGCGCTGATGATATGGAAAATCTCTTTGACGATGAGCGGCGCCAACCCGAGGCTCGGCTCGTCGAGCATCAGGAGGTCGGGCTTGCCCATCAGCGCGCGCCCGAGCGCGAGCATTTGCCGCTCCCCGCCCGACAGCGTCGCGGCAGCTTGCTTCCGGCGCTCGGCGAGGCGCGGGAACAGCTCCAGGACGGTGTCGAGCTGATCCAGGAAATTACGGTCGCCTGCGCGCTTGCGGCGATAGGCGCCCAGCACCAGGTTGTCCTCGACCGTCATCGACGCGAACAATTCACGTTTTTCTGGTACCAGGCACATCCCACGTGCCACGCGCTTCTCGATGGGCAGCGCGGCGATGTCCTCACCGCCGTACCGGATATGCCCGACCGCAAGCCCTGCCGGCGGCAGCGCGCCCATGACCGCATTGAGCAGTGTGGACTTGCCCGCGCCGTTCGGCCCGATCACGCTGACGATCTGCCCACGGCAGACTTCGAGCGAGACGCCGTGCAGCGCCTCGACCTTCCCGTAGCGCACGGAGAGTTCCGACGCGGCGAGAATCGGCGTTGTCGCAGTTTCGTGCATGGCTACTCCACTCCGCCGAGATAGGCTTCCAGCACGGCCGGGTCGTTTTGAACTTCCCGCGGCAAACCGTGCGCGATGCGTGTGCCGAACTCCATGACGACGACTCTATCGGCCAGGTTCATGACGAAATCCATATCGTGCTCGACGAGCAAAATGCTCATACCCTCGGCCTTGAGCCTACGCAGCAACTCGCCAAGCCGCTGCTTTTCCTGGTACCGAAGCCCCGCGGCGGGCTCGTCGAGCAGCAGCAACACCGGATCGCAGCAAAGCGCACGGGCGATCTCGAGGATTCGCTGCTGCCCAAGGGCGAGGCTGCCCGCCTCGTCGTCCATATGCTGCTCGAGCCCGACGCGCCGGAGCTGGCTGGCGGCTTCGGCCAGCAAGCGACCCTCCTCGGCCGCGTTCAGCCGAGCGATGCTGCGCGAGATGCCAGTCGATCCGCGCAGGTGAGCGCCGAGTGTGACGTTCTCGAGCACCGTCATGCCGGGCACCAGCTTGACATGCTGAAACGTCCGGGCGATCCCGCGCCGCACGATTTCACGTGAACGGAGCGTGTCGATGCGCTCGCCGGCGAAGCGAATCGTGCCGCTCGTCGCGCGCAGGACGCCCGTCACAAGATTGAACGTCGTCGACTTGCCCGCACCGTTGGGTCCGATCAGCGCAACGATTTCGCCCGCCGCGACTTCGAAGCTGACGTCGTTGACCGCGACGAGCCCTCCGAACGTTTTGCGAACCCTGTCGACAACAAGCAAGGCTCCGCCCGTCGACGGTTTTGTGCGCTGCGGCAAAGCCGCGGCGGATGCGGGAGCGCGAGCCGACGGGTCGCGCGGAAACCAACGCGCGACGAACGGCCAAACGCCCTGCCTCGCATATTGCAGAAGCACAACCATGAGCACGCCGAAGACGATGATCTCGAAATTGCCGCTCTGGCCCAACAGCGTCGGCAACACGCTCTGCAGGTAGTCCTGCAGGACGGTGAGAATCGCCGCGCCGAGAATCGCACCCCAAACATGCGCGACGCCTCCCACGACGGCCATGAATAGATATTCGATTCCGTGATTTAGGCCGAACGGCGTCGGATTGACGGCTCGCTGCAGGTGCGCGTAGAGGAATCCGGAAATGGCGGCGAGCACGGCCGAATAGACGAAGATGACGATGCGCATCCATACCGTATCGACGCCCATCGCCTCCGCCATGACGCTGGCGCCGCGTAGCGCGCGAATGGCGCGACCGGGCCGGCTGTCGAGCAGGTTCTGCACGGAGATGACCGACATGAGCGCCACGGCCCAGATCAGGTAGTAGATGCCGCGGCCCGACGCCAGCGAGAGGCTGAAGAAGGACAGTGCCGGGATGCCGTTGATGCCGTCGTACTTGCCGAGCCAGTCTACGTTGCCAAAGATGTAATAGAGCGACAGGCCCCAGGCGATGGTGCCGAGCGGCAGAAAATGCCCGGAAAGGCGCATCGTCACGCCGCCGATGACGAGAGCAATGGCAGCCGTCAGCACGATACCGGCGATGAGCGCGAGCCACGGCGAGAGGGCAAAATTCGTCGTCAGATAGGCCGTGGCATAGGCGCCGATACCCACGAACGCCGCCTGCCCGAAACTCGTCATGCCGCCGATGCCCGTCAACAGCACGAGACCAATGGCGACGATCGAGTAGAGCCCGATGTAGTTGAAAAGCGTGATCCAGTACTCCGGGACGCGCACGGGCGCCGGCAGAACGGGCAGCAGGAAAATGACGACGAGAAAAAGCCAGAACGGCTTCTTGAGCGATGGGAGACGGTTCGCGCTCAAACGCTTCACTCCTCCTCCTCTTCTTCCACGCGGGGCCGCGTAACGCTGAGCCACAGCAGCACCGGGATGATCAGCGTGAAGACGATGATCTCCTTGTAGGCGCTCGCCCAGAACGACGAATACGATTCGAGCAGACCGACGAGCAGCGACCCCGCTGCAGCCAGCGGATAGCTCACGAGCCCCCCGATGATCGCGCCGACGAAGCCTTTCAAGCCGATCAGAAAGCCGGAGTCGTAGTAGATCGTCGTCAACGGCGCGACGAGCACGCCCGAGAGTGCACCGAGCCCGGCCGCGAGCGTGAACGCGAGCCGCCCGGCCTGCGCCGTCCCGATGCCGACGAGCCGCGCACCGAGGCGGTTGATCGACGTCGCACGCAGTGCCTTGCCCGAAATCGACCGGTCGAAATAGACGTAGAGCGCGACGATGAGCACCAGCGCGGTCACGACGACCCACAGGCTCTGCGCGGCCACCAAGAGGGTGCCCACGCTGAACGACGCATCGGAAAACGGCGTCGTACGTGAGCCTTCGGCGCCGAACATGAGCAGCCCGAGACCGACCATCGCAAAATGAACGGCCACCGCGACGATCAAGAGCAACAGCGTCGTCGCCTCGGCGATGGGCTCGTAAGCCAGCCGATAAATGAATGGCCCCATCGGCACGATGATGGCAAGCGTCAACGTGACCTGGACGATCATCGGCAGCGCGAGCGCGGCCAAATGCGCCGTCAACGCGTAGACCGCGAGCGGAAAGAGCAGATAGCGGCCGGCGCTGAGCGCAAGCGTTCGCGGCCAATGCCGACGCCGCTCCGGCCGCCGCACCACGCCGATCGTCTCGACGACGAAGCAGGCCACGCCGAGCGCGATCAACAGCAGTGCCGTCGGCGGGGCCTTGTTCGCTTGCAGCATCGCGAGCGTCAGCGCGCCATAGGAGACGAACTCGCCTTGCGGAATGAAGATGACGCGCGTGACCGAGAAGACGAGCACGAGCGCCAGCGCGAGCAGCGCGTAAATGGCGCCCGTCGTGATGCCGTCTTGCGCGAGGATGGCCGCGATCGATAAATCCATGCTTATTCGCCGATGACCTTCCATTTGCCGTCGACGATCTGCACGTAGACGCGCGCGCGTTTGTCGAGGCCGTTGTGATCGGTGGGCGTGATCGTCATGATTCCGTGCGAGACGGGCAGATCCTTGAGATTTTCGAGCGCGCCGCGCAGCGCCGTGCGGAACGCTTCGGTGCCCGGCTGCGCCGTCTGCAACGCGACAGGAATCGCCTTTTGCAGCATCTGGCCCGCGTCCCAGGCATGGCCGCCGAACGTGACGACAGAGCCCTTGCCGTACTCCGCTTCATAGGCCGTCTCGTACGCGAGCGCGGACTTCTTGACGGGATTCGAGTCGGGGAGCTGATCGGCGACGAGAATTGGACCGGCCGGCAGAATCTCGCCGTCGCAATCCTTGCCGCATACGCGCAGGAAGTCGTTGTTCGCAACGCCGTGCGTCTGATACACCTTGCCCTTGTAGCCCCGCTCTTTCAGCTCTTTCGCCGGCAACGCGGCGGGTGTGCCCGACGCCGCAATCAGCACCGCGTCGGGGCGCGCGGCGACGAGCTTCAGCACCTGTCCCGTCGTCGACGTATCGGTGCGGTTGTACTTCTCGTCGTCGACGACCTTCAGTCCATGCACGCTCGCCGCATGCTTGAACTCGGTGAGCCAGCTCTGGCCGTAGCCGTCGGCAAAGCCGATGAAGCCGACCGTCTTCACACCCGCTTTCGCCATGTGTTCGGCGATCGCATCAGCCATCAGACTATCGTTTTGCGGCGTCTTGAAAACCCACTTGCGCTTGTCGTCCATCGGCTCGACGATTTTCGCGGACGCGGCAAGCGAGATCATCGGCGTCTTGGCTGGCGCGACAACATCGATCATTGCGAGCGAGTTCGGCGTGACAGTCGAGCCGATAATCGCATCGACATGGTCTTCGTCGACGAGCTTGTGCGTATCCTGCACGGCCTTCGTCGTATCGGTCGCATCGTCGAGCACGATGTAATCGACGCGCTTGCCGCCGATCTCTTTCGGCAACAGTTCGATCGTGTTCTTTTCCGGGATGCCGAGCGAAGCGGCGGGCCCTGTCGTCGAGAGCACCACACCGATCTTCACTTGAGCGAACGCTGCGCCGGCGCCGCAAATCAAAGTGAGCGCAAAGCCGCCGCGCACCCATCGTTTTACCGTCATTCTCGATTCTCCAGATGCTTTTTTTCAGAGCGTTAAACGTAGCCGGCCAGCATGCCGGCCGACTTATTTCGGATTCCGAACGAAAGATCGTATCGTGAGGCGACCTTGCTTGCAGCAATGGTCGGATAAAAAATCACTGGAAAAGGCGAAGCATGGGCCGCTTCATCGGGCGAATGACGAAGCTGAATGCGGGAACGCGTGCAGCCGTGGGAAGCATCGCCGGGATTGTACGGCGCACGAGCGCTGGGCCGGATACGCTCGAGAATGGGCAATACGAGGGAGGGAAAGGCGGATGCACGAATCGAAGGCATAAAAGAAAAGCGCTGTTGGATTCCGTCCAACAGCGCTTTCTCGCGGGCACTTCGTGCCTCGACTGTCTCCTCGTTCTCCACCTGCAAATTCGGTGCATCAGAACTGGAACGAAGATTAAACGCCCCCGTCTGATGCGACAACCTAGCACTTTCCCTAGTGGTGCAAGCCCGCACGGAATTAGCGCATCAGGCCCGCAACGTTCGCACGCGTGCGACGACTTCGCCCACGATGCCGCGCCTGAATGCGAGCACGCAAGCGATGAAGATGAAGCCGATGACGATCGTCGTCGATTCGCCGAGCGTGCCGAACCACGTGATGCCCGTGATCGATGCGATGAACGAGCCGATGTCGCCGAGCCGGTCCTCGAGCGTCACGATGAGCGCGGCCCCGAGCAGCGGCCCGAACAGCGTACCCATGCCTCCCACGAGCGTCATCAGGATGACGAGGCCCGACATCGTCCAATGCGCGTCGCTGAGCGTTTCGAAGCCGAGCACGAGTACTTTCATCGCACCCGCGAGACCGGCGAGCCCCGCGGACAGCACGAACGCGAGCAGCTTGAAACGATCGGTGTCGTAACCGAGCGAAGTGGCGCGCGGCTCGTTTTCGCGGATCGCCGTCATGAGCTCGCCGAACGGCGAATGGACGATGCGCACGATGAGCAGGAACGCGAGCGCGATCACGACGAGCACGACGTAGTAGAGCGCGAGGTCCGACGAGAGGTTGACGAGGCCGAAGAGCGTCCCGCGCGGCACGCCTTGCAGGCCGTCCTCGCCATGCGTGAAAGGCACCTGCAGATAGATGAAGTAGATCATCTGCGCGAACGCGAGCGTCACCATCGCGAAGTAGATGCCCTGCCGTCTGATCGCGAAGAGGCCGACGACGAGACCGAGCAGCGTCGCGCTCGCCGTGCCGGCCAGCACGCCGAGAATAGGCGCAAGACCGAGCGACTGCATCGTGAAGCCCGTGACGTAGCCGGCCGTCGCGAGAAACATCGCGTGACCGAACGAGAGCAATCCTGTGTACCCGATGAGCAGATTGAAGGCGGCCGCAAAGAGCGCGAAGCAGAGCACCTTCATGACGAAGATCGGATAGACGCCGGCCCACGGCGCGATGAGAAGGCCCAAGAACAAAAGGCCGTAGAGCGCTTTTCTCTGCATCACCGTTCCTTGCCGAAAAGACCCGCCGGCCGCACGAGCAGCACGATCGCCATGATGACGAAGACGACGGTGGCCGACGCCTGCGGATAAAAGACGCGTGTGAAGCCTTCGATGACCCCGAGCATAAGGCCCGTGACGATCGAGCCCATGATCGAGCCCATTCCGCCGATTACGACGACGGCGAAAACGGTGATGATCATCGACTGGCCCATCAGCGGCGAAACCTGGATCACCGGTGCGGCGAGCACACCCGCGAACGCGGCGAGCGCGACGCCGAAACCGTAGGTGAGCGTGATCATGACGGGCACGTTGACGCCGAACGCCTCGACGAGCTTTGGATTTTCGGTGCCCGCGCGAAGATACGAGCCGATGCGTGTCTTCTCGATCACGAACCAGGTCGCGAAGCAGACGACGAGCGACGCGACGACGACCCACGCGCGATAGTTCGGCAAGTACATGAAGCCGAGATTCGTTGCGCCCGCAAGCAAATCGGGCACATCGTAAGGCTGACCCGACGATCCGTAGACTGAGCGGAAGACGCCTTCAATCACGAGCGTCAGGCCGAAGGTCAGCAAAAGCCCGTAGAGGTGATCGAGCCGGTAGAGCCAGCGCAGCATCGAGCGTTCGATCACGATGCCGAATGCGCCGATGACGAGCGGCGCAAGCACGATCATCGCCCAATAAGGCAGACCCAGATAGTTGAGCCCCATCCAGGCGAGCATCGCGCCGAGCATGAACAAGGCGCCATGGGCAAAGTTGATCACGTTGAGCATGCCGAAGATCACCGCCAGCCCGAGGCTCAGGATCGCGTAGAACGATCCGTTGACGAGCCCGAGCAGGAGCTGGCTCAACAACGCCTGCAACGGAATGCCGAAGATATCCATTGAACCTGCCTGCCGTCAAAGTCAAACCATGTAGCGTGGATCGGAGTATGCGCTGACGCCAAAGCGCGCCGACTCCGATCGCACATCAAGCCTCAACCCCGAATCACTTCCAAAGGTCGCACTGAGTCTCGGCCTTCGTCCCGAACGCCTGATCGCCCGGAATCGTCGCTTTCAGCGTGTAGTAATCCCACGGCTTCTTCGACTCGGCCGGCGTCTTCACTTGATAGAGGTACATGTCGTGCAGCATGACACCATCGGGACGAATCTCGCCCTTCGCATAGAAGTCGTCGACCTTCGTCTTCCTGACCTGCTCCATCACCTTGTCGGGATCGGTCGTGCCGGCCGCCTTCACCGCGTTCAGGTAGTTCATCGTTGCCGAGTAGTCGGCGGCCTGCAAGCTCGACGGCATCTTGCCCGTCTTCTTCATGTACTTTTCCGCCCACGCACGCGCCTTGTCGTTCTGATCCCAGTACCAGCTATCCGTCAGCAGCAGACCCTGAGCCGTCGGCAGGCCGACACTGTGCACGTCGTCGATGAACATCAGCAGCGCGGCGATCTTCATCGTCTTCGTGATGCCGAATTCCTTCGCCGCCTTCAGCGAGTTCACCGTATCGTTGCCCGCATTCGCGAGACCGAGCACCTGGGCCTTCGACGCTTGCGCCTGCAGCAGGAACGACGAAAAGTCGGAAGCTGAGAGCGGATGGAACGCATGACCGAGCACCTTGCCGCCGTTCTTCTCGACGACCTCGGTCGTGTTCTTGTCGAGCGACTTGCCGAATGCGTAGTCGGCGGTCAGGAAGTACCAGGTCTTGAAGCCTTGCTTCACGATCGCGGAACCGGTGCCCCTGGCCAGCGCCGTGGTGTCATACGCGTAGTGAACGGTGTAAGGCGTGCACTGCTTGTTGGTGAGGGCGTCGGTACCCGCGCCGATCACATAGAACGGCCGCTTCTTGTCCTTGACGACATCGTTCATCGAAAGCCCCGTCGCCGAGTTCGTCCCGCCGATCAGCATGTCGAGGCCTTCCGTGTCGATCCACTTGCGCGCCGTCGTGGCGGCGATATCGGCCTTGTTCTGGTGATCGGCCGTCAGCAGCTTGATCGGCTTGCCGTTCACTTTCCCGCCGAAATCGTCGATGGCCATCTGAATGGCGGTCGCGCCGCCCTTGCCGTCGATATCGGCATAGAGGCCCGACATGTCGGTGATGAAACCGATCGTGACTGCGTTCTCGTCGGCCGCGGCATGTTGCACGGGCAAGGCAACGGCGCAAGCCGCGCTTGTCATTGCGAGAGTGCGTACCACGCGTGCGAGGAACTTCGTCTTCATTCGTATCTCCTTCTTTGCGTTATTGGTTCTAGCGTGCAACGTGAGACGTAAGACAGGTGACGTGCCAATCCTCGCAAGATGCCGCGAGGCAGCAGCCTGTACGAGCAGCGTGCGAAGCGCACGTTTCGTGCGTGTGCCCTCCGATGCTGCTCAAACGCCGAGCAGATCGTGCAGCACCGGCATTTTGCTTTCGAGCTCACTCGCGACGAAGCGCTCGACGATGCGGCCGTGCTCCATTACGTAGAAACGATCCGCGAGCGGCGCGGCGAAGCGAAAGTTCTGCTCGACCATCACGATCGTGTAGCCGCGCGCCTTCAGCGTCAGGATCATGCGCGCGAGCGTCTGGACGATCACGGGGGCAAGGCCTTCGGAAATCTCGTCGAGCAAGAGCAGATTCGCGCCCGTGCGCAGGATCCGCGCGACGGCGAGCATCTGCTGCTCACCGCCGGAAAGACGCGTGCCCTGGCTCGCGCGGCGTTCCTTCAGATTCGGAAACATCTCGTAGATCTCGTCGATCGACATGGCATCCTTCGCGCTGCCGACCATCGGCGGAAGAATCAGGTTCTCCTCGCACGAGAGGCTCGAAAAGATGCCGCGCTCCTCGGGGCAAAAGCCCACGCCGCAGTGCGCGATGCGGTGCGTGGGCAGCCCGATGGTCTCGCGCTCGCCGATCTTCACCGAACCCGTGCGGCGGCCGGTGAGCCCCATGATCGCGCGCAGCGTCGTCGTGCGCCCCGCCCCATTGCGCCCGAGCAGCGTCACGACCTCGCCGCGGTTCACGGTCAGATCGACGCCGTGCAGAATGTGGGATTCGCCGTACCAGGCCTGCAACCCCGCGATCGTCAGCGCCGGCGTGCCCTGCCGCGCTTCCTCGATCACGCCGCCCGCCTCGATGTTTTCACGTTGCGTATCGTTCATCCGTGCGTCCCCGTCAACGCGGCGTCGGCGCTGCCCATGTAGGCTTGCATCACGAGCGGGTTCTTCGATACTTCGGCATAGCTGCCTTCGGCGAGCACTTCGCCGCGCTGCAAGACCGTGATCGTATCGGAGATCCCCGCGATGACGTTCATGTTGTGCTCGACCATCAGAATCGTGCGACCCGCGGAGACCTTCTTGATCAGCGCTGTCACACGATCGACATCTTCGTGGCCCATCCCCTGCGTCGGCTCATCGAGCAGCATCAGCTCGGGCTCCATGGCAAGCGTCGTCGCGATCTCGAGCGCGCGCTTGCGGCCGTATGAGAGCTCGACCGTCAGCGTATCGGCAAAATCCGTCAGGCCGACCTGTCCCAGCAATTCTCTCGCGCGCTCGTCGAGCTGCCGCAGCAAACGGTCGCTGCGCCAGAAGTGATAGGCCGTGCCAAGCGTGCGCTGCAGGCCGACGCGCACATTTTGCAAAACCGTCAAATGCGGAAAGACAGCTGAAATCTGAAACGAGCGAATAATACCGCGCCGCGCAATTTGCGCCGGCTTTTCACGCGTGATGTCGATATGGTTGAAAACAATTTGCCCGGCCGTGGGCTCGAGAAATTTCGTAAGCAAATTGAAGCAAGTCGTCTTGCCGGCGCCGTTGGGGCCGATCAATGCATGGATCGAACCGCGTCGCACGCGCAGATTCACACCGTTGACGGCGGTGAATCCCTTGAACTCTTTCGTAAGGCCGCGCGTTTCGAGAATCGTGTCGCCCAGAATCATGTCCCCTTCCATGCGAAGTGACGAAGCATGCCATTGTTGGAGCGCGCCCGGTCGGCGTCGCCATTCGTTGCGAGGCTTCGATAGGATCGCCCCTTTCTTTGGCATGGTGCATCATTTCGGGAAGGTCGGCCCCGCACCATGCGGCACCGCGAATTGTCTCGCCATTGATGCAGCGCAATCATTGGGATTTGCACTTAGGTTTCTTTACGTAATCGGCGCGGAAATTGCATCTGGCGCGCTCGCTCCGACAGTCCCCGTCCGAGCGAGCCGATCCGCGCGAATCATCTCGCTTGCGCGCTCGGCGATCATCAGCGTCGGCGAATTGGTATTGCCCGATGTGATCGTCGGCATGACAGACGCATCGACCACGCGCAAACCCTCCATGCCGATGACGACGAGCCGCGCGTCGACTACGGCGCCGGGATCGTCGGCCGTACCCATCCGGCATGTGCCGACCGGGTGGAAGATCGTCGTGCCGATCGCGCCGGCCGCCCTCACAAGTTCGTCTTCCGTTTCGAACTCGATGCCGGGCAGAATCTCGGTTGGCGCATAGCGCGCGAGCGCGGGCGAGGCCACGATGCGTCGCGTGAGGCGCAAGGCGTTGGCCGCCACGCGCCGGTCGTAATCGGTCGAGAGATAGTTCGGCGCAATGGCCGGCGGCGCGTGCGGATCCGGCGATTCGATATGAATGCTGCCGCGCGAGGTCGGCCTCAAGGGGCAGGCCGATGCCGTGAATGCATTGAAACGATGGAGCGGCTCGCCGAAACGATCGAGCGAGAGCGGCTGCACGTGATATTCGATATCGGGACGCGTAATCGATTCGTCGTCGGCCGAAGATTTCGCGAACGCACCGAGCTGCGACGGCGACATCGACATCGGGCCGCTCCTCGACAGCGCATATTGCGCGGCAATCCAGAGCTTGCCCCACCAGTGCGCGGAAAGCGTGTTCAACGTGCGCACGCCCTCGACGCGATAAGCCATGCGCAATTGCAGATGGTCCTGCAAGTTCTCGCCGACGCCGCGCAAATCCCGCACGACGTCGATGCCGAGCTTCTGCAGCCGCGCGCCGTTGCCGATGCCCGAGAGCTCGAGCAATTGCGGCGAATTGACGGCGCCGGCCGCGACGATCACCTCGCAGCGGGCGCGCGCGACGAACCGTCGAGCCTCGAGTTGGTCTCGCCAATACTCGATACCGGTGCAGCGCTTGCCTTCCATCACGAGCCGGCGCACATGCGCGTTCGTGACGACAGTCAGATTCGGTCGCGAAAGCGCGGGCCGCAGGAACGCCTTTGACGCATTCCAACGCACACCGCGTTTCTGATTGACTTCGAAGTAGCCGACGCCCGCGTTGTCGCCGCGATTGAAATCCTCGGTTGCGGGGATGCCTGTCTGTTGCGCCGCTTCATGGAACGCTTCGAGCACCTTCCATTTGAGGCGCTGTTTTTCCACGCGCCACGGCCCGCCCGCGCCGTGCCATTCGTTCGCGCCGCCGTGATGATCCTCGCTGCGCTTGAAGACCGGCAGGACAGCGTCCCAGGACCACGACGAATCGCTCGTCACGCGCGCCCACTCGTCGTAATCCTCGCGCTGACCGCGCATGTAGATCATGCCGTTGATCGACGAGCTGCCGCCGAGCACGCGTCCGCGCGGATACGAAAGCGTGCGCCCGTTGAGGCCCGGCTCGGCGCAGGTGCGGTAAAGCCAATCCGTGCGCGGATTGCCGATGCAGTAGAGATAGCCGACCGGGACGTGGATCCAGGGATAGTCGTCCTTGCCGCCCGCCTCGACGAGGAGCACGGTCACGTCGCGATCCTCGGAGAGCCGGTTGGCCAGCACGCAGCCGGCCGTGCCGGCGCCGACGATCACATAGTCGAACTCGCCCGCGGGGATCGTTTCGTCAGTCATGATGTCGCCTCCACGCCCACTTCATTCGCGACGCTTCCCCAAAAGGAACGGGGCTCGGGTGTCGCTTGTAACAGCCGGTAACCAAAACCCTTCGCGGGCCGGCTTCCGTGGGCAGCCGCGCGCGCCCCCGCGCTACGGGCCCGAACCGCGTCAGACGCCCGCGCTGCCTGCCTTTTCGCGGCGCGCCTTCAGATAATCGTTCCACGCGGCGCGCGCGGCGGGCTCGAGGCCTTCCTCCGGCACCGCCGTTCGACGCTGTACAATCAGCAACGCATACGGCTTGGAGAGCGCGCTTGCCTCCTTGCACAAGCTCAGCTCGTCGCCTGTCGAAGGCGATCGGGTTCGCCAGAAGTTGATCGCGGCTTCCAGTTCGTTGATCGTAATTTCGGACATATGATTCGCGTGATGGCTGTGTGGCTACCCGCGGCTTTCGGCCGATCGCTTGTGGCGGCACGCGCTCCATGTGGCCGCGGGGCTCCCGCGAACGGCGTGCCCGCCTTGCGAGTCGCGTGCTGAATGCTTAACCCATTGTACTTGAGCGACTTCCATGCGACTTCTCCTGATCGAAGACGACCGCCCCATCGCGCGCGGTATCCAAAGCAGTCTCGAACAAGTCGGCTTCACCGTCGACATGGTTCACGACGGCATCTTCGCCGAGCAAGCCCTGACGCAAAATCGCCACGAGCTCGTCATTCTCGATCTGGGCTTGCCCGGTATCGACGGCATGACGCTGCTCTCGCGCTTCCGTCAAGGCAACCGGCATACGCCAGTCATCGTGCTGACGGCGCGCGATGAGCTGAACGACCGAGTCCAGGGTCTGAACGCGGGCGCGGACGACTACATGCTCAAACCCTTCGAGCCCTCCGAGCTCGAAGCGCGTATTCGCGCGGTGATGCGCCGAAGCGGTCCCGCGAACGACGCGCCGCGGCCCGAAGTGTCATTGGGCGGCGTGCGTCTTTCGGGCGTCGACCGCCGCATCTTCAACGAAGACAAGCCGCTCGAGCTTTCGCCGCGCGAGTTCGCCGTGTTGGAAATGCTGCTGCTGCGCCACGGGCGCGTCGTCAGCAAGGCACAACTGCAGGACCACCTGACGCACTTCGGCGGCGATCTCGGCGACACGGCCATCGAAGTCTATGTGCACCGCGTCCGCAAGAAGCTCGAAAACTGCCGAGTCGAAATCGTGACGGTGCGCGGCTTCGGCTATCTGTTGCAGGAAATTCGTCACGCTTCGTAAAGGATCGCGTCTAGTCGATCATGCATGACCCCGCTGCAACCAGTCTGCGCCGTTCGCTGCTGCGGCGCCTCGCGGGGCCGCTGTCGCTGCTCGCCTTGATGAGTGGTCTCATCGCCTACTGGCTCGCCTGGCAGTACACGCAGCACGTGATCGACCGGTCGCTTGCCGATCTGGCCGCGGCCATCTCGAAGCAAATCCAGATAGCCGGACCCAACGCGCGAATCTCAGTGCCGCCGCTCGCGCAGGCGATGTTCTCCGACCCCGCCCAGCACTTGATCTATCGCATCAGCGACGGCGAACGCGATATCGCCGGCGATCGCGATTTGCCGCTCGACGGCAAGAGCGTACGCCAATTGCGCTTCGCCTATGTTTTCGAAACGCAGTATCACGACATGCATGTTCGCGTGGCTCAGGTTCGCGTCACCCAGTCGGACGGCAGGCCGATCATCGTCGAGGTGGCTCAGCGGCTGCGCCATCGATACCGGATCGCGGCCGAGTTCCTCGTCGCCATCATGATGCCGCTGCTGCTGTTGCTGTTTGCGGGTTGGGGGATCGTCTGGCGCGTCGTCAATCAGCAGCTCGGCCCGTTGACGGCACTTGCCGATTCGCTGAACCGGCAGACGCACATGTCGCTCGAGAAAGTCGACGAAACGCATGTTCCGGCGGAGATCCGTCCGCTCACGAGCGCGTTGAACGCACTGCTGGAACGGTTGAAGGCCGCGCTCGACGCCCAGCGCAAATTCATTGCCGATGCCGCACATCAACTGCGCACGCCGTTGACGGCGGTGAAGCTGCATGCCGAACAGGCGGCGAACGCGCGCGATCCGAATCAGACGCTGGCGGCCGTGCGCGAATTGCGCGCGGCAGCGGACCGGGCCGTGCGACTTTCCAACCAATTGCTTTCCCTCGCGCGAGCGGAGCCCGGTGCGCAAGCGGCGCGCTTCGTCGATGTGGATATCGCCGCGCTTGCATTCGAGACGGGTGCCGAATGGGTGCCGAGGGCCCTCGCCGCTCATGTCGATCTCGGCTTCCAGCGTCTCGACGATCCGAGCAACGACACGCCGCTCATCGCGCGCGGTAACCCCGTTTTGCTGCGGGAAGTCGTCGCGAACCTGCTCGACAACGCGCTCAAGTATGCGCCGTCGGCTCGCCGCGAGGGCGCGCGCGTCACGGTGACGGTCACGCGGCTCGACGCCGCGCGAGGAGCCCTTGCGCAGATCGTCGTCGAAGACAATGGCTCAGGCATCCCGGTCGCGTTGCAGGCCGACCTTTTCAAGCGATTCTTCCGCGGCGACAGGGCCAACTCGGACGACGAAGGCGTCGACGCGGGGGCGGGCCTCGGCCTGGCGATCGTCCACGACATCATGAATCTGCATGGCGGCGAGGTGCAATACGCGGACGCACCCGAGGGCGGCGCCCGGTTCATCCTGCGCATTCCGCTCGCGGGAGAGGCGCAGGCGCCGACCGACGCGAAGCCGCACGCCGAAGCGGCTTCGGCATTGCGCGACAGCTGAAAAGCCGGGCTTTCAGCGCAGCGCGCTCAGCCCTTGCCGTTCTTGCCGTTGCCTTTCGGCGCGAGCATCGTGCCGCGGCATTTGCGTGCGCCGCAGCGGCAGCCGTATTCCGCCTTGAGCTTCTTCGTGAGCCGCACGTCCACCACGAGGCCGTAGTCGTAGAACAATTCCTCGTCGGCATCAATATCGCGCAACGCGCGAATGAACACACGCCCCTCGACTTCCTCGGCCTCGCAGTTCGGCGCGCATGAATGATTGATCCAGCGCGCGCTGTTGCCGTCCACGTTGCCGTCGATGACGCGGCCGTCCTCGAGCGCGAAATAGAACGTATGGTTCGGTTCGTCGGGATTGTGCGGATGCCGGCGCTGCGCTTCCTTCCACGAGATCCGTTGACCCTTGTACTCCAGCAGCCGCTCACCCGCGCTGAGCGGCGCGGCGGCAAACACGCCCTTGCCATGCACACCTGAGCGGCGCACGACCAACTTGCGTGAACTCATCGACGAATCCTCTGAAAACCAACTATGCCGCTACCGCGGCGCGCACGCGTCGCCGCACCTGAGAGCGCTTTCGACCATGGGATAGAAAACGCGGCGCCCGATGGGCGCCGCGTCGGCAAATGACGTCATGTCCGTCACAAAACGTGATCGTACACGCTGACGATATCTTCGTTCAACGTCGAACTCAGCCCTGCTGCGCGAAGATCTTCCATATTTTCTTCTGCGTCGCTGAATCGGCCTCCTCGTGCGCCTCGCAATCGAGGCGCAGCTCGACGTCGCCCAACGAGACGCCGAGCGCCAGGCACCGATGCGGTGCCCTTTTTGCGTTTTTGCTCGGTTCCAAATGACGGCACGTCATGCACATCCTGTGTGCCGGGATGTCGCCCTGGACCTGAAGCTGGCGGATCATCTTCAATAACGTGCGATAGAAGATGGCCTGCTCGTCGCCGCCGAGCGTATCGATCGCCGTGCTGAGGAAATCGGGCCATTGGAGCGCACGCTTGGCCGCCGTGCGTCCTTTCCCCGTCAAGCGCACGGCAAGCGCGCGCCCATCCTCGTGCGCACGCCGCTTTTCGATGAGGCCCTTCGCTTCGAGCGTGCTGACGGCATCGCTCGTCGTAGCGGCAGTCAGCGCGGTCTCGCGCGCAATCTCCCCGAGCCGCAATGGCATCTTGCGCTGCATGAGCAGAACGAGTATTTCCCCTTGCGTCGGCGTCAATCCGGCACTTTCCGCCCATTCCCACGCCTGGCTGCGCATCGCCGTATTCAATCTCAGCAAACTATGGGTCACCCGCCCCGTCGCTTGCTCTCCGTATGCACCTTCGCTCATAGTCTTTCTTCGCTATTCGCCATTGACAGCATGCCGCTGCTGATCAGGTTGCCAGTGTGCGCCTACCACGCGACGCGCCGCAACCTCCGTGGGATGACTCGCCCTCTCGAGCCTGCAGAATTTTACTATTCCCGAGTCTATCGCTCGACGTGGGATCAATTTTTCATCTGTCGAGACGGTACGACGCACACCTGAGTTTACGCTTGCGAGCGCTGCGCAGCGTCGTTTACGCGATAACCCTCTAAAGCGCCGAGTCCGCCATTTTAAGCGAGCGAACGCGTCTGTCGAGCCAGTTATTTGCGAAACTCTGTGGATAAGTCGTGTATAACCGCGTGAATCTTCTGTGGCAGGATCTTCGATAACGTACGAATCCCAAAAAGTGCGACTCGAGTTATGAGCCGCATCTTTCCGTCATGCACGTTCGGTCCACGCGGTTATCGTTTACGCATGCCGTTGAAGCGTCGGCAAGATTTGACGTTTTCCACAGCGCCGGCCGTGGCTTGTTAACTACTACTACTTTTGTATACGTTCTAAGTTAAACAAACCTAGAAACTGCGCCAGCGCACGCACTGTTGCCGCACTGCCTCGTGGAGCGACTTCTCTTTGGCGACGACACTTCGCAGCCACGTCGCATCGTTCATCTGTTCCCGCGCGATAACGGCGATCTGATCGAGTGCGGCACCCGAATGAAGCGCCTGAGCGTGGGGTGCGATCGTCTGGAGCGTATCGAGGATGTCTTCGAAGATCGTGCGACGGGCGCCGGTTTGCGGATCGATGCAGGTTCCGCCCAGGCCGAAGCGGCAGGCCTCGAAGCGGTTGAACGTGTAGACGAGGTAGTCGTCTTCCTTCGGCGTGAAAGGCTTGTCGACGAGCAGATGGCGTGCGAGCGTCTGGATGTAGCAGGCGATCGCCGCGGCCCGGTCGATCGATAGCGGCGTATCCATCACGCGCACCTCGATCGTGCCGAAGCCGGGCTTCGGCCGGATATCCCAGTAGAAATCCTTCATGCTGTTGACGACGCCCGTCGCCACCATCTTCGAAAAGTACTCTTCGAAGCCGTCCCAGGTCAGCACGAACGGCGCGCGGCCCGATAGCGGAAAGGCAAACACCGAGTTGAGCCGTGCCGAGTGAAACCCCGTGTCGACGCCCTGCACGTACGGAGAAGAAGCCGAAAGCGCGATGAAATGCGGAATGAAGCGCGACATGGCATGAAGCAGGAACAGCGCGCTGTCGGCGTCGGGACAGCCGATGTGAACGTGTTGGCCGAATACGGTGAATTGCTTCGCCAGATAGCCGTAGAGCTCCGACAGGTACTGAAAGCGCGGCGCGTCGAAGATCTGCCGCTCCGTCCAATGCTGGAACGCATGCGTGCCGCCGCCGCAAAGACCGACGTTGAGCTGATCCGCCGCGGCCACGAGCGTGTCGCGAATCGTGCGCAGCTGAGAGAGCGCTTCTTCGTGCGACGTGCAAATGCCCGTCGAAAGCTCGATCATGCTTTCGGTGATCTCGGGCGTGATGTTTCCCGGAATCTTCTGGTCCTTGACGAGACGCATCAGATCCGAAGCCGCTTTCGTCAGATCGTAGTCGTGCTTGTTGACGACCTGGATCTCGAGCTCGACACCGAACGTGAACGGTTTGGAGTCGACGAAGGGTTCAAGTGCCATATTTCTTTCCTGTTCTGGAACTGCCAGACGCTCAAGCCCGGCGCTCGCCGACGAGCGTCAGGCTCCGATAGACGATCCAAGGCCCGACGAGCTGCAACACGACGATAGCGCTGAGCGCGACGGCCCGCAGCGTCGGATCGAATTGCGGGTAGAGCTGGTATGTGTCGTCGACGAGCAGATAAGCGAGCGCCGACATCGGAGCGAGCGAAAGGCCGAGCGCAAGGCCCTGCTTCCACCCGAGGCCGCTCGGCTTCGCGAACGCGAGCACGCCGACGAGCTTCGCGACGAAGCGCGCGACGATGAGGCCGAGCGCCGCGACGCCGCCGATCGCCAGATCCTTCCACTCGAACGACGTGAGCGTCAGCACGAACAGAATCACCGTGAGCAGCCAGCCCGCCGTGCCGAAGTGCTGCGGCCAAAGCTGCGGTTTTTCTTCAAGGTTCTTCACGATGATGCCGGCCGCGAGCAGGCTCAGGATCGTCGAGAGCTTGAAAATGTTCGCCACGGCGATCGCAAGCAGCACGAGCCCGAAAAGCGCGACGAACGAGTGCTCGTCCTGCATGTTGACGCGCCGGTAAAAGAACATGCAGGCGCGCGCGAGCAGAAACGCGACGATGAGCGAGCCGGCAATCAGGTAAAGCGGCTGGACGATGGTGGCGAACACATTCCCGTAGACCTCCTGATGAAGCCAGGCGGAGACGATCTTCTCGACGATGACGGCGTACATGCTGTTGAGCGCGGTAAGCGTGAGCAGCCGCTGCGTCACCTGCCCTTCGGCCCGCAGCTCCGTCTTGAGCTGAATGACCATCGCCGGTGACGTCGACATCGAAATAGCCGCCAGCACGGTCGCGACGGGCGGCGAAACTTTCGCGAACAACAAGACCACGAGCACGAGCGCGAACGTCAGCGTCGCTTCGGTCAGGCTCGACAGGATCAGCCAGGGATTACGGCGGACCCAGCGCAGATCGAGCCGGCTGCCGAGCTCGAACAGCAACAGTCCGAGCCCGACGTCGAGCAGCACCCGCGACGTATCGATCATGTCGGCATCGATCGCGCCGACGCCGGCCGAGCCGGCGATGAGACCGATGACGGCATACCCGGAGATGCGGGGCAGGCGCCATGCCCGGTAGCAGAGCTCGCCGCACAGTCCCGCGACGAACAAGGCGAGTCCCGCCCAGAAGATACCGTTCAGCGGGAACGGCCAACTCGGCAGAAAGGAAAACGCCGATGTCATGAATAGCTTCTCCTTTACGGACAAGCCGCCCTCGGATATCGGAAAGCGGCTGGTGTGCGTGCTCGTCCGATCGGGCATGAGGCCGACGGACGCGGATGGCGGCAGCCGGCGAACCGGCCCCTGGGCCGGCGGTAGCCACCGGCGCCCGGCGATGCCCGCTCGAATTCGACGGGCCGACCTACGGCGAATTGCCGGCAACGCGTTCGCGGTGAGCGGCGCTCACGCTGCCTGGCGAGATGAATGAGAACGGACGCGGCCGCTCAGGTCTGAGATTCCGAACCGGCTTTCGCCGTTCCGTCGAGCCCCGCAATTTTCCAGGCTCGAACGTGCAACGCATGCAGGAAGAACGCGGATTGTGCCACAACCTGCGCGTTCTGTAGCGATTCGACATAGATCTGCCGCGATTTCGGTAGAAATGACGCGCGACAGTACAAGCAGCGGAAAAACTATCCGATTTCAAGGCTCCGCAGCTGCGCGCATCAGACACGAGACAGCGCCGTTCCGCCAACGACCTCCCGCGTTCGCCGTACGACCGGCCCGATCCAGCGGTTGAGCGGCAGCACGTCGTTGGTTTACATCGTTTACGTATGTATACAAGTAGTAGCAGTTAACAAGCTGCTCCGAATTCTGTGCATAACACGCATTTGGCTGTTGGAATCAATGAGTTGGAAAACGCATAACCTTCTGCGCACCGTGTGAGGCGCGGCCGGCTTTCCCGGCACAACTTTTTGACGTCGTCCGCCCCTCCGTCGTTTGTCCCGTTTACGTCCACATCGATTTCACAGCGTTTTCAGCCGCTTTTCGCCACGTTACCCACAGGCATCGGTGGATAATGTAGCGGTTGTCCCCACACTCACTGGCTTTTCTTCGCTATGGAGTCTTACGCGAAGCGATCCGCCAGACCGTGCCGCAGCGCACGGAGCAAGTAACGCGCCGGATCGAGGGACTCGGCGAGGTCGCGTTCCACCGGCCACGGTTCCCCTTCGATCTGCGAGGCGACGAGTTCGGCCGCGAGCGCCGCCCACACGAGGCCGCGCGAACCGAACGCGAAAGCGCCGTAGAGCCCTTCGGCACGCGGCAGGTCGAGCGGCCAGGCGCCGCGCAGGCTGGCGGCTTGCATCTCGCTCGCGCGCTCGTCGGCAAATTGACCGGCCATCGGCAGGCGATCGCTCGTGACGCAGCGAAAACCGACGCGGCCCGCGAGCGTTGCGGGATCGATCGCGGCGAGCTCGTTCGTCAACGAGGGAATCAGTTTCGACAGTCGTGCAAGGTTTTCGGCATGACCCGAGGGGCGGATGGCCGCGTCTTCGTCGTCGGGTTCGTAGGTGGCGCCGGTCAGCAAGCCGTCAGCTAGCGGCACTGCATAGCCGTCGCCGATCACCGGGACTCGCAAGCCCGTCGCAAAGCGCGGCGGGAGCCGCGTGAGTTGGCCGCGCACGATGCGCGTCGGCACGTGGCGCGAGCGGGCGAGACGAGCCGCGTCATGTGCATTCGCGACGATGACGACAGGCGCGCGTGCGACGAGCCGGCCGACATCGTCGATCACGTTCCAGACAACGCCTTCGCGCACGATCCGATCGACTTGCACCCCACCGCGCCAGCTCGATGCGTGCGCAGCACTCGAGCACAGCGCCGCCGCCAGTGCCGCCGGGTTCAACGAGCCCCCTTGCGGATAAAAGCAGCCGCGAACCGACAGACCTGTCAGTGCCGCACCTGCGAGAGCCTGCGCTTCGCCAGCCGATAACATTCGTGCGAACTCGGCCGGAAAGGCGTGGGTCGCAATCGCTTCAGCGAGCGTTTGTTCTTCCTCTTCGTCGGCCGGCAAATGGAGAAGGCCATTCGCGCTGCGTTCGAATCGGTGGCCGGCCGCTTCGAGCACGCGCCAGCGATCGAGCGCGTAAAGGAAGCCCGCTCGCGAAATGCGCGAGGCGACGCTGTCGTCGCGCGACAGCAACGGATGAAAGACGGCGCCTGGGTTGCCCGACGTCTCGCTGGCAACACGCGCATGGCGGTCGACGAGCGTCACCTGCCAGCCGCGCGCGACGAGCCGCTCGGTCACCGCGCAGCCGGCGAGTCCGGCGCCTATCACGACGGCCTGCCGCTCGGTACAGTCGATCGGCAAAGGCGGTTCGTGACGGCGTACGCGCCAGCGCGGCGCGAACGTGCCGACGAGCATCTCGCGCTTGCCGGCGAACCCTTGCGCCTTGGCGCACAGGAAGCCGGCCGCTTCGAGCCCGCGTCTGACGTGTCCGGCGCTCGTGTAGGTCGCGAGCGTCGCGTCCTTCCCGGCGAGTCGCGCCAGCGCCTTGAAGACGGGCGGCGACCAGAGATCGGGATTCTTGGCCGGCGAAAAGCCGTCGAGATAGAACGCGTCGGCGCGCAACCAAAGCTTCGGGAGTAGCTCGAGCGCGTCGCCGAAAGCGATCGTCAATGTGACGCGCCCTCCTTCGAATTCGAGCCGATGAACGCCGGGAAGCGGCAGCGGCCAAGCGTCGGCGAGCGCGCGCGCGAGCGGCGCGATCGTTGCGTGCGCAACGATCCGCTCGTGAAGCGCGCGCAGGTCGTGTGCGGAAAACGGGTGTTTTTCGATGGAGACGAAGGCCAGACGCTGCGGTCGAGCGGGGTCGCCGCGCCAGGCGGCCCAGGTCGCGAGGAAATTGCCGCCCAGCCCAAAGCCCGTTTCGAGAATCGTGAAAAGACGCCTGCCGCGCCAGCGGGAAGGCAGCTTGTTGCCGCCGATGAAAACATGCTGCGCCTGCGCGAGCGCACCGGCGGCGCTGTGATAGACGTCGTCATAGGCGGGCGAATACGGCGTGCCGTCGTCGCGAAAGGCAAGCGTGGCGGGTCTGAGAGGAGCGGTCATGGCTTTTCGGGAACGTTGGCAAAATCCAACGTCGGCGTGTGGCAACCCCGGGAATCCCTTGGCAGGCGGGGTTTTCGAGTACGACAATGCGGGAAACCCAGCAGCGACAAGGTTAAGAAGCGTTAAATTCTTCGGAAGCCTTGCCGTTATTGGGTTTGCGCTGAGCTATCATAGCAAGCGCCGCACGACCGTTGCGCCGGGGCCCGGCGCCGCAGCCGGTGGCGCACGCTTCGCCACAGCTACAGGACGGCACAGCTTGCGTACGATGATGGGCGTAATTCGCGCCGTCAGTGTCAATTCAATCTGAAAAGAGGAACGTTAATGAACAAACAGGAACTGATCGACGCCGTCGCAGGTCAGACGGGCGCCAGCAAGGCTCAGACTGGCGAAACGCTGGACACGCTGCTCGAAGTGATCAAGAAGGCAGTGTCCAAGGGGGACTCGGTTCAACTGATCGGCTTCGGCAGCTTCGGTTCGGGTAAGCGCGCAGCCCGCACGGGCCGCAACCCGAAGACGGGCGAAACGATCAAGATCCCGGCGGCGAAGACCGTGAAGTTCACGGCGGGCAAGGCTTTCAAGGATGCTGTCAACAAGCGTTGAGCTCAGCGCTCGACGTCTCGTCGAGAACCCGCCGATACGGCGGGTTCTTTATTAGCGTCGTCGATTCTTGCAAAAAGCCGCGGCGACGCGCCGGGCGTCAATGCACGATCTGGCCGGTCCCGTCTTCGTCGCTGTCTTCGGCGCCGAGGTCCCACATCGGGAAAGGATCGGCAAACCCAGCCCAGCCGGCAGGACCGAGCGCGTATTCGTCGTCGGTCAGAAGACATGCATCGAGCTTGGTGCGCCAATATGCCGCATCGAGATCGACGCCGATCATAACGAGCTCCTGACGCCGATCCCCGATCGTCGTGTCGTTTGCGTCGCCGTGCCAGTCGGCCGCGATCTCGACCGCGAGCTCCGCGTCGTCGGGCCATTCCTCGCGCGGCTGAGCCGCCCACCAGAAACCGGCCGGCCCGTGCCGGCAGGCGCCGCCCGCCTGCGAAAGCGAGCCGACGACGTCATGACGCGTCGCGAGCCAAAAAAAACCCTTGCTGCGCAAAACGCCACGCCACTCCTCGTGCAAGAGCGCCCATAGCCGCTCCGGGTGAAACGGCCGCCGCGCACGGTAGACGAAGCTGTCGATTCCGTACTTGTCGGCTTCGCCGCGATGCTCGTGGTGTTCGTGTGCATGCTCGTGATTCCCGTCGCTCGTTTCGTCGTGCGAGTGCGCGAGCGATGCGAGCCAGCCCGGCGCATTCGCGGCCGCGTCGAAATCGAAACGCTTGGTATCGAGCACTTCGCGCAGCGGCACGGCGCCGAAGCGGCTCACTATCTGAATCGCGCGCGGATTGAGACGGGCAAGGATGCGCTGCAGTCGGGTAAGCGTGTCGGCATCGACGAGATCGGCCTTGTTGACGACGAGCACATCGCAGAATTCGACCTGTTCGATCAGCAGTTCCACGAGCGTGCGATCGTCTTCGTCGCTCGCGGCGAGGCCTCGCTCCGCGAGCGCATCGGACGATTCGTAATCGCGCAGAAAGTTGAGCGCGTCGACGACGGTGACCATCGTATCGAGGCGCGCCGCATCCGAGAGCGAGACCCCCTCGTCATCGGTCATGGCGAACGTTTCGGCGATCGGCATGGGTTCGGCGATGCCTGTCGATTCGATGACGATCGCATCGAAGCGGCCCTCGCCCGCGAGTTGCCGGATCTCGGTCAGCAGATCGTCGCGCAACGTGCAGCAGATGCAGCCGTTCGACATCTCGACGAGCCGTTCCTCCACGTGCGACAGCGTCGCGGCGTCACGCACGAGCGAGGCGTCGATGTTGACGGTCGCGAGATCGTTGACGATGACGGCGACGCGCAGGCCGGCGCGATTGGCGAGGATATGCTTGAGCAGCGTGGTCTTGCCCGCGCCGAGAAAACCCGACAGCACGGTAACGGGCAAAGGAGGCTGATTCATGATGGTGGATCGGATAGGTGAAAGAGGCGGCGCACGGCCGGCAAAACGCGGTGCAGCGAGCATTTTGCACCAATCGCGGCGGCGCCGGGCGTTGATGGCGCGTTCACGCCGATTGAGGGTTTGATGAGCCGAGATCGCGCCAAGATCGACGCAGCTCGAGAAATTGCTGTTAGAATGCCGCCCTGCACGACATGCGCAGTATTCCGCGATTCAGCTAGCGTTGCGCCTGCAACAGCTTCCAACGGCTGAGAATATCGACGATCTGGCGCGCATAACGATCGCGCAGGGCCGGGGTTTCAGAGTGGTACGCACCCACGGCTTCCCATGTGTTCCCGTACTTGTTCATCTTTTGTCGCAGGTGCCAGGCTGCGATATAGACGTTCTTGCACGGCTCCATCAGCGTCTCCGACGAAATGCCGTACTGCTTCAGTACAGGCAGGTGCACGGAGTTGATCTGCATGAGTCCGTAGTCCGTCGAGCCGTTGACGTTCTTGTGAAGGGCGTCCGGCGTGTTATGCGATTCCTGCCAGGCGATGGCGCGCAGGATCAGCGGGTTCACTTTCTGGTAACGGGCCGCTTCGTCGAAGCAATCCGCGCGTGCGCCTACGCTCGCGAGGCTTGCCGACAAACTTGCGGCAACCATCACGATGGCTCGCGCGATGAGCTTCGTCCGTTTATTTCGAACGATGGCCGAATCGATCGTTCGACCCACTGCCGATACCAAGTCGCCTTGCATTTTCTTACCTTGCCTTACCTGTGTCTTTTGTGTCGCCCTTTTATGTCCCATGAACCGAAGCGCGCGCTCAGCGCCCGGGAAAACCCGGGTCACCGGAGCATTCCATCGAAAATGTCCGCTCGTATCATACCGGCTGAGGGAACGTCCGCAAACCGGCCGGACGGACATAAGCGAGCCGGGTGCGGACAACTTGATGACGCGCGGCTTACTGTAGCGCGCTGCCGCCCGCCTTTTGGGAAATGGCGCAGGTCTCCAATTTTGTGATTATTGGGACATAAAAAGCTGCTAATGTTCGGCTTTTCAGCGGCGGCGCACCGGCCCGAAAGGGCCGTGCTTCGGCGCGCCGCGGTGGATTGCCGCGAAGAGCCGCTTATCGCTTTCGCATTCAACTCTGATTCCATGACAAGAAACCCTAGGGCATTGCGCCGCATCGCCACCGCGTTCTTGATCGCGGGCTTGATGACGACACGATTCGCGTATGCGGACGTCTCGCTCAACTTCGTCAACGCGGACATCGATCAGGTCGCGAAGGCGATCGGCGCCGCCACCGGCAAGACCATCATCGTCGATCCGCGCGTCAAGGGGCAGCTCAACCTCGTGTCCGAACACCCGGTCCCCGAGGATCAGGCGATCAAGACGCTCGAATCCGCGCTGCGGATGCAAGGCTTCGCCCTCGTGCAGGATCACGGGGTGCTCAAGGTCGTGCCCGAGGCGGACGCCAAACTGCAAGGCGTGCCGACCTACGTCGGCAATTCGACGCCCGCGCGCGGCGATCAGGTCATCACGCAGGTGTTCGAGCTTCATCACGAATCGGCGAACAACCTGCTGCCCGTGCTGCGCCCGTTGATCTCGCCGAACAACACGATCGCGGCCTACCCCGCGAACAACACGCTCGTCGTGACCGATTACGCCGACAACGTGCGGCGCATCGCCGCGATCATCGCCGGCGTCGACAGCGCGGCGGGTCAGCAGGTCGAAGTCGTGCCGCTGAAGAACGCCAATGCGATCGACATGGCCCAGTCGCTCTCGAAGATGCTCGATCCCGGCGCGATCGGAAGCACCGATGCAACGTTGAAGGTCTCGGTGCAGGCCGATCCGCGCAGCAATGCGCTGTTGCTGCGCGCGTCGAACAAATCGCGGCTCGCGATGGCGAAAAAGCTCGTGCAGCAACTCGATGCGCCGAGCTCGGAGCCCGGGAACATGCACGTCGTTCGACTGCGCAACGCCGATGCGGTCTCGCTCGCAAAGACGCTGCGCGGCATGATGGGCAAAGGCGGCGGAGAAGGCGCCACGTCGAGCGCGGAAACGAGCAACGCCAACACGTTCAATGCGGGCGGCGGCGCGGCAGGCGGTCTCTCGACCGGCACGGCCGGCACGCCTCCGCTTCCTTCGTCTTATAGCGGATCGCTCGGCAGCAGCAGCGGCGGCGGGTTGGGCTCGTCGGGGGGCATGGCGGGCGGCGGCTTGGGCAAGGCCGGCTTTCTGGGTCAGGCGCAAGGCGGCGGCGGCGCGGAGGAGAACCCGGCTGGCGGCATGATCCAGGCGGATGCGGCGACGAACTCGCTGGTCATCACGGCATCGGATCCCGTCTATCGCAACCTGCGCGCGGTGATCGACCAGCTCGACGTGCGGCGTCCGCAGGTCTATATCGAGGCACTCATCGTCGAACTCACCGCGACCAACCAGGCGAATCTCGGCATTCAATGGCAGGTCGCGACGGGGGCGCTCTATGGGGGCACCAACCTGTCGACCGGCCAGAGCGGTCTCGGCAATAGCATCGTTAACCTGACGGCCACCGCTGCGACGAATGGCTTGCCGGCGGCGTTGGCCGCCACAGGGACGGGCGGCCAGGGTCTCAATATCGGCTGGCTGCGCAATATGTTCGGTGTGCAGGGCCTCTCCGGCTTGCTGCAGTACTTTTCCGGCACGAGCGACGCGAACGTGCTGTCGACACCAAACCTCGTCACGCTCGACAACCAGGAGGCGCAGATCATCGTCGGCCAGAACGTGCCTATCCCGACGGGTCAATACACGAACCTGACGAGCGGCACGGGAAACACCGCGTTCAACACGTATGATCGTCGCGACGTCGGTCTCACGCTGCACGTGAAGCCGCAGATTACCGACGGCGGAATCCTCAAGCTGCAGATCTACACGGAAGATTCGGCGGTGCTCGCGGGCACCCAGACCTCGGTGACCGGTCCGACCTTCACCAAGCGTTCGGTGGAGTCGACCGTGCTTGCGGACAATGGCGAGATCATCGTGCTCGGCGGTCTCATGCAGGACAACTACCAGGTCTCGAACAACAAGGTGCCGCTGCTCGGCGACATTCCGTGGATCGGCCAGTTGTTCCGCTCCGAGGGCAAGACTCGTCAGAAGACGAACCTGATGGTGTTCCTGCGGCCTGTCATCATTGGCGACAGCGAGACCGCGCGGGCCGTGACGGAGAACCGTTACGACTATATCCAGGGCGTCACGGGCGCATATCGGTCGGACAACAGGGTCATCCGCGACAAGGACGACCCGGTGGTGCCGCCGATTCCGGCCGGCCCGAACGAAGGTGGCGCACCCGCGACGAATCTTTTCGACCTCGACAAGATGCGGCGCCAGCAGTTCGCGCCTCCCCCGCCGGCTGGTACGGTGGCACCCGCGCCCCAAGTGGCGCCGCCGCCGGCGCCGGCCGCGCCGACCTCGAGCCAACCCGGCGTCGCACCCGGTACCGGTAAAAGCGCCGGGGGCAACTCCGCGATCGACTTCACATCGTCAAGACCATGAGCACTAGCGTAGCGCCACAGCCGGTTCTCGAGCGGGAGGCACTCTCGCCGCTTGCCGCGCGCCTCGTGCCGTACGCCTTCGCGCGCAACGGCCAGATTCTTGTCGCCCATCAGCGCCCCGAAGGCGTCGAAGTATGGGTCAGCGAACGCACGAGCGACGCGGCGCTCGCCGAGGTTGCCCGTAATTTAGGTGCACTGACGGCCGTGCGGCTGCCGGCCGACGAACTCGCGCAGGCGATCAATCAAGCGTATGCGCGCAACGACGGCAGCGCGGCGCAAATCGTCGGCGAGGTGGAAGGCGAAGTCGATCTGTCGCGCCTGATGCAGGACATTCCCGAAGTCGAGGACCTGCTGGAATCCGAAGACGACGCGCCGATCATCCGCATGATCAACGCGCTGCTCACGCAGGCGGCGCGCGAGCACGCATCGGATATCCACATCGAGCCGTTCGAAAATGCGTCGGTCGTGCGCTTCCGCGTGGATGGCACGTTGCGCGATGTCGTGCGTCCGAAAAAGGCGCTGCATGGCGCGCTGATTTCGCGCATCAAGATCATGGCGCAGCTCGATATCGCCGAGAAACGGTTGCCGCAGGACGGCCGCATCACGCTGCGCGTGGCGGGCCGCCCCGTCGATGTCCGCGTTTCGACGCTGCCGACGGGGCATGGCGAACGCGCCGTCCTGCGTCTGCTCGAAAAGGATGCGCAGCACCTGAATCTCGAGGCGCTCGGCATGGGGCCCGATACGCTCGATCAGTTCGACAAGCTGATCTCGCGGCCGCACGGCATCGTTCTCGTGACGGGACCGACGGGCTCGGGCAAGACGACGACGCTCTATGCGTCGCTCTCGCGGCTCGAGACGACGACGACGAACATCATGACGGTCGAGGACCCGATCGAGTATGACCTCTCGGGTATCGGCCAGACGCAGGTCAACGAGCGCATCGGCATGACGTTCGCGCGCGCGTTGCGCTCGATCCTTCGTCAAGACCCGGACGTCATCATGATCGGCGAGATTCGCGATCTCGAAACGGCGCAAATTGCCGTGCAGGCCTCGCTGACGGGTCACCTCGTGCTGGCGACGCTGCACACGAACGATGCCGCCTCGGCCGTCACGCGTTTGACCGACATGGGCGTCGAGCCCTATCTGCTCGCTTCCTCGCTGCTCGGCGTGCTTGCGCAGCGGCTCGTGCGGCGGCTATGCCCCGCATGCAAGGAGGAGCGCGTCGAGGATGGCCGTCGGCATTGGCATCCCGTGGGCTGCGACAAATGCGGGCGATCTGGCTACGCGGGGCGGCGCGGCGTCTACGAGCTGCTCGTCATCGACGATGCGGTCCGCACGATGATTCACCACAACGCAGCCGACGCGGAGATTCTCGCGGCCGGCCGCGAGCGCGGCATGCGCACGCTGCGCGAGGACGGCGAGCGCTGGATCGCCTCGGGCTTGACCTCGCTCGAAGAGCTCTTGCGCGTGACTGGGGGAGCGTAAGGAGCATGCCGGCATTTCGCTTCGAAGCGATCGACACGGCGGGCCAGGCGCAAAAGGGCGTGCTCGATGCCGATAGCGCGCGCTCGGCCCGCTCGCAATTGCGCACGCAGGGTTTGACGCCGCTCGTCGTGGAGCCGGCCGGCAGCGCCGCGCGCGGCGAGCGCAGCCGGCGCCTCGCGCTCGGGCGCAAGCTCTCCTCGCGCGAGCAGGCGATTCTCACGCGGCAGCTCGCGAGCTTGCTCATCGCCGGCTTGCCGCTCGACGAGGCGCTTTCGGTATTGACCGAGCAAGCCGAGCGCGACTACATCCGCGAGCTCGTGGCGGCGATTCGCGCCGAAGTGCTGGGCGGCCACTCGCTCGCCAATGCGCTCGCGCAGCATCCGCGCGATTTTCCCGATATCTATCGCGCGCTCGTCGCGGCCGGCGAGCATACGGGCAAGCTCGGGCTCGTCCTGTCGCGGCTTGCGGACTACATCGAAGGCCGCAATGCGCTCAAGCAAAAGATCGTGCTTGCGTTCACGTATCCGGCCGTCGTCACCGTCATCGCTTTCGGGATCGTGACATTTCTGCTCAGCTATGTGGTGCCGCAAGTCGTGAACGTATTCGCGAGTACGAAGCAGCAGCTGCCGATCCTGACCGTCATGATGATGGCGCTCTCGGGCTTCGTGCGGCACTGGTGGTGGGCGATTCTGATCGGCGTGGCCGTCGTCGTCTACCTCGTGCGCGCGGTGCTCGCGCAAGCGGGGCCGCGGCTCGCCTTCGACCGATGGCTGCTGACGGCGCCGCTCGCGGGCAAGCTCGTGCGCGGCTACAACACGGTCCGCTTTGCGAGCACGCTGGCGATTTTGACCGCTGCCGGCGTGCCGATCCTGCGCGCGCTGCAGGCCGCGGGCGAGACGCTCAACAACCGCGCGATGCGGGGCAACATCGACGAGGCGATCGTGCGCGTGAGAGAGGGTACGTCGCTCTCGCGCTCGCTCGGGAACACGAAGACGTTTCCGCCCGTGCTCGTGCATTTGATCCGCTCAGGCGAGGCGACGGGCGACGTGACGACCATGCTCGATCGCGCGGCCGAAGGCGAGGCGCGTGAGCTCGAGCGGCGCACGATGTTCATGACGAGTTTGCTGGAGCCGCTGTTGATTCTGGCGATGGGCGGCGTGGTGCTCGTGATCGTGCTGGCAGTCATGCTGCCGATCATCGACTTGAACAATATGGTGCAGTGACTGCCCCGCATTCCCGAGCGAGGACACCGGGGAAACGGGACGGGGGGGCTCCATGCGCTGGAGCCCCAGGGCCCAGCGGCTCGTCAGCGAACGTAGATGGTCGGGCCGCCGCCGGTGTTCGCGGGCAGGAAGACTTCGGAGCGTGCACCGTTGTGATCGATGACGATCGATCGCGCGCGCACTTCGGCGAGCTTGCTGTCGTCGCCGAGGCTGCCGCCGAGCGAAATCGCATGGGGCGGTTCGTCGCCAACGCTGACGATCGCCGCGGCGCCTTCCCTCAGCGAAAGGATGCCGAAGACTTTGATGGCGCGGTTGATCGCGGGCGTGAGCTTGCCGCCGAAAAGCGTCGCGGCGTCGTCGACCGACGCGGTCTGTTCGACGGCGGCGGCGCGCGGCGGCGCGGGTGGGCGCGCGCTCAGCACGACGACCCAATAGGTCAGCGTCGCGCAGAAAACCGCGAACATGACTAAAGAGAGCAGACGGACATGTAAGGAGTTCATGCGCAGTATTGTACGGATTATTCCTGCATTTGCGCGTAACGGCGTGGCGCTTTGAGCCGCGCATTACAATCAGCGGCCGAATCGAATGCCGTGCCACGCGGCCAGATTCTGAACCCATTTTCGAACGAGGTAGGAACGATGCAAAGGTGGACCCAACGCCGTAACGAGATTGCCGCGTCGCGCACGCGGCGCCACCGCGGCTTCACGCTGATCGAGATCATGGTCGTGATCGCGATCCTCGGCATTCTCGCCGCGCTGATCGTGCCGAAGATCATGAGCCGGCCTGATGAAGCACGCCGTGTCGCGGCGAAGCAGGATATCGGCTCAATCATGCAGGCGCTCAATCTGTACCGGCTCGACAACGGCCGCTATCCGACCCAGGACCAGGGCCTGCCGGCGCTCGTCCAGAAGCCGACGACGGATCCGGTGCCGAACAATTGGAAAGAGGGCGGCTACCTGGAAAAGCTGCCGAACGATCCGTGGGGGCATCCCTATCAATACCTGAATCCCGGCGTGCACGGCGAAATCGACGTGTTCAGTTACGGTGCCGACGGCAAGCCGGGCGGCGATGGCAACGATTCCGACGTCGGTTCGTGGCAATAAGGTGTCGTCTCGATGAAGACTTCGCGCCACGCGGGATTCACGTTGCTCGAGATGCTCGTCGTGCTCGTGATCGCTGGCCTGCTCGTCTCGCTCGCGTCGATTTCGCTCACGCGCAATCCGCGCACCGACCTCAATGAGGAGGCGCAACGCCTTGCGCTGCTTTTCGAATCGGCGACGGACGAAGCGCAGGTGCGTTCGCGCCCGATCGCATGGGAGCCGGTCGCGGGCGGATTCCGCTTCGACGTTCGCACGCAGGATGGCTGGCGGCCGCTGCAGCGCGACGAGCTGTTGCGCGAGCGGCGCTGGGAAGGCGGCGTGACTGACGTGTCGATCGATTACCCGGGCTCGGATCTGCACCCGGATCGGCTCGTGTTCGGCGTGGAGAGCATCGGGGCCGCCGTGACGGTCACACTCTACTCGGCTGTCGGGCGCGCTACGATCGTCGGCACCGGCAACGGCCGCTACGAGGTGCGGTGAATGAAACGACCCCCACGCTCACTTCGTTCGCTGCCCCCTCCCACACGGGGACTTCCTGGGCGCGCCTGCGGCGCACCTGCGGGTCGCGAGGGGGCGTCAGCCTCCCTTGGGGCGGCCCGGCGGGAGGCTGAATGAAACGACCCCCACGACCCTGCTCCCGCGCGCGCGGCTTCACGATGATCGAGGTGCTCGTCGCGCTCGCGATTATCGCCATCGCGCTCGCCGCGGCGCTGCGCGCGAGTGCGATGCTCGCGGGCGACGAAGCGGGTTTGCATCGGCGCCTGCTCGCGGGGTGGAGCGCCGACAATACGCTCGCGCGGCTCTATTTGTCGCGCGAATGGCCCGAGGTCGGCTCGAAGAGCTTCGATTGCTCGCAGGGCAATCAGCCGCTCTTGTGTACCGAGCGCGTGAGCGCGACGCCCAATCCCGTTTTCAGGCGGGTCGAGGTCGTGGTGACGATTCCAGGGGAGCAAGGCATCCTCGCTCAACTCGTGACGGTGGTGCCGAATGAGACGAACCGTGCGCTCTGACGGCCGGCGCCGCGCGAGTCGCGCACGCGGCTTCACGCTCATCGAGCTCATGGTGGCGATCGCCATTCTCGCCGTCATCGCCGTGCTGTCGTGGCGCGGTCTCGAGCAGATCGTCCGCGCGCGGCAGACCATCTCGAACGCCATGGAAGACGAGCGTGTCTTCGCGCAGTTCTTCGATCAGGTGCGCATCGATGCGCGCGAGGCGGCCACCGACGACGAAGTCGGCCAACCGGCCGTGTCCGTCGCCGGGGGCACGCTGCAGATCGTGCGCTGGTTCGACATGAGCGGGCAGCCGCCGCGATTGCAGGTGGTGCGCTATCAGGTTGCCGGTGGGCGTGTCACACGCTATGCGTCGCCGCCCGTCGGGACGCCTGACGCCCTGCGGCGCATGTTGTCGGGAGCAAGCACGGACTGGAGCGCGGTGCCGCTCATCGGCGGTGTCGGCATGATCAACGCGCGCCTTTTCGTGCCACGTACGGGCTGGACGACTCAAATGGAGGACGTGACCACCGAGATCGCCCGCAACGACAACAATGTCAAGGTGCCACAGTTCGGCAATGCGCCGATCGATCGCGCGGTCAAGGGACTCGAAGTCAGCATTGGCGCGCCATCGCTTCGCGCGCCGATCACACGCGTCTTTCTGGTCGGAGGCTGACGGTGAAAAGACGTCAACGCACGCACGAACGCGGCGCTGCCATCATCAGCGCACTGCTCGTCGTCTCGCTCGCCGCCATTCTCGTTGCGGGTATTCTCTGGCGGCAACAGGTGCAGGTGCGCCGCATCGAAAACCAGCGCCTCCTCGCGCAGGCGCAATGGGTCGCGCGCGGCGCGCTCGACTGGACGCGCCTCATCCTGCGCGCCGAGGCGGACACGTCGCCGACCTTCACGTACCTCGGCGGCGTCTGGGCGGTACCGATCGCGAGAACGCGGCTCTCCGATTTTCTCGGCAAGATCGGCGAGGCGCAGGCCGGGCAAGGCGAAGATACCTACATCTCGGGCTCGATCGAAGACGCCCAGGGCAAATTCAACCTGCGCAATCTCGTTTCGGTTCCAGCACCGGGCGCACTGCAGGTGAGCATCGCCCAGGTCCTCGCATTTCAGCGGCTCTTGCAATCGCTCGGATACGACGGCCAGCTCGCAAGGCGCGTCGCGCTGCAGGTTCGCGCGGGCCTGCAGGGTTCGGCGACGCGATTCCAATCGCCGATGAACGGGATCGGCGGAGGGCAGACGCAGCAGCTCGGCGGTATCGTCGGCGGCAATAACTTCACCGACAATCCGGGGCTTCAGGAAGGCAATGACCAGTCGAGCATGGCCGCGCTCCAGATGACGAGTGTCGATTCGCTTCTCGACGTGCCGGGCTTCACGCCCGAAATGGTCGCACGCCTGCGCCCGTTCGTGACCGTGTTGCCGACGCAGACCGCTGTCAACATGAATACGGCGCCCGCCGAAGTCGTCGCGGCCATCGTGCCCGGGATGTCGCTCTCGAGCGCACAGGCGTTCGTCTCGCGCCGGGAGACCGTCTTCTTTCGCAACAGCGCCGACATCGAGTTGGCCTTGCGAGGCGCCGGTGCGCCGCAAGCGACGGACGCCGCCTCGAGTCAGGTTCCCATCGACGTGACAACGAGCTATTTTTTTGTGCATGGGCTCGTGCAGCATCGACGGGCCGAAGTCGACCGGACGACGCTCGTTTATCGCGATCCGCTCACGCATGCGACGCGCGTCGTCCGCGTGAGCGATCAACCATAACACCCGCAAAGCTAAGCCTAGGAGAGACGGCCTTTGAGCACGTTGATCGTTTTTCTGCCGCCGCGTGATCCGGCGGTGCCGTCGCAGGAATGGCTGCTGCCCGATATGCCGTTCCTGCTGCTCGACAAAAGCGGCCGCAAGGAGCGCGCGGGCCGGGCAGGGCTTGCGTTCCTGCCGCGCGCCGCGACGACGGTGCTGATCGTCGCAGCCCGCGACGTTCTGATGTTATCGGCGTCGTTGCCACCGCTGAAGGGACAGCGGCTCAAGCAGGCGCTGCCGAACGTCGTCGAGGATCAGATGATCCAGGATCCGCAGACCTGTCATATTGCGCTCGATCCGCAACCGCTCGCCGACGGCTCGCGCGTGCTCGCCGTGATCGATCGCGGCTGGTTTCGTTTCCTCGTCGAAGCCTTCGCGGCGGCCGGGCACCGCAACTTGCGCGCGGTGCCGGTCACGCGTTGCTTGCCCGCGGCGCAGTCCGCACCCGGTGGCTTGGCCGAAAGCGGCGCAATCGGCGGGCAGGACGAGCCCCCGGTCGCTGCGGCGCTTGCCGGCGGCGAGGCGGGCGCGGCCGCGGCCTCTCAGCCTGAATCGCCGCTCCTTTCCCCCGCTTCGCTCGTCGTAGCCGTGCTCGGCACGGTTCGCGAAACGGCGCAGGCGATTCTCGCCGACGCCGCCGCCGGAGCCGCGTCGGTTGTTCCCGAGGCGCCGTCGCCATCGTCCGCGCCGCTCGCTTCCGCCGATCCGCGCGTCGAGGTTGCGATCGCGCGCGGCTCGCTCGGCGAAGGGCTGGCCGTGCCGGCCTCGGCTCTCGAGGCGACGCTTTCAGCGCTGGCCGGCGATACGCCGCTCGACGTGTTCGAGCTGACCGACGTGCCCGGGGCCGAACCGGCGCTGGCGCCGCATGCGGCGCTGCCCATGTTCGGCAGGGCCTCTTCCGACGCGCGCATCGTACTGCCGGCCGGCGCCAAGCCGTTGCCGTTCGAGGCACTGGCGCGCGCGGCCATCGCGTCGCGGCTCGACCTCTGCCAGTTCGAGTTCGAATCGCGCCCCTGGCGGCTCGACCGTGCGACCGTGAGGCGGCTGCGCGTACCGATCGGACTCGGCGTGGCAGCGCTGCTCGTGGCGGTGATCGGCGCGAACGTGCAGTGGATCGTGATGGCGCGCGAGCGCGACGCGCTCAACGCGCAGATGACGGAGCTGTTGCTGAATGCGTTTCCGAAAACGACGGTCGTGCTCGATGCGCCCGCGCAGATGAAATCGCAGCTCGATCGGCTGCGGCTCGCGTCGGGTCAGCTCTCGCCCGACGATTTTCTCTCGCTTGCCGCACGGCTTGCGCGTTCGCTCGGGCCGCTTCCTGTGAACGGCATTGCGGCGCTCGATTACCACGATCGCCGGCTCGACCTCACGTTCAAGCCGCAGGTGAGCGCCGATCCCGACTTTACGAAGCGGCTCGCGCAAAGCGGACTCGCGGGGGAACTCGATAGCGGCACGGGCAAGTGGGCGATCAAGAACAGGAACCCGGGACAATGAAGACGACTACCGCAATCACCGACGCCTGGTCCGGCTTCTGGGCAGTGCGAACCGCGCGCGAGAAGATGATCATCACATGGGGCGGCGCCGTTCTCGGCGTCGTCATCGCCTACTCGCTGCTGTGGGCGCCGGCGCAGCAGGGTCGCGCGGAGCTGCGCGAGCAATTGCCCACGATGCAGCGCGAGCTCGCGCAGATGACGGCGGAAGCGGATGAAGCGCGCGCGCTCGCGCCGGCGGCGCAGGGCGTGGCGCCTACCGGCAACGCGCTGAAGGATGCGGTCGCCGCGTCGCTCGCCCAGGCCGGCTTCGGCGATCCTCAAGTGCAGATTGCCGGTGAGGCCGTCCGTGTCAGCCTCAAGAACGCCTCGTTCGCCGCCTGGACGACTTGGCTCGACGCCACGCGCAAGCAGTTCAAGGTGCAGGTGTCGGAGTTGCATGCGACGGCCGCGAAGGCTGACGGGCAAGTCGACGTGACGGCCACGCTGCAGCCGGCCGTCGTGCGGCCGGGCCGCTGATCGATGCACAGCGCATTCGCCCGAGCAGGCCTCGCTCGATCGGATGGCCGCGCATGAGCGTCTGGATGCGCCGTATCGGGACCGCGCTGCCGTGGCTCGCGATCGCCTTCGTTTCGTGCGTGATCGTGCTCGTCGTGTTGCTGCCGGCCTCGTGGGTGACGCCGCGCTTCGCGCGCGCCACGCAGGGGCACGTCAATCTGATCGAGCCGTCCGGATCGCTATGGCACGGCTCGGCCACGCTGATGCTCGCAGCCGGCCCGGATGCGAGCGCGGCCACGGTCTTGCCGGGTCGCGTCGAGTGGCATACGGCGTTCTGGCCGCTCTTCGCCGGCCGTGTGAGCATGCAATTGCTGCTGAGCGACGCGATGCCGGATCCGGTCCACATCGACGCCTCGTTCGACGGCGCGACGGTTTCGGCTGGCGGCATCAAATCGCCCGCCGCGCTGCTTTCGGGGCTCGGCGCGCCGTTCAATACGCTCGATCTGCAAGGCGATATCCACGTAACGTGGACGCAATGGCACTTGATCCGCGGCAATGCCTTCGGCGGGCTCACGATCACGCTCGAGGACATGATTTCGCGCGTGTCGCCGGTGAAGCCGCTCGGCTCGTACCGCGTGGTGCTGCAGGCTCAGGGTGCGGCGTCGACGCTCGACCTTTCGACGCTCAAAGGCCCGCTACTGCTCAGCGGACACGGGACGATCGCGGGCAGCGGCACGTCGTTTCACGGCGAGGCGAGCTCGACGCCCGAAGCGCGCGACAACCTGTCCGGTCTACTGAACCTGCTCGGACGGCCGATGGGGCCAGGCACCGTTTCCCTCGATTACAGGCGCTGAAGCGGGCCAGGGGCGGCACCTCCGCGCCCTGGTGCCCTGTCACTAGTCCGCCTTCCCGTCGACGTGATCCAGCTGCGCGACGTTCCAGCCGCCGCCGAGCGCCTTCACGAGGCCTACCGACGATACCATCCGTTGCCCCGCGAGCGTCGCGAGCTTTTGCTCGGCGGTAAAAGCCGTCGTTTGCGCGGTCAACACGTTCACATAGCCGACCGTTCCGGCCTTGTACTCGTTCGTCACGATGGCGAGCGCTTGCTGCGCCGAAGCCACGGCCTGTCGCTGGACGACGATCTCCTGAGCCAGGATGCGTTGGGAAGCGAGGTTGTCTTCGACGTCCTGGAAGGCGGTGAGAACGGCCTGCCGGTAGGTCGCCACTTGCTGATCGTAGGCGGCGCGCGCGGCTTCCGTCTGCGCGTGCCTCAAGCCCGCATCGAAGAGCGTCGCCGCCAGCGACGGCCCGACCGTCCAAAACCGCGAGGGCAGCGTGAACAGTTTCGAGAAGATAGAGTTCTGGAAACCGCCCTGCGCCGAAAGCGTGAGTGTCGGAAAAAAGGCCGACATGGCCACGCCGATCTGCTCGTTCGCCGCGGCAGCCCTGCGCTCGGCGGAGGCGATGTCGGGCCGCCGTTCGAGTAGCGCCGACGGCACTTCGAGCGGCACCCGCGGGGGCTCGGCATCGAGCGGAATGCGCGGAGTCGAGAACGTCGACGCGGGCTCGCCGACGAGCACGGCGATCGCATGCTCTTCTTGCGCGCGCGCGACGCCGTTTTCGATTGCCGCGGCCTGTGCCGACTGAAGCTGAGTTTGTGCCTGAATCACGTCCGAGCGAGCGGCGACGCCCGCCGCGTACTGATTCTGCGTCAGCTTGAGCGCCGCGGTGTAGGCGCTGACAGTGTCGTCGAGGAGCTGCTGCAGCGAATCGGCCTCGCGCAGCTGAAAATAGGTTTGCGCGAGCGTCGCCTGGGCGGACAGCCTCGCATTGGCGAGATCGGCGGCCGCACCCTGCTCGCCCGCGCGCTCGGCGCTGACCGTGCGGCTGACCTTGCCCCAGAGGTCGGGCTCCCATGTCGCGTCGAGCGACACGTCGAAATTGTTGCTGATCCGCGATCTCGATCCGCTCGACGCCAGGAAGCTCGACGAGCTAGACAACTGCTGTCCCGAGCGCGTCGCGCTGGCCGAGGCTCCGATGATCGGGAAGTAAGCTGCCCGCGCTTCGGCGACGAGCGCGCGCGCCTGGCGATACGCGGCCGCGAATTGCGCGATGGACTGATTTGCCGAATCGAGCTTGTCCATCAGCGCGTCGAGCCGTTCGTCATGGTAGACGGACCACCAGGGGCCGCGATCGGCGTGGTCGGACGGCTCAGCCACCTTCCAACCCGGGGGCGCTTCCTTGAAAGACGCGGGCATCGGCGTGTCGGGCCGCTTGTAGTCGGGGCCGACGGCGCAGCCGCCGAGCGTGACGGCAGCCGCGGCGATCAACGTCACGGCGCGCGCGGAGACGGTTTTTCCTGAGCGGTTTGCTCGAGTCGGCGCCGCGGTTGTCCGTAGCGGAGCGGCGGCAGCCGCAGGTTTTCGATGAAGCGGCATGCGAATATCTGTCGGTGCTATGCGGCGATGGTATCGCAAGCCGTTTGTCGGCTGGGTTACTGCACGTTACATCGGAGAGCGGCTGGCTGCGTGCTGCGTACTATAGATATGCTATTGCTTGCATAGAAGACTATTGACACAGCAACAAAACGAGACGATAGTGCGACCGTTGCGTTAGGTAGTGGATGCTTGCGCATCGCGGCAGAGCACGCATCAAAAAACAAGCAATAAAAGGAGAGCGCAAATGACGGACGCGGCTACCGAGGGCGCCGCGCAGGGCTCGGCTTCGCCCGGCACTTCCGCGGCGGCGAGGCCGCTGCGAGGGGCGACGCTTGCCTTGCTGACGGTCGGCCTTGCTTTCGGCACCTTCATGGAGGTGCTCGACACTTCCATTGCCAACGTCGCCGTGCCGACGATCTCGGGCACGCTCGGCGTGGCGGCCAGCGACGGAACCTGGGTCATTTCATCGTACTCCGTCGCCGCGGCAATCGCCGTGCCGCTGACGGGATGGCTCGCGCGCCGCGTCGGCGAGGTGCGACTTTTCACACTGTCGGTCCTCGCATTCACGATCGCCTCGGCGCTTTGCGGCCTCGCCGCGAATTTCGAATCGCTGATCGCATTCCGCCTCATTCAAGGACTCGTGTCGGGGCCGATGGTGCCGCTCTCTCAGACGATCCTGATGCGCAGCTATCCGCCGAGCAAGAGAGGGCTCGCGCTCGGTCTCTGGGCGATGACGGTGATCGTCGCGCCGATCTTCGGGCCGGTGATGGGCGGCTGGATTACCGATAACTACAGCTGGCCGTGGATCTTCTATATCAACCTGCCGATCGGCCTGATCTCGGCCGCGACAGCCTTCTTTCTGCTGCGCGGACGCGAGACCAGGACGGCGAAGCAACGCATCGACGCGATAGGGCTCGGCTTGCTCGTGATCGGGGTCGGCTCGCTGCAGATGATGCTCGATCTCGGCAAGGATCGCGACTGGTTCAGCTCGACGTTCATCGTCACGCTTGCGCTCACCGCGGCCGTCGCGATTGCCTTCCTGCTCGCGTGGGAGATTACCGAAAAGACGCCCGTCATCGACCTGACGCTGTTCAAGGACCGCAACTTCGCACTCGGCGCCCTCATCATTTTCTTCGGCTACATGGCGTTCTTCGGCTCGGTCGTGGTCTTTCCGCTCTGGCTCCAGACGGTCATGGGCTACACGGCCGGGCTCGCGGGGCTCGCGACGGCACCGGTCGGGCTGCTCGCGCTCGTCTTGTCTCCGCTCATCGGGCGCAATATGCACCGGCTCGACCTGCGGATGGTCGCGAGTATCGCGTTTACAGTCTTCGCCGTCGTCTCGCTTTGGAATTCAACGTTCACGCTCGACGTGCCGTTCAATCACGTGATCCTGCCGCGTCTCGTTCAAGGCATCGGCGTGGCTTGCTTTTTCGTGCCGATGACGACGATCACCTTATCGAGCATTCCCGACGAGCGGCTCGCAAGCGCGTCAGGGCTGTCGAACTTTCTGCGCACGCTGGCGGGCGCGATTGGCACCGCCATCAGCACGACCTATTGGGAGAACGACGCGATCTATCATCACGCCGTGCTATCGGAGTCGGTCAGCCTCTATTCGCCGAACACGAGCGCCTATCGCGATGCGCTCGCGGCCCTCGGCATGGCGGGCAACAGCCTGACGGCCCAGTTGAACGACACCGTCACACAACAGGGCTACATGATGGCGACGAACGACTTTTTCCGCCTTTCTTGCGTCGCGTTCGCGTTGCTAGCCGTGCTGGTATGGACGACTAAGCCGCGGCGCGGAGGCGGACCTTCGATGTCGCATTGACGCGACGCTCGTTACAGCGAGGAACTGCCGGGGCTTGCTAGCCCTGGTCCTTCGCGCCGCCGGTTTCGCTTGCCGGCGTCGGCGCATCGGGCGCCAATTGCAGCGGTTTCTCGGTGCCCGTCTTCACGAACTGTTTGAAAGCCGCGCCGGCTTGCCACGGATCGGGCCGGCAACCGAGCATGCTGTCGCAGTGCGCGGCGAAGCCGATCGTGGCCGAGCCGTCGGCATTGGCTGTCTTCGTGATCTGGTAGGCCAGCTTGCCGCTGCCGCCTTCGGGCCCCGCCGATTCGATCAACGAATCGGTCGCCGTCTCGACCTTATAGGCGCTGTGGCGCGTCACCCAATCGTGCGCACGATGCCACCAGACGGCGCACTCGTCGGCGTTTCGGCAGACGAGCGGCGCGGTCGCGATCTGCATCGTTTCCGGGGTCACATGATTCGTCGCCGTGCATCCGGCAGCGAGCGCGCATGCCGCGAGCCAAAGCATCGTCTTCATCGGAACGCCCTCATTCGCTCTACATGAGGTTCGACGCGCAAAATACGGGCACGTTCGGCCAACCAGGGTGCGTTAGGCGACGATATGCGACTTGTGGGCGGCTCGTCGGCCGCTCTTGCGCGCAAACGGCGATGCGCCGCTAGACGCTGAAGCGTTCGAGGGTGTAGCCGCGAAAGTCGGCGACGAAAGCGTCGAACGAGCTTCCGGCGTCGCGGCGTTCGAGTTCGGCCTGCTCTTCCAGCGAGCGCGCCGCGGTCGCGGCCGCTTCCTGTGCGCTCGCGATATCGAGGGGACGCGCGCGAAAATGAGCCGCATGGGCTTCGCTCTGCGCGAGGCCGAATGCGAGAAAGCCCTGCCCGCGCTCGCGCATCGCTCGCAGCACGCGCGCGGAGGGCGTGGTTTCGGGATCGGCAAGCTTGGCGCGCTGAGCGGCGACGGCCCGGACGTGCGCATCGCCGCCTGCGAGCGCGTCCAGCGCGCGGGCGGCCTGCTCGATGCCGTCCACGAGCTCGGCGGCCCAGTCTTCGAGCGATATGTCGCCCCCGTCACGCGTCAGCAGCAAGCCGGGCTTGCGCCCTTCGAGCGTCACGCGGCCAAAGTTGGCGTTGGCTTCGGCATAGGCCGCGGCTGGCAGCGGCGGGCTGTCGTCGAGCGCGCAAAGCAGCAGGTAGGCGTCGAGGAAGCGCGCCGTTTCGAGCGCAATACCGCTCGGCTCGAAGGGATCGATATCGAGGCAGCGTACCTCGACGTATTGCACGCCGCGCGCGGCGAGCGCATGGAGCGGTCGCTCGCCGGAGCCGGCCACGCGTTTCGGGCGGATCGTCGAATAGAACTCGTTTTCGATCTGCAGCACGTTCGTGTTGATCTGCACCCATTCGCCGTCGCGGTGGGTGCCGATCGCTTCGTAGGGCGCGTACGGCTCGCTGACCGCGCGCGCGAGCGCGTCGAGATAGCCCGACAGCGTTTCGTAGTCGGGACGCAATGCCGCCTGCCCCGTCGTATTCGAGTAGCCGAGGTCGCTCATGCGCAGGCTCGTCGCGTAGGGGCGGTAGAGCGTGTCGGCATCGAACGCCTCGAGCGTATGCGGCCGACCGCGCAGGAACGGCTTGTAGAGCGCCGGAGATGCGCCGAACAGGTACATCAAGAGCCAGTTCGTGCGGCGGAAGTTGCGGATCAGCGCCAGGTAGCGTGCGGACTGGTAATCGACCGCCGTTGCCGGCGACGGCTCGGCGGCGTGCAGCAAGCGCCACGTTTCGTCGTTTAGCGAATAGTTGTAGTGGATGCCGGCGATGCACTGCATCGTGCGCCCGTAGCGCAGCGCCAAGCCATGCCGATACACGTGCTTAAGCCGGCCGATGTTCGACGCGCCGTACTCCGCGATCGGGATCTGGTCGTCTTCCGGCAGTTTGCCCGGCATCGAGCAGGTCCAGAGCATTTCGCCGTCGAGCGCCGAATAGACCAATCGATGAAGCTCGTCGAGCCGGGCGAGCGTCTCGCGCGGGTCGCGCTCGGCCGGCGTGATCAGTTCCATCAGCGCTTCCGAGTAGTCCGTGGTCAGCGAGGGATGCGTGAGCGCCGAGCCGAACACGCGCGGATGCGGTGTCATCGCGAGCGAACCGTCCAGCGTGACACGCAGACTCTCTTTCTCGATGCCGCGCAGTCCGCGCGCGAGCACATCGCCCGCGGCAGGCGACGTCAAGATGGACAAACGCTGCGCGAATGTCCCAAAGGGCGAAGGCGAATGGTCTGACATTGAGGCGGGCCGGGGTCGACTACGAGCGCGAGCCTCCAGCGCAATTATTTTTGGGTAGCGGGCACTTTAACACCGCGCCGTGAAGCGCGCTTGAGGCGGCTTCAGCCGTGGGACTAGCTACCCTCCGCGCCCGCCGCTCGCGCGATCGGCGATCTCGTTCCACAAATGCATGGCCGCGTAGGCTCGCCACGGACGCCATGCGTCGGTGCGCGCGCGCTGTGCCGCCGGCCGCGCGCAGGCGGCGTCGCGCGCGGCAATCGACTGCGCGAGGACGAGGTCCGTCGCCGGCCACGCATCGGGGTCGCGCCAGGCACGCATCGCGATGTATTCGACGGTCCAGGGGCCGATGCCGGGCAGTGCCAGCAACGCTTCACGCATCGTCGCGAGGTCTGGCGATGGACGCGCCGAACGGCGCTTGTCGCGTCTGCCGCCTGCATCGTTCGCACCGTTGACCCCACCGTGGATTCCGCCACTGACGCCGCCATTGACTTCGTTCGCTGCAACGGTGCGCTCAATCGGCACCTCGCCCGACGCGACGGCGCGGGCCACGGCCTGCAGCGCCGCGACGCGCTTGCCCGGCATGCCGATCTGCGCGAGGTCGGCCTCCGCGAGCGCAGCGGGTGTCGGAAAGCGCCAGGCGGTGCCCGCGTGCGGGTGGTCGTCGATGCGCGCCCCGGCGCGAACGACGAGGCGGCCGATCAGCGTCGTCGCTGCCTTCACGCTCACCTGCTGTCCGACGATCGCGCGCACGACGAGCTCGAACGCGGACCATGCACCGGGCACGCGCAGGCCCGGCGCCGCGCCGACGAGCGGCGCGAGCCACGGGTCGCCGCCAAGATGCGCGGCGATCGCGGTCGGCTCCGCCTCGACGTCGAACATGGTCGCCACATGCGGCGCGAGCGTATCGACGTGCCGGCTTGCCTCGCCCTCCACCGCAACGACGAGCCGCGCTTTGCGCGGATGCCGCCTGACCGAGAGCGTGCCGCTCGCGCCCCTCCATTCGATGGCGCGGCGATAGACGCCGTCTTCGACGGTTTCGACGCCCGGCGTCGCTCGGCCCGCGAGGAAGCGCGTGAGGCGCGGCCAGTCATACGGCGTCTTGAACGGAAGCTCGAAGTCGGCGGCGGTACTCAAGCGACGTCATCCAGGTCGGTTGGCGCGGGTTCAACGTCGGTCGGCGTCTCGACACCCGCATCGGAGTCCCCTGCTCGCGCGCCTGACGCGATCGCCGTGCGGCGCGCCTCGGCGTCGAGCAGCGCGGCTTTGCGCGCGAGGCCCCAGCGGTAGCCGGCTAAGGCCCCACCCTTCTGGACGACACGATGGCACGGGATGGCGATCGCGATCGGGTTCGAAGCGCAAGCGCTTGCGACGGCCCGCACGGCGCGCGGCGTGCCGAGCGCTTCCGCAATCTCCGTATAGCTGCGCGTCTCGCCGTAGGGAATGTTGCGCAGCGCATCCCACACGCGCTGACGGAACGCGGTCGCGCCCACGTCGAGCGGCAGGTCGAACGTCTCGCGCCGGCCGTTCAGGTATGCGTCGATTTGCGAGATGAACGGCGCGATGTGCGCGCGGTCCTCGATCAGTTGCGCATTCGCAAGTGTTGCGCGGAGGTCGTCGACCAATATGCCGAGCTCGTCGCCGAACGCGATGCGGCAGATGCCCTTGTCGGTGGCGGCGACGAGTACGTGGCCGAGCGGAGTCGGCGACGAGGCGTACCGGACGGTCAATCCCGCTCCTTTCTTGCGATAGGCGGACGGCGCCATGCCGAGTTCGCTCGCGACGTTCTCGTAAAGCCGAGAGGGCGAGTTGAAGCCCGCATCGAGCGCCGCGCGCGTGACGCCGTCACCGCGCTGCAACGCGTCGCGCAACGCCGCGCCGCGCCGGGCGGCCTGGTATTGGCGCGGCGAAACGCCAACCACGCGCGTGAAGATCCGCTGCAGGTGGAACGGGCTGACGTGCACGGCGTCGCTCAACTGAGCGAGCGTCATTCGACCCTGCGGATCGGCATCGAGCGCGGCGCACGCGCGCTCGACCATGGCGAGCTCGCGCGGCAGGCCGTCGGGCCGGCACCGCTTGCACTCGCGAAAGCCAGCCGCCCGCGCTTCATCGGCTGTCGCGAAAAAGGCGACATTCTCCCGGCGGGGCAGCCGCGACGAGCACGTCGGCCGGCAAAAGACGCCCGTCGTCGCGACAGCATAGAAAAAGGCGCCTTCGGCGCGAGCATCGCGCGTCCGTACGGCATCCCAGCGCTCGGCGTCGTTTCGATACCCGGAACGTGGCAGCGCGCCCGGCTCGGGCTCGCGGTACGCAGGCCGGCTCGTTGGATCGTCGACTTGGTCGGTGCTACGGCGGCGTTGCATCGTGTCGTCGGTGCGATAGGCGGTTTGCATGTCGTTCCTCGGGAATTCAGGTGGATGGGATCACTGTATGCCCCGTCACCTCGGGCGGCGCGCCGGAACTTGCGCTCTCATTCGCCCGGCTTCGGCGGTGAACCTCCCCCCTGCTTTCCCTAATCGACATTGTCCGCCAAAAAAGATATTGCGATGCACCATCCGATTGTGTATAGTACGTCCTGTCTCCTCCATGTCTCCTCCTGATATGGATTCACCCGCTCCTATGAGCGGGTTTTTTTTGGCTGTTCGCTTTTGACGTCCCGACCCCTCGCCTTCCCCGGCGGTGCGCGGGCGCACGGGCCGGCTTACACTCGTGATGTGTGTATGCGCGCTGTGCCGCTGCGCCGATCGGCCAGCCGCTGGTGCCGCCAACCCGCGACGAGATGAGGACTATTCCGATGAAGCTGACGATCCGCGAGATCGATCACGTGGTGATCCGCGCCGCCGATCCGGCTGCGATGACGCGTTTTTACTGCGACGTGCTCGGCTGCACGATCGAGAAGGAGCAGCCCGAGTTCGGCTTGACGCAGTTGCGCGCGGGCCGCTCGCTGATCGATCTGCTGGCGGTGGGCGGCAGTCTCGATCGCGCCGAGAGCGGAGTCCCGGGTGCCGGCCGCAACATGGATCATCTCTGCCTGCGCATTGAGCATTACGACGCCGAGGCGCTCGCCGCGCATTTGACGGCGCACGGCGTGCGGCTGGGCGCCGAAGGCCGGCGCTACGGTGCCGACGGGTTCGGCCAGTCCCTTTATCTATTCGACCCCGAGGGGAATATGGTCGAGCTGAAAGGGCCGCCAGAGGCGGCGCGGATTACGTCGCTTTGAGAGCCGGGCGGCGCGGCCGCGGGCGCGCCGCGAACACGCTTCGGCGGTTCACTGGCGCTCCGTTTCTCGATCTCACCGAGCCTTGCCCGCCTTCAACACCTCCCATTCCATAGCGACGGGGTCCGCCTCGGCGCTCGAGATCCACGCGGATCCTTCCTGCACGGTGACCTGTAGCCGCATCGAGCGTTGGGCAAGCCGCGCGAGCGCATCGCCCACACCCTCGGCGAGCGAAAGCACGCGCACGTTGCCGAATCGTTCGATCTTGCCGCGCAGGCCCTGCCACCAGACATCGGATGTCCGTCCGCCGTAGGCGATGACGATGACTTCGCCCGCGCGTGCGCTGGCCTTGGCGATGCGACGCTCGTCGGGCTGGCCGACCTCGATCCACGTCTCGATGGCACCCGTCAGATCCTTTTGCCAGAGGTCGGGTTCGTCCGTATCGGAAAGTCCCTTGCAGAACTCGAGCCGCTCGCCGGCGCTCAATGCGAACGCGACGAGGCGCACCATCATGCGCTCGTCGGTTTCGGACGGATGGCGCGCGATCGTGAGCGCGTGATCGGCGTAGTAGTGGCGGTCCATGTCCGCAATCTGTAGTTCCGCCTTGTAGATCGTCGATTTGAGAGCCAATTCCGGGGCGGTCGGGATACCGTTGAGAGCGTTGAGGGGCGCGTCGAGAGACGGCGCATCATGCGTTTGCGGCGCACGCGCGATTTGCGGTGGGCGGGATGAGACACGCCGGCGCGGGCGTGATCTTAGCGAATTGCTCGCCGCGCGCAAAGGGCGCACGGCGGATGACACGCGACGCGACGGCTCGGCGAAGTCGAACCGTCACGAGCGAACACTGGCGCGGATCGGGGTTGCCGCCGAGCCGCTATCGGAGAGCCGCAACGGCGAACGGCGCCGCAGCCGCTGTCGACTGACGCTACTGCTTACTGCTTGATGAACCTGTCGTTGGTCCAGAGTCCTTCTGTATCGCCGTTGGCGGCATTCACGAACTCGACGTCGTGACCGACTACGCGGACGATACGGAAATCCGAATGCTCGGGCGTGGACAGGCATTCGTAGCCTGCGAAATATTCCTGCATCTTCTGCTGCTCGCCGGCCTGCGCGTGCTGATAAGCGGCATCGAGCTTGTCTTTCGACAGGCAACCGTACCCGCCGGCTGCAAACTGGAAGGTCTGTTGCGGCTTAAGGACCGTATCCTGCGCTTGCGCGATCGACGCAGCCGCAGCAAAACCGGCCAGCACCAAAAGTGTCCCGAGTTTCTTGCTCATGTCCTACCTCCAATGCGGGTTTTTACTTAGATTAGCTATGTGTTTAAAGGCAATTGAAAACCCACGGTTTTCAACATAGGTCATGCGCCAAAAAGCACAAGCACATTTTGTGTGCGCTTGCAAAAGCGACGGATTGTCGCACCCTTTTGCGGGCGCTTTCACGCATGCGCATTGAGTCGCCGCAGGCTTGTGCAGGCTGGCTGCGGGCGCTGATCTCTGGCTTTGCTTCTGATTATTCAAGCGTTTTCGCAACGTGCGGTCAGCATCGAATAAATGATGTTAAGTGACTTAATAAAACTGCGCGGGTTTGGTGCAGTGCACAGAAAGTGGTGTCCCGCGCGCGTGCGTTGCTTTAAATAAAACATTCAGCTGACGCGTAAAAAACAGTGCCTGCGGTATTCGGATTATCCATGAGAGGCCCCAACGACGCGGCGACTCTTGTCGGCAGCGACCGCTCGCGGCGCAGCATCGCCGGGGGGTAGGGCCCGTGACGTATCCGTTTGCGCCTTGCGCGCCGCCGCGCCGTATGGATAAATCGGGCTTTCCCCCCACTGAGCGCTTCCATGAGCTTTTCACACTGGCTACCGTTCGCGATCGCTTCCGCCATCCTCGTCATGATTCCGGGGCCGACGGTGCTGCTCGTCGTCTCATACGCGCTCGGCCACGGTCGGCGTTATGCGCTTGCCACGACGGCCGGCGTGGCGCTCGGCGATCTCACATCGATGACGGCCTCGATGGTCGGACTGGGCGCCGTTCTCGCCGCCTCCGCCGCGTGGTTCTCCGTGCTCAAGTGGGTCGGCGCGGCCTATCTCGTCTACCTGGGCATCACGCTTTGGCGAGCGCCCGTCGGCGATCCGCAATCCCCCGACATTTCGGAAACGCGCACGGGCAAGGTCTTTGCGCATGCTTATGCCGTCACGACGCTGAATCCGAAAAGTATCGTGTTCTTCGTCGCGTTCGTCCCGCAATTTATCGACCTGCACGCGCGCCTTTGGCCGCAGATCGTGATTTTCGAGGCGACGTTCGTGTTGCTCGGCACGCTCAACGCATTCGCCTATGCCTTACTGGCATCGAGCGCGCGCCGGGCGATCCGCAGCCGCTCGGTGCAGCGCGCTGTCAATCGTACGGGCGGCACGATGCTGGTTTGCGCCGGCGCGCTGGCGGCGACGTGGAAAGCCGGGAGCACGTAAGCCAGCGTACCGGCACGGGCAATGCGCGCAACCCCGCGCACGCGCGTCGGTGCGGCGCTAACCGGGTGGGCGACGGGCATACAATCAATTGCATCGTCGCGCCATCGACAGAGCACGGAGGCTCATCGTGATCGAACACTTGATACTTGGTGCGTTCCTGGTGCTGCCGCTCTTGATCGTCGCGTTCCTTTTCTCCGACGAGTTGTGGCAAGAACATCGGAGGCACGAGCCGCGCGACGACGCACGCCGCATCGATTGGCGGCATCCATTGCGAAGCTTGCTGCATCGTCATTAGCGGCGACCAGCGAATTCTCAGTTAATGAGGAATACTAAGTAATTCGCCAAAGGCGGGGCGATTACCAATGCTCGCCCACTTCGTGCCCGACGATCCCACCTGCGACGGCGCCGCCTACGGTCCCGACCGCGCTGCCGTGCGTCAACCTGTTGCCCGCATATCCGCCCGCCGCCGCGCCGCCGAGCGTGCAGCCGCAGAGCAACGAAAGCAGCGCGACGATGGCGCCGGCCTTCGCTCGTTTCAGTCGTTTGAACTGAGTCATCTGAGCCTCCACGTTCGCAAGTCCTAAGCGAAAACAAGCAATGCTCGTGCCTTGCCGCGCAGCGCCCGAGGCCATATAGCCGATGTTGCACCGCGCTGGGAGCTTGTTTTGGACTCCTAATGATCTAATCGTCGTGCGCCGCGCTTCGGCTCTTGCTGCCCGTGACGACGTGATCGAGCGGCAGCGCGGTAGTCCGCCTGACGACTTCCATCGCAAAGCTCGCGCTCACATCGAGCAATTCGGCCACCTTGATCAACCGCTTGTAGACGCTGTCATAACCGGCGATATCAGGAACGACGACCTTCAGCAGATAGTCGACGTCGCCCGTCATCCGATAGATCTCGACGATCTCGGGAATCGTCGTGACGCCGCTCAGAAAGCGCTCGGTCCATGCGTCGTTGTGCTGAGCGGCCCGGATCGTGACGAAGGCGGTCAGCCCGAGGTTCAGCTTGGCCGGATCGCAAAGCACGACCTGCTTGCGGATGACGCCTTCTTCACGGAGCTTCTGGATGCGTCGCCAACAAGGCGTAGGCGAGAGATTGACCGCGCTGGCGATATCGTTGAGTCCGAGCGAGGCATCCTCTTGCAAGAGTCTGAGGATTTGTGCGTCGATTCTGTCCATTTCGGGGCAGTCGTGGAAAATTCTTCCAAGTATAAGCGTTCGGACAGAGGCAAAGACCGATGGCACCGGCGTTGCTCCACCGCAAGAAAGCCCCCGTCGACGGAACGACCATGAACGCGCAAAGACGTCCCGGAACAAAACCGGGCTCGCATGACGGCTCCGAAACGGACCGGGATCAGCAACCGGCTTCGTTGGAGGACTGCCGCCGCTGCGGACTCTGGCAGAGCGCGACGCAGGGCGTGCCGGGTGCCGGCCCCCGGCGCGCGCCGATCATGATGGTAGGCGAGCAACCCGGCGACAGTGAAGATCGCGAGGGCAAACCGTTCGTCGGCCCGGCTGGCCGCTTGCTCGATAACGCGCTACACGAAGCCGGTGTGGCGCGCGAGGAGGTATTCATCACCAACGCGGTCAAGCATTTCAAATGGGAGCCGCGCGGCAAGCGCCGCATGCATAAGACGCCCGCGCAGCGCGAAGTCGATGCGTGCCGCTACTGGCTCGATCGCGAACTTGCCGAGGTCGCGCCGCGAGTCCTCGTCGCGCTCGGTTCCACCGCATTGAAGGCCCTGCTCGAAGACACCCACGCACGGCTTCAGGACTATTTCGGCAAAGTGATCGAGCACGGCGGACGCGCGGTATTGGCGACCTGGCATCCGTCGTATGCATTGCGCGCACCCGATCCCGAGACGCGCGAACGCGCATACGCCGATATCGTTGCGGCCCTCGCGCGGGCGAAAAAATTGTTGCGGTGATTCGGCTGACGATCGGTCAATGTGCGCCGCGCGCGCGATTGCGCAACTCCTCGCGCACGCGCTTGGCGACGAGAACTGGCATGTAGTCCGTGATGCGTGCTTCCTTGCTGTATGCCTCCCAGGTTTCGTCATACATCTTTTCGACTACTTCCTGAGGCGTGTGAGTCGCGGTGGCAATTTCCTTGACGACTTCCTCGGCGTTCGGCTGGTGCATCGAGAGCTCCTCGCACGATCGAGATCGGCTTTCGGAAGGCACATTAAACGCTCTCGCAGGGGCCGATGCAAGCGTCCCGTTCGTGGCGGCGAATACGCTTATTCGAGATTTCAAGTAGCAAGCATTTCGTCGTACGCCAATAAACCGTATATACTGTTTGCACCGTTTACCGATGAGGAGGTCACTGATGGCCACTGCAAGCAGCGAAAAAGCAACGAAGAAGCCGGCGCGAGTGCCGAAGCACGCGAACGGACATGCCGCCGCGGCACCCGCCGCCGCGGCAACCGATGCGGCCGTCGAGCCCCCCGCGGCCGCCGACGGTTCGCGCGCGAAGTCCGCCAAGAAGGTGCGACGGGCGTTGGCCGAGCCAGCAACGGCCGCCGTCGCCGCGCCCGACAAGGTGAAGCGCGCCAAGAAGGAAAAAGTGGTGCGCGACAGCTTCACGATGCCGAAGTCCGACTATGACAAGCTGGCGCAGTTGAAGCAGAAGTGCCTTGATGCCGGCGTGGCGGTAAAGAAGAGCGAGCTGCTGCGGGCTGGCCTGCACCTGCTCGATTCCGTGCCCGCCAAACGGCTGCTCGAAGCGGTATCGGCAATCGAGACGGTGAAAACGGGCCGTCCGGCGCAATCGTAGAAATTTTCGCTCGGCTGTAACCGGTCGAGGTTCCATTCCGAATTGACGATCGGATCATCCGCATCGACCCGCCCGTCGCTCGATGCCCCATTCGACGATGAGCGGCGGATGACGATCCGGTAACCGTCACATTCGCTGATTGGAGCCTCAAATGATGACTGTCGAAGCGCTCGCCGTCTCCTTTTCGCCTCGCACGAGCGCGCCGCGGCGCCCGCGCCAACGGCCCTGCACGTCGCGTGTCTGACGGGAGATCGGCATGCAAACGACCCCTATCGATACAGCGCGGACCCTCGGCGGCTTGCGAGGTGGGTGGAACCGCTTCGCCGATCTTGCATCGCAGCTCATTGGTCACTCGCTGCTTGCGCTCGTGTGCCGCTTGTCGATCGCCGCGATCTTCTTTCTTTCGGGGCGCACGAAAGTCTCCGGCCTGCTCACCTTGAAGCCCGGAACCTATGTGCTCTTTCGCGACGAGTACAAGATCCCCGTCATTCCGCCGGAGATCGCGGCGCACATCGCCGCGTATTCGGAACACTTGTTTCCCTTGCTGCTCGTGCTGGGGCTTTTCACGCGCGGCGCGGCGCTCGCGCTGCTCGGCATGACGACGGTCATCGAGGTCTTCGTCTATCCGGACGCATGGCCGACGCATCTGTCATGGGCCGGCCTGTTGCTTTACATGATCGGCCGCGGGGGCGGCGTCTTTTCGCTCGACTATCGGCTCGGCATCAAGTGAACCGGTGAACTGCGGCGCTTGGCTTTGCGCGATGCCGCAACACCGGGCCGGTGCGTGCATCGCGTTGCGAGCTAGGCCCGCTAGGCGAGTCCGCGGATTCGTGCCGCGAGCGCTTTGAGACCGCGATGCACGCCCACCTTCACGGCCGATTCGGAAAGCCCCGTCAATTGCGCGGTCTCCGCGACGGAAAGACCTTGCAGCTTCACATGAAGAATTGGCAGGCGTTGCTTGTCGGGCAACTGCTCGAGCAGCTTGCCGATATCGCGGCGTGCAGCCGAGGGTTCGTCGTCCGCGGCGGCGAAGATGTCGAGATAATCGTCGATCGGTTCATGCAGCGATTCGCGGCGCGATCTCGCCCTGAAAAAATCCATCAGCTTATAGCGCGCGATCGCGTGAATCCACGCGGTAAGCGGCTCGTCGGGCCGATACGTGTGGCGGCCGTTATGGACGGCCAGCAGGATTTCCTGAACGAGATCTTCGACGTCGTCGGCGAGTTGCGGAATCCTCCTGCGCAAGTAGCCGCGCAAGTACCGCGTCAACTCCGCGAGGAACGTGCGATAGGCGACAGCGTCGCCATCCATGCCGCTGAGGAGCAGAGCCCTCAGTCGCGTTTCTGTCGGGTGCACGATCGGTCGGCCTCTTACCAGCGCAAGCATCGAGGTCCGATGAGCGCGCCCACCGCCGTGGGAAGCGCCATGCCGAGCAGATACCAGACGGCCCAGAACGGGACGCCCATTTCGGGGCAGTGTAGACAATAGGCAACCGTTCCTGTCGCGCCCGCCATCGCGCCCGCCGAGGCGCCAGCCATGCGCAGCCGTGTAGGCGCGAGCCCGCGCACCGCGGAGATGGCGGCGATAAAACCCGGTATCGAGAGAAAAGCGATATTGAACGGACAGGTTCGCCAAGTGTGGCCGAAGAGCAGTAGCGCGCGCTCGTCGGCCGGTGCGATCGACCATACCGCCAAGCCGGCGACCCAGACGATCGCGATCGGAACGGCAAGCCCTGCCCACGCGGCGCCGACCGTGACACCTGGCCGGGAAAGTCGCGCCGTGAGCGCAAGCGAGCCCGCGGCGAGCGCGACGGGCAGCGAGACTTTCGCCCAGAAGAGCGGCGTGACGAGCATCTCGCCGATATCGGGCCGCAAGCCATAGAAAACGAGCACGAGCAGCGTCGCGCCCAGCGCGCCGGCGAGAACGGCCCAACTGAAGCGGCGGGCCGCCGCGTGCTTGTCGACCGGCGTTATGCCGGCCGCGAGCAGTGTGACGAGACGATCGGTTTCCATGACGTTGTACCTGCGACTATCCTGGTAATTCGTTCGGCTGCCGGATTTGGTTACCGATTCCACTGCGGTCGCAGCGATTATCGTCGAAAAATCGACGGCCGCTGTAACCGCCGCCGCGAGCATGGCGAACTAACCGACGGATCGCTCATTGCACTATGCTGCTGACGAACGAATTCTCGTCCGCACTGCAGCGCTGACGATCTGCTAACCATCCATCTATCGATCAGGAGTCCAGAGAATGAACGCAATCAAAGTTTCCGCCGCCGCTTTCGTCCTCGCATCGCTCGCAGCGAGCGTTTCCGCACAGGCGCAGTCGAACGGAGCCGTCGAGAAGTGTTACGGCGTCGCGATGGCCGGCCAGAACGACTGCAAGGCGGGCGCGGGCACCACTTGCGCGGGCACGCAGAAGATGGATTACGACGGCGCGCACTACAAGAACGTCCCGGCCGGCACCTGCACGACGATCAAGACACCGAAGGGCCACGGCATGCTCGAGCCGTCGGCGTGATCGACGCTTAGTTGTCCTGACGGACGCCGCGATCATGGATGCGATGACGGAGCTCGGTGGGGGCCTCGGCCTGAAGCCCCCACACTATGGCGACGCTTATGCGTCGACGGCGCGCGGTCTGTGGTTCGAGGTCCACCCCGAAAACTACATGGTCGGCGGCGGTCCGCGCCTTGCGTGGCTCGAGGCGATCCGCTCGCGGCATGCGATCTCGCTGCATGGTGTGGCGCTTTCCCTGGCGGCCGACGCCGCGCCCGATGAAATCCATTTGCGGCGCCTGAAGGCGCTTGTGGATCGCGTCGAACCGGCGCTGGTTTCCGAGCATCTTGCCTGGTCGGCCTGGCGCGGCACCTACCACCCGGATCTGCTGCCGTTTCCGCGCACACATGAAGCGCTTGCGCGCGTAGCCGCGAATATTGCATGCACGCAGGATGCGCTGGGCCGTCGAATCGCGATCGAAAACCCGACGCACTACCTCGTGATCGATGGGCACGACTGGAGCGAAGCCGACTTTTTCGCCGAGCTCGTCAGGCGGACCGGCTGTGGTCTGCTGCTCGACCTGAACAACGTCTACGTCAGTGCGCGCAACGTCGGCATCGATGCCAACGCTTATGTTGAAACGATCGACGCGGCATCGGTGATGGAGATTCACCTTGCCGGACATTCGCGCGATGCGGGAACGACGCCGCCGTTGCTGATCGACTCGCACGATGCCGCCATCGATGAGGCCGTATGGGCACTTTATCGGCGCGTGATTGCGCGCATCGGTGCGCGACCGACGTTGATCGAGCGCGATGACAACATTCCGCCGTTCGACGTTCTGCTTGCCGAGCGCGAGCGCGCGCAGGCGATTGTCGATGAATGTCCGCACGGTACGGGGCTTGAGGCTACACAGGGGGACTCCGATCGCGGAGTGCAAGAGGCGTTGCAATGACGGGCACACTGACACAGTTCCAGGATGCGTTCGTCAATGCGCTCTTCGGTGACACGACGAACGACGAGCGCGTGGCACGGTTGATCGATCAAACCGGCTTCACCGTCTATCGCAACACGGTATTCAAAGGTTCGGTGGATGCATTGCAAGCCAACTTTCCAGCCGTCAAACGGCTCGTCGGCGAGCAATGGTTTCGCACGGCTGCGGCGGCGTATGTGAGGACGTCGCCGCCAGCCGACGCACGCCTCGTCTACTACGGGGCCGATTTTCCGGCGTTTCTCGCGGTACTCGAGACCGCGCGCGAGCTGCCTTATCTCGCGGACGTCGCCCGCCTGGATCGCTTATGGGTCGAGGCGCACGTCGCCCCCGAAGATGCGCTTGCCGATGCGGCGACGGTCGCGGCGTTGTCGGCTGAGCAACTGGAGCGGGCCGTGTTGCGCCCGCATGCGGCCGCACGCTGGATCTGGTTTGAATCCATGCCCGCTTACACGATCTGGCGCGCGAATCGTGATGAGTCAGAAGTACCCGAAGATCTCGTCTGGCAGGCGGAGGGTGCATTGGTTACGCGTCCGCATGGCGAGGTAATCTGGCGCCCGCTGTCAGCGGCCGGTTGCGTGTTTCTCGACGCATGCGCCGAAGGGCAACCGTTCGAAAGCGCGGCGCAGCGAGCCTTCGAGCGCGATGCCGATGTCGATCTGGGCGCGATCCTCGGCGATTTGTTGTTGGCGGGTGCGTTCGCCGACGTAATGCAATCGCCCGGGATCGCCGACCGCTAATCGCGACGCAGCGCGCACCGACGACAGTAACGCACCGAGGGCATACGCGGCGCATCCGGCCGCCGCGACGGCCGACTTCGTCCGAATTTTTTGCGGGAAGCGTACGGCAAGAAGCGCATGCAGCAGAATTCGCGTTCCCCGGCCTGATAGGAAGGTAAAGCGGCCAATCAGATCGGCAACCGACCTCTGTCAAAACCAAACGTTGGGTTTATAATAGTCATGCCGACCTTGTGCCGCGTGCTCGGTTACGCCGTTGTTATTTATACGCAGGATCACCGGCCAGCGCACATTCATGCAATCTGACCGGACGGGCGTTGCGTCTTCGATCTGAACTGTCCAGTCGGTCCGCCGGCCTTGCGCGAAGCATCAGGGATTTCTGCAACGCAGATCCGCCGGCTCGCTCGTGCAATCCAGCCGGGAGTTTAGGCGCTGTGCGCCGCATGGAGAAAGATTCATGGCTGCTACAAATGATGCGATCGCGGCTGCTCGCAAGGCGGCGAAAGCTGCCGGCCCCCGTGTCGTCCAAGCACGCTATCGGCGCTCGAGTGCGAAGCTCGAGATCGCATACGAGAACGGTGTGACGCTCACTGTTCCCGTGGGGCTAATAGAGGAGTTTGCCGCGCTCGAGGCGCCGCCCGTTTGGGCGGATCTCGCGAAGATCGAAATCTGGGGAGGGGGCTACGATCTTTTCTTCCCACGCCTCGACACTTTCGTCAATGGACCCGCATTGCTCAGGGGCGCTTTAGGCTCGCAGGCGTGGATGCGTGAACTGGCGCGCGGAATGGGTATGGCAAAGTCTCCGGCGAAAGCGGCAGCGGCGCGGGCAAATGGTTTAAAAGGTGGGCGACCACGCAAGCATTCGGCCTTGACCACCAAAGCTGCGTGATTCAGAGGCCTGCGGGTCGCCGATAAATGCTGTGCGGGCGGCCGATTCTCCGCCGACCGAACTGGCGGGCGGGTGCGCTCGAGGCGCGCGACTGGTGCAAACAAGAATCCGTCGATCTGCCAACAGCGCGGCGGCGGTTCCCTTTCAGCCTGCGCTGACGACTACTGGCCTGAAGGCCTTCTCCACCGCAGTGCCTTGCGCCTTTTCCTCTTTCGCAGCATGGTCCTTTGCCGCCTCAAGCGAGAGATAACGCAGGCAGCACACGCGTAGAAACGAGGCGAAGTTTGCGGGCGTTTCGCCCCGTAGCGAAACGAGTTCGTCGTAGAGCTTCACGGCGAACTGACTCGTCGTCACGCCTTCGCGGCTCGCGATCTCTTGCAATACGTCCCAAAAGAGATTTTCGAGGCGCACCGTTGTCACGACGCCATGGATGCGCAGCGCGCGCGTCCGCGATTCGTAGAGGATCGGATCGGCGTTGACGTAGATTTGGCACATCGTGCTTGCTCCCGTTTGCTGGCACTGTGCTCAGGCTCAGAGCGCGATTCGGGTACCGAGTAGATCGAGGAACTGCCTCAGCCACTTCGCGTGCGATGTCCATGCCGGCGCCGTGACGAAGGATCCGTCGGTAATCGACTCCGGCCAATCGAGCGCGACATATTCGGCCCCGGCTAGCCGAACTTCCGGCGCGCAGGCGGGATATGCCGAGATCTTGCGGCCGCGAATGACGTCTGCGGCGGCGAGCAACTGCGCCCCATGGCAGACGGCGGCGATCGGCTTGCCCGATTGCGCGAAGTGCCGTACGCATTCGATCACACGTTCGTTCAAACGCAGATATTCTGGCGCCCGCCCGCCCGCCCGGGATCAAAAGTGCATCATAGCTTGCGAAGTCGATCGCATCGAACGCCGCATTGAGCGTGAAATTATGCCCACGCTTTTCGGAATAGGTCTGGTCGCCCTCGAAATCGTGGATGGCCGTGCGGATCTGGTCGCCCTCTTTTTTACCCGGCGTCACCGCGTGAACGACACATCCGACGACAGCGAGCGCCTGGAACGGGACCATCAGCTCGTAGTCCTCCACGTAATCGCCAGCGAGAATCAAGATCTTCTTCGACATGGTGGTGCCCCCTCTTGACTGGTAATGTTGACACGCCTGATGGCAGCGGGTGCTCTCAGTCTAGGCAGGTTGCGCGCGCAGGGGTAATAACCGGTTAAATCCTGATCGGGACTTTCACTAGGTGGTTACGTGCAGCGCTAGGACACGCTGTTTTGTTCTGCGATGCGTGCGGCGCGCCGGGCATTTCCGCCACACGTTCATGGAGCCGCAAAGCGAGGACGTCAAGTGAAGCAAGCCATCGCGCGACTGAAGTAACACGTCTTTTTGGCGGTTCGTGAAGCGACTCCCATAGTGCGAAAACAAGTAGCACTGCTGTAGCGTTAACCGCCCCTTAAGCTTTTTGCTCTAGTCTTCGTGTGCATTGAACGCCGTCGTACTAAGAATGGACTAAGCAAAAGCCCATGATGCAAGCAATCGAAGCATTCGATCGAGCGGTTTTCCTCCATGTCAACGCCACAACCGGTACGCCACGCTGGCTTATCGATGTTGGCCTGCTGATCGCCAACTACGCCATCTGGCTAGTCCCGGTCGCACTCGTGTGTATGTGGCTAGCAGGAGGAAGCCAGCGGCGCGAAATTGCCGTGCGCGCAACGCTCGTCGGCTTGCTCGCGCTTCCCGCCAATCAACTGATCGGGATGGCGTGGTACCACCCTCGACCGTTCGTGATCGGACTCGGACACACGTTCTTGGCACACGCGCCCGACTCGTCGTTCCCGAGCGATCACGCCACGCTGCTTTCCGCGGTGGCGCTCACGTTCCTTTACGCCGGAAAGCGGCTACTTGGCATATTCGTTATCGCCATCGGCATTGCGGTGGCATGGGCGCGCGTATTTGTGGGCGTGCACTTTCCGTTCGATATGATCGGCGCGGCCGCTGTTGCATGGATGGCCTACCTTGTCAGCGCGCCGTTATGGCGCTCTTGGGGACCGGCTGTTACGCGGATCTTCGTTGCCTTGTACCGAAGAGCGCTCGCTCGGCCGATTGGCCAGGGATGGTTGAGGCAATAGGAGGGAACCGAAATCCGACACTAGGCAATATTCACTAGTCGTGGCAGAGAAAGACGGCGGATCCTCGAATCTTGCACGCTCTATTTTTTGCCACTACAATAATTTGATGCTGATCGAGTTCGACACCGTCAAAGACGAATCAAATCGAGAGAAGCACGGCGTCTCCTTAGCGATGGCGGGCTCGCTCGACTGGGAAAGCGCACTGATCCGGCGGGATACCCGTAGCGAGTACAGCGAGGCCCGCTATCAGGCGCTCGGAATGCTCGACGATCGGCTCTACTTCGTGGCGTTCACCGTGCGCGGCGATGCGATACGCGTTATCAGCATGCGCAAGGCGAACAAGCGAGAGGAGAGGCAATATGAGCAAACGTAAGATCCCCCACCGTGTGACTGATGCAGAAGACGCTGCGATCCGCCGGGCCGCTGCTTCGGACCCCGATGCGCGCGAACTGACTGATGACGAGCTCGGCGAGTTTCGGCCGGCGCATGAAGTGCTGCCGGAAGTTGTTGGCAAAGAGAAAGCCGCTGCGCTGATGAGACGACGCGGCCGGCCAGCGCTGCCCGAGAATGAGCGCAAGGTATCAATGAGCATTCGGTACGACCGCGATCTGATCGAGGCATTCAGGTCGACCGGCGAAGGCTGGCAGTCTCGCATGAATGACGCGTTGCGCGAATACGCCATGTCGCATCACCTATTACCTTGCTGATCGCTCTTCGCTTGAACCCCTGGACTGCAATGACTCGTGATCGCCACCCGCGATGATGCAGGCGGCACCGTTGATCCGTGGGCGCGCGCGGCGTATTCCGCTCGGCGGTAGCGCCGGAGTCGCATCCGCCTAGCCAGTATCAAATACCTAGGCGGGCCTGCAACGAAAAAAGGCTTAGCGTCAACGCTAAGCCTTTGAATTCTTTGGTGGGGCGTGAGTGACTCGAACACTCGACCTACGGATTAAGAGTCCTCTCCCCCTCGTATGCATGAACTTATACCATCCTTTATTATTTCATATAAATCAATGGTTTAACGTCCGCCGACGTTATACGGGGTTCGACCAAAATACGCCGAATTCTATGTCTCATGTTAGCCCCATGCTAGCCCGCTGACCGCCCGGCTGCGATATGATACGGACCCTAAATACACAATTCGGGGGCATCGTGGCAGGAAAGGCATCTGATAGGCGATTTCGATTCACGAAGGCTCGGCTCGATGCGCTGCCGCTTCCCCCCGCCGGGAAGCGCGCCGTTTGGCACGACGAGCGCCGCCCCGAGCTTGCATTGCGGGTAACGGGTTCCGGGGTCAAATCGTTTTACGTCATCCAGCGTGCAAAGGGCAAACTGTACTGGTTCAAGCTCGGAACTTATCCAACGATGACTATCGAGCAAGCGCAAGCAGCAGCAACCAAACTGCTCAGCGCGGTCGCCGACGGGGTCGACCCTATGCAGGCGAAGCGTGCGCTACGTGGCGAACCGACCCTCGACGAATTCTTTACCGAGTATTGGGAGCGCCATGCTCAATTCAAGGATTCTGGGCGCGACGACAAGCAGCGGTATGCCACACACATCAAGCCGCGCTTAGGCGGTAGGAAGCTGTCTCAAGTCACGGAAGAGGATGCCAAGGCAATCGCCGAGGGCATGGAACGCGCTGGCCTCTCAGGGGCGACAATCAATCGCGTTAAGGCACTCCTTCATATCCTCTTCCAGAAAGCCGCAGTGTGGAAAGTCTGTATTCGTCCTAACCCTGCCGACGCTATAGAGCGTCGCGGCGAGAAAAGCCGCAAGAGGTTTCTCCGGGGCAACGAGATACCTGCCTTTTTCGCAGCGTTGGCCGAGCTGCCGGTACAGCCACGAAATTTCTTTTCCCTGTGTCTTTTACTTGGTCAGCGTCGCGAGAATACGCTTTCCATGAAGTGGTCAGATGTTGATTTTGTCGAGAAGGTCTGGCGTATTCCCGACACAAAAAATGGCGAGCCGCACGAAGTGCCGCTCACGAGCGACGCGCTTGAAATTCTCGAGGCGATGCGTGAGCTGCGCTCTGACTCGCCATTCGTGTTCCCCGGCGCTGGGGCTAAAGGCCATTTAACGGAGCCGAAGCGCCAATGGCGTAAGTTGCTACAAGCGGCGGGCATCGAGGACCTTCACATACACGATTTACGGCGCACCTTAGGGAGCTGGCAGGCGAAGTCTGGGGTTAGCCTTGCCATGATTGGCAAGACACTCGGCCACAAGACATTGCAGACCACGCTTGTGTATGCGCGCCTCGATTCCGACCCGGTTCGCCAAGCTATGCAGACCGCTACAGATGCGATGAAGGTCGCAGCCGGGATGGCGGGTCCCGAACCATCGGCTGATTGACCAAGTATGGAAATGATTCGCGAAACAGAGTGGCGAAGCTTTGAAGAGGTGCTGGCGCTGGCTTTGGGCTGGCCGATGGAAGACGCGACGGAGCTTGTCAAGCAGTACGACGCAGCGGCGGGGGAACAGCCCTACGAGATTCCGGACCCGATTGAGGAGGTTCTTGCAAACTTCGACGCGGATGCATTTATCTCGGAAGAAGCGGACGCGTATTTCGACCCAACGGAGGACGAAGGCAGCGACGCCATCGTCCAGGCGTCGTCTTTCGCTGGCGTAGACGAGTCATCCCTGGGGGCGTATCTCCATGCGAAACGCATGCTCATACAAGCTATCCAGAGTAAGGATATCGACTATCAATATCCGCCACGGTGGGAGAAAGATGCGTGCCCGTATACTATTTTGAATCCGACGCATGTCAGCCGGTGGCTGAATGCCATGCGAGTACATGACGCTGGCAAGCTGCTGGAGCGACTGGCCGAGCTTGAAAAAGAAAATAAGAATCTGCGGCGGGAGATTGAGCGGCGTAACAAATTCAAAGACGATATCAAGTCAAATTATCTGAATATAGCCATCAGGAAATACTATTCTACCTGGCATGGACTTGAAAATCCCGTCGATGAAGGACCTAGCCAAAAAGCGGTCATTGATGAGTTACAGGGGGAATACGACTGGATGAGCGATGTCGCTGCAAAATCAATCGAGAAGGTCATTTGCACTATCGATAGAAATTTGGCTAATAAGTCAAAGAAGTAAGCCGGAGGACACAGGGCTGCTTGGCCTTGTGTTACGAGGTTGCCTAGCTGTTACGTTCTACCACGTCATATCTTCCTCCCATTCGCTATTCCACAGTACCTCGAATTCCTCATGGCTTCCAAGCCTGCACGTTGTCACGCCAGTACTACCGTCGAATGTAATGTCTAGAAGCTGGCCTTCGGAAAGTTCAAAGTTGCTTGATTCGGACTGAGTTTTGCCGCCTGACTGAATGCGTATGGAGTAACGCCTCCGACCGGAGGTATGTGCAAGCGCTAATGCTGCATCATGAGGCAATATTTTCATGGAAACTCCGTGGAAGGTTTCTATATGTAGAAACGAGGATTTATATCTCCAGATATAAACGGAAAAATTCCGACCTTCCCGGAGTGAAATGCTGGATACCGATTTTCTCAGTCTGTGCTTTATCGCATCAATGGCGTTTGGCGGTGATGTGTATGCGGCGTGCGAGACGGCCCAGCATTTCGACGCTACGAGGCATATGAATCCGACGAACCTGGCCCGCATCCTCGCACGCGGATTCGAGCTTAACGAGCGCACTCATACATGGCTTGTCGGCGGGCGAGGGTTGACCGTTGAACAGTTCGCCCAGGAGGTCGCGCTTTCCGGGCGCGTGCACGATGATATCCGGAACCGTTGGCGTCGCCCCGTACTCATTCGCCGCACGTACCTGTAGCCGCGCCGCAGGCTGCAGCCGAGCGTCCAGCCGGCATCCCTTTGGGCGCGCGCATCCCAATCTCACGAATTTTTTTGCCAATTTTTTTGCGACGTGACGTAACCCTCAGGGTTGCCGTTCACCTCGCACGTTCAACTCGCGACAGTGGCACCGTCGAGTTCCCAGTGCGAAATATTTCGTTTCCCATCAACTGGTTACGCGGCACCTCTCATTCTTGCGCCCCCGCGAGGCAGCGGGTGGAGCCGGTCTGGCCAGGCTCATTCGCCAGTCACCCTCAGGGTTAATCGGCCCCGAAATCGACTCCACCCTGACGGATTGCCCTGAGGGTTCGCATGCCGGAAAAATCCGCTCACTGTTTCATGCGCTCTTTAACAACCGAATGACTCAAAGGCCCCCGGGGAAAGCCCCGGGGGAAGTACTTCATACCTACAACAAAACAGTGAGTATCAATATGTTTAAAACAATCTTTTTGAATCCGGCGCAGGCCGCTGAATACCTGCAAATCAAGCCCGCGACGCTCGCTGTCTGGCGCAGCTCGGGGCGATACAACCTGCCGTATGTGAAAGTTGGCGGTCGCGTCCAGTACCGCTTGCAAGACATCGAAGCATTCATTTCCACCCGTGTGCATCTGCACACGGGCAATTGAGGGAGAAACCGTTATGAACAGTATGGTTTCCATCCCGAATGGCCGTGTGGCACTCGCCGAACCAGTTTTCGATATGTCGGAAGTTGAGACGTCGGCCTTTCCAATCGAGGAGCTTGGCGTCTTGGCCGCTCCTGCTCAGGCAATTGTCGAGCATGTCCAAGTGCCCGCCGGTCTGGCTGGCATGTCGCTATTAACAGCGGCGGCACTGGTGGCGCAAGCCCACGTGGATGTGGAAATCGACGGGCGGCGCTTTCCGTGCAGCCTGTTCGGCATGTCAATCGCCGAATCTGGTGACCGAAAGAGCCAGACCGACGCGGTTGCGATGCGCGCGCACCGGCAGTGGGAAGAATGGGCAAACGGAGAATGGAAGCGCACCGTCGAGCTGGAAAAGCTCCTGTGTGACATTTGGGAGTCGCAGGTTAAACGCATAAAGGGCAGAGGAGGCGACCCGTTCCTGGTACAGGACGAGCTTGAGCGCCTTGGACCGAAGCCAAAGCTGACGCCCGAACCGACATTGACAGTAAGCTCGCCGACGTTTGAAGGGCTTATCCAGGCCTATCGCACCGGCATTTCCTATAAGGGACTGTTCTCCGACGAAGGGGGCGCGTTCTTTGGAGGCTATGCGATGCGGCAGGAGACCATGAAAGCCACAATCGCTGGGCTTTCGTCGCTTTGGGATGGCTCTCCAATCCGAAAAACCAATGCTGCTGAAGGGCAGGCATTCGCCTTATGGGGCCGCCGCCTTTCAGCTCACCTGATGTTGCAACCCGTCATCGCCACCGAAATCATGGGCGACCCGCTGCTCACCGGGCAAGGCTTCTTGCCTCGTTTTCTTATCACCTGGCCGAAGTCGATGAAGGGTGAGAGGTTGTACAGAGGCTCGGACCCGACCCAAGATGTCCGCTTGACCGGCTATTGGGAACTGATGCGCGAGCTGCTGACCCGGCCAGTGAAAGCGGGCGAGGAGGGTGCACTGGAGCTTAGGACGCTCAAGTTAGACGCCGAGGCGCGCCGAGTCTGGATTGACGCCTACAACGAAATCGAAACAGAGCTCGGCGCGCATCGTGAGCTGTCTGAAATCGCCGCGTCGGGCGCAAAGTCGGCGGAGCTTGCAGCGCGAGTAGCTGCTGTACTGGCCTTTGTCGAGAATCCTGCGAGTGACGAAATCCACGCTCGGCATGTCTGCGGCGGCGTTGCCGTGGTCAAGCACAGCTTGATGACCCTCCAGGCCATACGGAATCGCGCCAGGGCGGACGCCGAAATGATGGAGGTCGAAAAACTGCGCGTCTGGCTCGCCGAAAGGACGGCCGGCAGGCCTCACGGCGTCATCACGAAGACGGAGATTGCCTGGTACTACCGCCCCAAAACCTCCGGCCGGGTGCTTTCCGAACGTCTGAACGTGCTCTCGGCAAAGGGCTGGTTGAGAGTCGTCGCAGCCGGTGCCGAGTACGAGGGCAAGCATGTACGGCAAGCATGGGCTTTCCAGTCATAACCCCCTGGGCGACAGGGACCGAGTACCCAAGAGCTGGGCCGATCCGGCCCAGCTCGGCAACCATCCAAACTGTCCAAAGCGTCCAAAGTCCTTATGAAATTGGGCCTTGAGCGTATGGGAGAGCTTCCAATTTGTTCCAAAGTCCCGACGGATTGGACGGTTTGGACGTGGCGGTATATGTCCGAGCCGAGGGCCCACGGGGGCTCTGGACAGATTGGACGGTTTGGACACCACTAACACCGGGCACGTTGCGATAGCGTACCGGCAGTCTTAAATAAGAAGGATGACTAAATATGAACAACTCAGACCAACAACCTCAAGTGGTTGCGTTTCTCTCTGATGTGATGGAGGTCCGTACCTTAATCGAGAGCTCATGTGGCATGACCCTAGACGAGCTTGAGGAACTGGCGAGGGATTCCGTAAGGTTGACTCAGGCCTACGCCTTGTTCGTCAGGCAATCGGCAGCGAAATATGGCATCGACCTGGAAGGAATGGGCTGTGCACCAAGGCCCTTCGCAGAATAAAGCGAGCAGAGCCGCCGGCGGCTCTGCTGCCCGACTGGAAATTTGGCGTCGGGCGGAATCAACGTTGAGGGGCGCGGTCCGGCTAGGCTACGCCCTGGCCTCTGTCAGAAATGCAGAATGGTCCTGAACGTGTATAGCGACGTTTCGAAGCGAATTCTCGTCGCCAGCATCTCGGCGTTCCAACCTCTGCTAGTTAGGTCAGTCATCAACTTTCGGGCGATGGCGTCCGAGCAGACAAAGATTACCTGTACTAGCCACGCGTTATTAGTCAGTTGCGCTGGTTCGCCTAGCCGTGCGCTCGATTCCCAAATTTTGTCGAGCCAGTCGAGCAGGCGGGCGTAGTCGCGTTGATTTTTCCGCCGTTCAACTTCGACCCACCACACTCTTTCGTTCGCGCGTAGCAGTACGTCCGGCTTTTTCCCGCGAATGCCATCCATCCCACCGAGCCACCGCCCTTGGGCCGTCTCGCGCTCCGTCGCAACGCGGTATCCCTCAAGGATGCCGCCTATCGCAACTTCATTCGCAATGCTTCGGTGCAGAAAGTACGCTGCGCCATATTCCCTGACCAAATCCTTGCCGCTGCTTGCGGCAATACCAAGACTTTGAAGTGCCTTTGCACCGCGCTCCGAAAGCGCGTGAATTAGGCTGCCGTTTGGCGCTTGCGTCGTGAGAATCAACCGCTGTTTGCGTAAGCGAGCCACTGTCCGCTGCGCCATCCGAATTTCGGACCGCGACCCCGTAGGCGGCCGCAAGCTCGGTCCCATCTTCGGTGGCGTTCTCGCCCAGTCTTGCCACAGCAAAGTAAGCGCGAATTTAAGCGCACCTAGAATCGGAAGCTGAACGAGCGCAGGCTTGCGTCCGCAACTACAACTTGCGGACGCAACCGATGACACAGAACGAAGTTGATTTCCTTCCCCTGCGGGTGACCGGCGTGACGGCGGCAGGCAAGCGCAAGTTTGACGCTGAGGGTAAGCGCAAGCTGATTGACGCCTGCCTGCAGCCGGGCGCGTCAATTGCCGGACTGGCGTTGAA